>JBAYJD010000007.1:0-74955 GCA_041665305.1 Elusimicrobiales bacterium
AGCGAAAATGAGCGGGATGTATGAATTACGCGCCGCAACCGGGGGTGGGGAGTTTTACGCCGCCGCTGATGTGGGGATTCTTTAACCGCAGAGATCTGGGGAACTTACCGGCGCTCCCCTCAAACAATATACTTGCCGTCTCCCATTCGCTCAGGCTTTAACTTACGCATCCCAAGCAGTATTTTAAGACCTGCGAACTTGCTCCCTTCCCTAACCGCCAGGCCCACATACTTATCGCCGTGACAGTAGGTTGTGAATTAATGTCCTAACACCCGGTGATGCCAGGGATGGGACCTTGGCTGCATACGGCAGATCCTTCAGATTTTCAAGTACACAGGCCACATAGGGGTCTATTACAAACTCATAGCCGGCTCGCTGCGCTTCGGCGTACATAGAACAGATTCTGTCTATATTCTGTCCGGAGCAGGCGACCAGCACTAGGTGGTGCCCATGTTCAAGCACTTCCCGGATGCCGCGCTGGGCGTCTTTTTCTGTTTTATACTCGGCCCCACCTCTGTTGATTGAAGTCCCTTCCAGAACAAGATAGTCCGGTTTCATTGGTGGGCGGTTAACAAGCATCTCAAAAGCGTTTTTCTTATGTCCGCTTGCCCTGAAATCGCCGGAATAAAATAGTTTCTGTCCCGTGCTCATTTCCGTAATAAAAAATCCGCGGGCGTCAAAAGCTGAGTGGTCCATCAGATACGGCTTCACAATAAACCCGCCTACCGGAATATCCTCATTATGCTTTGCCGGGATGATGTTAGAAAGGGGCACCTTCCTTGGGACGAATGCGTTAAGCGTTTCTATCATCTTCATGGCCCCGGGGCTCATAACCACAGGGATTTCCGGGTTGGCAAAATGCAGCAGTCCGTAATGATCGCCATGGGAATGACTGACCAGGATGGTGTCAAAATTTTTTTTATCGTCCTGATAAAGACCTTTAATGTCCGGTAAAATGCCGCTTTGCTTAAGGTCTGAAATATCTTTATTATCCCACACGCTCTTGCCTTTCAGCGGATCAATAAGAAAATCCTTGCCGTCTTTGTCGTTAAGCGGCATCCCGAGGTCTAAAAGTATCCTTGAGTTGCCTGATTTGATTTCTATGCAAGTGCCGCCCACCTGCTTGCTGCCTCTGTACATTGTGAATTCCATATCAGTTTAATCCTTAGCGTGTCGTTTCCCGGCATTTTTCTCGGCTTCAGCAATAACTTTCTTCATTGCAAGATATTCCGGCAAAACCGCCAGCGTAGCAGGTTTTTCATGGCTTTCAAGATACTCGATAACCTTTAAAATAGTGGCAATGCGGTCTTCGGTCACAATTCGTACTACATCAGCCCTGGTGCGCTCGGCAAAAGAATCGTAGGCCAGCCCAATTAAAATGAATATCGCTATAATCGCCATATATCCTCCAGAATATTTTCCCGGTGATATATTGTACAGGGCCGCAGCGACAGCGTGGTGTCGTTAAGAGGCTTTCACTTCCGGCGTAATTGTGAAACAGCTTGTTCCACAATTGCCATGGGGCCACATTATCCGCATACTTCAAAAAGTAAAATCCCCGTCAGAGCGGGACTGGTACATAAAACATTTATAATTTCCTTGCAACGGATTCTAAAATGCACGAGCGTGAAATGGAAAGGGCCTGGTTGTTTCTTCGGGGTGTTGCGGGAAGAAGTTTGGAACTTTTGCTCCGGGATTCCGGACTCTTTTGCTTTTTTAAAAAGCAAAAGAGTCCGGAGAGGAAGGGATTCGAACCCTTGATACAGGTTTACCCTGTATGCCGGTTTAGCAAACCGGTGCCTTCAACCGCTCGGCCACCTCTCCATGGTACATCAAATCCGTTTACGATAGTATATAAAAATTCAACTGATTATTAAACCTAAAGAAAAGATCAGGAGAAGGTTTTTTTTATGCCTTCTTCAAGGCTTGTCCAGCGTTTCCAGCCGGTGTCGCGCTCCCATTTGGCGGAGGAGGCTGTCCAGTTTGCCGCCGCCCCTTCAAGCGCTTTATCGCGGTTAAAGACCGGCTGGGCGCCGCCCAGCCATGAAACCGCCTCATAGGCGAAGCCGAGAAGGTACAGCAGTCCTTTCGGCAGGTCCAGCATGTGCGGCATTTTTACCTTCATGGCTCCCGCAAGCAGGCCGATAAAATCCCGCCAGGCATAGATCCTGTTCTCGCAGACATAATAGGTTTGCCCGTCCGTGGCGGGCTCCTCCATGGCGGTGATGACGGCGGCCGTAAGGTCGTCGATATGGATAAAACTGAAGGCTCCATTGCTTGCGCCGGCGTTCACCATGAAACCTTTTCTTACCCAGTCGGCGATCGTCGAGACGCCCGAGTCGTTCTTGCCGTAAACTATCGGCGGGCGCAGCACGGTGTAGCGGATCGTGGCCGGCAGTTCCCTGATCTTTTTTTCCCCGCCCAGTTTGGTGGCCCCGTAGCCGGAGACCGGGGCGTCCGCCAAGGCCTCGTTCCTCGGCGTTGAGGCCGACGGCGAGGGGCCGCCGGCGGCCAGACTGGAAAGATAAATGAATTTTACCGGATGCTTGGACAGGCTGCCGGCCGCTTTGACCAGGTTGGCGGTGCCCGTAATATTTACTTTTTCAAAATCTTTGCGCGTTCTTGAGAACAGGAGGGCGGCCAGGTGGACGATGAAGTCCGCGCCTTCGGCGGCGCTTCTCAGCGATTCTTTATCGTCGAAAGAAACGACCGAGTATTGCGCGTTCTCTATCGGCTTTCGGGGCGGCTTGCGCGTAAAGATGCGTATGTTATAGCTTTTGGCGAGCAGCGCCCGGGCCAGAGAGCCGCCGATAAACCCCGTGCCGCCCGTTATTACCACCGTTTTTTTGCGATCGTTCATTTGAAATTTTCAGGTCAATCCTGCTGAGTTTTAAATTCCACATGGACCGTCAGCGTGTCTTCGTAAAAATCGTCGGGCAGGGGCGGGAGGGGACCCGCATTCTCGACCGAAGTCTCCGCGGCATAGTCGAACAGGCGGTTGCCGGAGGACCGCTCTATGTTGATGTCCTTCACGGCGCCGCCGCGCCGTATGTCGAACTTTACCGTGCATTTGAGCCGTCCGCCGGAGGGCATCTTTTCAGTCCAGGAGTTCCAGAGCGCTTCTCGCACCTGTGTGATATACCAGGGATACGGGAAATTGGAAAGGTCGGCCAGCACCGGCGAGCCGTTCTCCCCCGCGTCCTTGTCGGCGGGCTGGGGCTCGAAAAGTTTCGCCGTTCCTCCCAGCACGCTTGGTTTCGGCAGGGACTCGCCTTTGCCTTTTGAAAAAAGGGCCTCGTCGCTTTCGGATTCCTCGGCCCGGGCCTTCGCCGCTTTCCGGGGCTCCGCCGCGGGCGTCTCAGGCCCCGGCGAGGCGCCGGCTTTCTCCATCGTCACGACGCGGCCCGGCCCTATGAAGTCTATGGTATAGGAACTTTGCTTTTTCACCGTGAAGGAGTTGCGCGCGAAAATAAAAAAAACGGCCAGAAGGAGAATATGCGCGGAAGATGAATAAATGAGGTAATGCCGCATATGAGTATTCATTAAAAATTTTTGCCCCGCCTATTTTAGGGCGGGGGCGCCTTGCGGTACGATGAAATGTCGTTTTACGACATTTCATTTGTCCAGGGGAGAAACGCCGATGCCCACCTTGGAGGCCCCCAGCTTCTTCGCCGCGTCCAGAGCCGTCACCACCCGGTCTATGCTGACGGTCTTGTCGGCCTGGACTAGGACGGTTTTTTTGTAGGATCTGGAAAGCCTTAAAGCCAGTTCCCGCTCAAGCCGGTCGGTTCTTACGGGTTTGCCTTCCACGGTCACGGTCCCGTCCGCGGCGAGTTGTATCGTGATGACGTTTTCATTCCCCCCTTTGGCGGCTTCGGCGGCCTTGGGAAGATTGACCTGGATCTGGGATTGGACCAGGAACGGCGTTATCACCATGAAAATTATCAGCAGGATCAGGGACACATCTATGAGCGGGATCATGTTGATGTCCGCTATGATGCCTCTTTTTAAATTATGTATCCTCATAATGGTTCGCCTTAAATGACGCCGGTAAAGTCCCTGGCGGAAGTCTTGTCGATAAGCTGTTCGGTGATCCAGTTCATCTCGCTGGAGAAGTCGTTGGCTTTATGGACGAAATAATTATAGGCGACGATGGCGGGGATGGCCACGAAAAGCCCGGCGGCGGTGTTGACCAGGGCTTCCGCTATCCCCATGGCCACCACGGACGGTCCGGCTCCGGCATACATGGAAAGGTCCCTGAACGCTCTTATGACGCCCACCACCGTGCCGAACAGCCCGATGAAGGGGCTGATGCTGCCTATGGTGGCGATAGCGGTCAGGCTTTTATTGAGATGGGAACCGTGCCATTCTATGGCTTTTTCCGCCAGTTCCCGTTTTTCAAGCTGGCTGCCGTAATGGGAGAGCACCTTCTGGAGAATATCCGAAGAGGGGCTTTTGATCTTGGCGCAAAGTTCCGCTATCTGGCGGTTTTCGCCGTTCTTTATGAGAAGGCGCACCTTGTACAGGAGTTCGTCCATTCCCCTGAAGGTCTTTTTGTAGGTTGACCAGCGCTCCCAGATAAGGGCGATAGAATAGATAGACAGGGCGGCGAGTACGAAAAGAATGGGGCCGCCGGCGGCGATGAGCTGCTTGAAAGTGATGTTCATGGTCTTTCTCCGTAAGACTGTCCAGGTCGTTTAGGCTGTAGGCCGATATCACTATTATAGCAATTTACAAAAACCCGGGAATTGCGGACGCAATTTCCGGGTGCCGGGGCGTGCTGTCACAGGCCGCTATCAGCTTTTTCTGAATGCGTATTTGAGGCGCGATTCCAGGTTCTCGAAATAGCCGTAGAGGAGGCCGATCTTGGCCTGGATGACGCCGTAGACTTCTTCCTGCTCGCGGTTTTTAATTTCCGACACGGATTCAAATTCCTTTATTTTGTTTTGGGCCTCGAAAAGTTCGGAGTTAAGCCGGTCGATCTCCTGCTGCTTCCATTTGGATTCGCCTTTCAGCTTGCCTATCTCTTCGCAGAAGCGGGTGTTCTGGGCCTCGTAGTCGCGCCTTTCATCCAGCATTATACGCTGGAATTCCTCGTTCTTGCCGAGCACCGACCGCATGCTGTCCGTCAGGGTCCTGACGGCCATTTCTTTTTCCTCAAGTTCGGACGTCAGGGTTTTCAGTTCCTCCCGGCTTTTGTCGCGCTCTCCGGAGGTTTTCTCCAGCAGGCCGCGTTTCGAGTCTTCGTAGGCGTCCGCCATATTCCGGATCTGGGCGCGCAGCCGCAGGACCTCCTCGCTTTTTTCGGAGATGGTCTGGGAGGCTTCGATGAATTTTTCGTCCGCGCGTTTTTTCAGCACCTTGTAGAGGGTTTCCCAGGAAGGGTGTTCCTTCTGCGCCGTCCGGGCCGCGGAAGCCCGTTTCATGCCTTCCGTCAGGGTTTTTATTTCCGTATCCTTTTTTTTAAGCGTTTCTTCGAATTGTTTTTTTTCGCGCGCGTATTCCCGTTTCATCTCTTTGACGGCAGCTTCAAGCTGGGAGTTTTTTAGGATGGCTTTTTCAAGCAGGTCCCGGACGGCCCTGTCATCGGCCGCCATGGGCGTCAACGCGGGGCCGGGCCTGGCCGGGGGCGCGGCCGCGTATTCCAGCAGGGGCCGGAAGGCGCTCTCCAGATAGGCTTCCCGCCACTGGCCGAGCGCCGCTTCCGGGCAGACGAGCGTGTTCCGTCCGAAGTCCGGCAGTTGGGCGAGGTCTTTGGGATAAAAAGGGCCTTTGATGCTCCTCTTGGTAAAAGCGAAATATCGGAAAATCGGTTCGGTCATATAATGATGATAGCAGGATGGTGTTACAAAGAGATTGCAGGGTAAAATTTCGCCGCGAAATTTTACCTGGTCCCAAAAAATCAGTTTTACCTGATTTTTTGGGAGGGTCTAAGATTTTTTAAGACGGCCGCGGCGTTGACCGGGGAGATCACGCCCCTTTCGGTCACCAGCGCCGTTATCAGGCCGGCGGGCGTGACATCAAAACCGGGATGCCGGGCCCTGACCCCTTTCGGAGCCACGAGGCGGCCGTTGATAAAGGTGACTTCTTCGGAGGACCGTTCCTCTATCCGGATCTCCCCCCCTGTTCTGAGCCCGGTGTCGATGGTGGGAGAGGGGGCTATGACATAAAAAGGTATCTTGTGATATTTCGCCAGCACGGCAAGGGCGTAAGTGCCGATCTTGTTGGCGGTGTCTCCGTTGGCCGCTATCCTGTCCGCGCCGACGATCACGGCGTTGATCCCGGCCGTTTTCATAAGATGGGCCGCCATGCTGTCGGTAAGAAGTTCCGACGGTACGCGGCTTTGCTGGAGTTCCCAGATCGTGAGCCTGGCGCCCTGCAGATAAGGCCGGGTCTCGCAGGCGTAGGCGTGCTTTATTTTGCCGCGGGCGTGGGCTTGAGTTATTACTCCCACCGCCGTGCCTATGCCCATGGTGGCCAAGGCCCCCGCGTTGCAGTGCGTAAGCACTATTGAGTTCTTCTTCAGCAGGCCGGCGCCCAGCGCGCCCATGCGGGCGCAGGCTGCCCTGTCTTCCCGCGTTATCTCCGAGGCCTCCCGTTCCAGCGCTCGGATCAGCGCGGCGTATTTTACGGATGAAAAATCCTTTTGCGCCGCGATAAAACCGGCGGCTTTCCCGGTCATCCGGTCCGCCGCGTAGAACAGCGCCAGCGCGGTGGGCCTGGCGGCTTTTATTACGCGCGCGGCTTTCGCCAGCAGGGGTCCGGTCTCTTTCCAGGAGCAGGGGCGGCGGGCCCTAAGTTCCAGCGGGAAACCCCAGGCCGCGGCGCAGCCGATCAGCGGAGCGCCGCGCAAAACCATGTCTTTTATGGCTTTAGCCGTTCCGGAGGCGTCGCGTACGGTCAAATAGGAGGTCTTGTGCGGCAGGAGCCGCTGGTCAAGGACTTTCAAACAGCCTTTCTTATAAATGAGGCGGGAGGGGATCATGAATAGTGTGGAAACCGCCGGGATCAGGGTTTTAGCGCAAGGAGTTCCCCGACTCGGAACCCTCGCCCATACCCTGATCCCCGTACGCCGCGGTTACGGAATGGAATCAAGGAGGTTTTTGAGCTCCTCTTCGGTCTTGCCGGTTATCTCAACTGTCTTTTCCCTGCCTTTGGCGCCTCTTATTATGTTGACCATTTTTATCGGCACTTCAAAGAATTCCGACAGGTAATCACGGAGCATGTTGTTTATCTGGAGGTCGGCCGAAGCGGCGCAGATCCTGACGCGCAGAACGCTGCCGATCCTGGAGACCACTTCGTTGTCTTCGCAGTTAGGTATCACTCTGACTTTAACGATCATTGATCCTCCCGTGCTGGTTAGCCTGAAAACTGAAGAACGATCTTCATCCGAAAAATGTTATTCTCGGATCAACTGAACAGCAGTCCTCCTATTCTCGGCAGATTGGCTCCTTCCTGAACCGCCGTTTCAAAATCCCCGCTCATGCCGAGCGAAAGATAGTTTTTAAAACCGTAAGCGTTCACCGCTCCCGGAAAATCCCTGTCAAAAAGCCTCTTCGCCTCCCTGAAGACCGGCCTTAAGGTTTCCGGGTCGGGGACATCGGGCGCGATAGCCATGTAGCCCGAGGGGCAGATATAGGGCAGTTCCCTCATTTTATCCAGTAGCCCGCGGGCCGCGTCCGGAGTTATGCCGCCCTGTGTTTCCGAGGCAGCGAGCTTTAACTGGATAAGGATGGGCATTTTTTTGCCCTTCAAAGCCGCGTGCTTCTCGATCTGGGCGGCAAGTTTAAAACTATCCACCGAATCTATCCAGTCGAACAGGGCTACGGCGCCGCCTGCTTTGTTGGTCTGGAGATGCCCTATAAAGTGTAATTTGACCCGCTGCCTGGCGCCAGAGAGTTCTCCTTGCCCCCATTTTTTTACGGCGTCCTGCAGCTTGTTCTCGCCGGCGTCCCGGATCCTGCCGTCTTCCGCCAGATATTCGACTTCGCCGGGGTCCGCGTATTTCGTGACTGCCAGCAGGTCGACTTCCGCAGGGTTCCTGCCGCTCTTAAGGCAGGCGGCCGCGATCTTTTCAGTTATTAATTGAAAATTTCCCAGAAGTTTTTCTTTTCTCGCGGATCCCGGTGCCAGCATTCGATGATTATATTTTAGCAAAAAAAAGCTTGTTTACCTAGCGGTAAAATTAGTATTGCGGCGTTTTACTGAAAATTTTTGCGGCAAAAATTTTTACCATACCATGGATTTGCGGGACAGCCGTGGATAAAATGTCGTTTTACGACATTTTATTTGTATCATTTTCTATTATGAAATATCCGCCTGGTTTTTGGCTGCTGGCCGTTTCGGAAGGTTTTATGACCGCCGGCTACGCGATGTCCTTCCCTTTTTTGGCCGTCTACCTGAGCGCCAGGCGCGGAGTTCCCATGGCCTGGGTCGGCGTCTTCCTTTCGTGTTCTATCTTGGTAACTTCCTTCGCGCAGTTCATCGGCGGCGAGATCTCCGACGCCGTAGGCCGGCGCAAGGTCATGGCGGCGTCCCTGGCGCTGCGGGCGGTCCTTATAGCGGTGATAGCGTGGATAGTTTACGCCGGAGCAGGCCTGTGGGCCATTTTCGTGTTCCACCCGCTGGGAATGTTCATCGGCTCCTTTTACCATCCCGCCGCCAGGTCCTGGGTGGCGGATTTTGTCGGCCCGTCCCGCAGGATGAAAGCCTACGGGTTCCTGCGCATGGGGTCGAACACCGGCTGGGCTTTGGGTCCCGCGCTGGGAGGGCTTCTGGCTGAAGGTTCATACGCCGCGCTCTTCTTTGTGTCGGCCGCCGTCTACGCCGTCTTTGCGATAGTGGTCTCCGTTTTCATCAAGGATGTTCCCGGCGCGGCCGCCGGAAAATTCGCCGCGCCCGATCTCGGTTCCGGGCTGGCTACTTTAAAAAACCGCGATTTTCTGCGCTTTTGTTTTTTTTCGCTTCTAATCTCTGCCGTAATGAGCCAGCTCGTGGTTTCCAGCTCCCTTTACTCGAAGACCTATCTGGGCTTTTCCGAAGCGCAGATAGGCCTGCTCTTTTCCGTTAACGGGATCATGGTGGTGCTTGTCCAATATTTCGTTACGCGGACGCTTGAGCGCCGCCGCATATCGGCCGGGCTGGCCGTCGGAGCCCTATTCTACGGCGCGGGCTACCTGGCCTTCGGTTACGCGACTGTTTTTTACGCCGCCGCGGCGGCCATAGCGGTGGTGACCCTGGGAGAACTGGCCGTTTCGCCGGGTCTTCAGGCGCTGGGGGCCAATATGGCCCCCCGGGGCGAGAAGGGGCGGTATCTGGGCGTCCAGGGTTTGTTCCAGCAGGCGGGCAGTTCGCTGGGTATTCTGGTCGGGTCGAACGCGATAGGCGCGATAAGCCCGTTTTTTCAACAGGGGCCTTGGTTTATTGTGGCCGCGGCGGCGGCAGCGGCGTCGCTGGGGTTTTCGAGTCTGGGCAGGCGGCTGACGCCGGAGCAGGACGGATTGCGCGACCCGGAAGCCGCCCCGTCCCCATTGGAATCCCCGGAAGCAATTTGATTGAAAATTTTTATTTCGGGGTTACATCCTTAAAATAGTAACCATAAGTTTCCCATGTTATTTTGCCTTCATTATTGTAGTCGGTGTAGTGTTCTACGATATACCCTCTTGCGATTCGTTCTTCCAGAATTATTTTTTTGGAAGTCCTATTCTGTGTGGTGGTGGCTTCGGGGAATTCCAGGGTAAATCTGCCGCCTGAATAGGCTCCGTTCATCAGGTTGTTCTTGATCTCTGATATCAGTTTGGCGGTCATGTTATCAAAGAAGTTGGGTTGTGCGGACCGTGTCAGATAGGTCCATAGTACGGGATCGAACAAGGGCCCTCCGTTGAGGGTGACTTTCCGACCCATCATAAGCGCCCCCCTGAAGGTATTCTTGGCGGTACTCGCCACACAGCGCCCGACGAACCAGCCTGTTAACGCGGTGTCAGTGGCCGGATGGCCGCTTGCGAACAAGTTCGCAAGTTTGTCGTACGCGGTGGCGCCCTGGAGTGATTTCATAAGTTCCGCGGCCACGGCTTCTTGCTGTATCGGTATGCTGAGAGTTTCCACAGGAGTGGTTTCCAGCTTGAGTGTGTCCAGCGCTTTTTCCGCGGCGTGGACGGATCCCATGCTCTGCGCGACAAGAATTAATATCGCTATTGCTCTTTTCATTTTCTAAGTCTCCTTCGATTTGGTTTGTGAATCATGCGGATATAGTTTAGTCTGCAATTAGTCGCACAGTAAGGGCCAAAGGACCCACCTATTATCTTTTTTTTGGCCCGCGCCAAATAAAAACCCCCGGCCTTTGGGGCCGGGGGTTTTTATTGGCGATCAGCTTGCCGTTATTGTCGTGCTGTCGCGCTGTTGCGCTGACTTAATACATGTCTCCGCCGCCGCCCATTCCGCCCATGCCGCCGGGCATCGCGGGCATCTTTTCCTTCCTCTCGGGCAGGTCCGCGACCAGCGCTTCCGTGGTCAGCAGCGTGCTGGCTATGGAGGCCGCGTTCTCAAGAGCGGTGCGGGTCACTTTGCAGGGATCCACGATACCGGCCTTGATCATGTCCACATATTCCAGCTTGTCTGCGTCGAAGCCGATCTCGACGGGAGAGTTCTTGATCCTTTCGATCACGATGGAGCCGTCCATTCCGGCGTTCTCAGCTATGATGCGGAGCGGGGAATAGATGGCTTTGCGCACGATGTTGATGCCGGTCGCTTCGTCTTCGTTCTCCGGTTTGAGCTTGTCCAGGGCCTTGGAGGCGCGGATGATGGCGGTGCCGCCGCCGGGGAGCAGGCCTTCCTGCACGCCCGCTTTGGTCGCGTTCCTGGCGTCTTCAACCTTGGATTTTTTGGCTTTCATCTCGGTTTCGGTGGCCGCGCCGACCCTGATGACCGCCACGCCGCCGGAGAGCTTCGCGAGCCTTTCCTCAAGTTTTTCCTTGTCGTAGTCGGAGGTCGAGTCGTCCATCTGTTTGCGGATCTGGGCGGTGCGTTTTTTGATCTCGTTCTTGTCGCCAGCGCCGTCGACGATGGTGGTGTTCTCCTTGTCGATGACGATGCGTTTGGCCCTGCCCAGCTGTTCCAGCGTGGATTTGTCGAGCTTCATGCCGCGTTCTTCGCTGATGACTTCGCCGCCGGTGAGGATGGCGAGGTCTTCCAGCATCTCTTTGCGCCTGTCGCCGAAGCCGGGGGCTTTTACGGCGCAGCCTTTAAGGGTGCCGCGCAGTTTGTTGACCACCAGGGTCGCCATCGCTTCGCCTTCGAGGTCTTCCGCGACGATGAGGAACTGTTTGCCGGTCTGCACGATCTTTTCAAGGACCGGCAGGAGTTCGGTCATGGCCGAGATCTTCTTGTCGGTGATGACGATGTAGGCGTCTTCCAGCACGCACTCCATCCTCTCGGGGTCGGTTACGAAGTAAGGGGAGACATAACCTCGGTCGAACTGCATTCCTTCGACGACATCGAGTTCGGTCTCGGAGGATTTCCCCTCCTCCACGGTGATCACGCCTTCATGCCCGACTTTTTCCATCGCCTGGGCGATGAGGTCGCCTATGACGCGGTCATTGGCGGAGATGGTCGCTATCTGGGCTTTCTCTTCCTTGGTCTTGACGGGTTTGGCCATCTTTTTAAGCTCTTCGACCATGGCCTGCACGGCCTTGTCGATGCCTTTCTTAAGATAGGTGGAGTTGGCTCCGGCCGTGACGTTCTTCAGGCCCTCGGTGAAGATGGCCTGGGTCAGCACGGTGGCGGTGGTGGTCCCGTCGCCGGCCACATCGTTGGTCTTGGACGCGGCTTCGCGCACCAGCTGGGCGCCCATATCCTCGAAATGGTCTTCCAGCTCTATTTCCTTGGCGATGGTCACGCCGTCGTCTATGATGGTCGGGGAGCCGAATTTCTTAGAGAGTATGACCGTCTTGCCTTTGGGGCCGAGGGTCACTTTTACGGCGTTCGCCAGCTTGTCCACGCCGGCTTTGAGCCGCATTCTGCCTTCTTCCGAATAAATTACCTGTTTAGCCATTATTATTTTCCTCCTGTTGGGTTATCTGACTATGCCGAGGACGTCTTCTTCCCTCATGATGAGGTAATCCTCGTCGTTGATCTTGATCTCGGTGCCGGAATACTTGCCGTAGAGCACCTTGTCGCCTGTTTTAAGTTCCATCGCGATGAGCTTCCCGTCTTCCGTGGTCTTGCCTTTTCCCGCAGCCACGATCTCCTTCCTGCGGCTTCTCCTTGACGGTGTCGGGGATGATGATCCCCCCTTTCCTGACCTCTTTGGCTTCCAGGGGCTTTACTATGACCCGGTCCCCAAGAGGCTGGATCTTTATTTTAGTCGCTGTTTCTGCCATATTGATGTGTCCTCCTTCTCGAATTTCCAAAATGATTTTTAGCACTTCAACCTTCTAATTGCTAATTTTAGCAAATAGGGTTTTAAAGTGTCAATAGCACTCTTTACTGTCGATTGCTAATTTAGCTTTGCGGCTTCCCGCCGCGGCGGAAAGAACGCGGAGAATGACGGGCGCGGGACCGGACTATTTTTTTATGAAGAACCGGAACCTGGTCGTGCCTGCCTCTATCGTGTCGTCGTCTTTAAGGAGGACCTTTTCGTTCAGGGGGTTGCCGTTGTGTTTGGCAAAGCCTTCTTTTATCGGCACCAGGTAGTAGCCTTCCGGACGCATGGTTATGACGGCCGCGATGTCCGGGCCGGTATTGAAGATCCCGGCTCCTTTGTAGGGGATATTGGCCTGGGCTGTCTTGCCTATATAAGCGGAGAGGCTGGTCAGTTCGTATTCCGTTTTGCCTTCGCCGCCTCCCTCAAGAACTTCAAGCCCTCCCTGGACCCGGCCCCGTTGAGGCGGGAGTTCGGGTTCGGCTTTGCTCTCCGGGACGGGCCGTCCGGAACTTGGGGCGGCGTCCTGTGCCGGGGCGTCTTCCACGAATATAAGGAAATATTTTACTATGCCGACGCTGTCGTTGTTGCGGAGCCCGGCTTTCAGGACTTTTTTGCCGTTGACGAAAGTGCCGTTGGTGGAATTAAGGTCCTCCACGAACCAGGAGCCTCCGGCCCCGTAGAGCTTGCAGTGATGTCCGGAGACCGTGGCGTTCTCAAGTACGATATCGTTGTCGGGTTTTCGTCCTACGGTGTAGACGGGTTTATCCAGCCTGATCTCTTTCATTACCGCAGTTTCAAATTTAAGAAGAAGTTTAGGCATATGATTTTTTCAGTATGTCTCCCAAGGTTTCTTTCAGCGTCTTTTTTTTAAGCAGGCCGATTATGACGGTGACGTTGTCCGGCCCCCCGTTCTCGTTGGCGGTCTTGACCATAAGCTCGCAGGCCTTTTGGGCCTCCGGCGTGCTCTTCAGGATCCCTGCGATCTTTTCCGCCGTAACGGCTTTGAACAGTCCGTCGGTGCAGAGCAGGAAACGGTCGTTCTGCATGGCCGGGACTTCCTTCAGGTCTATCTGCGGCAGTTTTTGGGCGCCGAGGGCGCGGGTGAGAATATTCTGGAGCGGAGATTTTTCCGCCTGTTCCTGGGTAAGCAGGCCTTTGCGCACATGTTCCATCACAAGGGAGTGGTCTTCCGTGACCTGCTGCAACACGCCGTCACGGAAAAGGTAAACGCGGGAATCCCCTATGTGGGAGATGACGATCTTATCTCCGGCCAGCAGGATGGCGCTCAGCGTGGTCCCCATGCCCTTGTTTTCCGGGATTGAGTTTCCGGCCTCGTAGATCACGCTGTTGGCCAGTTGGACCGCGAAGCCCAGCTGGTTCGTTTCAAGGGAGTATTTAGGGTCGTAATCTCCGGGTTTGAGGCCGGTCCGCCGCATGGACTCGAATTTGTCTCGTGTGACTTTTACCGCCATGGACGAGGCGACTTCCCCAGAGCTGTGCCCCCCCATGCCGTCGGCCACTATGGCCAGGCCCAGGGCCGGGTCGGTTAAGGCGCTGTCCTCGTTCTTGTCGCGCATTTTTCCGGTATCCGACAGGAATGCCAGTTCCATCTTAAATCTCATTTCTTTTCCTCCCCCGGATAGATCAGCGGCAGCGTTTTTTCGAAATCGGGGCCGTTCATGGTCATCGGAGCCGGTTTCAGGTCCGGCTGCGGCGCGGCCGGCGGCTCCGCCGGCGTTTCTTTTTTCTCCGCCGGCGCGGCGGTTTTCAGCTCTTCCGCTTTTTTAGGCGTGAGGGAAAGCGTGGCGGAGGGCGGCTCCAGTTCCAGTTTGTTGGCGCCCTGGCTCAAGGGCGCGGGGGCGGGCGCCGGGGACGGCGGTTGCGGCGGCGTTTTAAGGACCTGGGGTTCCAGTTTTAAAGTCTGGGCGGGTTGCGGCTTTTCCCTTCCCGCGTCCGCGGGCGGAGGAGCGTTTTTCACCGCCGCGGGCGCGGGGACCGCCTGTTTAAGCGGGCTGAGCGGCGCGGGCTGGGCCGGGGCCGCGGGCCTGCCGGGGGCCGGGGCCGGAACGGGCTTTATCGGTGGCGCCGCCGGGGGCTGCTGCGCCGGCTGCGCGGGTTTCGGCGCCGCGGCCGGTCGTTCAGCCGGTCCGGCGGATGCGGACGGCGCCGCCGGGTTTTTATGGAGGAGCAGTCTTATCTCTGCGGCCATCTCGGCGCCGGTCCGGTACCTTTCATCGGGATTTTTCTTAAGCGCTTTGTCCAGGATCGGCGCGATCTCTTTGGGCAGGTCCGGCCTGATCAGAAAGGGGTCCGGGTAGGGGTCCGAACTTATCTGGAAGAAAAGGGTCCCCACGGCCTCTCCGCCTTTCCACGGGCGTTCTCCCGTAAGAAGTTCGTAAAGCGTGACGCCCAGCGAAAAAAGATCCGCGCGCCCGTCGACTTTTTTGCCGGAGATCTGCTCAGGGCTCATATAGTACGGCGTGCCGAGCACGGTCCCGGTGGCGGTTTTGGAGGAGGCCTGGATGCGGGCTATGCCGAAGTCCGCCACGCGCAGGGTGCCGTCTTCGAGCAGCATGATGTTGGCCGGTTTTATATCGCGGTGAATGACGCCGTTCTTGTGCGCGTAATCAAGGGCTTCCGCCGAGACGGCCATATACTCAAGCGCTTTTTCCACAGGCAGGAGATCGGTCTTGGCCGTCCACTTTTTAAGGTCCGTGCCTTTCAAAAGTTCCATGGCCATGTAGGCGATATCCTGCTCTTCTCCCGCGTCGTAGATCTTTACGATATTGGGATGGGAGAGGTTCCCGGCCGCCTGGGCTTCGCGGAAAAACCGTTCCTTCATTTCTTTCAGCGCCCCGGCTTCCGTTCCCTCTTCAAAACGCAGGGTTTTGATGGCCACGGTCCGGTTGATCTTGGGGTCGCGGCCCAGATAAACTATTCCCATGGCCCCTTTTCCCAGTTCCTTGGTGATCTCATAACGGCCCAGCGTCGGGATGGTGGAGGACCCCGCGACCAGCATCGTGGCTTCTCCGGTCTTGCCGACAGGCCCGCCGAAGACCGCTCCGTCCGAGGCTTTGGTGAGCATTTCGATCTTCGCCTGGATATCCTTGTAGCCGGGGTCTTTGGCGGCTATATGCCCGTAGACGGCCGCCGCTTTGTTGAACTGGCGTTTCCTTTCAAAATCGAGGGCCAGATTGTAAAGAAGTTCCTTCATGGTGTCGTCCACGGGGCAGTTCCTGAATTTTTCAAAAGACAGGTCCAGCATGCCCTGGCCCTGGAAGGAGAGTCCGAGCATTTTGTTGGTCTCTATGGCGGAAACCTCTATCAGCTCTTTTTTCTTTTCCGTGGAGAAAAAGCGTTTGGTGACGATAAAGATATAGCCGGCGACCAGCAGGAACGACGGATAGGCCGTTTTGACCCAGAGTCCCTTGTCCGTGAACAGGTAGATCCCGGCGCCGCTTAAGCCGGCGAGCATGAGCGCCGCCAGTATCGCGCCGAGGCCGGCTTTCAGCCGCGGCAGCAGGAAAGTGATAAAAAGGCCTATGAAGACGATGAGCCCCAGCTCGGCCTGCGCGGCCCAGTCGGGCTTGACTATAAAATGGCCGTGCAGGATGTTCTCGGCGACATTGGCCGAGAACTCGACGGCCGGCAGGTTCTTTTCCACCGGCGTGACATAAAGGCTTCCCACGCCCTGGGCCGTCAGGCCGATAAGCACGATCTTGTCCTTGAAGGCTTCGGGCACGATCTTGTTGTTCAGCACATCGTAAAAGGAATAGTACTTGAAAGACACTTTGCTTTTGTTGAACGCTATCAGCATGGACGAGGAATAGTCCAGCGGGATCCGCCTGCTGCCCAGCGTCAGCAGGCGGCCGGGGTTAATCACGGCGTCGGAGGGATTGAGTTTGAGATAGGTCCTGGCCAGTTCTTCGGCGAACGACGGGTAGAAATTCTGATTATAGGGGATCAGAGGGTATTCCTTTCTGACGGTCCCGTCGCTGTCGTTGAAGATGTTCACATGGCCTATACCCGCGGCCGAGGACGCCAGGATCTCCACCGGCGCTATGAAGTCCGAGCCCTCTATCTGGATGTCGGAGGCCCCGGCCGTCTGGGCCGCCGTGGCGGAGTATTTCTTAAGCCAGTCGGGCGCCGTTCTGGGTTTCGAGACCTGCTCGTCCGTCTTGAAATACATGGGCAGCACGACATTGCCCGCCCCGGAGATGGCGGCCGCGAGCTTGGCGTCGTTGTCCATGTCTTTGCGGGTTTCGGTCAGGATCTTGTCGAATTCCGATTCACGGGTGGTCTCTTTGATCTTTTTGGCGGCCACGAGTTCCTGGTATTTACGGCGCAGCCGGTCCGTGATCTCCAGGTCGCTGTTCTTCTCCGGTTCCGAAAAAAGGATGTTCAGCCCTATCACGGCCGGCCTTGCGGTATCCGTGGAAAGCCAGGTGAGGATCTCGGCCACGCGGGAGCGGGGCCAGGGCCAGCGCCCTATTTTTGAAATACTGTCGTCGTTTATTTCTATGATGGCTATTTCGTTCTTGGAGGAGGTCTGGGCGTTGAGCTGGGACCTGAAATCGTAGAACTTCAGTTCCAGAGGCTCTATCCCGGTCCCGGAAAAATAAAAGAACAGCGCGGCCAGCGTCATGGCCACGCCCCACAGTATATTTGAGAAAATAAATTTTTTCACTCTTTGCCTCCGTTGATGATCACCGCGCCGTCGTGAATGGCGGTGTGTCCGCCGTAACAGGCCAGGACCTCCAGCACGAAGTAAATATTGGCCATAAGCAGCATGAAAAACGAGAGGACGAGCAGTCCGCCGCTGTCGAGGATGTCGTTCCTGAACCTGGTTGTGAGCGTTTTATAATAGTCGAGCCTGGCCCGGCCGCTGAGCTGCTCGCGCGGAGTCGGAAGTATTTCGGCGGGCTTGGGGACCGGCTCTTTTTCTATAGGCCGGCCGTCGGTGTCGAACTCCGGCATGGCCGCTTCCCGCTCCTGCAGGGCCTGTCGGTATTTCCGGTCGGCCTCGAGCCTGAGTTTCTGTACGTTCAGATTGTCGCTGTTGACCAGGTTTCCCGTTATAAAGTCGATCTGCGGCTGGGTGAACATTACGAAGATCAGCGCGTTGCTCGCCAGAAAGAACAGCGCGGGACTGGAAACGACCGTGAATTGTTCCTGGGTAAGCGCGGCCGCCAGGCCCGCAAGCCCGGCGGTTCCGGCCAGCGTCAGGTAGAACCGTTCGGGGGAAACGGGGTTGCCTCCTTTGAAGTAAAAATATGTCAGCAGAAGAGACAATCCGTAAACGGCGAGCGCTCCAAGCCTGGTCCCCAGCTTCGGCCTGACGACGAACGCCGAAGCCGCGAAAAACAGGAACAGGGAATAGCAGGGCAGGCCGGCGGGTTCGGCCAGGTTTCCGGCCGCCAGCTTCAGGGAGAAGAAAGCTTTCGCGGCCATATCCGCGGCTTCGCGTGAAGGGATATATATGCCTCCGGCATAGGCGGCAAGGGCCGCGGCGGCCAGAAAAAAAGCGTGCATCCGCGTAAGTTTGAGCGGCTTTATCATTACCGCCCAGATCATCAGGGCCAGGCCGGCCGCGATAAAAAATCCGGCGCCGTACGGGGCCGCCGTGAACGGCGAAAACAGCGATTCCGCCGGCCCGCGTCCCGGAGCGCCTGCGGAACCGGCGAACAGGAAACAGGCGGCGGCCGAAGCCGAGAGCGATGCATGGGCGGCGGAGTTGATCGCGCCGCGCACCGCCGGAAGCCGGATCTTGTCTTTGAAAGCTTTTGCGCGCGCGGCGTCTGTCCGAGCCGTCCGCAGGGGTTGCGCGGGCATCAGGCGGTTGGAGACCAGCGGGGCTTCCGGGGGGGCGGGCTGCTTGGGCGCCGGCGGCGCCGCGGGCCGGCTCGCCTCTTCGGCTGCGAAGCGCGCCGAGAGTTCCGGCAGCTCGATGGAGCGTTCGTTCGAAACCGCCGTCCCGTCCTTCTCGGCGGTTTTAAGGCGCACGATCTCGTCGATGACCTGGGCCGCGCTCTGGTAGCGGTCATCCGGTTTCTTGCGCATGAGGTGCTCCAGGATGCGGGAGATCCAGAGCGGAAGATCGGGCTTCAGAAGTATGATATTCGGAAAGGGCGCGCCGATGTGCTTATGGATGACTTCTATGGAGCTTTTGCCTTCGAAAGGGAATTTGCCGGTCAGCAGGTAGAAATAAGTGGCGCCGACGGAATACAGGTCGGCCCTGTGGTCGACCTTGCCGGCCAATCCCTGTTCCGGAGACATGAAATATGCGGTTCCCACCATTTCCCCGGCCATGGTAAGCTGTTTCTCCTCGCTTATACTGCGGGCCAGGCCGAAATCCACGATCTTGGGGTGTCCGTCCGGACCCGATAGAATGTTGGCCGGCTTGATATCGCGGTGGATTATGGACTTGGCATGCGCGTGCTTCAAGCCGTCAAGCACTTCCAATATGATGGCGGTCGCCGCCTCCGGGTCCATGGGGCCCTTTTCCGCGATAGTATCGGCGAGACTTTTGCCTTCGATGTAGGACATTACGATGAAATATGAGCCGTTCTCGTGGCCGAAGTCGTAGATATGGACGATGTTGGGGTGTTCCAGTTTCGCGGCCGAGCGGGCTTCCCGCAGGAAAAATTCTATGTTGCGCCGTTCCCTGGCGAGTTCCGGGGAAAGAAGCTTGACGGCGACGGTGATATCCAGGGCCGCATGGTGCGCCGTGTAGACCGCGCCCATGCCGCCTTGTCCTATCTTCGCGGTTATCCGGCAGCCCGCGAATGTGGTGCCGATGAAATTATCGGTTTCAGCCATTAGAGCCTTCTGTCCTTTACGCAGATGCTTCCATGCCGGTCCGGCAGTTCTTTTGCGTAGCGCTTCAATTCGGCCGCGATTTCAACAAGCTTTCCGTAATGCCTGAGCGCCTTGGGGATTATGACCGCGATGGTCAGGGAGATGATCGGAAAATTTCGGGTCTTGTTCTTCCTGTCCATGGTGACGATATAGCCCCGCTGCCTGTCCTCGTGGGTATAAAAGGACGGGATCGTCCTGTCGAATTCCTTCACTATCTCCGCTCCGGCCGTTTCCATCTTCTCCGGTTTTGTGACCAGCACGAAATCGTCCCCGCCGACATGGCCCAGAAAATAATCCTGGTCGGCGTGAGTTTTTGCCGCGTCGCTGAGCACCGCTGCGATATGCTTTATGACCATATCGCCTTTGGCGTAACCGTACACATCGTTATATGCCTTGAAATTGTCGGCGTCTATGTAGGCGAATGCGAAGGGAGCGTCCGCCGCCATGCGCTTGAGCACCTCTTCTTCTATGGCCGGGCTGCCGGGCAGATGGGTGAGCGGATTCAGCGAAACATCCATGCTTTTGCGTTTTAGGATGCGGTTGATGCGCGCGCGCAGCTCCCGCACATCAAAAGGTTTGGTTATAAAGTCGTCAGCGCCGAGTTCGATGGTGGTTATTTTGGCGTCGACTTCGGAAACGCCGCTAAGGATCACGATCGGCAGATCGTGCGTGTCGGGGTTGTCGCGGATGCGTTTGCAAAGGGCGTAGCCGTCAAGTCCCGGCATACGGAGGTCCATGAGTATGAGGTCCGGCTTGTCGTTGTCCAGGAACCGCAGGACTTCCTCTCCGCTGTACATGGTGACCACGCTGTAGTTGAATTTCTTCAGCACCGCCGAGATCAGCAGTCCCACATTCGGGTCGTCGTCGACTACCAGTACGGTTTTGTTGATCAAACAGCCCCCATTACTTTCAATGAAAATCGTGTGCGGACCGGCCGGCGCGGTCCTGCCGCCCGCATAAGTGAAAATCACGCCGGTTTTATTATAAGATATATGTAATTCTGAAAGCAATCACGGTCCGGATCCGGCCGCGATGCGTAAAACGGCGGGCGGGAAAAGGCGCCAAAAAACGATTATGCGGGCAATAAATATGCTACACTATTTTAAAAGGGTAAAAATCATAAAAATATAAACGGGGGGAAGACATATGCGCACAAAAACATATTCCACATTCGATATCGCCAGGATGCTGGAGGTGGTCCCGGGGACGGTCGCGAACTGGATAGACGCCGGTAAACTGAAAGCGTTCAACACGCTGGGCGGGCACAGACGGGTCTCCCAGGACGATCTGCGCGCCTTCTTGAAGAAGAACGGAATGCCGGTCCCGGAGGTCCTGGAGAATATTTCCGGCAAGAAAAAGGTGCTTATAGTGGAAGACGATGAGAAATTCCTGAACCTGATAATCAAAGCTTTTAAAACCTTTAAAGATTTTGAGCTTCTCACTGCCACCGACGGCTTTCAGGCCGGGCAGTTGGTAGAGGGGCGCAGGCCGGATCTTGTGGTGCTGGATATAATGTTGCCGGACATCAACGGGTTCAAAGTCTGCGAACTGATAAAAGCCAAGAATAAGAATACCAAGGTCATCGCCATGACCGGTTACGATTCCGTCGATATCAAGAAAAAAATATTAGCCGCCGGGGCGGACGCTTATCTGATCAAACCGTTCCAGTTTAAAACGCTTTTCGGGCATATCGACGAGTTCCTCGGTTTAAAAGCCGACCGTTAAAAATTTTTGCGGCAAAAATTTTTACCATACCCCGTCCATAGGGGCCTGTCCGGATGTCGGACAGGCTTCCTAAAGGGCGGGGTTTTTGTTATGAGACTGCAGAAACCATAACAAGGGCGGTCGTGTTCGGGGCCATTTGCCGAAGTTAACATTCTCTTAGACCTTGACAAATGTCAAAAATAGGGCTATCATAGTCTTAACAGGGCTGCCTCCCTCACCCTACCCCCCAAAAAGGCAGCCCTGCCTTTTTTTTTATGCGCGCGCCGCGCGCATCTTCCGATCGCCGCAATTCCTCTCCGCGCCGGGCAGCCCGAACCGGGTCTGTCTTGGGGAAAATCAGGGCGCGGGATAAAACGCCGTTTTACGGCGTTTTATAAAAAATATAGAATTGTTTTATGGATCCAGGCGGCGCGGGCGAAAATAAAAGTTTTTTTGATTCCCCCTTTCCGGCGGCGGCCCTGCTTTTTGTTACGGTATGCCTGGTCTGGCTCTACTGCCTGCCGCCCGGCCTGGCCCCCTACCGCGATGCCGGCGAGATAGCCTGCGATGTCGCCACCCTGGGGATCGCCCATCAGCCTGGCTATCCGCTTTATATCCTCTCCGCCAAGCTGGCTTCCCTTATCCTGCCCGGGAATTTCGCTTACAAATTGAACCTGTTTTCCGCCCTTGCCGGGCTCGCCGCCATGTCCGTTCTTTATTTTGCCCTGGCCGCCCGCTTCGGCGCGCTCTCCGCCCTGGGCGCGGTCCTGTTATTCTCGCTTAATTTTACCGTACAGACGGTCTCAAGCGTTTCCGAGATGTACGCGCTCAATTTGTTCCTCGCGGCGGCGCTGATCCTTCTGGCTTTTTCCTTGGAGGAAGACTGGAGCCGGCGCCGGCTTTGGCTGGGCGCTTGCCTGCTCGGCCTCGCCATGACCAACCGCATGGATATAGTGTTGATAGCGCCCGCCCTTGCGGTCGCCGCATGGCCCGGGCTCAGGCGGGAAACCTTCCACGCTGCGGCCAAAACCGTCTTCGGCGGGGTTATTTTCTGGTCCGCCGGTTTTTCCCTTTATCTCTATCTCCTGATCCGTTCCGGTTCCGATCCGCTTTTCGACTGGAGCCATCCCGCCGATCTGGGAACATTTCTCGCGGTCATAACCCGGAAAAGCTACGGTTCCACGCTGGACCTTATTTCCAGGAATTACTCCACCGGGGAGCTGTTCTGGCCTAATATCAAATATTACGCCCTGCACCTGGCGGAAAATTTCAATTTAGCTCTTGTTTTCGCCGCAGCCGGGCTATACTCCGAGTTCGGCCGGAACCGACGTCGCTTTTTTGTGACGCTGGTACTGTTCGTAATTACGGGCCCGGTCTTTCTTTTTATGGCCAACATGCCGCCGAATCCGCATTCGCTCGCCGTAGTGGAGCCTTATTATCTCCTGCCCGACATCGCGCTTGTGATCTGGATCGCGGCGGGAATGCGTTTAATTATGAAGGCTGAAGGCTTCGGGCTGAAGGCTGAAGAACGGAGAAAAACTTCAGCTTTACGGCTTTGCGCGGCGGCCGCCGCCGCGCTGGCCGTCGTCCTGGCCGCCCGGCATAACCTGCCGCGCGCCGACCGCCGTACCCTTTTCGCGGCCGAGGACTGGGGCGCGGATGTCATGAAGAGCTCCCCCCTCTCCGTAACGCTGGTCGCGAAGAAAGACGTCCAGATCTTTTCGTTGTGGTACCTTCAGGCCGTGCGCGGCGCCCGCCGGGACCTGAAGCTGGTCGCCCAGGGTCTCAGCGGCGCCGGCTGGTACCGCAATTCAAAAGGATTGTGGCAGCCGGAGCTGAAGCTTTTTAATCTTAACGGCGCGGCGGCTTCGGAATGGGAAAATTTCAGTAAGGCCAATCCCGGCGGCGTTTACGCGACGCCGGACGCGGAGCTTCCCCCTTCGGCGCAGGCTGTCCCCCGCGGGCTGGCGAGCGCGCTTTATAGCCGGGACGGAGCGTACGATCCGTGGCGTTTTTATAATTTCAGATGGCTGGACGGGAAGTACAATGATTTCTTCGCGCTTGACCTCGGCGCGTCCTACGCCCAGAGCATTGTCGCGCGCGCGGCCTGGCTTAATAATCACGGCGGGTTGAACGGCAAAGAGGCGCGGCGCCTGGAGCTGGCCCGCGTAATGGATCCGGACCTGCCGGACGCGCCGCTTTATCTGGGTTTTTACCACTCCTCGCTCGGGAACTGGGGCGCCGCGGGCGAATATTTCCGGCGGTCCGCCGGCGTCTATGACAGGCTGTCGGTACTGGCCGGCGAGTACCGCGCCCTGCCGGCGCTTAAAGAAAGTCTGCTCAAGGCCGGCGCTTACGCCTGGCTGAATTACGGAGTCGCCCTGGAGAAGACCGGCGATCCGCAGGGGGCCGAGAAGGCTTATGAGCGCACCCTCGCCTCCGATCCGGGAATGGCGGATGCGCATTACAATATGGCCATACTTTATTGGAACAGGGATCCGCGCCGGGTCTACGAAGAACTGCAGGCCGCCCTGCGGTCGAATCCCGGCCATCAGCAGGCGAGATACTATCTGAGCAGGATGCGGCCGCGGTAACGGAACCGCTAAAGGCCGGTTCCCGGCGGCTTTACTTAGGGAAATATCCGTAACGGAACTGGAACATGCCCAGAAGGTCCCAGCCGCCTTTGAACGAGAGATAGGAAATTTCAAAATTCATCTTCAGAAGCGTGCCCAGGTGGAAGTTGAACAGCTTGGGATTTTGGGGCGCGCCCTGCGGCATCAATACTTCCACGCCTATCGGGGAATTGGGTTTCGGCAGCCACATCAGACCGCCGAAAACCATGCCGGAAGGTATCGTCGGGTCGGCTGTGCCGTTGAGGGTGAGCGCCTGCTTCGACAGGAATTCGGAAAGCTGGTATAGGACTTTAGGCATGTCGCCGTCCGAATAGCCGGCGTTTGCGATCAGCTTCCGGTGGAGCCGTTTGGTAAGTACGAGATAGGCGTTCGCGTAGGTGTTGGTCGTCTTGCCGGTCGCTTTGACCGTAAGGTTGAAGGTTCCGTTTATGGGCGGCTGGGGTGCGTCTCGGAAGTTGAAAATGGCCTGCACGCCGGAGGCCACGGCCGGCCGCCAGCGGCCTTCCGTCTGGATAAGCATTTTTGTGTCGGCGCTGAGCAGCCAGAAGCCGACGCGGTCCAGGTAATTTGTCTTCTCGATGGTCCAATCGTACCTGTTCTTGCCGTACAGACGGCCGATGTAATAGGCGGCGTTGAAATCGAGGCCCAGGCCTATGGAATTATTCCCCCGGCCGCGGTAGGCGGTCGGCATCAGCACGATGCCGCTTAAAGGCACTTTGGCATCCTCGTACCGCGCGGGTTTGGACGGCATGTCGGGTTTGACGGCCTGCGGCTGCTGAAAATAAGGGGTCGTGGAAAGCGGCAATCCTTCAGGCGCCGCGGTGCTGGGCGCGGGGATGACCTGCATCATCTGCGCCGCGGCGGGCAGGCTGAAAGCGACGGCCGGAAAAAAAACGGAGAAAAGTATTTTTTTCATAATAAATTTAATCATTTGCCGATCCAGAACGCCAGCGCAAGCCTGGTAAGCAGGTTCGCTTCCAGCCCCGCCAGGGCGTCGTCGAACACTATCCCGAAGCCGCCGGCCAGGTTCGTCTCAAGCTTGTTTATGGGCCAGGGCTTGAGCGTATCCAATATTCTAAAAAAAATGAACGCGGTTGTTAAGGAAAATATCGTGCGCTCCAGGAACGCCGCGGCTATCCAGTACCCTGCGATCTCGTCTATAACTATGCGCGGGTCGTCGTGCGTGCCGTATGCCCGGGCCGCGCGATCCGCCACCATGACCGAGAAAACGACGAATGCCGCCAGGAACACGCCGTAAGGCGCGGCGCCCTCCGGCAGGAGCGGGAACATCAGGAGGGCCAGCGCCGTGCCCATAAACCCGGCGCCGGTAAACTTTTTGAACCCCGTCAGTCTTTCCGGGATAAGACTGATAAAAAATCCGGTGGCGAGAAATTCCGTCAGTTTGTCCGTGAACGCCGGCGCGCCGAGGCGGGGGCGAGGTTGATGATTCACGCTTTTTTCTCGCTCCAGGATTTCCTGATGAGCTCCCGGTGGTTATAAAGGTAGATGAGGCCGCTTATCAGCGTGATCAGGGCCGTGAAGACCGTGAGATCGTGCGCTATCCGGCCGGAATAGGCGTTCAGCCGGACGAGCCAGTCCGGGCCCGGCGGATGTTTGCGAAGCCAGGCTTTAAGCACCAGCAGCGCCATAATAATGAACGAAGAGGTCAGTTGCACGGTCGTCTTTAATTTCCCGGCGGCTTCCGCTTTCATCACTTCCCCGTTCAGGGCCGCCAGCACCCGCAGCGTGGAAATGGTGAACTCTCTGAGCAGGATGATGAAGACGGCCCATAACGGTATCGTCAGATCGTGGATCGAGGCGAAAGCGAGAAAGGTCGCCATGATCAGGATCTTATCGGCCAGCGGGTCGGCTATAGCGCCGAAACGCGTGGTAGTATGCGTGTGCCTGGCGATAACGCCGTCCACATAGTCCGAGATGCTGGCGACCGTGAGGAGTATGAACGCAATGATGACCGACCAGAAGCTGCGGCAGAAGATCAAAACGAATATTACCAGGCTCAGGAACATCCGTACGAGCGTTATGCGGTTTGCCAGCGTCATATGAGTTTCAATTTTCCGGCCGTCAGGCCCGCTAAATCTTCCAATCCTCTAATTTTTGAATTCCAGCACTTCGGTGCCCTTGGGCGGGACGAACCTGAAGAGCGCTTTGTCCAGCGCGGCGTTCTTTTCCGGGTTTTCCAGCCGGGTCCTGATGACGGTCTTGTCCACGGTCAGTGAGGCTTCGGCCGGAAAATAGTCGGTTGAAGACAGGGCCAGTTCAAGGGTGTACAGCCCGGGCTCGTTCTTCGGGGTGAGGGTCATGGTGAGGTAATAGGGGGCCGCGGCGTTCCTTACGACGCTCACATTGTTCTTTTCGGTCAGGGCGGCGTAATTGCCGAAGTCCATGATGCCGGAAAAATTGCCGCTCTGGTTCTTTTTCCACGCGGCCCACGAGGTACGCACGGCCTGCGAATCTTCCGGTTTATAGACCCAGAGCTCTTTCTTGTCCGTGTAGACCAGTTGTCTGGCGGGCTTTATATGCTCTATCTTCAACAGGTCAGGCTTCATATAGCTGAGCACGCCTTCGATATGCTGCTTTAAACCTGCGTCGAAAAAATCAACTTCCTGGCTGAAGCGCGTCCGCAGCGTTTCAAGTTTGGAATCCCATTCTTTCAGGCCGGAGATCGCCGCGTTTTTAAGTCCGGCGCCGCCGCTTTCCTCCGCCGGGTGGAGCTCCTTTCCTCCCGCGGTGCGTGTGGATACGGCTATTTTCGCGGCGGCTTTTCCTGCATGGCCGGCCGAGGGCTTGATCTTTTTTATTTCTCCGGCGCGCGCGGAGACCGTCAGCAGGACGGCCAGCGCCGGCAGGATGATAGATAGTTTCATTGTATCCCCTCCTTTTCTTCTTCCATGGCCCGGAGATCCGGGGCGTCGGACTCCGCGTCCACATGGCTGCCTATCTTGTCGAAGTCTATCTCCCAGCGGTTGGAGCCTTCCGGCTTGCGTATATAACCGCTGGTCTCAAGAATGCTCAAAAGGTTGGTGGCCCTGGCCGAGGAGCCGAAATGGGCTTTCAGGAGGTCCTGCGATACCCGGCGGCGTTCAAGGATGAGCCGCATGGCGTTGATCAGTTCCTCGGAACTCCCGCCGGAGCCGCTCAGGGATTTCTCCTCGTCCTCCACGAGCGGCAGATAATAGGGCTTGGCCTGGGCGCGCAGATAATCGGCCACTTTTCGTATTTCATCCTCGGAAACATACGCGCCCTGGATCCGGACCGGTTTCTGGGCGTCTATGGCGAGATACAGCAGGTCGCCCCGGCCGATGAGCGACTCGGCGCCGGGGGTGTCGAGAATGACGCGGGAATCCGTTTTTGAGGTCACCTGGAGCGCCACCCTGGACGGCAGATTGGCCTTGATGACGCCGGTGATTATATCCACCGAAGGGCGCTGGGTGGCCAGGACCAGGTGGATGCCCACCGCCCGGGCCATCTGCGCCAGGCGCTGGATAGAGTCTTCCACCACATTTTTTACCTGAAGGATCAGGTCCGCCAGCTCGTCTATGACGACGACAATATAGTGTTCCTGCGGCTGGCCGTTGGCGGCGGCCCACTTATTATAGGACGCGATATTCTTAACCCTGGCCTTTTCAAATTTTATATATCTTTTTTCCATGACGCGGGTGAGCGCCAGCAGGGATTTAGCCGCTTCCTTGGGGTCGGTGACGACCGAGACTTTGTCGGGTGTTTCTTTAGGGTCGTAAAGATACGGGATGTCTTCGTAAAAGGTCAGCTCCAGCCTCTTGGGGTCTATGAACAGGAATTTAACTTCGTCCGGGGTTTTGCGGTAGATGATGGAAAGTATCAGCGCCTGCATGAATACGCTCTTTCCGCTGTTGGTCGCTCCGGCGACCAGGAGGTGCGGCATGGTTTCAAGGTTCGCCACGGCGATGGAGCCTTCCGCGTGCCGGCCTATGCCGAACAACAGCGGATCCCTGCGTTCGTTGAAACTGGAGCTTTCCAGCACTTCGCGCAAGGAAACCTTGGCGCGGCTGTTGTTCGGGATCTCAAAGCCGATAGCCGATTTGCCCGGGATCGGGGCTATTACGCGGATGCCTCCCGAGGCTTTCATCGCCAGCGCCACATCGTTGGAAAGCGAGACAATGGAACTTATCTTTACTCCCGGCGCCGGGGTTACTTCGTAGCGGGTGATCACCGGACCGGGGTAAACTCCGGACACATGGGCCGAGATCCCGAAACTTTTAAAGGTGTCTTCCAGAAGGTTCTTGGAAGCGTTTATCTCTTCGTTGGTGGGGCCGACAAAGCCCTGCCTGGACGGTTCTTCCAGGAGGCTGGTGGGCGGCAATTTGAAATCCTTGAAATGGCCCTCCGTTTGCGCGTGGACGGGAGCGGTTCCAGCCGCCTCCGGAGTCTGGACTTTGTGAGGCTGCTGCGCGGCGGGTTTTTGCTCTTTTTCCCTGTATGCCGCGGCTTCGGTCGCCGCCCGTACTATCCGGGGTTCGGCCGGGGGCGCGGTTTCGGGGAGCGGTTCCCTCCTGGGCGCCGGGGGCGGCTCGGAAATGGGGCGCGCTTCGTAGGCGGCGCCTTCGCCGGCTTCCCTGTCGGAGATTATTTTAAGTTTGGCCTTAAGCTCCCTGCGGGCCGCGGCCCAGTGCCGGTAATCGTCCAGCACTGCCGAAGCGACGGCTTTGTAAACCCTGAGCCAGGAGATCTTGAAGAGAAGCTGCAGGCCGGCGAACAGGATGACGCCGGAAAAAAGCGCCGCGCCCGGAGGGCCGAACATTTTGGCCAGCACCCCTTCCAGCGCGTAGCCGAGCCAGCCGCCGTCGAAGACTTCCGCGCCGAAGCGCGCCCCCAGCAGGTCGATAACCGAGGAGACGGCGCCCAGGATCATCAGGATGCCGGCGGTAAGCGTTAGAGCCCCTTTGTGCGGCCGGTTGACCTTAAGCAGGATGGCTATAAGGCCGTAAAGAAAAATAAAAGGGAAAAAATACGCGGTTTTGCCGAGAAAGGCGAAGAGCGCGGTTTTGACCGGGCCGCCTATCAGGGTCGTTTCAGCGGCGGGGCTGAAGACCAGCCAGATAAGCCAGAGGCTGAAGGAAAAAGAGAGCAGCCAGTATATGACATAGGAGAGCCCGCCCGGTTTTTTTTTACCGGAGGCCGCGAGCCTGTTGACGGCAAAGGCGCGCCCTTTTGAACCCGTTCTGTCGATTCCGAACATAAAAGAACCCATAGCTTCGCCGATCAAATGCCGAAAGACCGCGTTAACGCAATACCAGGGAGAGGCCGCAGAGGTCTTATTGCCCCGAAACGAGTTTGATCTTGAAGTTGAGGTCCTGGGGATACATGTTTATCTTGCCCTGAGCGGCAAGCCAGCCCAGCGCCAGGTAAAGCGCGGAGCTGGAAAGATGAAGCTTTAACTTGATATCCCAGGAAGTGGTTTCCACTCCGCCTTTAAGCAGCTCGGCTATCTTATCGGCGGTCTGGGTTATGGTATCCGTGAAGCGGGCCGTTTCGTTCATAATTGGAGCTTACTTCCTCTTTATAAGGAACAGGTTCTGGTTCGGCTCGACGGGTTTGCCGTTCTCCGCGAGCACTTTTTCTATGACGCATTCCTGTTCGGCTTTAAGTTCGTTGAAGACCTTCATGGCTTCCAGAACGCAAAGGACCTGTCCTTCCTTCACGGTGTCGCCTTCCCTGACATAGGGCGGACTGGAAGGGGTGGGCGCCCGGTAGAAAATGCCGGACATAGGGGCTTTTATCGTTTCCCCCTCAGGGGCCGCGGGGGCCGGGGCGGACGAGGGTTTGGCCCCGGCGGGGGCCGCGGCCTGGTGGACCGCATGGGCCGCGAAAACGGGTATGGGCTGCACCGTCTGGTTGTGTTTGCGTACCAGTTTGATGTAGGTCGCGTCCTTTGAGAATTCCACGACCTCCAGTTTGTTCGCGTTCATGAACTGGTAGAACTTCTGCACCTGTTCAAAAGCGTTTTCAAGTTTTTTTGGGCTGGTTCCCGGGGTGGTTTTTTTCATAAGGTCTTCCTCCTCATTTTCAGCCGCGATCAAAAATCCCTGATACTTCACCTCCGGCACGGGGGCCCGTTCATCCCCGTGCCGGGTGAGATAAAACGCCGTTCAGCGGCGTTTTATTTTGCCGGTTGTCCGCCCTGCAGCAGGACTTTTCTGGAGAGCCTGATCTTGCCGTTGTTGTCCATATCGATGACCTTGACCTTCACTTCTTCGCCCATCTTAAGGACATCTTCCACGCGCCGTATGCGCTGGGTGTCTATCTCCGAGATATGCAGGAGGCCTTCCTTGCCGGGCAGGATCTCTACGAACGCGCCGAAGTCGACTATCGAGACCACTTTGCCGGTGTAGATCGTGCCTATCTCCACTTCCATAGTGTAGTAGCCCACCATCTGCTTGGCGGCCTCAAGGCTCGCCCGGTCGGTGCAGGAAATGAAGATCGAACCGTCGTCGTCGACTTCAATGTCGGCGCCGGTCTTCTCGATTATCCCGCGGATGTTCTTTCCGCCCGGCCCTATGAACTGGCCGATCTTTTCCTTGGCGATCTGCATCTTGGCTATGCCGGGGGCGTACCTGGAGATGTCGGTCCTCGGAGCGGGCATATACTTTTCCATGAGGTCGAGGATATGGTTCCTGCCGCGGGTGGCCTGCTCTATGGCTTCGCCGAGTATGTTCAGCGGAATGCCGGTCGCCAGCTTCACATCCATCTGAAAAGCGGTGACGCCTTTCCGGGTGCCGGTCAGCTTGAAGTCCATGTCGCCGAAGTGATCTTCGAATCCGGAGATGTCGGAGATGACGGCGTGATTGGACCCGTCTGTGATGAGGCCCATGGCTATGCCGGAGCACGCCGCTTTCATGGGCACGCCCGCGTCGAACATCGCCAGCGAGCCGCCGCAGACGGAAGCCATCGAGGAGGAGCCGTTCGACTCCAGGATGTCGGAAACTATCCTGATGGTGTAAGGGAAGATGTCGTCGGAGGGCAGGAGCGGAGTGAGCGCGCGCTTGGCGAGCGCGCCGTGGCCTATCTCCCTTCTGCCCGGGCCCCTGTCGGGGCGGACCTCGCCGGTGGAGTAGCCGGGGAAGTTGTAATGCAGCATGAATTTATCCAGGGAGCGGCCTTCCAGGTCGTCCAGGATCTGTTTGTCGGCCGGGGTGCCGAGCGTTACCGTGGCCATGGTCTGGGTCTGGCCCCTGGTGAACACGGCCGAGCCGTGGGTCCTGGGGAGGAAGCCCGCCTGCATGGAGATCTTGCGGATCTCGTCGGTTTTCCTGCCGTCGGCGCGGAGCCTTTTCTCGAGGATCTGCGCCCTTGACAGGCCGTAGATGATCTCTTCCATCAGGGTCTTAACCTGGAAGGAAACCGTTTTTTCTTCCGGGAATGTTTCGGTCATTTCTTTGATGAGGCCGTCTTTGACCTCGGAGATGGTGTTTTCCAGCACTTCCTTGGAAGGGAAGGAGGAGAGGAGTTTTTCGATGGCCGGTTTGGCCTTGGCTTCCACGGCGGACTTGATCTCCGGCTTTATGACGGGGGTCGGGACCAGGGTCTTGGGTTTGCCGCAGGCTTCGCGGAGCTTGATCTGCAGGTTGCAAAGTTTGTCTATTTCCGGTTTGCAGAGCTCCATGGCGGCGATCAGGTCGGAGTTGGCGATCTCTTTTCCCCCGCCCTCGCACATCAGGATGCCTTTGAGCGTGCCGGAGATGACGAGCTCAAGCTCGGCGCCCTGGCGCTGCTCGAAAGTCGGGTTCAGGATGAATTTGCCTTCCACCTTGCCCACCCTGGCGGCGGCCACGGGGCCGTTGAACGGGATGTCCGAGATCATCACGGCGGCGGCCGCCGCGTTTATGGCCAGGACATCGGAGTCGTTCTGGCCGTCGCTGGACATGACCAGGGAGACCACCTGGGTCTCGGTGTTGAAATATTCCGGGAACAAAGGCCTTAAGGTGCGGTCGGAAAGCCTGGAGGCCAGGACTTCCTTCTCGCGGGCTTTTCCTTCCCTTTTAAAGAAGCCGCCGGGGATCTTGCCCGCGGCGTAGGTCCTTTCCTTGTAATCCACCGAGAGGGGTACGAATTCCGGCGGATTATCCTTGGGTTTTTTTGCCTGGACGCAGGAGGCCAGCACCATGGTCTCGCCGCAGCGGGCCATCACGGAGCCGCCGGCCTGTTTGGCCAGAAGCCCGGTTTCGAATGAAATCGTCTTATCTCCGACCTTTTCTTCAAGGCGGACTATTTTGGGTTCTGTCATTGGTTTTATTTCCTTAAGCCTAGTTGTTTGATCACTTTCTTGTACTCTTCGCGGTTGATCTTTTCGAGGTAGGTGAGAAAGTGTTTTCTCTTGTTGACGAGAATGGAAAGGCCCCTCTTGGTGGAGTGGTCTTTGGGGTTGGTGGTGATATGTTTTGCCAGATACTGGATCCTTTCGGTCAGCAGGGCCACCTGAACGGCCGTGGAACCGGTATTGACGGGGTTAGCGGCGAATTTCTCCACTATTTCTTTGGTTTTCTGTTTGGTTGTCGGCATTATTTAGTCTCTCTTGTTAGGATTCTTATCTTGGGACTATTATAGGAATTCCATCCATCCAAGTCAACATTCCCTTGACATGTTTGCGCGGTCTGGTGTATTATGTCGTCGGCTGCGCGGGCTATCTGACGGAAAAGTATGGGAAAAGGAGAAGATAGCCCGGTTGTTACGTTTGGAGTTCGGACCAGGCGGAGATAAGCGCTTCAACTTTGCGCAGGGCCGCGTCCAGTTTTCCGTGCCGTTCGGCCAGCTCCCGGGCGTCGGCGGCGACGGCGGGGTCTTCCAGGGCGCGGCGGGCTTTTTCAGCCTGGTTCTCCGCGGTTTGGATCTCGGCTTCCAGTTTTCTCAGGGCGTTCCTGAGTTCGCGCGTTTCTTTGGCGGAAGCTCCAGGCCGGTCCTCCTTCGGCCGCAGGGCCGGGGCCGGCTGTCGGGCTGTGTTGTTTTCCTCTTCCTCCCTCCAATTCTCCCATTGCGAAAGATCCGCGAAAAAACGGGCGTTGCCGCGGCCGTCCAGAGCCAGCAGCCGCAGGCTTACCCGTTCGAGCAGATAGCGGTCGTGGGTGACCAGCACCAGGGCGCCCGGGAATTCCAGCATGCTTGACTCCAGGACTTCGAGAGATTGCAGGTCCAGGTCGTTGGTCGGCTCGTCCAAAAGGATCACATCGGCCGGTTTGAGCATAAAACCGGCTATAAGCACCCGGGCCTGCTCTCCGCCGGAGAGGACTTTCAGCGGCATCTCCAGCTGTTCCTGGCGGAATAAAAACCGGGAAGCCCAGCCGCGCACGTGGATCGATCTGCCTTTGTAAACGACATGTTCTCCGTTACCCGCCAGCGCCTGTTTAAGGGTCAGGTCCAGGTCGAGCTTTGCGCGGTGCTGGTCGAAGACGGCCACCCGCAGGCCCTCCGCCCGTTTAATGGTTCCGGAGTCCGGCGCCGATTCCCCCGCCAGCATTTTGAGAAGAGTGCTCTTGCCCGAACCATTGCCGCCAAGCAGGCCCAGCTTGTCTCCGGGGCTGAGGGTGAGGCTCAGCGGTCCGAACAGTTTGCGCCCTCCCATGCTCTTGGCGGCGTTTACCGCGTAGATCAGGCGGTCGGCCTGCCGGTCGCCGGCCGTAAAATCCATGTCCGCCGCGCGGCCCTGGGCATTGTGATATTCCAGGTCCGAAAGTTCGTTGATAAGTTCGCCGGCGCGGTCGATCCTTGCCTTCTGCTTGGTAGTGCGCGCCCTGGGACCTTTGCGCAGCCAGGCTATTTCCCCCCGCACGATATTGCGCGCCGAATCTTCGCGCGCCTCCTGCGCGTCGAAGAAGGCTTCGCGGTTCTCCAGGAACCGGGTGTAGTTCCCCGCGCTGCTGAAGTGCCCCTCCGGGTAGCGCTTGTTAAGTTCCACCACGCGGTTGGTCACGCGCTCCAGGAACCGGCGGTCGTGCGTGACCACCAGAAATGAGAATTTTAGGTCGGAAATGAACCGCTCCAGCCAGCGCACGCCCTCTATGTCCAGGTGGTTGGTGGGTTCGTCCAGCAGGAGGAGGTCCGGTTCGCGCGCCGTCCGCGCCAGGATGGCCAGCCGTTTTAGCCACCCGCCGGAAAGCGCGGCCGCCTGCTGCGCGGGATCGGTAAAGCCCGCCGCGGCGAGGCCGGAGTCCGCGCGGATGTCCATTTCGTGATCCTGCAGGTTCAGGCCCTGCAGGGAGCGCACGACTTCCTGCCGTACGGTCCAGCCCGCGGGAGCCGGTTCAAAAAAATCCTGCTGCGGCAGGTATCCCAGGCGCAGGCCGCGCCGCCGCGTGACCGCGCCGGAGTCCGGAGCCTCGCGGCCCGCCAGGATCTTGAGCAGGGTGGATTTCCCTGCGCCGTTGGGCCCGATAAGTCCGGTGCGTTCGCCTTCGGAGAGTCCGAAGGACAAATTTTCGAACAGCGGCCGCGAGCCGAAGGTCTTGGAAAGAGCCTGGCAGCTAAGCAGTATGGCCATTATTTTCCGGGGAGTTCATGGAAAACATTTTATTTTACGCTCCAGTAGCCGCCGGATTCGGTCTTCTTTATCCGTGCGGCGCCGCCCGAGACTTCAAGATGTTCGTATACGGAGGAGCTCTCTTCCCGCTTTATGTTCTTTTTATAGATCCTGCTTCGGATCGTTATGTTATAGGAGGCGGCGTACCTCTTGTTCCCGTCGGCGATCACCTGCAGGTTCGTTATCTCAACGGAGATCTCGTCGAAAAGCCGGAAGATGCGGGTGAACTGTTCTTCGAGGTCCGCTGCGGTGGTTCCGTCCCCCGCCGTCCAGTCGTCCGCTACGAAGGACATTATTTTTGCCGTGTTCCGCGCTTCATAGGCGCTTTTAAAGCCTTCGTACATCTTGCGCGCCGCGGCGGCCCCGGGGTCCCGGTCGTTCTGCGCGGTTTCCAGTTCCTTTAACCGCCTGGCCTCGGTTATGGCCTTGCCCGCGGGGCTGTCCCAGAAAGCGGCAGTGATCGCGTCCAGCTCCGCGCGTTTGGCCTTCACCGAGGCCGGGTAGAAACCGGTCCGCAAGAGGATAGGCTGCTTGCCGTCGACCATCGGTCCCAGGCTGGAATTTTTTATGACGAGCTTCTGCGGTTTAAGTTCTTCGGCCGGGTCGAAAAAGAAGGTGGAGCGGACCTCGTCCTGGATCGCGTTTAGTTTGGCGTCGGCTTCCCGCGAGGGTTTGAACAGCCGCTCCATTTCCCCGGCGTATTCTTCGCCGCCGGCGGCGGCGAGGCTGGAAAGATCGGCGGCGAGGCCGGTTCTCAACTCGGCGGCGGCGGCTCCGGCGGCGGCCAGCATGCGCGTTTCGGCCGCGCGCAGGCAGCGCAATCCCTCTTCGGCTCCGAACATCGCGTCGGACAGCCCGGACGGGCCGGATCGCAGGAATGTGTCCACGCCTTCCAGCCCGTCGAGCCGCGGCGAATAGCCGGCGACGGGTTTAAGCGCCGTTTCCATGGCCGTCCTGTGCGCCTGGTTCTTCGCTCCGTAGCTTATAAAGCCCGCCTCCGACATCAGCGGCGCGGAGCCCATTTCGAAGACGGCTTTTTGTTCGTCGGCGAGGCCGTAGTAAAGAAGAGCGGCAGATCTTTGCGCCGCCTGCGCCGCGGAGAATGCCTGTTTGGCCGCGTTGATCCGGGATTCGAGGTCGGCGAGATCGTGCTTGCCGTCGTATGCGAATTCGCGCACGAACTCATCCGGCAGGGAGGCTACGGGGGCCGACTTTTTGTTGAAGTCGTCAAGCGCGGCGCGCACGGCGGCCGCGGCCCCGGGCAGGGCGTCCCTGAAGGAGCGTGTTTTTTCCGCGTACTTCTCCGCGTAAGTTTTCGCCTCGGCGTAGATGGCGTCCTTCTGTGCGGCCGCTTCGGCGGCCAGGGCGGCGAACTTCGCGTCCAGCCCTTCCGTTCCGGCCTTGTACCTTTCGACATAGGCCAGCGGCCCCTCATAGTAGGCGGACCAGGCGGTGGTTTTCTCCACTTCGGGCGGGTTCGGCACATAGAAGCCCTGCGGTCCGTAGGTCTGCCGGACCGAGCGCCATTGCCCCGCCGCGGCGGCCATGTCGGTTATGACGGGCTCGATCTTGGAACGGATCTCGTTTTTATAATCTTCCAGTTCGGACCGGTAGGCTTTTATCCACTCGCCGCGGCCGCGGGCGTTTTCCTCGACGCTCTGCATCGCGGAATAAGTGCGGGGTCCGGTAAGCCCTTCCGCCGAGGCCGCGAACGAAAGCAGAGCGTCCTGCGCGTCGTCGGAAACGTAATAATGCGTTACCGCGCCCGGGCGCTTGATCCCGGTCCAGGCGGCGTCGGCGGACCTGCGGTCGGCGTCCAGCGCCTCCGTGAGCGACTTAAGATAGCGGTCTATGCTTTCCTGGATCTTGCGTTTTTTCTCTTCGGGCGAGTCCTTGGGACCGAGGGCGGAGGGCGGGATTTGCGCGGGTCTTGAGATTTCGGTTTTGACCAGCCCCGACGGTCCCTTTTTTTTCGCCGCCTCGGCGTCCTTTTCAGCCTTTTTCCTTTCTTCTTCTTTCAGTTTTCCGGCTTCGGCTACGAGGGCCTGTCCCTCTTTCTGAAGATCGGTTATCAGTTTGTCGGCGGCTTTTATCGTGGAGGCGTTCTGATCCAGCTGTTCCTGCATGTCGGAGATCAATTGTCTCAGGTCCGGAAGTTTTTCACGGAGAGTTCTGCCGTCGGCCTCATCTTCAAGCAGCTTGCCGGCTTTAAGGAGTATGTCGATGTTGTCCTTTGAAAGCCCGCTTTTAAGTTCGTTCTCGTCGGCCTTGTTGAAAATGTATACCCCGACCTTTACCGAGTCGCTGTAGCCGGGCACGCCGGCGGCGTCCTTGGCCCTGTCGAGGGCGGCTTTCGGGGCGATGTATTTCGCAGCGATCGTGAAACCTTCTTTTGAAAGTACGCTAAGGCCGTCCGTGGCGGCCGCCGCGATGCCGCCGGCGCCCAAAGTGGCCGCGGTGAACCCGTATTCCACCACCTTGCAGGCCTTGGCAGTATTCTCCCGCTGTATCATTTCTTCGACTTTTATCTTGGCCTGCATCAGGCGGTTCATCACCTCAAGGTTCGAGGTCTGCGTCTTTATGGCCTGGGTCAGCGTATTGCGATGAAAGGCCGCGGAGTGGGAAAGCCAGGCAAGGTCGTTCTGCGCCTCCGCGTAGGTTTTCGGCGCGGCCGCGGCCGGGCCCGCGCAGGAAAGCAGGGTGATGGCGAGCAATAGGTGTTTCATAGCGGATCGTTAGAATTTCTTGACCAGGAAGGCGGCTTCCTGGGTTCCGCCCGCGGCGGGCATGGAGAGCGGCTCGACGCAATAGAAGTCCGAACTTATGTCGAAGCAATAAGAATTCCCCGTTGAGGCCGGAATACTGCCGCCTGAGGAATAGCCGGTAAGATTCTTTACCTCGGGAGCGGTTAATGAGGAAAGCGGCTTAAGGAATTCTTTGACCTGCGTAGGGTGGTTGTAGTAGCCTATGCTGGTCCCTCCGGCATAGAACCAGATATCCGGGCCCGAGCCCAGGCCGCAGGATTTTTCGCCCGTGGCGAATTTATAGGCCGGGAAGGCGGCGGGGCACGAGATGGCGACCCTGGTTCCCGCGCCGCCGATGGTCCCGGCGTCGTCGAGCACAAGGATATCCGCGCCGCCTCCCAGCACGGTCCCGGTGGCGACATTTTCCGCGTCCGAGAGTCCGAACATCAAAGGCTGTTTCATGCTGAACAGCGACAGCCTGCCGTCTTTGGAATCAAACACGAATTCCGTGGCGCCGGCGTCGGTATTGGAGGCGCCGGTCTTGTTTACGAACACCATGCGGTTATAGGTGACCGAAACGAATACCCTGCCCTGGGCGCCGGCCGCGATGTTATTTATAGTATAACGCAGGTTGATGGAGCTGAGCGCGTCAAAGTCGCGTTTGACGGCTCGCTCAAGTATGTCTTTGTCGCCGGCGAAATCGTCGCCCACATACCCCATGAATTTCCCGAGATTTTCCCGGCTATAGGCGTCGAACATGGCGTCCAGGGTCCCCCGCACTCCGGCCTGGATGTTCTCGCCGGAGAGGGACAGTTCTTTGCGGGTATCCTCGACCTTGTTGGTCTTGCCGGCCGTGTCCGTGACTTCAAGGAGCATCGCGTAGGTCTTTCCGGTTTCCGGCCTGAAGGAATATTCAAACGCCCCGTTGTCGGCGAATTTTATGTCGGTCCAGGAGGCCTTGTCGTCGAGCGTGAGGCGCACGGCGCCGACCGCGCTTCTGCCCGCGGAAGCTTTGCCGCTGATCTTTATGAGCCCGTCGCTTGCGAGCGTCTCCCTGAAGAGCTTTATCTTCGGGCCGGTCTCGTCGGCGGAAATATTGTTCACGTACAGATATTTAAGTCCTACCTCGTCGTTGGACTTGCCGAAGATCCACCATTTGGCGTCGGCGCTCGCGGATATCGCCGTCATCGTCGTTAGTATCAGCAGCAGTTTTTTCATGATTATCTCCTGTTATGCGGACCCTATGCGCGGAAAGTTTTAAAACGCCGTGTTTATTCCGACGGTAACGCTTTTCTCGCGGAAGTCCCTGGCGGCGGTCGAGAAGGTGTAGTCGTTGAAACCCGCGCGAAGGAAGACCGTGGAATCGTTCAGTTTCGCCATAAGCCTCGGACGCCAGTAGGCGTTCAGCGCGGCGAAGAATTTTTCCGAATCGTCCGTGCCGGCGGCCGATTTGCGCAGCATGTTGCGTCCGAAGCGCAGGTCTCCGGTCAGGTTCGCGTCCGGGGCCTCGCAGCCCAGGCCGAGGGAATACTCGTAAAGTTTGTCGGCCGCCTCGGCCAGTTCGTCCTTTGAATACCAGGCGCCGAGGTTCATGGAAGGTTTCAGCACGACGGCGCCGGCCTGGAGGCGGGAGTTGAGGGAGGTGTTGAAGTTCACTTCATCGGCGTCGCGCACCGCCGTCTTGGTTTTGTAAAGCGTGAAGCCCAGGTTGGTGTCCGAATCGACTTCCCCGAAACGGTCGCGGTAGCCGGCGTTCATATAGTGGTCCGCCCCGCTTGAGCCTGCGCCGTATTTGCGGTCGAATTTATACGACAGTTCGGCGAAGGAATGGGGTCTGGAAGCGAAAGGCCTCTTTATGGCCGCGGAAATTTCCGGTTTCCAGTTGCTTGTCGTGCCGGCGGCGTTGCCGCCGTCGAGGTTGTTGCGGTACCAGAGGAGGCCTGAAGTGAGGGTCACCTGCTTCGTGTATTTATAGCGCCACCTGGTTTTTATCTTGCGGCGGTCCGGGCTGGCCGAGCCGAGGGGCGAGTAAAAGTCCGGTTCCACATTTTCGTATTCCACGGAAACCCGGCTGGGGTCGGCGTCGCCCACCAGCTCAAAGCGCGCCGCGTTGCCCTTTGACGACGCTTTGGCCGAGCCGGCGGAAGGCGAGAGTTCCGCGTCGGACAGGGAGTATTCCCCCGCCGCGGTCAGGCCCGGCATGGGAATATAATTAAAGTCCAGCGTGTAGTTCTTGGCGTCGTATAGCGGGTCCGCCGCGGCCGCCCTGCCGGTATCCTTCGCCGACACCGCGCTCAGCCCCGCCCAAAGACCGTCGTTAACGCTTTGTTTGACGCGCAGACCCGCGGCCCGGCGGTCGAGGGTGCGCGTTACGGGATCTTTCCAGAGCGAGTCCCAGCGGGGGTACGCCCAGCCCATGACCGCCGTCACTTCCGGCAGCGGGCTCCCGTTTTTTAAAAACCGGTATGAACCGCCCTTAAGCGGGGAGGCCAGCGCATATTGGGAGAAGGACTCGAAGACATCTCCCACGATGAGGGTATGGATGTTATTGGTGGCGCGGCCCTGGAGATTCGTCAGGGAAAGTTTTTTAGCGTCGTTGCGCGGATCGTCGGTGGCCTTTCCGCCCACGGCGTAATTATAGCTCCAGCCGCCCTTTGTGCCGAGGCCGTAAAGGTTCAGGACTTCAAGGTAGTTTCGGCCCTTGGTCAGCGAAGAGGCGTTTTTGCCCGCGCCTTCGATCTCGTTATTTACCACGGAGAATTCATTTGAAGCGTGGAGTTCGTTCGTGCGCGCCGGCTCCGGCTGCTGCGCGGCGGCCTCCTCCCGGGCGAAAGCGGGAACGGCGAACGCCAGTAGTATGGTAAGCGGAAGTTTAACGGCCGTAGTCATCGTTGATCTCCCTGCCCGCGTGTTCATCATGAAAGCAATGATAGCAAATTAGAAAAGGACCAAGGCTGATCGAATGGCGCAGGAATTATCCTGAAGGGTGCGGGACAGGCATAAAGGTTCAGGAGTCAGGGCATCAACGACCTCCTCTCGTAATTTAAAGGCGGTTAGCGGAATTGCTTCATCGTGAGAGGCGGGGGCCCATAATAAAGCGCAAATTTGATATCATTAAGATGTATTTATACATATTCCATTGAGAGGTGGTTTCGTATGAGCGGAGCGAAGATCAGCGCCAACAGGCTCGCGGCGTCTTTGAACAAATCCCCGGACCTGTTCACCAAAAAAGATATTATTTCCTTTGTCAGGGCCAACGGGATAAAAATGGTCAATTTCCGCTATATAGCGGGGGACGGCCGCCTGAAGACGCTGAACTTCGTCATTAACGACGAAAAATATCTGGACCGGATACTTTCCGCGGGCGAACGCGTGGATGGCTCCAGCCTTTTCAGGAATATCGACGCCTCCTCCAGCGACCTTTATGTGGTGCCGCGTTACAGGACGGCTTTCATCAACCCGTTTTCAGAAGTTCCGGCGCTGGATCTCCTTTGCTCCTTTTATACGCCCGACGGCGCGCCGTTCGTCAACGCCCCGGCCGAGATCCTGCGCCGCGCGTCGGCGGAACTCCGTCAAACTTCCGGCTTCGACCTTCACGCGCTGGGCGAGCTTGAGTACTATATAATCTCCCCCAGGAACCCGCTCTATCCGATGAGCGCGCAAAAAGGTTATCACGAATCGCACCCTTTCGCCAAATGGGAAGGGCTGCGGTCCGAGGCCATGGCGGCCATCGCGGAAGCGGGCGGAAAAATAAAGTACGGCCATTCCGAAGTCGGATTTATCCGCACCGAGGACCTGGAGATGAACCAGCAGGAGATAGAATTCCTGCCGGTGCCGGCCTCGGACGCGGCAGACCAGCTGGCCGTGGCAAAATGGATCCTCTCCTCCATAGGCCACAAATACGGCGTCACGCTTTCTTTCGCGCCCAAGATCTCTATCGGCCACGCCGGCTCCGGCCTGCATTTCCACACCGCGCTCATGAAGAACGGCAGGAATATGATGATAGAGAACGGCGCGATCTCCGCTCCCGCCCAGAAGCTTATCGCCGGTTTCCTGTCGCAGGCTAAATCGCTGACCGCTTTCGGCAACACAGTGCCGACCTCGTACTTCCGCCTGGTGCCGCACCAGGAAGCTCCTATCAGCGTTTGCTGGGGTTACCGGAACCGTTCGGCGCTGGTGCGCATCCCGCTCGGCTGGCTGAAAGCCAACAATATGATAAAGGACGCCAATCCGAGGGCGGCCAAAGACACCGCTCCGGTCGAGCACCGCCAGACCGTGGAATTCCGCTCGGCCGACGGTTCCGCCAACCTGCATCTTTTTATGGCGGGCCTTTGCGTGGCCGCCAGGCAGGGTTTCGAGATGAAAGACCCGCTCGGATACGCGAAAAAACTTTTTGTGGAAAAAAATATCTCCCATGCCGAGCACAAGAGCCTCAACGAGTCCCTGCCCAAGCTGCCGGCGTCCTGCTATGAGTCCGCCCAGGAACTGGAGAAGGCGCGCGGAATATACGAGGGTAAGGGCGTGTTCACGCCGGTCGTCATAGACGGGCTTATCAAGCGGCTTAAGGGTTATGACGACCGCAATCTCAGCGAGCGGCTTTACGGCAAGGAAGAGGAGATAAAGAAACTGGTGGACGAATTCCTGTATTGCTGAGAAAGGAAACGGCAGGCCTGCGAGTGCGCGGGCGCCGGGGGCGCGGGGCTGCCGGGCACGCTATCGTCCACACAGTGGCCGCGCTCCCGCTCAGCCTCGGCGCTTGCGTAAGCCTCGGCTTGCGCGACGGCCCGTCAGCCCCGCGCCCCCGGCGTCCGCTCCAATTTATTCGCCTGCCGCGTGCTTAATATTTAACATGATCCCACCCTTAATTATGGTAAAGCACAATTATCCCGCCCGGTGGTTTCTGCAATCTTACAACGGCAGTCCTAGAAAAATTTAAGGAAACGACAGGCCTGATAAAAATTTTTGCGGCAAAAATTTTTACCATAGCCCGGCCTTTAGGGCGGGTTTACCTGCCGAACAGCTTTATCAGGAATTCAAGATTTATGTATTGTTTGAAGGCCATGAACATCGGCACCATCTCCAGCGCGATCAGCACGATGATGATGATCTCCAGCCAGTGGCTGCGCTTGGAATTGACTTCGCCCTGAAGCAGCTGCGTGATGTCGGCGAGGGTTTTCATCTTGCGCGAGATGCTTTTGCGCCAGTCGTCGAAACGGAACTGCTCGGCGCTGGAACGGAACACGGTGGCCAGATAGGGGTCTCCCACGGTCTTTAGCGAATTTTCTATCCGGCCCAGAAATTCGGAGAACTCTATATATTTTGTGCTGGATTCTTCGGCGATATCCGCGTAAAAATTCTTGAAAATATTTATTATGCCCTCTTTTTTTTGTTCTATGGTGTCATAGAGCTCGTCCAGCTTCAGATTAAGCAGGTCGTCATAGTAGCGGAATTCCAGGAGGTGGGTCAGGGAGAATTCAATGACATCCGCCACATCGCGCTGGCCGTCCGGCTCCACCAGGAGCGCCGAGTTCCAGTCGATGACGGCCAGGTCGTTGTCTGCGTACTGCAGCACATTTTCCGTGATCAGGTCCCTGGATGTTTCCGACAGCGCTTCCCGGCCTTCGGCCAGGATAAGGGCGGGTATATCCGCTTTTTCGAGCAATTCCCGAGGGTTCTTCACCCCTTCCAGTTTTTCTATGAAATAAGTGATGTAATCTTCGTGGGCGCCCCATTCCGTGGGGCGCTTGATGGCGCCCAGGATCTTTTTTTTAAGGGCGTCTTTTTCCGCCGCGGCCGCCGTATGGATCTGGTCGGAGGACTCTATTCCGCCGGCCAGCGCCACAAGTCCCGCCCAGGAAGTGCCCTCCGTTATGGGCAGCTCAAGCGTTATTGAAATAACGCCGTAGTCCCAGATGCGGGCGAAAGTCTTGGCGGAAAAGTCCGCGCCCGCCAGGACCAGGGTAGTCGAGCCCAGCTCCACCTTCAGCGGTGCTTCCTTGATTATTATGGCCCTGCGCGTGTCCGTGGCCAGAGAGAGCCTGAGACTTTTCGAATCCTCGCTCAGCAGTTCCTCGGCTTTGGACATGAGAATCTCGCCGCCCACGTCGAATACGCGGTGGATCAGGATGGAACCTTTCAGTATTTTGACGGGCATAAGCGGGTCGGAGAGCCGGCGGGCCGGAGAAGTCCGGAGGCCGGCGGCGTCATTTTATCACTTCTTCTATGCCCTGGATTATGGGCTTGTCGAATTCCGGGTCGTAGCCCGCCCAGACATTGTGGACCGCATGGGTCTTGTTCAGCAGGAAGATGTACGGCACTCCCTGGGTCTTGTATTTGCGGGAGACCGCCGCGCCGCCGTAGGCGACGGGGAAGGTCAGGCCGAAAGCTTTAGCGAAGGCCTCGGCGGCGGAGGCTTCGTCTTCCACGCACACGCCGATAACGCCGAGCCCTTTGGGCGAATATTTTTTGTTCATCGTTTCGATGAAAGGCGCGGCCTTCCGGCAGAACGGACAGTGCTCGGTAAAGAACATCACCATAACGGGTTTGCCGGCGTAAGCCGCCAAGTCTATCTCCCCGCCCTTGTAGTCGGGCAGTTTAAAGTATGATTCGGTCCTGGTATAAGCCTTCTCCGGCTTTTTCGCAGCCGTTCTTTTTTCCGGGCCGGCGACTGCCTGCGCGGTCGTTTCCGAGCGCACCTCGGCCGCGGTCACGGGGGTTTCGTTCTTCTTGCAGCCGTAATAGCCGAAAGACGCCGCATAAACCGCGGTAAGCGTCAAAATCTTCACTTTGTTCATGGTTCGGGTCTCCTTGTCTCCTGCCTATTGTATTATTTTTCTGAGCGCGTCCAAAGCGAAATTTACGGCGCAGCGCTTGATCTGGACGCGCGTGCGGCGGAAAGTGCGGGTGAAGGTCCGGGTTTTCAGGCCGGGTCCGGCCACGGCGAAATAGACCAGTCCTACCGGCTTTTCCTTTGTCCCCCCCTCAGGCCCCGCGATGCCGGTGACGGAAACGGCGTAATCCGTTTTAAAAAGGCGCCGGGCGCGGCCTGCCATCTCCGCCGCGCATTCCGCCGACACCGCTCCGTGCTTCGTTAGAATGCTCCGCCTGACGCCGAGCACGGTTTCCTTGGCTTTATTGGAATAGCAGACCACGCCGCCCATGAAATATGCGGAGCTGCCTGGGACATTCGTAAGCGCGTCGCCTATCGCTCCTCCCGTGCAGGATTCCGCCGTGGAGAGGGTGGCTTTGTTTTTTTCCAACAGGGCTCCCACGGTCCCTTCAAGGGTGGCCTCCCCGGTTCCGTAGATCCTGCCGCCCAGGATCTTCCGGCAGGCGTTTTCTATCCTGGCAAGCCTGCCGCCGGATTCGTCCGGCGTGCGTCCCGCGACCGTGAAATCGAATTCCACGATATCGGCTCCGGCCAGTACGGTGTAGTCGGCGTTCGGGAATCCGCGCATCACGGGGGCCAGGAGCTGTTCGGCGGCCACTTCACTGAGGCCGGCGATCTTCAGGCGCAGGGTTTTGATCGTTCCCTCTTTTATTTTAAAGAATTCCTTGATCTCGTCGGCCATGAAGGCGTCGAACATCGGCGTCCACTCGCTTTGGGGGCCCGGCAGGACCGCTATCATTTTTTTGCCGAGGGTAAGCACCTGTCCGAAAGCGGTGCCGTTGGCGTTTTCCACCATTTTGGCCCCGTCTATTATGAGGCACTGGTCTTTAAAATTCGGCGGCAGTTTGTGCAGCCTGTAATCGCTTTTAAGTATCTGTTCGGCGTATTTCGAATAACGCAGCTTCCGGCCGAGCGCTTTCGCGACTCCCTGGCGGGTGAGGTCGTCGAAGGTCGGGCCGAGGCCGCCGCAGGTGATCACCAGGTCGGCGTTGTTCAGGCCGCAGGTAACGAGCCTGGCGATGGCCTTAAGATCGTCCCCGACGGAGTGCTCCCGGTATATTCGGAAGCCTAGCCTGCGCAGCCTGGACGCGAAAAGCGGCACATAGCGGTTGCTCTTGCTTGAAACCAGTTCGGAACCGGTGCAGATAAGTTCGGCCTTTTTAAAATCCATAGTGATAAGTTACAAAAAAAGGCGGTTAAAAGAAAGCCGGCCTACCGCGTGTCCGCGCGTATTTTGCGCTTCTTTGCGGTTAAAAATTATAGAATGGAGTGAAATACGAGTCTGGAGGGATTGTGATAAAAGAAACGCTTTTAAAAATAGAATCGGCGATAGCCAGGATACAAGCCGCCGACGGCAAAGAAAAAGCCGAACTGGTCGCGCTTCTGAGAAAACTTAAGGATGAGCTGGCGGACCTGCCCGAATCCAGCCTGGATGACGCGCGCAGTATCGCCCATTTCACAGAAACCGCCGCCCATGAGGTTACCCGCTCCAACAAAAGCCTGGAACGCAGCAACCTTTCCATCTCCGGAATGGCTTACTCGGTAAAGGGTTTTGAGGCTTCCCATCCAGCCTTGGTGGAACTGACCAACGAGATCTGCATGATGCTCGCCCGCATGGGCATATAAGACAGGCGCGCGGCGGGGCCGGGTTAGAGCGCCTGGCGGATGTGCGTCATTATTACGGCCATATCGCAGGTCTTTGAAAGAACGCCGCGGACCTGGGGGTAGCGGGCCACATCGGAGCGGCTCCGCGTGGTAAAGTGGGTGGCTGTGACCACTATGACCGGGATGGCGGACAGGTTCCCGTCCTTTTGAAATTCTTCAAGCATCTGGATCCCGTCGAGTTCCGGCATCCCTATATCCGTTACCAGGAGATCCGTGTGTGCGGCGAGGCACAGCCTCAGCCCGTCGCGGCCGTTAAGTCCGACCACCACTTCGTAGTCGGTTTCAAGATCCGCGGCGATCAGGGAGGCGAAGACTTCGTTGTCATCCAGCACCACTATCCGCTTTCTCTTTTCCATTAACGACAGTATACCAAACAGAACAGCGGCTGGTGAATAGCGCGGCCTGCGGACGGGTGTCGCGGCCGCGCTCCTGAAACCTTTCCGCCCGCCTCCAGCTGCCCCCATATGGCGGCCTTTAAGCTTAGCAAAAGAGCAACGGCAGGCATATGATTTTGATCAACCTCCTTGCCGCCCGCCGTCCCCCTAAAACTTTATAGCCATGGGTCTAAAGACCTATATGTCTATGGGTCCTTTGGCCCTTACATGTTTAGTGCCAATTAACTAGTATATGCCTATTCTTGCAACTTGGACTTGGATCACTGTGACCCTTAAGACACTTAAAACGGCTGCGGCGCCAGTGTTCCTTTTTACGTCGATACTTATTGCCGCAGCCGGTCCGCTGGACGCAGGCGTCTTTGACGCGCTCAAAGCCTTATCCGGCGGCGCCGTACCTTTCACACCATCCCTGTCCCACCTGCCGCCCGACCGTCTTAATCCCGCCGCGCGTCCTCTAAAGGTGTACTTTATAAATGTGGGCCAGGGCGATTCCACCTATATCGAACTGCCCGACGGAAAGAACGCCCTGATAGACGGCGGCCCTGATAAGAGCGAGACCGGGAACCTGGCTTTGTTTTTGTCTTCCCACAGCGTGACCAGAATAGACAATGTAGTGCTTACCCATCCCCACTCCGATCATTACACCGGCCTCCAGTATGTATTTTCCAAGATGCCTGTGAGCAATTTCTTTGATACGCAGGTGGACAACGCGGCGGCCACGGGCGACGAGGCCGTCCGGACCCTGGCCGCGGGCGCGCATATCGTCCACCCTTCGGCCGGCGACACTCTGCCCTGGGATGAAAACGAAGTAGGTGTGAAGGTTCTCAATGCCTGCTCATTCTCGGTGGTCAGCAGTTCAAGCCAGTTCATAAACGACTGCTCGATCGTGCTCCGGATCACCTACCAGAACATCTCTATGCTTTTTACCGGCGACATGCAGGATGATGTGGAGGCCGGATTGGTAAAACAATACGGCGGGGAGCTCAAGTCCGAGGTCCTTAAGGTGGGACATCATGGCAGCCGGTATTCTTCCAGCGACGCCTTCCTGGCCGCCGTGCAGCCTCACGACGCTTATGTTTCCGTAGGCCAGAACAATTACGGCCACCCTACGCCGTCCTGTCTTGCCCGCCTGAAAAAGGCCGGCGCCGTAGTGCGCCGCACCGATCTCGACGGGACCATGGAGTACGCTATCGGCGGAACTGATATCTCTCCTTCCGCGGCCGCGGACGGCCTTGTCCCCTTGAAATACTAAACAGCGTAAAGCCTAAACATGCCGCAGACGCGCGGCAACACACTAGCCACCCGCCGCAGGATTTGGTATTATCTTTATAAGGTCCCGTCCGGGCCTTGGCCCTTAAACGGGGCTATTCCATGATCCAGGAGCAACACTACTATGCCTAAGTCGGCCACTGTTAAAAAAGCCAAAAGAGCCTCTAAATCCGTGAAAATATCCAAGATGGTGTATTTCTTCGGCGGCGGTAAAGCCGAAGGCAAGGAATCAATGAAAAATTTGCTCGGCGGCAAGGGCGCGAATCTCGCCGAGATGGCCGGCCACCCGGCCTTGAAGCTGCCGGTCCCCCCCGGCTTTACGCTGACCACCGAGGTCTGCACTTATTACTGGGCCAATAGAAGGACCTACCCCAAGAGCCTGAAAGAGACCGTCGCCCAGAACCTCGCAAAGGTCGAGGTTCTCACAGGCAAAAAATTCGGCGACCCGGTAAATCCCCTGCTTGTTTCCGTGCGTTCCGGCGCCCGCAGTTCCATGCCGGGCATGATGGAGACCATCCTTAACTGCGGCCTCACGGAGGCTACCATCCCCGGGCTTATCAAGCTCACCAATAACCCCCGCTTTGTTTACGACGCGTACCGCCGCCTGATCATGATGTACTCCGATGTGGTCATGGAAAAGGCCGCCGGCATAGAGCCCGAGGACGATAAAGGCATACGCAAGCAGCTTGAACGCCTCATGCACGACCTGAAGACCCGGACCGGCGCCAAGTCCGACACCGACCTTTCCGCCGACGACTTGAAGGCCCTGTCCGGCCAGTTCAAAGCCAAGGTGAAGGAAGTGCTCGGCAAAGACTTCCCCGACGATCCGATGGAGCAGCTGTGGGGTTCCATCGGCGCCGTGTTCGCGTCCTGGATGGGCAAACGCGCCGTCTCCTACCGCCGCATCGAGAATATTCCCGCCGACTGGGGCACGGCCGTCAATGTCCAGGCCATGGTGTTCGGCAATATGGGAGACGCGTCCTCGACCGGCGTGGGGTTCACCCGCAATCCCGGCACCGGTGAGAACGCTTTTTACGGCGAGTTCCTGGAGAACGCCCAGGGCGAGGATGTCGTGGCCGGGATCCGCACGCCGCACCCCATCAACGAATCCAGCCGCAGCGAGCAGTCGAGGGACCTTAAATCCCTGGAGCAGCTGATGCCCGCGGCCTACAAAGAACTGGCGGCTATCCGCGCCAAACTTGAGAAGCATTACCACGACATGCTGGATATCGAGTTCACCATCGAGAACGGCAGGCTCTGGATGCTGCAGTGCCGCGTGGGCAAGCGCAACGGCCCCGCCGCCGTCCGCATGGCCCTGGACATGTATAAGGAAAAGCTCGCCACCAGGGAACAGGTCGTGATGCGCGTCACCCCCGCCCAGCTCGACGAACTCCTGCATCCGATCATCGATCCCAAAGCCGAAGCCAGGACGACCCCCATGGGCAAAGGCCTTCCCGCGGGTCCCGGCGGCGCGCGCGGTATGATCGTTTTCACGGCCGAGGAAGCCGTTAAATGGAAGAAGGACGGCAAGGCCGTGATTCTGGTCCGCGAAGAGACCAACCCCGAAGATGTGGAAGGCATGAGGGCGGCGGAAGCCATCCTCACCGCCCGCGGCGGCATGACCTCGCACGCCGCCCTTGTGGCCCGCGGCTGGGGCAAGTGCTGCGTGGTGGGCTGCGCCGGAGTTGAAATAGACCTTAAGGCCCGGACGCTCACCCTCGGCGGCGAAGTCCTGAAAGAGGGCGACTGGATCTCCCTGAACGGTTCCCGCGGCCTCGTCTATAAAGGCAAAATGGAAATGCTGGACGCCAGCGAGTCCAATGAGATGCTGACCCGGTTCCTGGCGCTGTGCAATTCCGTCAGGGCTCTGAAGGTCTGGACCAACGCCGACACGCCCGCCGATTCCGCCACGGCGCGCAAGTTCGGCGCCGAGGGCATAGGTTTGTTCCGCATCGAACATATGTTCTACGGCAAGGGTTCCGACGAGGCGCTCTTCCAGCTGCGCAAAATGATCATGTCCAAAACCCTTGAAGAGCGCCGGAACGCCCTTAACGAGCTGTTCCCCCACATGAAGAACGACCTGAAGAACACCTTCAAGGTCATGGAAGGCCTGCATGTGACCGTGCGCCTGATGGACCCCCCCCTGCACGAGTTCGTGCCGCACCAGAAAGACAAGCTGGAACAGCTGGGCGCCGCGCTGGGAATCTCCTACGAGGAGCTTGAAACCCGCGCCACGGCGCTGCGCGAATCCAATCCCATGATGGGGCACCGCGGCGTGCGCCTGGGCGTCACCTATCCCGAGATCACCGAGATGCAGGCCCGCGCGATCTTCGAAGCCGCGGCCGAGCTTCAGAAAGAGGGCGTGAAGGTGTTCCCGGATATCATGATCCCCGTCGTCTCTCTTGAGAACGAAGTGAAGCACCAGTCCGAGATCATCCGCCGCGTGTACGCCGAGGTTTCCAGGCAGAAAGGCGTGAAGGTCAAGTATATGATCGGCACCATGATCGAGATCCCCCGCGCCTGCCTCATGGCCGGCAAGCTCGCCGAGACCATGGAATTCTTCTCGTTCGGCACCAACGACCTGACCCAGATGACCTTCGGTTATTCCCGCGACGACTCGGGCTACTTCCTGAAGGAATATGTGGAGAAGAACATCATTCCCGTGGACCCGTTCCAGACCATAGACCAGGACGGAGTGGGCGAACTGATCAAGATCACCGTCCAGCGCGGCCGCAAGACCCGCGCCGACCTGAAGATCGGCATCTGCGGCGAACAGGGCGGAGAGCCCGCCTCGGTGGAGTTCTGCCACAAAGCCGGCCTGAACTATGTTTCCTGTTCTCCGTTCCGCGTGCCGATAGCCATACTGTCGGCGGCGCAGTCCCAGATCAGACATCCGAGAAAGAAGTAACGCGTGTCCACGGCATACGCGTATTTCCCGATGGTCCTTTCCGCCCCCTCCGGGGGCGGAAAGACCGCCATCCGTGAAAAGCTGCTGGAACGGGACAAACGGTTCCGTTTCAGCGTGACCTGCACCACCAGGCCCATGCGCCCGGGCGAAGTGGAAGGCCGGGATTATTATTTCGTGACGCCCGGCGAGTTCGGGCGGCTGCGCGCAAACGGGGAGCTTCTGGAATGGGCCCGCGTGCACGGAAATATGTACGGCACTCCGGTCAAGCCGGTCGTGGCTCTGCTTAAAAAGGGCCTCATTCCGGTGATGACCATAGATGTTAAAGGCGCCAGATCGGTAAAGAGGATATTTCCGGAGACGGTAACGGTGTTCCTGCTGCCGCCGGGCCTGAAGACGCTGGTGAGCCGTCTGCGGAAAAGGCGCGAACCGGCGGCGAATATCCGGGTAAGGCTTGAGACCGCGAAAAAGGAAATAAAGGAAGCCGCTTTTTTCGATTATCTGGTCATTAACGACAAACTGGCCGAAGCGGCGGGCGATATCCGGGACATAGTGGATATAGAATGTATGAAGGTCTCCCGCAAACAGGCGGAGATAAAACGGTTCAATAGCGAGCTTTTGAAATTCAGACCCTGAATAACGTAACGGAGGTTTTCTATGACTACTCTTGAGATGAAGATGCATGAAAGCGAGCTGCTCGATAAGCTCATTTCCGACTACGGCCCCACCAAATACCAGGACATTGTGTGGGCCATGGAATGGGCCCGCCACCTCAGGGGGCAGGAAGCCTATCGCCAGCTGCCCATGGCCGAGATGATAGAGAAAGCCATGCTTGAAGTTATAAGCGGCCAGGTCACCTCCGAACAGATCCTGAAGGCGATCGGCTCCGGCCCCGCGCCCGTGAAGACGGAAGAAAAGCCGCCGGCGGAGAAGAAGGCCGTCAAGAAGGAGGCGGAGCCGGAAAAGGAAAAGAAAGAGAAGAAAGTCAAAGCCGAAAAAGAATAGCGTTTGTCTTTCCGGGCCCGTCCACCGATCCTTTGCGGAGGCCGGGCCTTTTTTTGTTCAGCATTATGAGAAACGAACTTAAGGACCTTGCCGCGGACCTGGCCGCCTATCTCAGGGGGCTGGATGAGGATACTTACATCAGCGTGGCGGATAGGACGCCGTCGTCACGGGCCGCGGCTCCCGGGCCGCAGACGAAAGAACCCGCGGTCCGGTCCCAGGCGTCCGGCGACGGACCGCCGGCCGCGGGCGCGGAGCCGTACGCCGCTGAAATGTCCGCTTTATCGGCGGAGATCCGGAAATGCCGCAAATGCCAGCTCGGCAATTCCCGCCTGAACGCCGTGGTCGGCGTGGGCAACCCGCGCGCCAAAATTGTGTTCGTCGGAGAGGGGCCGGGCTTTCAGGAAGACCATAAGGGCGAGCCTTTCGTGGGCCGCTCCGGAGCCTTGCTGGATAAGATCCTTGCGACGGTGCTGGGCTTAAAGCGCGAGGATGTCTACATAGCCAATATCGTAAAGTGCCACCCTATGATAAATCCGGAGACCCCGGAAGCCCACGGCAACGACCGCCCCCCCGGCATCGAAGAGATCTCCGCCTGCCGCCCCTATCTGGACCGCCAGCTCATGCTGATAAAACCCAGATGCATAGTTCCGCTGGGTTCCGTGGCCACCAGGGTTTTGCTGGGCGCGACGCGGGGCATAAGTTTTATGCGCGGCAAATGGTATGATTATCCCGTAGAGCTTTTTGGTCCAGGACATCCCATCAAAGTGCTGCCCACTTATCATCCCGCGGCCCTGCTCAGGAACTCCGAGCTGAAGCGCGAAACCTGGGAAGATATGAAGATGCTTAAGTCGTTTCTTGAGAAGGAACTGTAGGGTGGAGGGAGTGGGAGCCGTCCAAACCGCGCGCCCTGACTTATGATCGCAGAACTAGCTTTTCCGGTCCCGCTCAGGCGGACATTCTATTACCGCGTTAAAGAAGAACTCTCCGCCTCCGCGCGGCCCGGCCTGCGCGTTTGGGCCTCGTTCGGTCCTCAGAAGCTTGTCGGAATGATCATCAGGCTGCATGAAGATTCCTCAGTGGACCTGTCGGGTTTTAAATCATTGAAAAGTATCGAGTCCTTCCTGGACTCCGCGCCGGTTTCTCGCGATGATCTCCCGGCGATAGCGTCCTGGATGCAGGACCGGTGGAACGCCCCGATAGGCCTGGCGGTCGAGAATTTTTTCGGGCAGTTCATGACCGAAGCTTTTCCCGTCTCCCAGGCCGCGCGATCGGAGCTCCCCTCCGTTTTTCTTGAAGATGTCCAGCCCCCGCTTTTAAGCTCTTCGCTGATAGAGATAGCGGCGAAGCTGGCCGTTTTCGCGGCTCAGCCCCCCAGCGCATTTTCCGCCGGGACGGCGCCCGAAGCGCGGGGCGCGGCGCATGTGCTGTTCGGGCCGCCGCAGAACGGTCGCTATGACGTTTATCTTGAACTGGCCAGGAAAGCCGTTTCCGACGGGGGGCAGGCCGTATGTCTGGTGCCGGACCTTAACCTTATAGCCCCTTTCGAAGAGCGACTTCGCGCCGTCTTCAGGCCGGAGGCTCTGGCCGTTTGGCACAGCCGCCTGACGCCTAGGCAGCGCCGCGACGCCTGGCATGGCGTCAGGACCGGCGCGGTCAAGGTTGTAGTGGGCGCGCGGTCGGCGGCCTTTCTTCCTTTTAAACAGCTTTCACTGGCCCTTATCGACGAAGAGCAGGACGACATTTACAAGGCGGAGGAGCAGGAACCCAATTTCCACGCCAGGGACCTGCTGCTGAAACGCGCGCCGTACCATGGGACATGCGTGATCCTGGCCAGCGCCGCCCCGTCGATGGAGGCTTATGCCGGAGTCTCGCGCGGGCGCTTTACCTGGACCGAGCTGCCGCGGCCGACCCTCAACCGTCCGAAGGTCGCCATTGTCGATATGGAATCCCGGCGATGGGAGCTGATCTCGGGGCCGCTGGAAGATAAACTTAAGAACGCCGTAAAAGAAAAAAGACAGGCGCTGGTGCTGACCGGAAGAAAAGGCTACGCCTCGCTGACCGCCTGCGCCAACTGCGGCTGGATAAAACGCTGCGGGCGCTGCCGTATCCCCATGGGTACCAGAAAAGAAGGCGAGGACGGCAAGTTCGTCTGCTGGCGCTGCGGCAGAAAAGAACCTATACCCGAGACCTGTCCGGCGTGCTCCGGCAGGGTTTTTAGGGAAAGCGGCGCGGGCACGCAGAAGGTCGAGGCCTACCTTAAGAAGCTTTTGCCGGGAGCCAGGGTGGCGCGGTTCGACGGAGACCTGATGAGGAAATCGGTGAAGAACGCGCAGGCGGTTTATGAAGAGTTTAAAAAAGGCGGGATAGATGTGCTGGTGGGCACCCGCTTGCTGGCGCGGGGCCACGATTTCCACAATCTCGGCGTCATCGGGGTGGTGGATTCCGACGCGGGGCTTTCCGCCGCGGATTTCAGGGCTTCGGAAAAGATCTTCCAGACCTTGTTCGAGGCCGGTTCGGCCTTGTTCGAAACGAGGGCTCAGGACCCTGAATTCATAGTGCAGACGCGCCAACCGAAACATTATATTTTTTCCGTCCTTCCGGAGCTGGATTACCTGAAGTTCGCAAAGGACGAGCTGGCGGCGCGGAAAGATTTTTTCTATCCCCCCTTCTCCGAGCTGGTACGCATAAGTTTCGCCTCGCTAGACGCGAAGGTTATAGCGGCCTTCTCGTCCGAGGTGCTGGCGGCGCTGGACAGTCCCGCCGGAGATGAGGCCGGCGCACCCACGGCGGAGATCCTCGGCCCGATGGTGTTCAACGATCCTAAGAAGACGAAGGTCGTAAGGGAATACTACCTGATAAAGTTGGCCGACGAAAAGGAACTGGCCTGGTGCCTGGGGAAGTTAAGGAACCTGAAGCCGCCCAAAACCCTCCGCTTCCGGATAACCGCCGACCCTTATAGTTTCAAATAAGGCCGTGTACGGCGGCGCCGGTCGATCTCCACGCGAGGCCACGCCGTTCATCGCCCCCGGGCCTAGATCCACCCAGCCTATCCGCCCGTCGGTGGCGCGTACAAGGGCGCGGTCCGCCCCGGAACGCTTCGGAAAATATCCGGAAATCTCAAGCTCGGTTCCGGCTGTAAGCCAACCCTTTGTGACAGCAGCGGTTTTTTCCCGGAAGAGCGCAAGTTTTTTCAGGGTCTTCGTGCGTTTTTGAACCGGATAAAATTCAGGGATCTTCTCTACGGGCCGTCCGTTCTCCCACCTGAAGCGGCGCTCGATTTTAAAATAAAGATTGGAAGTCTGTTGTATCGAAAACCCCGCAGTTGAGGCAAGATGCAGGATCTCGCCGCTGATATTCGCCCGTTCCATACCCCCGGGCCCGGAAGACACAAAAAGAAAGTATGGGTTGCAGCTCAAGCCGTGGCTGCTCAGGAGCCGCCAGACGCGGCCCGACCTGAGGTCTTTAAAGCTTCCGATGCCCAAGGGCGTCGTCTCATCCGTAGGCGGCCCCGCCTGTCCGGCAAAAATCCGCGCGCCTTCGGGATCTATGATCAGAACCGCCGGGTCATAGAGCAACTTCATCGGGCAGCCCTCTTTCAATCCGCCGAGATCGCGCGTAGCCTCTCCGGCGGTTAAAGGTCCCGGCAGCGCCAATGCGGCAGCCAAAAACAAACCCCTCATAAGCCTATTCTACACTATTAAATAAAAGGTAGCATGAGCCTTTTGAGGTCAAAAGGCAGCAGGAGCCTTTTGAGATTTAGCCTTGTTGGAGCATCTGAAAAGCTTCCACTTACCGTCATTGACAAGTCAAGAGGCGCGCAGTATACTATTTGGGGCCATTGTTATGAATATGAGAATACTTTTTTTTGTGTTGGTTTTTACACTAGCGCGCGGTCCGGTCCTGTGTGCCGAACCGGATATGGATCCCAATTTGCGCAGAGTTGCGATCTTTGGCACGACTGATGACCGTAAAGAGTTGTGGTCCGTGCCTGACATAATAAGAAAATTGGCCGGGTCTACCGTAGCGGTGTTCACAAAAATAAAAGAATCTTATCCCAACCAACTTGCCAGCGCATCAAGCTCTGGTGCTCTGGTAGGCGACGATCTTGTTCTGATGTCCGGGCATGCCCTTTGGCCTTATAAAGCTATGGGCGAACCACAACAGAAAACCTGTGGCGATTTGCTGTTTGTTTTCGGTTATTACGAGTATTCCTATATGAACTTCCCGGCGGATGATATTTATAGCTGTAAAAAAGTTCTTGCACAAAGAGCTCAGGATGCGGATAATAATTTTCTTTGTTCCAGCGGCAGATGCGAATATTATGCGGTTGACGGTTACGGTCCGGATTACGCGGTTATTCAATTGGATAGACCGGTTAGGAACCGAACAGCGCTGGCAATAGGCCGGACCGATGTCAAGGGCGGAGAAAAAATATTCACGATAGGTTATCCGGATGGCGGACCAGTTAAGATAACAGACAATTGTTCGGTAATGAGTATAGCGAACGGCTATTTTACCACCGAACTTGATGCTTTTCATGGCAATTCCGGCGGGCCTGTTTTTGACGCAGAAACCTTAAAGGTCGTCGGTATTGCTGTTCGTGGCCAGCGTGATGACTATGTAGACGGTAAGCCCCGTAAGGCTGATCGAGACGATCCGTATACCCATGTTACTCTTTCTTCAGAATTTGAAAGATGGATCCCATCAGCTAAAAAAGAAACCGGCGGCGCTTCTGGTAACAACCTGAGCCCGGCTGTTTTTCATCCGCAGCGGCCGCCCGCGGCATACCCAGAGAATGGGATTTAATTCTAAAACATTTTCACATTATTGCCGTCCGCTTGTAAGAACTGCAAAAACCATAATTATCTGTTACTACTAGCGGTTCTAAATTAATAAAATGCCGCTTACAAATAAAAGGTCGCATGAGCCTTTTGAGGTCAAAAGGCAGCAGGAGCCTTTTGAGATTTAGCCTTTTGCATGGCGCGGAAAGACGCGTCGCCAATTATGCCGTTCCGAAATGTATTCAAATATTTCCATTCATGCACGGGGATCGGCCCTCCAAGGAACTCGATATACATCCTGCGCGCGGCAATCTGTTCCTTGGAATGCCAAGTTAACGGCTCGCTGGCATCAACTATTTTGTCATGGCATCCTGCGGCATAGGTAAGGTGGCTGGACCAAATATAGTCCCCGGCGGTTGCGACCATTCCGGCTTTTACAGGATTAATATGTATGTAGCGAACCACGGACCAGAAATATCGTTCTTTCTGTACAAGCTTGCTTTTAAATCTCCCGCCGAAAAGATGTTCGATACGGCCATGTTTTTTGTTAAAAAAACAACTGTATTCAAGGTTCAGTCTATACATTGCGGCGCTTATGTTGGCCTTCGGAGTTTCCAATAAAAGATGGACATGATTGGTCATCAATACATAAGCGTAGAGTTTTAGCTGGAAAGCTGCGGCATGTTTGGAAAGAAGCGCCAAGTATTTTAATCGGTCCGTATCATCCACAAAAATATCAGACTTGTTGTTCCCTCGGCTGATCGCGTGGTAAATGGCTCCCTCATAAGCTATCCGTAATGGCGTAGGCATATCCCCTCCTCAAAAGGCAGCATCTGCTTTTCGCATGTAAAAGGCTCATGCTGCCTTTTTAGAGTATAGATCATGAGGGCGACAGCGTGCTGTCGGGGAAAGTTTATAAATATTGGCTGTTACTCGGGGCCTTAAATTAATAAAATAATGGTTGCGGGGGATCGGGGTTTATGGCGGTTTGTCCGCCGGCATTCCGGAACTGTAAGGTTGTGCCGGAAACAGGGGGATGTGGCGACGACAGATAAGGTGAAATTATGGATAATGAAAATTCACTCGCGGAGCTTTCAAGAGGTATAGTGGACATCGTGAGCCGGGAGGATCTGCTTAAAAAACTTTCCTCGGGAAAAAAACTGCGCGTAAAACTGGGCGTCGATCCCACCAGCCGCGATCTTCATCTCGGACACAGCGTGGTGCTTGGCAAACTTCGTCAGTTCCAGGACCTGGGGCACACGGCCGTTCTGATCATAGGGGACTTTACCGCCCAGGTGGGCGACCCCTCCGGCAGGGATTCGACCCGTCCCGTTCTTGACCATGCGACCGTGGCCGGGAACGCGGAGACCTATACCCAGCAGGCTTTCAAGGTCCTGGACAGGGAGAAGACCGAGATCCGTTTCAACAGCGAGTGGCTTAAACCTTTCACCGGAGACCAGTCGAAGGGTGTTTCCGATTTTATAACCGTGGCCAAGAGCATTACAATTTCCCGCCTGCTTGAACGCGAGGATTTTAAGACCCGCATGGCCGCGGGAACCCCTGTCAGCCTGCTCGAAATACTTTATCCGGTTTTCCAGGGCTATGACTCGGTGGCGATAAAAGCCGATATCGAACTGGGCGGCGCGGACCAGATCTTCAATCTTCTGGTCGGCCGGGACCTGCAGAAAATATACGATCAGGAACCGCAGGTCGTGATGACCATGCCGCTCCTGGTCGGCACGGACGGCGTAAGGAAGATGTCCAAGTCCTACGGCAATTATGTCGCCCTGAGCGATACCTCGCAGGAGATGTTCGGCAAGATGATGTCGGTCTCGGACGACCTGATGTATAAATATTACGAGCTGCTGACTTCCGAGTCTCTGGAGGAAGTGAAGAAGGCCCATCCGATGGAGGCCAAAAAGCGCCTGGCCATGCTGATGGTGGAAAAGTACCACGGGACTGACGACGCCCGGCTTGCGCGCCGGCACTTTGAGCAGGTCTTCTCCAGAAAAGAACTGCCCGCGGACATGGAGATCTTCCGGGTGGAGCACCCCGGCAAACTTTCCTATATCCTGGTCGCTTCGGGACTTTGTAAGGGCATGAACGAAGCCAGGCGCCAGATCTCGCAGGGAGCGGTGCGCCTGGACGGTGAAAAAGTCTCCGACGATGTTTTCTTCGAGCCGAAAGACTGCGTATTGCAGGTCGGCCGCAGGCAGTTCAAAAAATTAACGGCGTAAGTTATAACGGTTTATAATGAAGAAATTCCTCCCGCTGCTTTGGTCCCTGTGTTTTGCGGCCTTTCCCCCCGGGCTTCCGGCCCAAGAGGCTCCACAGACGGAAGATTATAACACGCTGCTACAGCAGGCAATTAAATCCGGCAGGCTCAGCCAGAGCGCGTCCGGCGACTGGGACGCCCGGGTGAAGAAGATCTCCGGCGTAGTGCGGGTCAGGGCTTCGGACGGCGACGACTGGTCCGTTCTCGCGGATGAGATGCCGCTCGAACTCGCGGATTCCATAAAGACCTCGGACGGGGTGGCGGAAGTGTATCTGGACGACGGCGGAGTCATTACGGTCGGCAGGAATACGGAATTGGAAATCTCTTCGCTTGGCAAGGACGAGTCCTTGTTTACGCTGAAATCCGGCAATATAGCGGCGAAGATCAGGCATTTCCTGGACGAAAAACTGAAAATGCAGGTGCGTACTCCCTCGGCCGTCTGCGCGGTGCGGGGTACGGAATTCGCCGTGGAATACTCCCAACTGGGGAAGGATACCGCGGTGGCGGTTTTTGACGAAGGCCGCGTGGCGGTGAGCCCTCAGGCTGAGAACGGCCAGCCGCAAGGCGAATATCTGCTGGAAAAGAACACCGAGCTAGTGCTGGCCCAGTCCCAGAAGCGTTTCAGGGCCGTACCGCTGTCCCGCATGAGCCGCTACCGGACGGTGATAATAGCCATGCGCGCCCGCCTGGGCGTTCTTAAAAAAACCTGGAAGCCGGCCGGCGCCGCCAGGAAAACGGCCCTCCGTGACGCTGTTTTCAGGCGCAAGGGCGGGAGCCGGATCGAGCCGGACAAGCCCGCCCGCGCAGTCAAAAAAGGCAAACCGGGCCGGCGGGTTAAAAAACCGTTTAAAAACAGGGTCAAACGCAAAGCGCAAATGCCGGCCCTGCTCCATGACAAGTAGCATCTTATGCGCCTTTTTATCGCTTCGGGTTTTTCAGGTCCGGTCCGTGAACGGATACGAAACTTGCAGGACTCGGCCGGGCCCGGGTTAGGCAGTTCCGTAAAATGGGTGAAGCCGGAGAATCTGCACATAACTTATGTTTTTCTCGGCGATACTACGCGTCATGAAGAATTACCGGCGATAAGGAAAAGCCTGGATGAAGCCGCGGGGGCATCCGGGAAGGTTCCCGTGACCTTGGGCGGACTCGGAGCTTTTCCCTCGCTTGAGTATCCGCGCGTGTTGTGGCTGGGATTTAAAGACGGAAGGGACGCGCTTAAGGCCATAGCCGGGCGGATCCACGAAGGTTTGACGAGGGAGGGTTTTGTTTTTGAACATGGGTTCTCCCCCCATGTCACTATCGCCCGGGTGAACCACCCCGGTCGCGCGCCGGATCGGCATGAAAAACGCGGGGAGAAATTCCGTCCGGATCGCGGCGCGATGGCGGCGTTGGCGGAGAGGGCGGATGAGCCCGGGCCGGGCGACACGGTGGGTTCCCTGGACCTTATGGAGAGCAGGCTCTCAAGCCGGGGGCCTGAGTACAGGGTGGTGTATTCGAAAGAACTTTTATGAAAACGCTTAAAAATATTCTGGTCACGCTGGTGCTGCTTGCGATCTTGGGTTCGATCTACCTTTTCTGGCCGGGGGAGAAAATCACGGTGGTCATTCCTGAAGGAGCCGCCGCCAGGCAGGTCGCAGGCCTCCTTAAAAGCAATGATGTCATTTATAGCGCCACCTGGTTCAGGGTGCTGGTAAAGATCACCGGTACCGGCAGGAAGATCATGCCCGGCGAATACTCTTTTCGCAAGTATATGTCTTCGGAAGAGGCTTTGTGGCGCCTGCTGCACAGCACATATGTCAACAATGTCAGGGTGGTCATTCCTGAAGGCTGGCGTATAGAGCAGATAGCGGAGCGCCTGGCTGCCAACGGCGTGACCAACGGGAGAGAATTTGAGGATCTGGCCAGAAAAAACCGGCTTGAGGGATATCTTTTCCCCTCCACTTATCAGTTCAAAAAAAATATACCCGCCAAGGACGCTATAAATTTGCTAAAATTAGAGTTTGACAGGCAGATAAGGCCGTTGTTCTCTAAAGGTTTCCCGGAAGGTCTGGACGAGCAGAAGATTCTCGTGTTTGCTTCCATAGTCGAACGCGAGGCGGCGATTGCCAGCGAACGCCCGCTTATAGCGGCGGTTTATTTGAACAGGTACTATAAGGGCATGGCGCTTGAAGCCGATCCGACCGTGCAGTACGCTCTCGGCTACTGGGAAAAGGGCAGGACCTATTGGAAAAAAGGCCTGACCTACAAGGACTTGAAATTTAAATCCGCCTACAACACCTATGCGGTCGGCGGCCTTCCGCCGGGGCCTATCTGCAATCCGGGCGTCGATTCCGTCAACGCGGTCATGAATCCGGCCAGAATCGACGCGCTGTACTTCGTGGCCGATAGAAAGGGCAAGCATATTTTCAACGCAAAGTTCAGCGAGCATCTGAAAGCCAAAAAGCGCATCGAACAGGAAGCAAGAGCGCAGGAGTAGTATTAGAGTCAAGAGTTTGGAAGGTCAGGGAGTTCCGCGGCCCCAGAGAGTCGTAATTCCGCCGGCTCGCGGCTCCGCAGCCGTCCAACCCACATCGGGCGTGTAGCTCAGTTGGGAGAGCGCCTCGTTCGCAACGAGGAGGTCGCAGGTTCGATCCCTGTCACGTCCACAAGATTTGATACGCCTTACGGTTCGCGTTTTTTGGGAGGCATGCATGGCCGCAGAATATTTCCCCTTGAAAGAAAATACCAGGTTCGAATATAAATATAAAAGCACGGAATTTGAAGGGGTCGCCAGGGTATTCATCGATATCGTCAAGATCGCTAAAAAGCCGGGCAGGACCGTGGCCCAGGCCAAGATGATCTTTGAGCTGCGCGATACGCACACGGACGAGTATACCATCACACGCGACAGCAAGTGGCTGACCACCGCCGACGGCGTCATGGTCGGCGGCCGCAGGGAGTTCCCCTCCTGCCCCAAGGAAGGCGTGAATTGGAACGAATCGCCGGATGTTAACGAGATAGTTTCCATGTCCGACAAGGTTTCCATCAAGGCCGGAAAATTTCAGAATTGCATGAAAATAGTGACCAGGCTTGCGGGCGGAGACGCCGGCAAATCCGTCCGGTACTACGCTCCCGGCGTAGGCTATATACTTGAAGAGTACATCGGCGACGACAAGACCTGCGTGCTTGAACTTGTCTCCGTGAGCCGGATCCCCGCGGCTCCGGCCAAAAAAAAACGATAATCCCGCGCATTGGAGTCCCAAATGGCGACCATGACAGTGAAAGAACTGCTTAAGAGTTCCTCCGTCCGTTCGAACATCGTGGTCAAGGGCTGGATAAAGACCCGGCGGGATTCCAAGGCCTTTTCTTTCGCGGAATTGAACGACGGCTCCTCCCGCGAGAACCTTCAGATAATTTTCGAACCCGGGAACGGGGATTTTGCCGCCGTATTGCCCAGGCTGGTCACCGGCGCTTCCGTCGCCGTTACCGGGGATCTGCGGGAAGCCCCGGCCGGCGCGAAACAAAAAACGGAACTCCATGCCAAAAAAGTGGAAATTTACGGGGATTGCGACCCTGAAAAATTCCCCATCCAGAAGAAACAGACTTCCGACGACTTCCTTCGCACGGTGGCCCACCTGCGTCCCCGCACCAATAAATACGCCGCCATGCTTCGCATCCGTTCCGAGCTTTCCTTCGCAGTGCACAAATATTTCCGGGATAACGGTTTTTTTTATGTTCATACGCCCATCCTCACCGCCTCCGATTGCGAGGGCGCGGGACAGATGTTCACGGCTACCAGCCTGGACCTCGGCAATGCCGCCGCTTTACCCAAAACCGGCGCGGGCGAGATAGATTTTTCAAAAGACCTCTTCGGCAAGAAGACCTATCTGACGGTTTCCGGCCAGCTTGAGGGTGAAACGCTGGCCCTGGCCCTTGGAAAGATCTATACCTTCGGGCCGACCTTCAGGGCTGAGAACTCCAACACCTACCGCCACTGCGCCGAGTTCTGGATGATAGAGCCGGAAATGGCGTTTTATGAGCTTGACGACGATATGGACCTTGCCGAGGATTTCGTCAAGAGCATAACCCGGCATGTGCTGGAGCACTGCCGGGGAGACCTGGACCTGTTCGCCAGGTTCGTGGATACCGGCCTTATGGACACTTTAAAAAACGTCACCGAGAACAAGTACGAACGCATCTCATATACCGACGCGGTAAAACTTCTGGAGCCGGTCAACGACCGTTTTGAAACCAGGATCAAGTGGGGCGTGGACCTGGCTTCGGAACACGAAAGGTTCCTGGTGGAGAATTATTTTAAAAAACCGGCCATACTATACAACAAGCCCAAGAACGCGGCGGCGTTCTATATGAAGCTCAACGACGATGGGGCGACCGTGCGCGGCATGGACCTCCTGGTCCCGCGCATCGGAGAACTGATCGGCGGCAGTGAACGCGAAAATCGTCTTGCCGTGCTTGAAAGCAAAATGGCCGACTGCAAGATCAGCCCGGAAACCTACTGGTGGTACCTTGACCTTAGGCGCTACGGCTCGGTGCCCCACTCCGGCTTCGGGCTTGGTTTTGAACGGATGATGATGCTGGCCACCGGTATTTCCAATATCCGCGATGTTACCGCCTATCCGAGGGTTCCGGGCTACGCGGAGTTCTAATATAAAAAGCGCGATGGAAATCCATCGCGCTTTTTATATCCGGGTGCGCGCGTACGCTTGGTGAGAAAGTCCGCTATAGGGGCGGAAGAGGAACCTGCCGTCGGGCCCGGTCAGCGGGCGTTGGTCTCCAGATAATATTTGGCCTGCATGATATTCATCAGGTTGTCGCCGTAATCCAGCAGGACGATCTTCGTCCGGGGCCTGGAGGCGATCCTGACCTTCGCAAAGCCGTCCTTCCTCTCGGAAAAGTCAATGGAAAAAATATTGCCGTAACCTTTCCAGTTCCACGGGGTCCGGGCGGTTATCAGGCCTTTGCCGGGGTTCTCCGCGGTAATGGCGTACCCGGCTATATCGGCGACATAATGCCGGCACAGAGCGAAGAGCTTTTCATGGGGCATGGAAGTGGAGAGTTCCGCCTCCCGCGCCGGGGAATAGGGGTCGGCCACGGGCGTTCCTCCCGCGTATTTTTTTATCATGAGAATATGCAGGGTCCCCGCCCCCAGCGACATGAAGAGTCCGAAGGCCGCGCACAGGTATAACGCGTCCGCCGGGGAGGGCGCCGCCGTCCATCCCAAACGGTAGACCATCAACTCCAGGACGCCGAAGAGAATAAAGTTTATAAAGAAAACCTTGAAATAGAATCTGATCATAACAGTAAATCCTCCCCGTTATTCTACTTTCGTGGTCACTGGAAGAAGTACATGTTGACTATGTAATTGATCGTGAGCTCTCCGGAGACGAAGGGCTCGTCCAGCTTGATGATCCTCGCCCCGATGAATTCCTTGCCGTTTTCCCTGAGAAATTTTTTGTATTCCTCAAGCTTCGTCCTGGCTCCCTCTTCAGTGTCGGACCACTTGGTTTTGGCCCCGAGCTCTTTCCCTATATAAACCAGCGAGTATGACGAGTCTTTTTTTACGATCCGCACCGAGTCCGTTACGATGTCGAAGTCGATGTCTTCGCCGGCTTTGAGCTGTCGGAGACGGATCTCATGCGCGGGCGTTTCATCGGGTTTCGTCAGGTAATAAAGCTTGAAAGTAGGTCGGAAAGCCTCGTGTTTGACGGTAAAGGCCGCTACAGGCGTCATGCCGGCCTTTTGAAGCGGTTCAAGAAGCTCGCGCTGAAGTTCGTTTATCTCCTCCGGGTTCAGCGCGTCGTACCGGAGCTGTTCGGCGAAAAAATCGCGGACTACCAGGCCGTTGTCCGATTCGTAGCTAAGCGCGCCGAAGGCGTCCTTATATTCAGTGCCCGCGGGCCTGAGGTTGAATCGTTCAAGTATGGGAGTCCACAGGTTCACGAACTCGCTGAACTTCGATTCGGTGTCGGCGTGGGTGAAGAGCCTGCTTTTCTCGCTTTGGGCCAGAAGGTGAAGTCCGGTTATCTCGCCTGTGACATGCCCGCCTTTTTCATCGCTGTTTTTGCCGTCACCGGCGAAAAATGCCGGCATAGGCAGGCTGGGTTCGGCGGTTTTAATCCCGCTGAGGGCGGGGCCGTTAAACTCCGTGGAATTTAAGTTAAGTTCCACGGCGTATGCGCCTGTGGTCAAAAACGATATTGCCGCTGTAATTACTACGCTTTTCATATCACCCTCCGTTACATGGCTTAAGTTATTAGTATTTTACCTTATTTCCCCGCCCCGGCAGTGAATCCCAAAAAATCAGGGTCGTCCGATCTTTTTTAGGATCCCGTGAAGTTCTTGCGCTTGCCGCGCAAATTGCCGCCTGCGCATCTCTACGCCAGCCGCTGCCGTTCCCACTGCCCGAACGCCTGGCCGCGGGAACATAGGGTCCGGAGGAATTTTTCGGTCCTTGCGCTTAACGCTCCCGGAGTTTCCCCGGCGAAAGGGGTTTGCGGCAGCGGCATGAAGGTGTGGGCGTGGATCCTGGCGCCCAGTTTCACCAGGTCTTCCATCACCTTGATAGTGGATCGCGCGTCATGTTCTGTTTCTCCGGGCAGCCCGAAGATAAAATCCACATTCGCGTCGAATCCCGCGCCGGCGGCCAGTTCCGTCGCGCGGTAGATATCGTCAACGGTGTGTCCCCGGCGGATGGCTTCAAGCATCCGAAGGCTGCCGCTTTGGGCGCCTATGACCAGGCGGTTATTGCTGGCATAGCGGCGGGTGAGTTTCAGCATTTCCGGGGTCACATGGTCGGGCCTGACCTCGGAAGGGAAGGTGCCGAAGAAGATCCCGCCCTTGTCTCCGACGATAGCGCGGGCGCCTTTCAGGAGCGCTTCAACTTTGTCCGGCGCCGTTGTCCGGCCGTTCTTTGAGCCGTAGGCGAAGGCGTCGGGGGAAAGGAACCGGATATCCGTCATTTTCTCGCTGCTCATATGGCCGACCATAGACAGGATGTTTTCAACGCCGCGGTGGCGCTGTCCGGTTCCGAAGAGATAGGAGGTCTGGCAGTAAGAGCAGCCGAAAGGGCAGCCGCGCGTTATTTCTATCGCGCCGAACATATGCCATTTCGGGGAGAACGGAAGGTAATCGTCCAGGACCAGCCCGCCGGCGGAGGCGATGATCCTTTCACCGGCCTCTCCTCCTTTCAACAGCGCGCGCGCCAGGTCCACTATCGCTTTTTCCCCCTCCCCTTTTACGACATGATCCGCCCCCATGTCCCTGACCTCTTGCGGCGCGCCGCTCGGATGCGCTCCGCCTGCAAGGATCAGCGCCCGTGCGCCGAAGCACGCGCGCAGACGCTTTATAAGCTTTTCGATATGCGGCGCCTGAGAGGTAAAGAACGACAGCGCTACGGCCGTCTTATGGCCCTTCGTCAGGGAGTTCCGGACTTCCTCTATAAGGGCTTTTTCGGTTTCAGGAAGAAAAACGTTCAGGGAGGCAAGGCCGGAGCTTTCGAGCGCTCCGCCCAGCGCGTTGAAACTGTAGCGGTTTTCCCTTGTATAGTAGAAGATCAGATCTAGAGTGGGCATTCTGTTCGCGGTCGCGGGACCTGGAGATCAGCGGCGAGCCATGCGCCGCGGGCCGCGTATCACTTCTCACCTGCCGTCAGCCGTTGATCGTGTTTCACCAGATCAAGATAGGCCCTTGCCATCGCCATGTCCAGCCACGGCAGGAAAACCATGGTCTTTAAAAGGAAGGCCGTCACGACCCAGGGTTTAAGGTCCAGGACCAGGCGCATACTGGTTATGGAACCTTCGGCTCTCATTACCCCGGGCGTGAATATTTCCAGCATTACCCACAGCATGGCGACCGGCAAAAGCCTCTCTTTAAATCCATTGGAAAGCCGCGAACTGCGCGCGAACGAAGCCCTGACGCCGGTTTTCGCGTCTATGACCGAATATTGGGCGAATATATACGCGAGTCCCCAGACGACGCCGGGGACCACAAGCATCACCAGCCCGGCGGTGACTATAATCCCGTACGCGAAGGAGACCGCTATCGCGGCCGGGAGAACCGAGAAGCCGCGGAAGAGGTCGCCATAGTCCGCCCGCCCGCTGCGGTTGAGATTGATGAAGAACAGGTTCATTCCCACGGTCATCGGCGCGCCTATGACGATCTCCCAGGGCAGGGCGTACCAGCGGTTCTCAAAATATTTCCAGAACAAGAGCGAAGGCAGGACGGCCGTTATCTGGTACGACAGCACGGCCGGCAGGATGTAATGGTATCCGTCCAGGGCCGAGTTCCAGCCTTCTTTCAGCCAGACAAAAGTTAAGGCTCCGTTCTTATTCATGACGGGCCTTGGCTTTCCGGTACAGCCAGCCTGCGCGGTAAGAACTTCTGACCAGCGGTCCGCACAGGGCGGCTTTAAATCCCATTTTTTCCGCTTTTTTCTCCCAGGCGGAGAATTCCTCCGGCGTGACGAACCGTTCCACAGGCAGATGAGTTTTGGACGGCGCGAGGTATTGTCCCAGGGTCAGAAGGTCGCAGCCGTGCTCGAGCAGGTCGGCGAGCGTGCGCTCTATCTCTTTTTCGCTCTCGCCGAGGCCGAGCATCAGCCCCGATTTGGTCAGTATCTCCGGCCGTAGGTCATGCGCGGCTTTTATGATCCCCAGGGATCGCCGGTAATCGGCGCCTGCGCGGACCTTGCCGTACAGTTCCGGGACGGTCTCCACATTATGCCCCAGCACATCGGGGCCGGATGACAGGATCGTGGAAAGCGCTTTCAGATCCCCCTTAAGGTCGGGGATGAGCGGTTCCGTTTTAATGCTCGGATCGGCTTTGCGCAATTCCCCCACGGTCGCGGCGAAGTGCGCGGCGCCGCCGTCGGGCAGGTCGTCGCGCGTAGGCGAGGTGAAGACGACATACTTCAGCCCCCATTTTTTGGAGAGCGTTCCCACGCGGCGTGGCTCGTGCGCATCGGGAGGTTCAGGCGTCGTTTTTGAAACGGCGCAGAAGCGGCAGGACCGGGTGCAGCTTTCGCCCAGAATAAGAAAGGTCGCTTCTCCCTGCGAAAAGCATTTCCCCTTATTCGGGCACAGGGCTTCGTCGCAGACGGTGCGCAGGCCGGCGTCCGAGAGGTCGCCTATGGCGTTTCGCGAAGAACCGTTCCGCAGTCCGGATTTGTTTTTTTTAACCTCGTCGATTATCCATTCGGGAAATTGTGGCATGGCGCGGATTACTCCGTGATCCGCAGATGAAGTTCCTTTAGTTGCTTCTCATCCAGCGGGGACGGGGCGTCCGTCATCAGGCAGGCGCCGCTGGTGGTCTTGGGGAAAGCGATCACATCCCGGATGGAGTCGGCGCCGCAGATAATGCCTATAAGCCGGTCGAAGCCGATGCCTACCCCGCCGTGCGGCGGAGCTCCGAAGTCCAGCGCGTTCACGATCATGCCGAAGCGGCGCTGGATCTCGCCGGCGGAATAGCCCATGAGGCCGAAGATCTTTTCCTGGACGGCCCGGCTGTGGTTGCGGACAGAACCGGAGCCCAGTTCCACTCCGTTAAGCACCAGGTCGAACTGGCAGGACCGGACCTTGCCCGGGTCGGTGTCCAGTTTGTGGAGTTCTTCCGGCAGGGGCGCGGTAAAGGGATTGTGCGTGAAGGTCCAGTTGCCGGATTCGGCGTCCCGTTCCAGCAGCGGGAAATGCCGCACCCAGAGCCAGGCCCATTTTTTCGCGGGGCTCCCAAGTCCCGAGGCCTCGTTCAATTTTTTATCCGAGATGAAGGCGGTCCGCAATATTCCCATATGAACGAACGGGGCGTAAGCATCGCCGACTCCGAAGAAGGTCAGCAGGCCCGGTTTTATCTCCAGTTGTTTGCGAAGGGCTTCCAGTTCTTCCGGTTTGCAGAACTTTACTATGGGGGATTCCGGTTTGGCCGGATCGTTCCAGCGGATCCAGGGCAGGCCTTTGGCCCCTTGCTTTTTAACGGCTTCCTCCAGGCGGTCTATAAGGCTTCTCGAGATCCCGGCGCCGTTTACGGTAAGGGCGGAGATCTTTCCCCCGCCGGCGGCCGCGCCGCTGAAAACTTTAAAGGCGGAGCCGCGGAACACTTCGGTAACATCCGCGATCTCCAGAGCGTAGCGCAGGTCCGGTTTGTCGGAGCCGTATTTCAGCATCACTCCGTCATAATCCATTTCCGGGAACGGGGAGTTGAGCTCCGGATCGAGATCTTTGAAGACCTCTTTCATCATGCCTTCGACCACCGCGGCGATATCGTATTCGGTCACGAACGACATTTCGAGGTCTATCTGGGTGTGTTCGGGCTGGCGGTCGGCGCGCAGGTCCTCGTCGCGCATGGCGCGCGCGAGCTGGAAATACCGGTCCATGCCGGAGATCATAAGCAGCTGTTTGAAGATCTGGGGCGACTGCGGCAGGGCGTAGAAAGAACCGGGATTATTGCGCGACGGCACCACGAAATCCCTGGCCCCCTCCGGAGAGGATTTTGTGAGGAGCGGGGTTTCTATCTCGTTGAACTGCAAAGCGTTCAGGTAGGTCCGGACCACATGGGCGACCTTGCTTCGCAGGACCAGGTTCTTTGAAACGCGCGGCAGTCGCAGGTCCAGATAGCGGTATTTCAGGCGGGTATCCTCGTTCACACCGGCGTGTTCGCTCAGTTCGAAGGGCAGGGGCCGCGAGGCGTTCAGCACTTCGAGCGTTCCCGCTTCCACCTCTATTTCCCCGGTGGGCATGTTCATATTGGCGTTGGCGCCGGGACGGGCCGAAACTACGCCTGTGACCTTCAGGACGAATTCGCTCTTAAGTTCCTCGGCCGTTTTAAAAACCGAGTTTTCCGGCTTGACCACGATCTGCGTGACGCCGTAGAGGTCGCGCAGATTCACAAAGATGACCCCGCCGTGGTTGCGTTTGGCGTCCATCCAGCCGCACAGAGCGACGGTCTTGCCGAGATCTTTAGCGCTTAGTTCTCCGCAGTTATGCGTGCGGAGCGCAGTGGTGGTCATAGACATATAGCTCCTGATGCGCGTACTAGATTCGTTCCTTAAACTTATGGTTCTAGGCGCTTTCGCCTCCCCGGCGGCGGGCAAATACCGCGCCTCCCTGCGGTCAATTCCGGCCGAGTATCCGTTTCAGTTCTGGAATAAGTTCCGCCGAGGGCACGGTCAGCTGTTCGCGTTTTTCCTTCAGGAATTTCACGGCGCAGACGGAATTTTTAACTTCCTCTTCTCCCAGCAGAACGGCGACCGAGGCGCCCGACCTGTCGGCTGAGCGCATTTGCGATTTAAGACTTAATTCCAGATTGGAAAAATCGGCGCTGATCCCCGCCGCGCGCAGTCCGCCCAGCAGTTTGAAGGCGGCCTCCCCGGCTTCTTTGGACGCCGCAATGACGAATACCGAAGGCTCCGTGCACGGCCGGATCTTGTCCTTAAGGAGCATGACCACCCTGTCTACGCCCATTCCCCAGCCTATCGCGGGGGCCTGAGGTCCTCCCATGGACCTGACAAGATCGTCGTAGCGGCCTCCGCCCGCCACCGAACCCTGGCTGCCCAGCGCGGAGGTCTTCACTTCAAAAACGGTGCGCGTATAGTAATCCAGGCCTCGCACAAGGTTCGGATTGACTATAACTTCCGTGCCGGAAGTTCGCAGGAGTTCCCTGGTCCCGGCAAAATGGTCGGCGCAGGCGGGGCACAGGGCCAGTTTAGGCGCTTTTTCGGCCAGGGCCGGACCGTCCGTCTTGCAGTCCAGCGCCCGCAGGGGATTTCGTTCTATGCGGCTCTTGCAGGATTCGCAGAGCGCCGTTGCGTTGGCTTTGAGATGATTAAAAAGGCTTTCGCGGTAGGCCTTGCGGCAGTCCGCGCAGCCGAGGGAATTGATCTCGACCGACAGGCCCGGGAGCCCCGCTTTTTCCAGAATTTTTACAAGCATCGCGATGCTTTCGGCGTCCGCGAAAGGCGAGGGATTTCCGATATACTCCACGCCTATCTGGGTGTGCTCGCGGTATCTTCCGGCCTGGGGGCGTTCCGCCCTGAACATGGTGCTTATGTAGTAATATTTCCCGTTCCTGCCGCTTTGGCTTAAGTTGTGTTCGATATACGCGCGGACCACGCCCGGGGTGCCCTCGGGCCGTACGGCGACTTCGCGGCCTCCCTGATCCGTGAAGGCGTACATTTCTTTTTCCACTATATCGGTGGTGTCGCCCGTGGATTTGACATAAAGTTCCCTGGATTCAATGGTGGGGATCCGTATTTCACTATAGCCGTAAAGCGCGAACACTTCCCGGGCGCAGGCCTCCAGCATGGTGAAGAGCGCGGATTCCGGCGGCAGGATGTCGCGGAAGCCCCGGAGCGATTGCATATTCATGAGTTGTTCCCCGAGATGGCGCGGAGCTTGTCCATGCTCAGCACCGTGAGTTCCCCCCGGTGGTAGGCTATCACTCCGCTGCGCTTGAGCGTGTTGATGGCCCTGCAGACCGGCACGCGGGTGGTCCCTACGTATTCCGCCAGCTCGTTCTGGTCTATCGCCATTTTTATGGGTTTGGCGTGCTTGTCCTTGGCGAGATCCAGGATCGCGTCGGCCAGGCGGCCGAGGATGTTGTGGAACAGCATGGACTCTATTTCTTTGTCGCACTTATTGAGGCGGTTCGTCAGCGTGTACAGGAGCTTGAGGGTGAAGTCCGGGCTCCGTCGGATAAGTTCTTTGAAGTTCTTCTTTGAGATCACGATGAGTTCGCTGTCTTCCTCCGCCAGGGCGGAGGCGGACCGGGTTACGCCTCCCAGCAGGGACATCTCTCCGAAGAAATCGCCTTTTTTAAGGTAGGCGAAGGTCTTTTTTTTCTCCGGGCCGATGGCCGTAAAGATCTTTATCCGTCCGGTTTTTACGATGAAGAAGTTGCTGCCTATGTCCTCTTTCATGAAGACGAGCTCGCCTTTTTTATACCGTTTAAGCCTGGCGATAGCCAGGATCTGGGCGATCTCGACGGGCGTAAGCGCCTTGAAAAAACAGACTTTGCGTAGCGTGCATGCGACCATGACGGTTTACTTCCTCTCCTTCATTTCCATCCCGCATTCGGGGCATTTGCCGGGTTTGTCGGACGCCGCGCAGCCCATGGGACAGACATATTTTGCCGTCTGTTTAGCGGGGGCGGCGGGTTTATTCCCTTTCACGGCCGTCTGCTGAATTTTTTTGATCATTTCCGGGGTGGCGCCGGTGATCGCCACTTTAACGCCGGTAGCGGTGGCGGTCGCCTCCGTCCTGGCGCCTTCCACACGGCAGGGGCAGTCCGCTTTCGCTTCGCCCCCCGCGTTGTAGCGGCTCAGCGCCAGCTTCTGCACTTTCGCGATAGTTTCCTTGTCTTTGGCGGTCATGACCATTTCCACGCCGTCGGCCGTGTTCCTGCTGACGGTTTCAACCCCTTTCAGCCCGGCGGGGCAGAGCGCGCTTTTTTTGTTATTGGCGGCCATGGGACACGCGGCCTTTTTCCCGGCCTCAGCCGGAGCCGGACCCGCGGCGATGCCTAAAACCAGTATGGTGAACAGTATCTTTTTCATATTTCTCCTCCCTCTACTATCCCTTCCCCGACCCAACAAATTATATCAATTTTAACCGGGGTGGAAGGGCTCAAGGTCGGGATCCCGGCGAGCTTAGCGTTCCGCAGAAAACCGGCGTTTAAAATAAAGGCGGGATCATTATTGCGGCGGCGACCGCCTGCAGAGCCCTTTTCATATCCCCGGCGGGAACTTCGGCAGGAAAGGCTCAATGGCGGAGATCATGGTCACGGTCTCGCCGCGGCCGCCGTTCTGCGGATAGGCGACAAGGGTATTGCACCCGGTCGAAGCCGGCGCCGTATCCTCGCCTCCGCGCACCAGTATGCCTTCGAGCAGTCCGGTCACCGTGTTGAAGACCGGGGAACCGGAATTACCGTAGAAGGAATCCAGGTCGGTCGTAAAATAACCCTCCGGCGAGGCGTCCCTGATCGTACCGTCCGGGGAGATCTTAAGAGGCAGGCCCAGGGGGTGGCCGATGAGCGTCACCCAGTCGCCTTTTTTCGGACCCGCTCCCCGGTTCCTTGCAAGGATCTTGTGGCCGGCGACTTCGCGGTCAAGCTGGATCAGGGCGAAATCGAGGCCGCTGGTATTTTGGGGTGTGCGCCGCGCTATCAATCGTTTGCAGGAGTAGACATCTTTTCCGGGGACTCCGGCCGCGGGGTCGTCGCCGGGTCTTTTATACGCGAAGCCGAAAATTATACTGATCTCGCCGCAGGCGTCGGTCGAGCAGTGGCCTGTGGTCAGGACCAGATCTTCTCCGATAAGGGCGCCGGAGCATTCGGCGCCTTCCTGCTGCTCTCCGAACTTCTCTCCGGGGCAGAGATGATATTCCTCTGCCAGCTTCCGGGTTTTAAGGGAAAAGTCTCCGGAGGCGGGGTTATACCTGACATTTTCCGATTTCCAGATCGAGACCACCGAATCCGCCAGGCGCGCCGCCATAGGGGAGGCCTCAAAAAGTTCCTCGCGGTCATCGGTCCCGTAGACGCTTTTTCCCCCCGCGAAAGCCGGGGATGAGAATGCCTGAAGCGCTATCGTCAGCGCTAGGATCCGGTTCATATTCATAAGATTAAAAATTTTTACCATACCCCGTCCTTCGGGCCGGGGCCGTGCTTGTCCGCCGGTTCCGGGATGAAGGGTTCAAGGGCGTCGACATTGGAGACATCTTCTCCGCGGCCGCCGCCGGGGGCGTAAACGGCCATGGTATAGCAGCCGGCCGGGGTCAGTTGAAGGTCCTTGTCGCCGCGGACCATGATCCCCTCTATCAGACCGGTCTTCTTATTGAAAACGGGAGAACCGGAGTTGCCTTCGAACGCATCGAGATCGGCGACAAAATAGTCCGGAGAAGAAACATCCCTGACCGCGGCCACGGCGGCTATTTTAAGGGGCAGGCCTAAGGGGTGTCCGATGAGCGCCAGGCTGTCTCCGTTCTTAAGGCCCCGCGTCCTGTTTATCGCCAGCGGCTTGTGGCCCGTAACTTTCCTGTCCAGCCTGATAAGCGCGTAATCCGGGCCCCGGTAAACGGCATTTTGGGGTTCATCCGAATTATCGGAATAGAACATGGGCGAGGAGCCCCGGCCCTGGTGAACGGGGTCCTGGGGTTCGTCCGAATCCGTTATGGAATGCGAGACGATTATTTTTTTACAGGAGTAGACTTCTTTCCTGGCTATACTTGCCGGGGCGCCGCCGCCGGGTTTCTTAAGCGCGAAACCGAAGACGACCTTTGTGTTATCGCAGACGGTTTGTTCGGTTATGCAGTGGCCGGCGGTCATGATCAGGTCTTCGCCCACCAGCGCGCCCGAACACAAACCAGAGCCCCGCCTCTGTTCCCGGAATCTTTCCCCGGGGCAGAGGTCGAATTTGCCCGTGAGTTTCTCGGTTTTGAGCGAGAAGGCCTCCGAGGCCGGCTCATATGCGATGTTTTCCGAGGACCACAGGGATACCACCGAATCCGCCAGGCGCGCCGCCATAGGGGAAGCCTCAAAAAGTTCCATGCGGTCGTCGGTCCCGTAAATGCTTTTTCCCCCCGCGAAAGCCGGAGATAGAAATATTGCGGGTATCACAGCCGGCAGCAGCAGTCTACGCAGCGATTTACTCATAAGGTTCCAGGCCCGTTAAGGTTTCTCCTCCGCGGCGGGGTCCGGGATCAATGATTTAAGGACGGAGATATTCGTCACCACCTCGCCGCGGCCGCCGTTCTGCGGGAAGACGGCCTGCGTATTGCAGCCGGCAGGGGTCGTCACGAGGTCGTTTTCGCCTCCGAACATCACGCCTTCTATCAGCCTTGTCTCGGTGTTGAAGACGGGCGCTCCGGAATTGCCGCCGGATGAATCCAGGTCCGCTAGGAAATTTCCGTAGGCGGGGTAAACCTTCCGCACTGTGCCGCCTGCGGCTATTTTAAGCGGCAGGTCGAAGGGGTGGCCTATGGTCGTCACTTTGTCGCCTTCCGTCAGGACCCGGGTCCTGTTGATCGCCAGAGGTGCGTGGCCGGCCACCTTCCGGTCAAGCCGGATGAGCGCGTAATCAGGGACCTCGTTGGAGATCACTGTTTTGCAGGAGTAGACTTCATCTTTTTTCATCACCGTTCTGGCCTCGGCGTCGGGTTCCTTGATAGCGTAACCGAAGACGATTCTGGTGGTATCGCACCTTGCCTGGTCGGGAACGCAGTGCGCTGCGGTCAGGATCAGATCGGGGCCCACCAGGGACCCGGAACAGAAGGAGCCTATCGGTTGCTCGCGGAATTTTTCCCCGGGACAGATATTCGAATAGTCCCCGAACCTGACATTTTGAAGAGAGACGGTCCCGGACTCCTTATTGTAGTCCAGATAGTCCGAGCCCCACAGCGATACCACCGAATCCGCAAGCGCGCGCATTTCCGGGGAAGCTTCAAAAAGTTCCATGCGGTCGTCGGTCCCGTAGATGCTTCTCCCCTGCGCAAAAGCCGCGGCGGCCTGGACGCAAGACATTATCGTCATGGTGATCAGTATGCTCGGTATTTTATTCATAAATCTTTCCGATTAAGTTATACCTTCGGATCTTGTATAAAGCAATGGCCTATAGGCCTAAGACCGCATAGGCCAATGGGTTCGCGGTCGTCGCATAAAAATTGCGGAAACGGCAGGCCTGCGGGTTCGCGGGCCTGCCGTGGGGCATGGGTCCGCCGGGCACGCTATGTCGGACAGGCTCCTAGGAGCCTGTCCGACATAAGGTTTTTAAGGCGAAATTGACGGTTTTGAGGCCGAACCGAAGTTGCGCGAAACGCGCAGGCTCCAATGAACCTGTAAGTTTCGCGCAACAAAGGTGCAGG
>JBAYJD010000008.1:0-73631 GCA_041665305.1 Elusimicrobiales bacterium
AGGCCGAACCGAAGTTGCGCGAAACGCGCAGGCTCCAATGAACCTGTAAGTTTCGCGCAACAAAGGTGCAGGCAAAAAACGGCGATTGCAGCCAAAATTCCTTATGTCGGACAGGCTCCTAGACGGCCCGGGTCTTTTTGGCGGCCAGTTTTTTGTAGTGTTTGAAGTATTTTGCAACCTTTTTCACAAAGCTTTTGGTTTCCGGGTAGGGAGGGACGCCGTGCCACCGGTCGACGGCGCCTTCACCCGCGTTATAGGCCGCCACGGCCTTGAGGATGTCTTTCCGCAGGATGTCTTCGGCTTCGAGCGCGGCGTAATCGTCCACGCCGTAGTGTCCGAACAGGTACCTGAGATAACCGATCCCGTATTTGAGATTGATCTCGGGATCGTAAAGCGCTTCCTTCGCATTTTTCAGGCCCAGCTTTTTGGCGGTGTCCGGCATTATCTGCATCAGCCCGATGGCCCCGTCCGTACTGGTGAGGCCGGCATCAAATGCGGATTCTTTGTGGATAAGCGCCAGGACTAGTTCCAGGTCCACTCTCTGCGCGGACGCTTCCTTTGTTATTTCGTCCAGGTATGGGACATTCGGTCCGCCGATCCGGCTTTTTGAATACGACGCTTCAAGCAGACCGGGTTCGGCGGGAGACTGTCCGGTTTCCTGGAACACCTTAAAGGACAGCGCTTCAGTGAGCGGGTCCTCGGACATGTCGTCACCCTGGTCGCCGGGGTCCGCGGTTCGCTCCGCCGAACGCGGCTGCGGAAGGTCCGCGTTCCGTCCGGCGGCTGCTGAGTCCAGCGCGCTCAATTCGTCAAAAGACCTGACCTGCGCCATGACAGGCGTCCAGTTCGCTATGACGGCGGCCTCCGCTAAAACCAGTGCTATCCTCATAGCAAAGTGTAGCCCCCCGACGGCCGACTGTCAAGAGTACTTGGGTCCGGGCACGCTATCGACCGACGTAGCTGTTTATACTAAATGTTTACATCTATGGACAGGATAGTCAGGATAAGAACATCAGAAGAGTTAATCGGCGTTAATTTGCGGATATCTCCGGTAGTTTTATGATTAAAAATTTTTACCGGCCTGGTGTTCCAGGACGGTTATCATTATTTTAGCGCAGGCTTCCGCGTCCGAAAGAGCGTTGTGGTGGTTCAAAGGAATGCTGAGGTGGTGGCACACATGGGACAGCCTGGCCGGAGAGATCTTTAAAACATTACGGGCCAGTTTGACGGTACACCGGAAAGGCTGTTCCGGAGGTTGCAGCCCCGCGGCCGCGCAGCAGGCGTTGAGTACGCCTTTATCGAAACTCGCGTTGTGCGCCGCGAAGAATTCCGCGCCCTTAAAGAAGGCGTCCAGTCTGGGCCAGAGCTGACCGAAAGTGGGAGCGTCTTTCACGGCGTCCCAGGTAAGGCCGTGTATCTCCGTAAAGATAAAGGTCCGGCGCGGCGGCCTGATGAGATGGTGTTCTTTATCCACGATCCTGCCGCCTTCCACGCGCGCAAGCCCGACCGAACAGGCGGAATCCCTGCCGTAATCGGCCGTTTCGAAATCTATAGCTATGAAAGAAGGCATGTTCCAGGATCGGTTAAAAATTTTTACTATACCCCGCCCTTTAGGGCGGGGTTGCCTTGCAGTAAGAGGGAGTTTGGCCGTTTGAAGGCCATAGGCCTTGATACGGCACTTACGCAAGTATTGAGGGAGAAAGGAATTTCTCCCTCAACTCCGACACGGGGATGGATAAAACCCCGTGTCGGGTACGATAAAATGTCGTTTCACGACATTTTATTATACAAAATAAGGTAACATAGGCTTATGACTATCCGCCGCGCGTCCCTGGCGAAAGCGCGGTTTATTATACAAGGTATCTTTCGCGGGTAATCTGTTATGAAAAAAGGACATTTAAAAAAAATGCTGCCCCTTGACGGGGCCGCCGCGCTTAAAGCTATAAAAGACCCGGTGCTGGTGCACGACCTTAAGGGCCGGATCCTGTTCGCCAATCAGCCCGCGGCGGCCTTGAGCGGCTATAAGCGCGAAGAATTGGAGGGGATGAACATAAGAAAGCTGGTCTCCCCCGGACAGGCGGGTAATGTACCCGGCAGAATAGCGGGGATCCGCAGGAAGGGCTGGTCTGTTTTTGAATCCGAGCACCGGCGTAAAGACGGCAGTATCCTGCCGGTGGAGGCCCGCTGCGGCATGGCAAAGCTGGGCGGCGGCAGGCAGGTGATCTGCATGGCGCACGATATAACCGGGCGCCGCAAAGCGGAAGAGGAACTGGAAAGATACCGCCTGCGCCTTGAGTCGCTTGTGGAGGACCGCACCCGTGAGCTTAAGGCCCGCCAGGAACGGCTTGAAGAAAGCCGGGCCGATCTGCACGCCCTCACGGAGAACACCAAGGACGGCATCTGGTCCGTGGACAGGGACTACCGCGTGCTGACCGCGAATTCGGCTTTTATCAGGGATTTCAGGGAGTTCTTCGGCGGCAAACTGAATGCGGGCGGGGATATCCTCAATATCCGCGCAAGATCCCAGCGCTCTCTATGGAAGGCCCGCTACGACAGGGCTTTCGACGGCGAGCATTTTATGGTGGAAGAGTGTTACATGAAGCGCGGCCGCAAAAAATGCCTTGAAGTGTCGTTCAGCCCGGTGCTCTCCGGCAGGACGGTGATAGGAGCCGCCTGCTTTTCACGGGACGTCACGGCCCGCAAGGCCGCTGAGGCGCTGCTTCTGGACGCGGAAGAGCGCAGCCGCCTGATCCTGAAGTCTTCCGGCGAGGGAATAATCGGCGTGGATACTTCCGGCCGCGTACTGTTCGCGAACGACGCGGCGCAGAGGATGCTGGGCTGGACCTTCGAAGAGCTCCGGCATAAGAACCTTCATGCCATGATCCACCATCACAGGCCGGACGGCTCCGTTTACCCTATCGAGGCCTGTCCGATGTTCGCGGCTTATACTAGGAAAACGGAGAGCCGCGTGGAAGACGAACTTCTGTGGCGCAAGGACGGGAGCCGGTTCTTTACGCGCTATTCCGCCCAGCCGATGCTGAAGGACGGGGGCGTGACCGGCGCCGTGATAACATTCAGCGATGTGACCGTCAGAAGAGAAGCCGAGGAGGAAGTGGAGCGCCAGCGCGCCCGCCTGGAAAGCCAGAACAAGATGCTTATGACGCTCGGCAGGAGCAAGAAGCTGGAAGGCGACGATCTCCAGGCGGCTTTCAGGGAGGCCACGGAAATAGCCGTCCGCGCCCTCGATACCGAAAGAGTGAGCGTCTGGCTCTTCAAAGAGGGCCGAGCGGAACTTGCCTGCCGGGACCTTTATGAACGGTCCACGCGCGCCCACGGCTGCGATCTGTCCCTGCGCGCGAAAGACTACCCTTACTATTTTAAAGTGCTTGAGGCCGACCGGGTCATAGCCGCCCAGGACGCCGCCGGAGATATCAGGACAAAGGAACTGCGGGATAAATATTTTCTGCCTAACCGGATCGTCTCCGTCCTGGATGTTTCCGTGGTGCTGGAGGGTAAAACCGTCGGGATCGTCTGCGCCGAGCATACCGGCCCCGCGCGCGCCTGGCGGCCCGACGAACGGAACTTTATCGGCGCTATAGCCGATTTTATCGCCCTGGCCATCCTGACTTTCGAGCGCAGAAACCTTGAAAAGATGAAGGAGCTTCTTACCCATACCATTATCCACGATCTTAACAATCCGCTCACCGGCGTTTCCACAGCGGCCGAACTTATAGGCGAAGGGCCCAAAAACAGCCTTACGCCGGACCAGAGAGAGGCGCTGGGCATTATCACAGTGATGAGCAGGGAGATGAAAGACATGATCTCCAATATCCTGGATATCAGCCGTATGGAAGAAGGCAAAATGCCCCTTAAACTGGAAGTCCTTGACCCGGCCGCGGCCGCCGCGGAAGCCGTCAGCTCGGTCGCGCTGATCGCCAGGGCCGGGAACAAACGGATCGAGCTGGTCTCCCCCGCCGGCCTCGGGCCGGTCTGCGCCGACAGGGAGATCCTGAAGCGGGTGCTGGGAAATCTGCTCGGGAACGCGCTTAAATTCGCTCCCAGGAATTCCAAGATAGAACTGAACCTGTCCGCGGACGGGGAGTTCCTGGCCTCTGTTTCCGACCTCGGGGAAGGCATCCCGGAGGAGTATTTGTCCGCTATCTTCGAAAAGTTCGTGCAGGTGGAGAACGGAAAGGCCTACCGGCAGGGCGGCAAAGGACTGGGGCTTACCTTCTGCCGTCTGGCCGTGGAGGCCCATGGCGGCAGGATCTGGGCCGAAAACCGCCCCGGCGGCGGCGCCGCATTTTATTTCACGCTGCCGCTGGCCGCTAAGCGCCTTAAGGCGAAAGCCGCCTGCGTCGGACATTAAAAACCATGTGCGAAAGATATTCTCTATCGTTCGACGCGGCCGGGCTGATAAAGCGTTTCAGCGTCAAACCTCCAAGCATGCCGGTGCATCCGAGCTGTAATATAGCGCCGGGCCGGAGCTCCCCGGTGATAGCCGGCGGCGTTATAAAGCTGCTCAAATGGGGCTTTATCCCCGGCTGGTCGGGCGGCGAGATAAAAGAGGGTTTTATAAATGCCCGCGCGGAAGGCCTTGCGTCCAGATCCGCGTTCCGGACGGCCTTCTATAAGAGCCGCTGCATCGTGCCCGCGGACGGTTTTTACGCGTGGGCGCACACCGCCGGAGAAAAGGTGCCTTACCGTTTCGAACTTAAGGATAAAAGCCTGTTCGCCATGGCCGGGGTTTATGACGAGGCTACGGGAACTTATGCCGTCGTCACCTGCGTTTCCAACGCTCTCATAAAAACGGTGCACCACAGGATGCCGGTGATCCTCGACAATCCGCGGGAGAAACTCTGGCTGGATATGCGCGCCAGCAATACCGAGGAACTCCTGCCGTTCCTGCGGGCTTACGATTCGGCCCTGATGCACGGGTACAAGGTTTCCTCCCTCATAAATTCCCCGGAAAACGACTCCTCGGAATGTATGAAGCCGCTGGAATAGCGCGGCGGGACGGATTTTGTAAAATATAGCGATGACTAAAGACCGGCGCGGACTTTTCCTTTCTTTTTTCCAGCTGTTCCTGGTTTTTTCCCTGATCACCCGGTGCGCGCTGCTGGCGACGGCCTGGCGGGAGCTGGACCACGGGTTTTGGCTTCTCCTGAAGATCTTTCTTTCGGGTTTTTTTTACGACTGCGCCGCTTTTTCCTACGCCGGTCCGGTCCTGGCGCTTTACCTTCTGGTCCTGCCTGAAAAGATATATGCCGCCCCGTGGCACCGTCTCGTAATGCGCGGGCTGTTCTTTGCGGCCGCTTTCCTCCTGGCCTTCGATCTGGCCGCCGAATATTATTTTTTTTACGAGTTCGGCGTGCGCTACAATTTCATAGCCGTCGACTACCTGGTTTACACCAACGAGGTGCTGGGCAACATAAGGGAGTCGTACAACCTGCCGGTGGTCCTGCCGCTGGTCGCGGCCTGCTCCGCAGGCGCGCTTTGGCTTTTCGGCCGCCGCCTGTCCCGCGCTTTCACGCGGCCGCTCGGTTTCCGCCTTCGTCTGGCCGCGGCTTTGCCGGCGTTCTTGGCCCCGGTCCTTTGTTTTTTCTTCCTGGACGGTCGTTTCGCGCGGGTCTCCGGCAACGAATACGCCGACGAAGCGGCCATGAACGGCCTTTACTCGTTCGGTTCGGCTTTTCTGAACAACGAACTGCCTTACGACAAGTTCTATGCCTGCATAGACCAGGCCGCCGCCTTTAAAGAGCTGCGCGCGGACCTGGCGGAGCCGGGGGCGGCCTTTAAGCCCGCGGTCCTGGACATCGACCGGACGATAAAGGCGCGCGGGCCGCTGAAAAAACTGAATGTAGTGGTGATCGTGGAGGAAAGCCTGAGCGGGGAATATCTGAAGGCTTTCGGCGCTTCCAAGGGGGAGGGAACTTTGCCCAACCTCGACGCCCTCTCCGGCCGTTCGCTTTTTTTCAACCGTTATTACGCCGCCGGCACCCGCACCGTGCGCGGGCTTGAGGCCATGACCTTGTCCATACCGCCGCTGCCCGGCACCTCCGTTATCAAGCGCCCGGACAACGGCAATTTCTTTTCCTGGGGTTCGGTGATGCGGGAGCTGGGTTATGCCGGTAAATTTATATACGGCGGTTACGGCTACTTCGACAATATGAACGCTTTCTATTCCGGCAACGGCTTCGGGATCGTGGACCGCGCCGGCTTTGCCAAAGACGAGATCACCTTCGCCAATGTCTGGGGAGTTTGCGACGGCGACCTGCTGGCCAGGACCATAAAGGAGGCCGACGCCGACCATAAAGCCGGCAAGCCGTTCTTTTACATGGTGATGACCACCTCCAACCACCGCCCCTTCACTTATCCCGAAGGCAAAATAGATATCCCGCCTTCCACGCAAAGCCGCAAGGGCGCCCTGAAGTACGCCGACTACGCCGTCGGGAGGTTCCTGGCCGTTGCGGAGAAGAGGCCCTGGTTCAGGGACACGATCTTTGTGATCACCGCCGACCACTGCGCCAATTCAGCCGGAAAAACCGAGATCCCCGTACAGAATTACCATATTCCGCTTCTGATCTATTCTCCGGCGCATCTCAAGCCCGCCGCGGTCGATACCCTGTCCGCCCAGGCCGACCTCGCCCCGACGGTGCTGGGACTTCTGAACGCTTCTTACGAAAGCCGGTTTTTCGGCCGGGATATTTTGAACGGGCATCCGGAGGGGAGGGCTTTTCTTTCAACCTTCCAGAAAATGGGGCTGCTCAAGGACGGCCGCCTGGCAGTGCTGGGTCCGAAGAAATACCTGAAGACCTACGACTGGAACGAAGCCGCCCGGACCGTGACCGGGACTTCGGAGGACAAAGCCCTGGAAGACGAAGCCGTTTCCTTCTATCAGGGCGCCAACTATATCTACAAACAGCGCCTGAACAGAATACCCCCGAACCCCAAAAGGTAGCAGCTGCCTTTTGCCCCGAAACAGGGGGCTTTCCATTAGGCGCAATAGAGAAGGCGGCGTCTGCCTTTTGCAGAAATTTTGTGGTTCAAGGAGCGTTTATGGATAAGGTGGAAGAGCTGCAAAACCGTCTGGACCTGCTGCTTCAATTCGGCGGGGTGGTGTATAAGGAAACCCGCCTGGACAGGCTGCTTGAACTTATCGCGGCGCAGGTTAAAAAGATCCTGAACTGCGACCGCTGCACCGTTTTTATCCTGGATAAAAAGACTAACGAACTCTGGTCCAAAGTGGCGCAGGGTATACGGAACTCCGAGATCCGGATGCCCGGCGGCAAGGGGATAGCCGGCGAAGCGGCCGGCTCCGGCCGTACTATCAACATCCGCGACGCATACAAGGATCCGCTGTTCAATCCTGAAATAGACCGCATGACGGGCTATCAGACCAGGACCATCCTGGCCGTGCCGCTTAAAGATGCGGGCGGCAATATCATCGGGGTTTTCCAGGCTATCAATAAGAACAAGGGGTGTTTCGATCACGGCGACGAAGGCGTGCTCCGGCTTATAAGCTCCATCGCCGCTTCGGCGATCGAGAACGCGCAATTGTACGAGCGCCTGTACAAGGCCCAGCTTGAAACCATTTACCGCCTGGCCATAACCGCGGAATACAGGGACCAGGAGGATACCGCAGTGCATTTGAAACATGTAAGCGCCTACACCGCGCTGATAGCCGGCGGGATGGGCTTGTCGGAGCAGGAAACGGAGAACATCCGTTATGCCAGCCAGCTGCACGACATCGGCAAGGTGGCTATACCGGACGCTATACTTTTAAAGCCCTCAAGGCTGGACCCCGTGGAATTCGTGGAGATGAAGAAACACGCCTTGTACGGCGGCAAGATCCTTTGTGACGCCGAAAGCGAGCTCCTGAACATCGCCTGCCAGATCGCGCAATCCCATCATGAAAAATTCGACGGCACCGGCTATCCCGCGGGCGCAAAAGGAGAAGAGATCCCGCTTTACGCCCGCATCATGGCGGTGGCCGATGTTTTTGACGCTTTGTGCATGCACAGGGTGTATAAACCGGCCTGGACGCCTGAACAAGCCAGGGCCCATATCCGCGCTGAAAGCGGAAAAGCCTTCGACCCGGCCGTGGTGGCCGGCTTTGAAAAAGTTTTCGAAGAGCTGGTGAAGATCAGGTAATTGCGAGTTACCCGCCGCGCCGCTTATTTCACCAGTTCCGCGCTGAGTATGTAGTCCAGTTTCGGAAAATCCTTTTTAAAATACGCGTTGCCTTCCATCTGGGCGCGTCCCTGGTCGGGGCCCATGCCTCTGGGGGCGCCTTCGCCGTAGCCGGAATAAATGCCGTCCACAACCTCCATCCCTTCTACCACTTTGCCGAAAGGCGAGAAGCCCATGCTGTCAAGGTTGGTGTTGTTTCCGTAATTTATAAAGAACTGGGTCGTGCGGGTGTCGGGGCCGGCCATGGCGTAAGTTATATAGCCTTTCAGGTTCGACTGCGCGACCGTATCGTCTTTTATAGCGGCCCCGCGCCATTGGGCGCTGACCTCGGGGTTGCCGTGTATGCCGAACTGCGCCATAAAGCCGGAGATAACGCGGAAAAAGGCTATGTCGGTGAAGTAGCCGATCTTTACCAGGTTGTAGAACCTGTCGGCGCCGAGCGGCGCCCAGGCGCGGGTCGCTTCGATCGTGAAATCGCCTTTGGTGGTCTTGAATTTGGTTCTAAACACGGCGGGAGCTTTTTCATCGGCTTTTGAGGGGTTCAAGAGTGCGTTCATATCGGTTTTTATTTCCTTGTCTCCTGGTGTAAGGTTCGTCTGCGCTACGGTTCCAGGCTGCACCGCGGTCTGCGCGGCGGCTGGGACTCCTGCGGCCGGGGCCGTTTCCTGCTTGTTGGCGGAGCAGGCCGCGGCGGCCAATAAAACTGCAAAGGCCATAAGATTTCGTACGGTTGATGTCTTCATAGCCATATTTTGCCTTTTTAGGAACGCTTTTTCAATGCGGAAAATTTGCTCCGGCCGGGTGAAGTTATATAAGATTAGTGCGGGTGGTTGGGAAACATAAAGCAGGAGGGTTAAATGATGAAAATGAAGAACTTGTTGCTCTGCGCGGCGGTTGCCGGTTTAATGGCCGGGACCAGTTCGGCCGGTGAGGCGAAAGCGCCGGCCAAAGCCGAAGCCTCTACGCTGGAAAATCTCCAGACAGCCTACGACGGCGAAACCAACGCCAAGACCCGTTACGAGGCGTTCGCGGCGAAAGCCGAAGCCGAAGGATATCTGGGCGCGGCGAGTCTGTTCAAAGCGGCGGCTTTGTCCGAAAGCATCCACGCGGCCAAGCACGCCAAAGCGCTGGAAGCCATGGGCGCGACGCCCAAAGCCGAGCTTAAGACGCCGGTAGTGAAAGCAACCCGCGAGAACCTTAAAGAGGCTCTTAAAGGCGAGAACCATGAAAGCAAAAAAATGTATCCGGCTTTCCTGAAAAAAGCCGAAGCCGACAAGAACCAGCAGGCCATATACAGTTTCAAGGGCGCGATGGCCGCGGAAAAGATGCATGCCCGGTTCTTTGCCAAGGCCTTGGCCGACCTTAAGGACTGGAAGGCGAAAAAGAAATTCATCGTCTGCCAAACCTGCGGCTATACTACCATGGACCTGTCGTTGAAAACCTGCCCGGTGTGCTCCCAGCCCCGCGAGCAGTTCAAAGAAGTGGAATAGCGCAGCATGAGGGCACGAAGTCATGAAGGCGATATTTAAAACTTTGCGGCTTCGCGGTTTATGAATATCTAGGAGCCTGTCCGACATAAGGAATTTTGGCTGCAATTGCCGTTTTTTGCCTGCGCCTTTGCGTCGCTCAGCTTACAGTCTCATAGGAGACTGCTCGTTTCGAGTCGCTTCGGCTCGGCTTCAAAACCGTCAATTTCGCCTTAAAAACCTTATCCCGGACAGGCTCCTAGGACCGGCTTTGTGAGCCTGGCCGCCCATGACTTTGTGCCCTTTGTTTTTTGTATATGAAAAAGCTACTGCTTGCCACCTTTCCCGTCGGCGCGGCCGCAGCGCTGTACTTTTGGTTTTGCGATAACAGCTCAACCCCCGCCGGAAACCTTTTTGCCGACAGGGCGGGCCTGGTCCTGGCCTTCGGCCGGCTGGCTGGGATCATAGCGGCGCTGGGTATTATGAAGCAGCTGCTGCTGATCTCCCGGGCCAAATGGCTTGAGCCGCTTTTCGGCCTGGACCGCCTCACGCGCTTTCATCACCTGGCGGGGCTTCTTATCCCCATAGCCCTGTTGGCTCACCCCGTGCTGATCGTCCGGTACCATGCCATGCAGACGGGCAATAGCTTTATCGCCCAGTATCTTACGGTGCTTGGCTGGGAAGATGTCCTGGCCGCCGCCTGCGGGGCGCTGCTTATTATCTCCGCCGTGATCCTTTCGTTGCCTTTCGCGCGGCGGCGGCTGAGCTATGAGGCCTGGCACAACGCCCATCTGGCCTCTTATCTCGGTCTGGCGTTAGCCGTCGGCCACCAGTTCGCGCTGGGCGGGGACCTTTCCGCGCCGCTTCCGTATTTCGCCAGGACCTGGTACGCGCTTTATGCTTTCGCCCTGGGCAACCTGGCCTGGGGCCGGGTTTTTAAACCCCTCTGGCTGTACCGCAAGCATAGGTTTGTGGTGGAAAAAATAGTGCCTGAAACCACGGAGGCGGAGTCTGTCTGGATAACCGGGTGCGACATGGCGTCGCTGCCCGCCGAAGCCGGCCAGTTCGCCCTGCTGCGCTTCTGGGCTCCCGGTTTCAGGTCCCAGGCCCACCCTTTTTCCATTTCAAAGCCGCCGGACGGCAATTATCTGCGGTTCACTATAAAAAAATCCGGTGATTTTACCGCTTCGGTGCATAATTCGCTGAAGCCCGGCACCCCGGTCCTTATAGACGGTCCCCACGGCGTTTTCACGGAAAAAAAATGCCTGGGCGACAAAGCCCTGTTCATCGCCGGGGGCATCGGCATCACGCCCCTGCGCTCGCTTGGCGAGCGGCTCCGGGCGTCCGGCAAGGACTGCGTCCTGCTTTACGCCAACCGCGCGCAGAAAGATATAGTTTTCAGACGGGAGCTGGAGGAACTTGAGGACCTGGGCGGTTTTACGGTGGACCACATCCTCAGCGCCGATCCCGAATGGCCGGGCGAAAAAGGGCATATCGACGCCGGCCGGATAAAGCGCCTGGTCCCGGATTTCGCGGAGCGCGACGCCTTCCTGTGCGGTCCTCCGCCCATGATGACGGCGGTAACGAACGCGCTTATAAGCCTCGGCGTTTCCAGAACCCGCATACATTCCGAGCTCTTCTCGCTGTGACCACAGGATGGCCATGGACATTCATGGCAGGCATTCCTTTATCTCTCCAGAATAAGTACGGCGTTGGGGGGGAGAACCGCCGGGAGGTCCCGCAGTTCCTCGAAGAGCGGCCGCCAGCCTTTCAGCGCCGGCGGGGGGAGCGGAGTTTCCTTTGCCGAGGGGTTAAGCAGTACAAGATAGCTGCGCCCGTTTTCTTTGTAAGCCGCAGCGCTCAGCGCCGGGCTAAGTCCCGCCGGAGGGGCGGTTTGCCGGCCTTTCAGGAACACCGGGGCCATGCGGTCCAGTTCCGCCGCCATCCGTTCGTAACTGCTCCAGCGCTCAGGCCGGTCGGCCAACGTCGTCCCGTCCTTGGAATGGTATGAGAAATAAAAAATACCCTTCGCGCCTCGTACAAGCGCCAGGTAGGTCATAAAGCGCACCTGTTCGAATGTGGGAAAACCTCCCACCTTCTTAACCCTGCGCTGCGGGTATTCCATCCAGTCGAAGGCCTGCAATACCGCCCACACGGGTTTGTCCGGATTTTTCGCGTCCAGCGCCTTCGCTCCTTCCCGCACAAGCGTCACCTGCTGGCCCACAGAGCCCAGCTCCAGGTGCGGCACCGGGTACCAGTCCACCATAAGTATGTCGGCGGCGCCGCCGTAGGTGAAGGCGGCGCCGCCTTCACCCATCACAAAAGCCGTTCTTTGCCCGGGGGACCACTCTTTTGCCCTCCGGTCCATCTTTGCAAGTTCCGCGAGAGGCACTTTGTGCACTTCCGGTTCGTCATAAAGATACCAGGCCAGCATAGGCCAGCTTTTGGCCGCCTTATCGTAGGCCGAGCCTATGATCATGTCGGGGGCGGCTAACATCTTAAGGCCCAGTTTCCCGGCCTCCTCCGCCAGCGCGGCCAGCAGTTCCGGAGACTGCCCATAGGTCTGGAAACAGTTGAAACCGGCGCGTTTTATGATCCGCAGTTCCTGCGGTTTGTTTATGCCGTACATGCACACCGGCATGTCGCCCGCGGCCCGGACGGGATCCGCGGCTGGTAAAAGGAAAAGCAAGAACAGAGTTTTCATTTGTAAAATCCCCATTTTATATGCTTGGACAAAGCACGCCTGTTTATGGTATCATATCAGTATACCTAATTAGTCATGGAGACAGCAAAATGAAGCTATTCTGGATAGCGTTGGCCGCGGCTTTGATAGGCATTTTAGGATTTTTTTCCATCAGGACCACGCCCGGTCCGTCGGACAGTTTAAAGATCGCCAGGATCACCGGCGTGGTTAATGTCGTAAAGGACGGCGCGGTGATAATGGCCCTTAAACCCGGCGACGCCTTCCCCGAGATCAAGGACGGCTCCATGACCTTTGTCGTGGCGTCCGGTTCCATGGAAATGCAATATGACGGCGGGACCATCACCGCGGGCCCCGGTTCCAGTTTTACCGTGACCTCCAGCAAGGGCCGTCTTGCCATCGCCCTGGGCCCCAGCGCTCCTGTCGCTATAAAAACCAAATTCAACCAGAATCTCTTGCTTACCCCCAGGAGCGAGGTTACCATGGTGACCTCCAACGACGAAGTGGAGGTGGGGGTGGGCAGAGGCGATGTTGTCGCAAGCAATTCTTCAGGCGGAGAGGTCCGCAACATTAAAGCCGGCGAAACCGCCTCCCTGCACGCCCCCGCGGGTTTTAGGGACGCCCCGGGCCTTTTGCCTAATACCCCGGAACCCCCGTCCTCGCCGCCGCCATCCACGACCGTCATTCCCACTCAGACCCTGGAGGAAGGAACAGAGGTAAGCGGCTCCAATCCGTAAGGAGCCGGCGCTATCGATCGGAAAAACATGAAAAAAATTTTAACAACGGTTTTAATGCTGGCCTCGGTTAAGATGTGCGTCGCGCAGAACGCCCAGTTGGTCCAATTCGGCGACCTTGAAGTAAACCCGCTGATCCCGGTCCAACGCGGAATAAGTCCTCTGGTCGCGGTCCAGCAGGGGTACGACAGCAATATTTATCTCGACAAAAACGCTCCCAAAGCCGCCTGGATCAACCGCTCCGGCGTGGGCGTCGGTTTTGTAAGCAAAGGCGGTTCACGCCTTGATCTGAACGGCTCATACATGCTGGAGTTCTTGTCCTATTCCCGTTCCCCCAAGATCAACAATGCCACGCATCACCTGGCCACGCTGTCCGCCAAGGTCCTGCTGCCGCGGAATACCTCCGTCACCCTTGACGAAGATTATAAGCAGACCACGGACCAGGCCACCTCCGAACTCACCGCGCGCGCTTTGCGCGTGGAGAACACCGCCGGTGTCGCCGTGGAAGCCCCGCTTCGCGGTAAACTGGGTTTCAATCTGGCGGCGCAGCACACTTATAATAACTATCTGGCAGGCATCTACAATGTCCTGGACCGCCAGGAAGTCCTGGCCGGCGGCGACATCACTTATAAAGTGCAGCCCAAGACCAACTTGGTCCTCGGCTACCGTTACGGCACTATGAATTACCGTCTGGCCTCCGCCGAATCCGGCGATTCTTCCTACAATAACCTATCTCTCGGCCTGACCGGAAATATAGCACCCAAGCTTGCGGGCCTTGTAATGGCCGGCGTCCAGTTCCGGAACTATGAGCAGCACCTTAACCAAGCCAAAGATAAAGCGACCATCGGCGGCTATAGCGCCAGGCTGGCCTGGAAACCCGAGGAACTGACCGATGTTATCTTCTATGCCAAGCGGGCCGGTGTTGAAACCACATATCTCAACAGCCGCTATTACATCTCCAGCATGGGGGATGTAGAACTTTCGCGCCAGGTGCGCAAAATCAAGGCCTCCCTGGGCTTAGGATACGAAAGCGTTGTTTTTCCGGAAAAAACCGCAGCCACCGGCAAAAAACGCCGGGATAACAATACAGGCGTGCGCCTTACCGCCGAATACAATATACAGACGTGGCTCAAAGCCGGCGCCGCCTACGCCTATAAGAACCGCGCCTCCAACGAAAGCGCCTTCGCGTACAGCGACAACCTGGTCAGCATAGATCTTAAAGGAATGTTTTAACGGCCTTTGGGCGGCTTAAGTTTCTCCGCAACGAGCACCTTTACAGCCTCTTCTATCTGTTTCATCACCGCTTCGTAAACCGCGGCGCTTTTCCCCATCGGGTCCCGCAGTTCCCCGCCGGCCAGCAGGCGCGTCTTGCCTATGCTCCTGGGAAATTTATCCGCCAGTATTTCTGAATGCCCTTTCTCCATCACCAGGATCAGTTCGGCCCATTCTATATCCTCTTCCGTCACCAGGGCCGGTTTATGCGCGATGTCCGTTACCCCGGCCTGTTTTAAAAAAAATTCAATCTGCGCGGGCATCCGGCAGTAAGGCTGAGCGGCCGTGCCGCGCGAGCGGGCCATAAAACCGGCCTTGGCGCCGTAAAGCGTTAGTAGTTTTTCCGCCGCCGGGCTGCGGCACATATTACCCGTGCACACGAAAAGTATCTTCATCTCCAAATTTTACCTTAATTCCGGGGCATGTATATCTTGAATCTCCGTTAAATATACTGCCCCGGAATTGAAATAAGGTAAAATTTAGGCATTGATGGAGATCTTGCTGCTGGGATCTGTTGTTTTTGCTCCGCTGGCTTTCGCTTCCGTGGAGCCTTGGGCTTTCGGCCTGTTGTATGCCGTCTTCTTCGGTATGGCGGCTTATATCTTTGTGACCGGCCGCGGGCGGGCCGCTAATCCGCTATATAAAAATCTGCTGCCCGCCGTGCTGTGCGTGGCGGCTATAGGCCTGCTACAGGCCCTGACGGAAAATCCTGTCAGCGCGCATCCATCCCCGCTTTTTACCGCCTGGCGGCCCGCCACTCTTAACGCCGTGGTAACCTGGCTGTTCTATGCCTCCGTCCTTTATTGCGTGCCGCAGATAATCACTACCCCGCGCCGCCTTAAACGGCTGCTGTGGGTGATATTCGCGACGGGGGTGTTTATAGCGCTTTTGGGCATGCTGCAAAAGACCGGGGATAATACTCTGGTCTACGGCCTGCGCCGGGTTCAGGGCGAGGAGCCGTTCGGCCCTTTCGTCAACCGCGATCACGCCGCCACTTTCCTTCTTATGTCTGTCATGTCCGGGCTGGGGTTGTTTGTTTCCGGGTTCGGGGCGTTGAGGCGGGGCCAGGGCCGCGCGCCATTTTTTGACGTGTTGGCCGCGCAGCTCCTTAAGTTGGTAATGATCTGCGCCGCGGTCTGCGGCCTCATCCGTACGGATTCGCGCGGGGGGCTGCATTCTTTCGCCCTGGTCTCGGCTGCCGCCGGGTTTATTTGCGCCGGTTCGCTTAAAGCGCGAAAATTAAGGATGGGAGTTTACGCCGGACTTATACTGCTTGCGGCGGTCTACGGCGTTTTTGTTTCACAGAATAAAAAACTGCTGGGCTTAAAGAACGGCTATTTCGACACTTCGGTCGTCATGCGGTTTTCAATGTACAAAAGCGGGTTTGACATGTTCGGGGATTTCCCCGTGTTCGGCGTCGGCCTCGGCGCCGTGGAATACGCTTTCCCTTATTACAGGCTTCCGGGCATTCCCGAGGACCGCCTGGTGCGTCATGTGCATAGCGACTGGTTGGAACTTTTCCTCCAGACAGGTCTTGCCGGCGGGCTTCTTTACCTAGCCGGTTTCCTTGCCGCGCTGTATTTCTTTTTTAAAACCTGGTCCCGCGCGCGGTCGTTTACGCTCAAGGCTCTTTGCGGCGGCGCTTTGGGCGCGATAGCCGCGGTTTCGGCGCATAATCTGACGGAGTTCGGCACACAGATGCCGGCCAATGCGCTGGTTTTTTATATCCTGCTGGGCGCTCTCGCCTCGAAACCCGCCGTGGAAGGCAGGCCCCGCCACGATCCAGCGTGCGAAGAGCCGCCGCAACGCAGCCCCGCGCCTCTGCCCTATGCCGTTACGGCCGCCGTTTTGGCCGTGCTGCTTTCCGCCTGGACCCTGCCGCAGTTCATAGCCTGGCGTTATGACCGGCTGGCAAAGGACGCGCCTTTTGACCGGAAAATAAAATTCCGCGCCGCTTCGCTTAAATGGGCTCCCGGGCCGCAAGCCGCCTTCCGTCTTGGCGCGGATTACTACAACCAGGGCCTTATAGATAAAACAGCCCCCTGCGCCCTGTTCAGGGATTCACGGCAGGTCATAGAGCCGTATCTGCGCCGCGCCGCTGTAAATTACGATCTTAACCGACTGAAGGGGTTCCTTCTTCTGCAACTGGAGAATTGTTCCGCCAGTGCCGGGTAAATACCGATACACCGCCCGAGCCGGTCAGGATCGGTAGCCCATATGGCAGACGGGGGAACCTGAAATCGACAGCCACCCCGAAAATAAGCTATAATCATAGATTATCCACACATCACCACGGAGACAGAAGAATGAAACTATTTCAAATAGCGATATTGACGGTTGCGGTATCCTTCGGCGCCGGCGCTTTTGCCAAGCCGCCGTCACGGCCGGCGGGGGACCTAAAGATCACCGGGGTCACCGGTACCGTTAATATCGTAAAGAACGGCGCTGTGGTAATGACCATTAAGGCGGGCGACGCCCTCCCCGCAGTTAAAGACGGCTCCATGTCGTTTGTCGTGGTGGACGGCTCACTCGAACTGCAATATGGCGGCGGAACCATTACCGCCGGCCTCGGCGCCAGCTTCACCATAACAGACAACAAAGGCCGTGTTTCCATAACACTGGGCTCCAGCGCTCCGGTATCCATAAAAACCAAATTCGGCCAGAATGTGCTGCTTACCGCAAACAGCCAGGCCGCTATAATTACGAAGAACAACAAAGTGGAAGTGAAGGTGGTTAAGGGGCATGTCGTTACAAGCAACGCCTCCGGAGGCGACACGCGCGATCTCAAAGCCGGCGAAACCGTTTTTCTGCGCGCGCCCGTGACGCACAGGGACGCGCCCGGTCTTTCCGACAAGCATGATCATGACGAGCCGACCCCGTCGGACCCGTCGCAGACGACGGTACACCCGACCCGCACCCTGGAAGAAGGTGAAGAGGTCAGCGGTTCCAATCCTTAAATTACGGCTTCAATCGCGCTCTTTGTGATATAATCATATCCATATGAAGACAGGCGCTATATTAGTTCTAACCATGTTCGTTTCCGCTTGCGCCGGGCCGCGTCCCGCGCATCCCCCGGTTAACGCGCCTGACCAGCAGTCCGCCATGGAACAGCGCCTGCTTAAAGCTGCCGCCGACCTCAAGAGCCAGAGCCAGGCAAACTACAAAATACAACCCGGCGACCTGCTGGAAATAACCGTCTTCAAAGAAGCCGACATGTCCCGCACCGCGCGCGTAAGCGGCAACGGCACCGTAACTTTCCCGCTGGCCGGCAATCTTAAGCTTGCGGACCTTTCCGTGCCCGACGCCGAAAGGTTCCTGGCCGAAAAACTTTCCGAATTTCTGGTCAAACCGCAGATCTCCGTGCTCATAAAGGAATACGGCAACAAGCAGATCTATGTGCTGGGCGAGGTTAAAAAGCCCGGCGCCATACAACTGCCGCCGGAGGGCCGGCTTACCGTGCTTGAGGCTATAACCCTGGCCGGCGGCTTCACGGATCTCGCCGCCCCGGACCGTACCAAGGTGCTGCGCAACGCCAACGGCCAGAACCAGAACATCCCGGTGGATATCGGCCGCATCACCAAACAGGGAGACAAAAGCGCCGACATTTTCCTCGAACCTAACGACACCGTTTATGTCCCCCAAAGTTTTTTTTGAGCGTCCAGCCGTCTGACCGTCCGGCGGTTTTCGTGGCCGGGCGGTCTTATTCTTATGACTAATCAGGAAAAAATTTATGAACGATAACAACCCCGACAACGACCAGGAAATGGATTTCGCCTACTATCTCGATCTGATAATGCGCCGGCGCTGGGTGGTCGTCTCCGTGTTCGTTTCCACGCTGATAATAGCCGCTCTTGTGACTTTTAATACCCGCCCGGTCTTTCAGGCCCAGTCCCTGCTGATCATAGAAAAAGAGCGCGGCAATAACGGCGTCTCCCAGGGCGGCCCCATGGTCGAACGCGGCGACGAGGACTATTATCAGACCCAGTATAAGCTGCTTAAAAGCGAGGCCCTGCTTAAAACGGTTTACACCCGCCTGAATCTTGAGACTCTCCCGGAATTTTCCGGCGTGTACGGCTATCTTAAGCTGATGAAACCTGTCGTCGTGTCTCCGGTCCCGCGCAGCCGCCTGGTCTATGTAAAAGCGGACTCCTTCGACCCGCAGCTGGCCGCCAGGATAGCCAATACTGTGGCTGAAGTTTTTATAGAGCAGAATCTCTCGAACCAGCTTTTTATTTCAAAAGACGTCCTTAAGGCCTTGCAGGGCGAAAAATCCGGCGAGCAATCCCGCGAGGTTTATGAGTCCCTCCCCGCCGTGGTGAACAACGTGCTTATACAACAATTGAAAAAAGACGCCGCCCAGCTGGAGGCGCAGATGTCGGAGGCCTCCGGTCATTACACCGCCAGGCATCCCCAGATCATGTCCATGAGGGCCAATCTTCAGACATTGCAGAACCAGATCCAGTCCGAAACCGACAAAGTGGTGCAGAGCCTTAAAATAGACCTTTCCGGCCAGTTGATGGGCAACAATATCCGTCTTATAGACGCGGCCGTGCCGCCCTTAAAGCCTGTAAAACCCAATAAACTGCTTAACATGCTGCTTGGCCTGATAGGCGGCCTGGCGCTGGGCATGTTCGCGGCCGTGCTGGTGGAATTTATAGACCAGACCGTGCGCACGCAGGATGATGTGGAAAATAAGCTTGGCCTGCCTTTCCTGGGCGTGATCCCGCTTACCGCATATTCGGAAAAGCAGGCGCCTTACAGCCACCTGCTGCTGCGGGAGCCTTCGCTTATAGGCGAAGCCGTCCGTAATCTGCGGACCATGGTTGACTTCGCGGAAGTGGCCCAGAAAAGCAAATCCTTTATGGTGACCAGTTCCGTCCCTTACGAGGGCAAAAGCTTTGTGTCGGCCAACCTGGCCGCGGCCATAGCCCAGGCGGGTGAAAAAGTGCTTATAGTGGACGGGGACCTGCGCCGCTCCAGCCTGCACAAAACTTTCCGCGTTTCAAATTCCAAAGGCCTCAGCGATTTCCTGGCCGGCGGCCGCAGCGCGCATGATCTTAAACCGCTTATCCAGGAAACGGATGTGCCCAACCTTTTTGTTTTACCGTGCGGCCCCAGGCCGCCGAACCCTGCGGAGCTGCTTAATCTGCCGCGGCTTTCCGCCTTCCTTGCCTGGGCCGGCGAGGATTACAATCGCGTAATTATAGACTGTCCGCCCATGTTCCCCATAAGCGACGCCCTGCTCTGGGGCAAATGCATCGCCAACTGCATTTTTGTGGTCAAATTCGGCAAAACCCGCGTGCCGCTTATAAAAACGGCCGCAAAACGCCTTGCCGCCTCCGGTATAAAGCTGCTAGGCGCCGTGGTCAACATGTCCAAATTCGGCGGGCTTTCCTATTCCTCCTACGGCTATGACCAGTACAAATCCAAATACAGTTACCACTACGCCCCGGACGCCCCCGAGCCGCCGGAACAGCCCTGAAAGTGTTTTATTAAAAATTTTTGCGGCAAAAATTGTTACCATCGCCCGCCTTTTAGCGCGGTGCTGTCTTCTTGAAAGCCTTGTTTTCACCGCGTTTTGCAGGGACCGCTGTGAAATATTGCCGGCGCACTCCGGAGGTCTGCCGATCGGCATCCCGGCAATACAGCCTCTTACCGCTCCCCAAAGTCCCATCCCCGTATGGGACCTTATGCTCAGGCGCATATTATAACTGCGCGTTATACTATTATTAACAGAATAGGAAGCGTTTAATTTTTTAGCCTTAGCCGGGGTCCAGGAATCATGCATCCTGTTCCCCTGAGTACTAAGATCCTCATTCCTGCGGGTTATTGGCGGGAATCCATATATAACGGACCTTGCGACGAATGCATACGAAAACCAAAAGCTTCCGCAAACAATTTCCAGCTAATATGGCCACTAATGTGGCCTCTTTTATAATCAATATAGTGGTGGGCCTTTTCATGGTCCCGTACTATATCCGGCATCTCGGGGTCGCCTCTTATGGGCTTATTCCACTGGCTACCTCTCTTACCGCATATCTAAGTCTCATTGCTATGGCTCTGAACGGGGCTGTTTCAAGGTATCTGGTCATCGACATCCACAAGAATGATATCGCGTCGGCAAACCGTGTTTTCAATACGGCTTTTTTCGCTATTACAACCCTGGCGCTTGCTCTTATTCCGGTAGGCGCTGTTTTGTCATGGTATGCACCGCATATTTTCAGCATCCCGGCGAATGTTGAGGGCGGCGCTAAGTGGCTTTTCTTTTTATCTATGCTGAGTTTTTTGGTTGGAATTATAACCGGAAATTTCTCCGTTTCCACTTATGCCTTTAATCGGCTGGATCTTCAAAACCTTATTAATATTTCAGCCGTTGTCGGCCGCACCCTGCCTGTGATCATTTTCTTTACCCTGTTTGGCGCAGGAGTTCAATGGGTCGGGTGGGCTTTCATGGCTGGGGCTTTGATAGCATTGTCTTTGAGCGTTCTGGCTTGGAGAAAACTTACGCCGTTTCTTGCCATAAACACCAGAGATTTTGATTTGAAAAAACTAGGCCAGTTAACCAATATGGGCTGGTGGCTCACAATAAATCAAGTGGGGACCTTGTTGTTCCTGAACACGGATATAATAATTGTCAATCTGCTTTTTGGCCCGGAAATTACAGGCAAATATGGCGCGGTTATGCAGTGGCCTATGCTTTTGCGGACTATGGCCGGAGTTTTTGCGGGTGTCTTTTCCCCTATGGTGCTTATTTTGTTCGCGCGCGGTGATCATGAGAAGATGCTGTTGTTGTGTAAAAAGTCCCTCAAATTTCTCAGTTTGGGCATGGCGTTGCCTATAGGTCTTATTTGCGGCTTTGGCGGCATAGTTTTAAAACTTTGGCTAGGGCCTGAATTTACCAGATACTCAGTTCTATTGGTCATAATGTGCGCTCATTTGAGTGTAAACCTTGCTGTGTTGCCGTTGTTTTCGATACAAACGGCAGCCAACAAGGTCAGGGTTCCCGGCTGGGTTACGCTTGCAAGCGGTGTCATGATGCTTATTCTGGCCTTGATCTTGGGTAAATTCACTCCCTTGGGTGTATACGGCGTGGCGCTGGCCGGCGCCGTTATGCTTACTCTTAAAAATGTGGTGTTTACACCAATATACGCAGCTATGATCCTCGGCATAAATAAAACCGCTTTTTTAAACCCGCTTCTTGGCGGCGTAACCGGAACGATCCTGGTATGGGCGGCGTGTGTTGTAAGTAGTAAAATTGTTATGCCGGGATCATGGATAACGCTTATTGTTCCCTCAATCCTTATAAGCCTGGTTTATTGCGCCGGAGTTTATTTTAAAGCGATAAACCGTGAGGAAAAGGAAATTGTATTGTCGGTTATAGGATGAAATGGCCAATGTAAGTCAAATTATTAAGAATGAATTATGCTCCGGCTGCGGGGTTTGCGCCGGGGTATGCCCTATTGCCGCTATTGAAATGAACTTTAATGCTGCGGGAGAATATAACCCCGATGTCAACGATGCCTGCACAAATTGTGGATTGTGTTTAAAAGTTTGCCCCTTTTTCGACCCTAATCCGAACGAGGATGAAATTTCCGACAGGCAATTTAAAAATATTCCCGATATCAACTATAACAAACAAACCGGGTATTATTTGGATTGTTTCGCAGGTTTTGCGCCTGAGTACCGCGAGATATCCGCCTCCGGCGGGCTGCTCAGTTTTACCTTGCAGAGATTATTTGGAACCGGCGCAATAACTAAAGCGGTTTGTGTTATCCCTAACGCGGATCCACAAAAATTATTTAAATTCACAGTGATAAATTCCGCGAGTGAACTAGCCGCTGCGGCGGGTTCGGTTTATTATCCCGTAGAGATGTCGGAAATTGTCAGGGAGATAACAAAAACACCGGGCAATTATGCCGTTGTTGGCCTCCCGTGTTTTATTAAAGCAATCCGGAACGCGACCATTATTAACTCTACTATAAAAGACAGAGTTAAGTTTTGTCTTGGGTTAACATGTGGGCAACTAAAAAGCAAGTATTATACGCGATATTTGGCTTGTAAAGCTGGCCTGAACGAAGAACTGAAATCCGTAAAATTCAGAGGGAAGGATTTAGATCGTCCGGTATGTATTATCCATGAATTTGTTCCTAATTCTGGCCGGACAGTTCGTGTTTATTGGTCAGATATAATTGCTAAGGTTTTTACTGGTCGTATGTTTGCGTTACGCGCTTGTTCATTTTGTGATGATATCTTTGCGGAATGCGCTGATGCCGTTTTTATGGATGCATGGCATCCGAAGTATTCTGAAAACCCCGAAGGCACAAGCTTTGTTATTAATCGAAGTCTTCTTCTCAATGAAATATTATCGAGTTCTATAACGGTGCAATCAGTAGATATTGAGAATGTTATTTTAAGTCAATCTGGTGTGATTAATATAAAGCGATCACATTTGGCCTATAGATTGTATCTTGCTAGAAAAGCTGGACAACCAGTTCCGAATACAAGGATCCTTCCCCTAAGAAAGCTTAATTTTTTTAACCGTAAGGAGGTAGAAATCAAAGAAGCGCTTAGGGCGGCAAGCAAAGGATTAGCGGAGACGATGTCTCAAAATGGCTCCATAGATATCAGTAAAATTGATTCAGACCTTAAGCCGCTTTTTGTGCGTCAGATGTTTTGGGCTACAATTTACAAAGTATTGGCAATATTGCTTGGAAGGCGGTGACTATGGAAAATGAAAATAATTTCAGGTTGGTCGGGCCCCGACCTAAAAAAAATAGTGGAGGGCTGGTCTATGGAATAGGAACCTTCTGCAAAGTTAAAGCATTTATACATAAACTTTATGATTTCTATTGTTTGACAGGATGTTCTCCTTTAGTGTGGTGGCAAATCATTTATATTAATCTGCTACGTAAAAATACTATATCAAAAAGGCACATAGGCCTTTTATTAGCACGACACTGTGCTATTCTTGTAGATAAAAGCGCTCAAATTGAAGTGAAGGCACATTTTGTTTTGGGTTGGAAGCAATTTAGAAGTTCCAGGGTGGAAACCCGGTTGCTTATTGGTGAAAAAGCATCGCTTGTTATTAATGGGAGCTTTACTGCGTATTCTGGTTCAGATATCCGCATTTTACCCCATGGCAGATTGACTCTCAATGGCGGTTTTTGCAATGACGGAGTGCAGATTACATGTGGAAAGAAAATTACTATTGGAACAAATTGCGCAATTGCGCGAGAAGTGATAATACGTGATTATGATGCGCACCAACTGCAAGACCCCACACACGAAGTTTCAAAAGAAATTTATATCGGAGATAACGTATGGATTGGAACTCGTGCCATTATCCTGAAAGGGGTTGCGATTGGCAATGGGGCGGTTATTGCCGCTGGTGCTGTGGTTACAAAAGATGTTCCCGGAAATTGTTTAGCGGCTGGAATTCCTGCTAGGGTGATTCGAGAAAATGTGACATGGCAATAATGTAAAGCTGTGTTTGCAAATAGAAGTAATTTGTGACATCAATAAAATTTTAAGGCGCTGATTTTATGAAAAATAATAATAATTTCATTTTAGCGGGAAATGGCTCATATCTAAATAGAGGTTGTGAGGCTATTGTTCGCGGTACTACAGTTGTGTTCAGGCAAAATTTTCATGAACCATCCTTTGATTTGGTATCAATATTCCCGAACGAAGCATCATTTGACCGGCAAAGAGCCGAGGAGCGGGATCCGGCTATCAGTCATTTTTCTTTTGCCCGGCAGGTAAAAAGATTTGAGTCTCTTTGGTGGAAAAGAAACCTTTTAAAAATATTTGCTCCTGAGAAAGCCTCGCAGGAATATTATCGTCCCATGCTGCAACTTTTTAACGGCGCCGCGGCGGTGCTTTCAGTCGGCGGCGATAATTATTCCTTGGAATATGGCTTGCCGGGAATTTTCACCGGGTTGGACGATGTGACGCTTGCCGAAAAAAAACCGTTGATTATTTGGGGCGCGTCTATCGGGCCTTTCAACAAAAGACCTGAGTATGAAAAATATATGGCAGCTCATTTACGCAAAGTTACGGCCATCTTTGCTAGGGAAACTGCGACCCTGGGATATCTCGATTCGATTGGAGTGAAAGACAACATCTATTACGCAGCGGACCCGGCTTTTTTAATGGAACCGCAAAAACCGGTTGACGGTTTTAGTCCTCTGGCAGGGGCGGTAGGCATTAACTTAAGTCCCCTGATGGCGCGTTTTGTTTCCGGCGGCAATCTCGCCGCTTGGGTAAAACTTGCGGCAGAAATGGTCCAGACAACTGCCGGGCTGATAAATCGTAAAATTTATCTTATTCCACATGTTACGGTCCCTCATGATGATGATCATTCTTTTTTGTCTGCTGTTAAAAAGTTACTGCCATCTCCGGAGATAGAACTGCTGGACGCCGGTTATAACGCCGCTGAATTGAAGTATATAGTTTCAAAACTGGCGGCAGTGGCCGGTTCCCGCACACATTTTACAATCGCCGCGTTTTCAACAGCCACTCCAGTGCTCAGTTTGGCGTATAGTATGAAGGCGCGCGGGCTGAACAAAGACATTTTCGGCCATTCGGACTTTTGCCTGGAGCCAGATAAATTGAGCCCCGGTCTTTTTGCCGATAAGATTAAAATATTGCTTGAGCAGGGGCCGGTTATACGCATGGTACTGGCTGAAAAAGCTCCGGCCTTATCCTGTTCAGCGGCCTCGGCTGGAAGCAGGCTTCGGGAACTGCTTAAATGACTCCGCCGATCACGGTGGTTATCCCGCTTTATAACAAGGCCGCATTTATTGCGCGAGCCGTTAAATCAGTGGTTAACCAGACCGTACAGGACTTTGAATTGATGGTGGTCGATGACGGTTCTACAGACAACGGCGGAGATATCGTTGAAGAGGTCCGGGACCGGCGTGTCAGGCTTGTGCGGCAGAATAATGCCGGGGTTGCTGCGGCAAGAAACTATGGTGTGGCGCTAGCCAGGTCCGAGATTGTCAGCTTTCTAGACGCCGACGATGAATACCGCCCTGAATTTTTGGCGACTATTTTGCGACTGCATGAAAAATATCCGTCGGCAGGATTGTGCGCGACAGCCTATTCCGTAAAGCTTCCCAGCGGCAGGGAACTTAAACAGAGATACCTGGCTATGCCGTCTTTTCCCTGGGAAGGGATAATTCCGGATTATTTTGAAAGCGCGTTGGGGGCTCAGCCGGTAAGCGCCAGTTCTTCCGCGGTTATGAAAGCGGTCCTGCTCGAGGCGGGAGGTTTTCCGGCCGGTGAAAAGTTGGGAGAGGATCTGGATACCTGGTTTCGGATAGCTTTAAAATATCCAGTAGCTTTTTCCAGCTATAAAGGGGCTGTATACAACATAGATACTGTCACGAGCGCCTGCGGCTCACTTGCGGAAATCCCGGAGTTCAGGCTGGTTGAAACGGCCAGGCGGGCGCTTAAAGATGGAACTGTCAAGACAACCAGTGTGAACGCGGTAAAAGGATTGATAGACATGCGACTGATCATTTCGGCGTCATATGCCCTGAAATGCGGGGAAAAGGCAAAAGCGAGGGTATATTTGTCGCAGGTGTCCACTTCAATCTTTAACCGTGATAAGGCTATTATGAAATTCGCCTCGCTTGTCCCTTTATGGTTGTTAAAAAAAATCCTTGGCGCAAAAGAGCGCTTTGGTTTATATTTGCCTTGATAATTTATGGCACGCATAAGTGAACGCCAAGAAAGACTAAGTCTGCGGCTTGTCCTGCTGATGACGCTGGCTTTTTTATTAGGATCTAGGAACGCACGGGACCTCCTGGATCTCTTGCCTTTCGCAAGTTTGATTTCCCATGGGGTAATGTTTCTGATCTTTGGAATTATCGGTTTATTCTCTTTCGCTTTTCTTCGTTCCCTTTTAACGGGAGTTCCATCGGAAAGCGGCCTGAAGTCCTTTGTCCCTGTGATGATAGTTATCGCCCTGAAGTATTTACTGCTCTTTATTCTTGATCCCGGAGAGTTTATGACCGGTCTGGGAATGGCCGCGCCCGGCGGTTTTTTTGTGAGTAATCTTATGGATATGTTTCAATTCGGCATTATTTTTCTTCCAGCAATCATGTTTTTGCTGTATAGTCGGGATTTTTACGAGCTTTCCATGATCAATCTGTCTTTGGTTATTGGTTGCTCTGTCGCTCCGGCTGTCGGGTTTGTTTTTTTTCCAGAAATGATAGGCACCCGCGAAACTAATGTGGGTGGGATTAGTTTTAGCGGAAGTTTCTGGAACTCTTCTGTTATAGGCGTTGTGGCCACACTGTGGTCTTCGCTGAGTCTCTGGGAACATTATTCGCGGGGGAAAAAATGGTCGCTTATCGCGTTGCTTACTTTTATTGTTCTTGGCGCAATGGTCGGGCTTTCCCGCACCGCCTTTGTCTGCCTTGGCGGTTCGTTTATGGCATATCTGTCCGTATCAAAGGGCTTTTTTAAAAAAACCGGGGTAGCTGTTGTAATCCTTGCGGGATTATTCGTGTTTTTTAAAAGTTTTGACGCAGTTACCGTTAATTTGGAAAAAAGAATGGCGCATGAAAGCGATCTTAAAGAAGATTCAAGGGTGCGTCTTTGGAAAGATTATTACGAGCATCTTCCGGAGTTTTTTGCCTTTGGAGTTTGGAAGGAAGGATATAGAAGTTATTCAACTGAAGGAAAAGGCCCGCACAGTATTTATTTGAACTGGCTGGCAAGATTCGGCATCTTCGGGCTTGCCGCATTTTTCTGGCTTTTGTTCGGTCTTGTTCGTTCAACGCTTAGAATGTGCAAGCTTTTTTCCAGGGATAAAATGGCAATGACGGCCGCCTGGATTATCTCTTATCTTGCTCTCGGCTCCTATAATGAATCCGGGTTTATGGAACCATGTTTTTATGCGGTAATGGCATTTATCTTTGTTCAGGTCAGGCTTGGCGTCGCGCAGAGCCGGACGGAAAATATCGCTTTATGAAAATTTTAATCTTAAATGAAACTTTAAATCTGGGGGGGGCTGAAACCCTGGCGGTTGAGCTGGTCAACGGGTTATCCGCGGCGGGGAGCAATGAGGTTTTGTTCGCTGCGGCAGACGGACCGCTCAGGGACCGGCTTTCCCCTGAAATTAAGTTTTATCCCATACCGTTGTATTCCCCTTACCGTGTTTTCGCGATAATCCGCAGCCTGGAGAAAATTATCGATGAAATAAAACCTGACATTATTCACTCACAGGGCGCCACGGTGGGAGTACTGGCAGGTTTTGCTGCAAAGCGGGTGCATAGCCGGGCTAAGGTGATTTTGACGCATCATTCCAATAGCGCGGAAAGATTGCCGGATTTTCTGTCCACCCTGTTGTTTAAAAAGTATTGCGATTTTTTTGTGGCTATTTACAGAGAAAAATACGAAGCGCTGCTGCGATCGGGGATTCAGGAAACCAAACTGGCCCTGGTCCCGAATTTTATTGATCTTAGCTCGGTCAAACAAATTGTGCGAGGGATCGACACTGCGCGGTTAAAAAATGAGTTGGGGATACAAGAAGGTTCATTTGTGCTGGTTACAGCGGGCAGGCTGATCCCTGATAAGCGGTTTGACGCTTTTATTAAAATCGTGGCGCTATGCGCCGAAAAAAGCGGCAAACGATTTACGGGTATTATTCTTGGCGAAGGCGAAGCAAGGCCGGAACTTGAAGCTTCTGCCGCCAAAATGCCTTTGAACGCCGAGATAATGCTTCTCGGCTATCAGAAGGAGGTGCTCAAGTTTTTATCTTTGGCTGATGTGTTCGTTTTCCCTTCGCGGGCGGAGATGCTGCCTATGTCGCTATTGGAAGCGTCCGCGGTAGGATTGCCTGTCGTGTGTTCCGATATCCCAGGTAATCGGGAAATCGTTAACCATGGTTTTAACGGATTTGTGGTAAAGGGCCCCGAGGCGGATTATTGCGACGCGGTGTTGAGGGTAGTGAATGATGCGGAGCTGGCTGCGAAGATGCGTGTGAACGCTGAAAAGATTATAACCGAAAAATTTGAAAAAAGCGTCGTGCTGAAAAAATTCATGCAGTTATATTCCAGGTTGGCTGTTCCTGGGCCGGGAGATGAGCTGTGACAGACTCTCCGTTTATTTCAATAATTATCCCATGCCGGGATGAGGAGCCGTTCATTGCAAAGTGCCTTGATTCGATCCTCGCTCAGGACTACCCATCAGCCCGGATGGAGGTTCTGATTGCCGAGGGAATGAGTTCGGATCGGACTCGTGTTATTCTGGAAGATTATTCCAGCCTGCATCCCAATATCCACTGGTTTGAGAATCCGGCAAAAATTACCGTTGCGGGGCTGAATCTTCTCATCGGCCGTGCAAAAGGCGAGATCATCCTTCGCATGGACGCGCATAGTCTTTTCCCCAGAGAGTATGTGTCCAAATGTGTCCGATATTTAAACGAATACAAGGTCGATAATGTAGGCGGGGTTTTGGAAACCTTGCCGGGAGCGGACACAGCTGTTGCGCGGGCAATTGCGCTGGCTCTTACGAGCCGGTTCGGCGTGGGGGGGGCCGCGTTTAGAATAGGCGTGAGCGAACCCGCAATCGTTGATACAGTTCCTTTCGGATGTTATCGCAGCGGGATCTTTGCCAGGATCGGATTATTTAACGAGAATCTTATTCGCAGCGAAGATAATGAGTTTAATGCGCGGTTGGCGAAGACTGGCGGTAAAATTCTTCTGCATCCGGAAATTAAATGCGGTTATTTCGCGCGGCCTGACATTCCCTCCATCATTAATCAATATTTTAGGAACGGCTTTGGTTGTGTTTATAGCGCCAAATTCGCCGAAAGCCCGTTTTTTTTGCGGCATCTGGCGCCGGTAGGGTGTCTGATCTTTTTTGCCGCATGTATGCTTCTGGGCATCTGGTTTAAATACTTATTGTGGCTGGGCTGCGGCTCATTACTGTTATACATCATCGGGGCGCTTGCCGCCTCGGCTATCCTTGCAGTGAAATATGGGTGGAGGCATTTTTTGTATCTTTTGATCGTTTTTCCTGTATTGCATATTTCATACGGGATCGGTTCCTTATGGGGAATTTGCCGGTTGTTGTTGGAGGGGGGGCGTTTTAGGAATAGCCGATAGTATTTTTATGCCTAAAATATCCGTGGTAATACCGCTTTACAATAAGGCGGCGCATATTATACGCGCTTTGGATTCCGTGACGGCGCAGACGGAACGTGATTTTGAAATTGTAGTGGTTGATGACGGGTCAACTGACGGCGGCGGAATGATAGTGAGAACTTATCCCGATCCGCGGGTTAAATATCTCCATCAGGAAAACTCCGGGGTGTCCAGCGCACGTAATAATGGGGTCGCCCACGCGCAATCGGATTTTATAAGTTTTTTGGACGCGGATGACGAATATGCTCCAAAATTCATCGCGACACTTCTGGCTTTGAGGCAAAAATATCCCCAAGCCGGGATATATTCAACGGCATACTATTTTGTCGGAGTTAACGGCAGGAAGATAAAGCCGAAATATCGGGCTATTCCTCAATTCCCATGGGAAGGTATACTGCCAAATTATTTCGAATCTGCACTGGGCGAACCTCCGGTATGCGCGTCGGCCTCTGCAGTCGCTAAAGCGGTTTTAAGCTGTGTGGGCAACTTCCCTTTAGGGGAAGCGTTCGGAGAAGATTTGGATATGTGGTTCCGCATCGCCATGAAATATCCGGTCGCGTTTTCAAGTTACGAGGGGGCAGTTTACCATTGTGAGGCGCAGAACCGGATTTCCAGCAGATATCTGGCAATAAAAGGGTTTAAGCTTGTGGAAACAGCTAAAAATGCCTTAAATAGCGGGTCTGTGGCGAGGGAGAGCGTCTCCTTTGTAAAAGGTATCATTGATAAGCATTTGCTGATATCCGCCACTCATTGTATTTATGACGGTGATAATTTGCTCGCAAAAAAATACCTTGCCCAAATGCAAACTAATTTTTTTCTTAATAAAAAACGGTTTCGCGAGGTGTGTCTGCATATTCCGTATCCAATCCTGAAACTGATAATATTTGTAAGGAATAAATTCAGGGAGATGTGATCATGGATCATACTTCTCAGCCCTTCAGGGTATTGCATGTAATGTCCAGCGTAAATAGCGGCAGCGGCATTATGAATGTGGTCATGAATTTGTATCGTAATATCGACCGCGCAAAAATCCAGTTCGACTTTTTATACTTGGAGGAAACCCCCAGTACCTGTAAATCTGAAATTGCCGAATTAGGGGGGCGAATATTTTATATTGAAAAGCCAGGGTTGTTAAGTGCAAAACACTTTATATCCAGGATGGACGCTTTTTTTAGGGAACATGCCCGGGATTATGCGGTCATACACTTGCATGAGTTATTGATAAATGCGGTTTGTCTTGGGCTTGCCAAGAAACATGGGATCAATCATCGTATAGTTCATGCCCACGCTACAAAATATTCGGATAAAAAAATAAACGCTTTAAGAAATTATTTTTTATGCTTAACGCTGAAAAAATACGCGAATATCCTATTCGCTTGTTCCAGGAAAGCCGGAGAATTTCTATTCGGCAGAGCTGATGTTAAGAATGGAAAGGTCCATATTTTGAATAATGCGATCGATTGTGAAAAGTACGGCTATAATCCGGAAACGCGGCGTAAGGTTAGGAAGGAGTTGAGACTCGAGAACTGTTTTGTTATCGGACATGTCGGGCGATTGTGGAAACAGAAAAACCATGCGTTTTTGCTGGACATATTCTTTGAGTTATATAAAACGGAAAAAGATGCCGTGCTGCTTTTGGCCGGTAGCGGAGAGCTTGAACGGGAGATTAGGGATAAAGCGCATCGCCAGGGAATAAATAAGAGCGTCATATTCTTGGGGAACAGATCCGATGTCCGCGATTTGCTGCAGGCGATGGATGTGTTCGTTCTGCCGTCATTTTTTGAGGGCCTGCCGTTGACCTTGGTGGAGGCGCAAGCATCCGGGCTGCGATGTTTTACATCGACAAATGTCACGGAAGAGGCGAAGGTTACCGATTTGGTGCGGTATATTTCCCTTAGTAAATCAGCGGCGTTTTGGGCGGACACCATTTCGGCATGTCGAGGGTATGAACGGCAAGATGCTGCGATACTTGTCAAAAATAATGGATACGACATCAAAGATGTGGCCGGCAAATTGACCCAGTATTATTCAAAGCTGGCAGGACGGGCATAAGATACCGCGATAATCAGGCAAGGTATAATTTATATTCAACCATGGAAAGCAAACATCCGATATTGAGTTTTATAGTGGTCGCGCGAAATTCCGGTAAATATTTGCCTGATATTTTTACCGATATAGCAGCCCAGGATTTCCCAAAATCAGATGTTGAGTTTTTGTTGGTAGACGGCATGAGCGCGGATAATACAAAACAACTTGTCCGTGAATTTTCAGCCGCTAACACGGATGTGCAATTCCGGTTCCTTGAAAACCCCGGAAAAATACTATCATCCGGCTGGAATGCGGCGCTTAAAGAGGCGAAAGGTGATATTATTATGCGTATTGATGCGCATTCCAGAATACCGGTAAATTTTATTAGTAAAAATGTCGAAGCGATCAAGTCCGGTCACGCTATAGTCGGAGGCCCCAGAATTACCAGGTTGCCGGAAAATGGTGTGCCCCGCTTTCTGGCCCTTGCTGAGGTTTCCCGTTTCGGCGCCGGGTGCGCCAGCTACAGGCATGTCGGCAAGGCCGGATATACGGACACGCTTGCCCATGCCGCCTATCGCAGGGATGTTTTCGGAAAAGTGGGCGGATATAACGAGGAACTGGTCCGGAATCAGGACAACGAAATCCATCGCCGGATGAAAAATGCCGGATACCGGTTTTGGTTCACCCCGGAAATATGGTCGGAACATTTCGCGCGCACAGATCTCTCAACGCTGCTAAAACAGAAATTCGGCAATGGATACTGGATCGCTATTGTTTCCGGCTTTTGCCCCAAATGCTTTGGGCTCAGGCATTTTGTGCCGTTTATGTTTCTTATGGCATTGTTCATAACAATAATTGCCGCAATATTTGTCACGCCGGAGCCGCTGTACCTGCTCCTTTCAGTTTATTGCGGATCCGCGGCGTTTTTTACCGCAGAAGCTGTAAAGAGTGAAAGTATAGAAATTAAATTATTGAGTTTGTGCATGCCGATTCTTTTTTTGTTTATGCATTTTTCTTATGGGTTAGGCACCTTGTGCGGATTTCTAATATTACCGTTTAAATGGAAGCGATTACGCTCATATAAACCGCCATTCCCAATAACCGAGTCTGGTTGCCTTGACGCCGTGTCGTTGCGCAGCGGGCCGGCTAAGAGCTTTGAGGAATTAGGTGAAGGAAAAGCGATAGGTTAATTATGAAAAAAATACTAGTTACCGGGGCGGCGGGGTTTATCGGGGCGCGGGTGGCGGCTAAGCTGCTTGAGCGCGGCGTTGAGGTTGCGGCCATTGACAACCTTAACGATTACTATGATGTCCGCGTTAAACAGTACCGGCTGAAGACTCTGAAGGCTTATAAAAATTTCACTTTTTATAAATGCGACATAGAGAACCGCGCGGCAATGAACCGGATCTTTAAAAGCGGAAGGTTCGATGCGGTGATAAATCTTGCCGCCAGGGCCGGCGTCAGGTACAGCATGGAAAATCCGTTCGTTTACATGACCACCAACGCAGACGGGACCCTGAATCTGCTTGACGCAGCCCGTGAGTACGGCGTTAAAAAGTTCGTGCTGGCGTCAACTTCCTCGCTGTATGCGGGGCAAAAAATGCCGTTCGCCGAAACCCTGCCGGTCAACACGCCGATCTCGCCTTACGCCGCCACCAAGAAGGCCGCGGAGGTTATGGCATATACCTATCATTACCTGTATGGCCTTGATGTGACCGTGCTGCGTTATTTTACGGTTTACGGTCCGGCCGGCCGTCCCGATATGAGCGTGTTCCGCTTTATTAAGTGGATCGACGAGGGCAAGCCGTTGCAGCTTTTCGGCGACGGCTCCCAGAGCAGGGATTTTACTTTTGTGGACGATATCGCCGAAGGCACGATCAAGGCCTTGAAGAAAGTCGGGTGCGAAACGGTGAATCTTGGAGGCAATTCTCCTCACGAGATCAACGAGATGATCGCCCTGATAGAGGAATTTCTGGGTAAAAAGGCTGAAATTAAGCGGCAGGCTTTTCATAAAACCGACATGAAAGCTACCTGGGCCGATATTCATAAGGCTAAGGGCCTATTGAACTGGCGGCCCAAACTTGACCTGCGCCGGGGTCTTAAGCTTACGGTAGACTGGTACCAGGCTAATAAAAAATGGCTTGCAGGAATAAAGGTGTAAAGTCGACCGGCTTACCAGGGAATTCGTAGCCCTGGAGTAGTGTCCGTATATTTACCCCTAACTACCAAACGGAGGCGTTAAAATTGTATTACGGTATAAAATGGGGGATTCAACAGGAACTTGAGGAGGCTTGTTTATGGAAATATCTTTTCACCGCGCGCATATAACCGAGGATGAAATTAACGGTGTGGTGGCGGCTGTTAAATCGGGCTGGCTTACCATGGGGCCTAAAACCGTTGAATTTGAGGAGAAGTTCAAGGATTATGTTTTTGCCGGTTCGGCCGTGCCGGCTGAAAACCGGTTTGCGGTGTCTTTTAATTCCGCCACGGCGGCGCTGCACCTGGCGCTTAAGGCTATCGGTTTAAAAAAAGGCGACGAGGTTATCATCCCCACGAATACCTTTATCGCCACCGCCGAGGTCGTGACCTATTTCGGCGCCGTCCCGGTGCTTTGCGATGTCGAGTATGATACACATAATATGGATGTTTCCAAACTTAAGGCGCTTATAACATCCAGAACCAGGGCTGTTATCCCCGTGCATTACAGCGGCCAGATGTGCGATATGGACGAGCTCATGGCTCTGGCCAAAGAGCGCGATTTGAAAATTATCGAGGACGCCGCGCATTGTCTGCCCTCGTCTTATAAAGGCCGGCGCGCCGGGACCATAGGCGACATAACCTGTTTTAGTTTCTACGCCACCAAAACTCTGGCGTGCGGCGAGGGGGGGATGGCCGTTACCACGAACCCCGATTATGCCAAGACCATGAAGATCAACCGCCTGCACGGCATAAGCCGCGACGCCTGGGACCGCTATACGGCCAAAGGCAACTGGTTCTATGAGGTTGTGGATAACGGGAACAAATACAATACCACCGATATTCATTCCGCCCTGGGGCTGGCGCAGCTGGCCAAACTTGAAAAAATGTGCGCCATGCGCAAAAGAACGGCCGGTATTTATAATGCGGCTTTTGCCGGTTCTGCCGTAACCATGCCCGTGGTCCGCGCGGACAGGGATACCGCCTGGCATCTGTACGCTATAAAGGTGAATAACCGCGACGAATTGATGGCAAAGCTTAAAGAAAACGGCATTTCGACTTCATTGCATTTTATTCCGGTTCACCGGCAGCCGTATTACACCGCAAAATACGGTTATAAAAAGGAGGATTATCCGGTGTCTGAAAAGATTTACGCCGGGTCCGTCTCCCTGCCTATTTACCCGGATCTGACGGAAGAGGAATCCCGTTTCGTGGCGGCCAGGGTCCTTGAATATGCGAAATAGTTTGTACGCGCTTTACGGCAAGCGCGTCTTTGACATGCTGGCCGCAGCGTGCGGCCTTCTGGTGTTAAGTCCGGTCTTTATTTTAGCCGCGATAGCGGTTAAATTAAGCGGGCCCGGCCCGGTGCTGTTCGGCCACAGGCGCATAGGGCTTGATTTTAGGCCGTTCTATACGCATAAATTCCGCACTATGGTGGCCGGCGCGGACCGGAAAGGCTCCGCTATCACCACCGGCGGCGACGCCAGAATAACCGCCGTCGGGCGGTTGCTGCGCAAGACCAAAATCGACGAGCTGCCGCAATTGTTCAATGTGCTTGTGGGCGAGATGAGCCTGGTCGGCCCTAGGCCGGAAGTGGCGCAGTATGTCGAACTGTTCCGGGAAGACTATAAAACAGTGCTGAGCGTGCGCCCCGGCATAACCGATTACGCGGCGATAGAGTACAGGGATGAAGAGGGTGTGCTGCGGGAGCTGGTCGGCGGGGAGGAATCCCCCAAACGATATCCTACCACTCATGACGCCTATGTGGCTGAAGTGCTTCCCGCCAAGATCGCTCTTTATAAGAAGTACATAGCGGAGCAATCCTTCCTGACGGACATAAAAATAATCATAAGAACATTCGGGAAAATAGTTGGCTAGACGGCTGGACAGGTTGGAAAGTAGCTGTATGATCGGGGGCTAGCTTAATAGTGGTCGTTTTAAATAAGTGCATGAAATTTTATATAAAATACTTGCATTTATGAAAAAATTGCTGTATACTATAAGCATCGGGGCATTATGAAGAACGCGGAAAAATTAAAAAATTATATGCAGCCGGACCGGGTTTACAGACGCCAGGATCTGGAGGGGTGTTCAACTGCCGTGGACCGTGATTTGAAAACTCTTGTGGAGAGCGGCGAAGTGCGGAAACTTTCCGGCGGGCTTTACTATCGTGCCGGCAAAAATGCGTTTGGCTTTACATCGCCTGGTGACGAAGAACTTGTGCGGGCCTTCCTTAAGACCGATGATTTCCTGCTGACTTCATACAATTACTTCAATCAGCTAGGCCTGGGCCTTACTCAGGTCTATAGCGCCGGGTTGGTGTATAACCATAAACGAGCCGGGGAGTATTCTCTGGGCGGTAAAAGATTTAAGTTCCGTCTGGTGCCCGCATATCCACATGAGCTAAGCCGGGAATTCCTCCTGGTTGACTTGCTGAATAATCTTAAACGGCTGCCTGATAATACCTATGGCGCCCTTGAGAATTTAAAGATCCGCTTAAAGGAATTCGACCGTACCGGTTTGACTGTCTGCGCGCAACGATATGGGAGTCCGGGGGCTAGAAAGATCCTACGGGGGATTTATGCCTGACTTTTTCCATGTCAGGCCTGACGCTAAGGAGCTTTTTGAAACGCTTGCCTCACAAAAAGGCCTGCCCCCGGTCGTGGTGGAAAAAGATTACTGGGTAATGCACTGCCTATGGGGACTAAAGCGGCTGGGTTTGCATTTTGAGATGAAAGGCGGCACTTCTCTGTCTAAAGGGTGGCGTGTTATTGAGCGGTTTTCCGAAGACATTGATATCCGTTTTGAGCCCCCTCCGGGGTTAAGTGTGAAGGGAGACAAGCCGGCGCAGGTTGAAGCGCGCTTTGATTTTTATGACGCGTTGGCGGAGAAAATAAAAATACCGGGAATTATGGCGCAGAGGAATCGCGCCTATGATGATGAGAAAGCTCAAAATGGCGAAATAAGCCTGAAGTACGATTCTTTTTTTGCGTTAAATCCCGGCCTGGGGTTAAGGCCCGAGGTACTGTTGGAAGCCGGTTTTGCCAGAACCGCGCCGAACGAACCCAGGGATTTCAGCAGTTGGGCTATGGACAAAGCCCTGGCCGCCGGACTTAAGATCGCTGACAACCGCGCCGGCGGCGTTCTGTGTTTTAATCCCGAATATACCTTCGTGGATAAGCTCCAGACAGTATGCAGGCGTTTTCGGCAATGGCGGGACCGCAACGATCCGCAAAAAGACAGACCGCGGCAGTTCAGCCGGCATTATTATGATCTGTACATGCTGCTGGTTGTTGACCGGGTTAAGAATTTTATAGGCACTGCGGGTTATAATAACTATAAAAGCGAAAAAATAAAAGGACTTGACGCAAAGGAGTTTTCGTCGCGCAGCGCTTTCGTCTTTAGTGATGCCGGGACTTACGACCTGTTTGAAAAAGAATTTAAAGAATTAAACGGTCTGTTATTGTCTACTGGTCCGTCATTCAAGGAAGTTGTTGCAAGATTACGGGAGTGGTCTCCCGGATTATAACCAGGGACCAGGTCGGACAGGATCACCAAAAGGTATTCTACTCTTCATGATGCTTACAAGGAGCCTGGTAAGCAAATCAATTTGTTAATATTACACGCATATTGTAAAAACAACGAGTTGTTTGTGTAATCAACTCCATGAAAAGAACCGTAGAGGTGCGGCTTGATGCCTGGCTGGCAAGTCCGGACCGGCGCCCGCTTGTTCTGCGTGGGCCCCGGCAGGTTGGGAAAACCTGGCTGGTGCGGGAGTTGGCTGCCCGTTCCGGCCGCCGCCTGGTAGAGATTAATTTTGAACGGGATCCTTCCCTGAAGCGAATTTTCAAATTCAAGGATCCCCGCCGGGTTTTGGGAGAGCTTTACCTTGCTCTATCTGTTGATATCGATCCGGATAACAGTTTGCTTTTTTTAGACGAGATCCAGGGTGCGGGAGAGGTGCTTGCCGGTTTACGCTGGTTTTATGAGGAACTGCCCCGGTTGCCGGTGGCGGCGGCGGGTTCGTTGCTGGATTTTGCGCTCGCCGACCATGCTTTCAGCATGCCGGTAGGACGCATAGCTTTCCAGCATATTGAACCGATGGGGTTTCCCGAATATCTTATAGCCCACGGGCAGGAACGCCTGCTGTCTCCGATCTCCGCCTGGCGTCCCGGCGAAGAGCTTTCCGTAACGGCGCATGCGCAGGCTTTGAGCTGGTTTTACCGGTTTGCGATGGTCGGCGGTATGCCGGCGGTGGTGGCGGCGGATGTGGGCGGGCGTGAGCCGCGTCATGTGCGGGAACTGCAAAAAGATCTGGTGGCCGCTTATCGTGCGGACTTTGCAAAGTATTCCGGCCGGATGGACAGGGATATCCTTGACGCTGTGTTGAAAACTGTGGTCGCGTCGCTGGGCAGGAAGTTCGTCCACGCTCATGTGCGTGAAGGCGTAAAACAACATCAAGCAAAACGCGCGTTGGATATGTTGAGCATGGCGCAACTTGTGCATCAGGTCCGTTACACCGCGGCCAACGGGTTGCCTTTGGGCGCAGAAGTGAAAAATTCTTTCCGTAAGGTGGTGGCGGCGGATGTGGCGGTTGTTCACGCGATACTGAACACTCCCGCCGCTCAGTCCTACCCGGAGTGGGACTCTTTGGCCCCGGCGCTGCGGGGTCAGTTGACAGATCAACTGGCGGCTGCTCAGTTACGGTTGACAGATTCCGGGGCTGGTGACGGTCCGGAGCTCTACTACTGGCAGCGAGAAGGGGGGCGTCCCGGAGAGATCGATTATCTGGTGCAAATGCTGGGCCGCATTATTCCTGTAGAACTCAAGCCAGGAGCGTCAGGCGCTATGAAAAGCCTTCACCAGTTTATGTTTGAGCGACGCCTGCCGCTCGCCGTGCGGGGTGACTCAAACCCTCCCTCCGTGATAAATGTGGATGTGAAAACTACACAGGGCAATGCCGTGCGTTACAAGCTTGTAAGCGTACCCGTCTACATGCTCTGGAATCTGCCGGCTATACTGGCGAAAGAACTTGGAACGGTGGGCGCCACATAGCGGAGCAATCCTTCCTGACGGACCTGAAGATAATCACAAAGATAGTCTGTTAATTCATAATTTATGCCGGACAGACTTCGCCGGGCGGATGGGTCTTTCGGTCCTTTCCGGGTTCCCCTTTGGCCTCATGCGGCCATTCACGGCATTAGCTATACTATTACCATGCTTCAGGCGGTTACTCACATGAAAATAGAGGGGGAACTTCTATGAAACTTCTTGCTTTTGCTAAAAAACGGATACGCTATCTTTCGTGCCTACTGGACGCGGGGATCGTGATCTTCTCCTACGGCGCCGCTTTTTTGCTGCGGTTCGGGCCTCACGCGCCTGGACTCCAGGTGGATCTGTTCTTTAAAACTTTCTTAATGATCATCGCCGTCAATCTGCTGTCGTTCGGATATTTCGGCCTGTATCGCAGCATCTGGCGCTATACGGGGATGAACGACCTGTTCGCCGTTATCAAGGCCGTGGTCACGGGCAATCTGCTGGCGTCGGCGTTCGTGCTGTTTTTCTGGCGCGAGGGCTTTTCCCGCTCCATCCTTATCATAGCGCCGCTGCTGACGCTGCTCCTGGTCGGCGGCAAAAAATTCCTTGTAAGGGAATTCCTGAACAGGCGCGTCAAACAGCCGGCGCCCGGCCGGTCGAAAGTTTTTATTTTCGGCGCGGGCGACCTCGGCGAAAGCGTGCTGCGGGAGCTGCATAGGGCCTGGCCGCATAAATACAAGGTCGCGGGATTTCTTGACGATTCGTCCGACAAATGGGGCCGCGCGATCCACGGCATACCGATTCTCGGCGGCAGAGAGGAAATGGTCAGGCTTATAGAGAAGCACGGCGTGGACGAGATCGTCATCGCCATAAGCCATTCGCGGGGGAGGATCCTCGGCGATCTGATGGAGATCTGCGACGCAGGAAAACTTAGAAAGAAAGTCCAGTTTAAAACCGTCCCCACGGTTTATGAGGCTTTGACCGGTTCCGGGCAGAGCAGGCACTCTTTGCGGAAAATAGAGCTGAGCGATCTGCTTCACCGCAGGCCCGTGCAGACCGACATGATGAAGGTGGCCGGGCTTATACAGGGCAGGACGGTCCTTGTTACGGGCGCGGGCGGCACTATCGGCTCGGAATTGTCCAGGCAGATCATGAAGTTCAAGCCCAAAACCCTGCTTTTGCTGGAAAACCACAATACGGCGCTGTTTTATATCGAAAAAGAGCTTGCCGCCGCCACTGATTCCACCAAAGTGGTCCCGATAGCGGGAGATGTCAAGGACCGGAGTCTGCTGGAAAATGTGTTTTCCGCGTATAAGCCGGACCTTGTTTTTCACGCCGCCGCGCACAAGCATGTGCCGCTGATGGAGTCAAACCCGCAGGAAGCGGTCAAGAACAATACGCTCGCCACCCGCGGCCTGGTTGAGACGGCCATGGCCCACGGCACGGATAGGATGCTTTTTATCTCGACCGACAAGGCCGTCAGGCCGTCGAGCGTTATGGGGGTTTCCAAGCGCCTGAGCGAGATGGTGATCTCTTCTCTGTCCGGCAAGTCCAAGACCAAGCTTATGTCGGTGCGGTTCGGCAATGTTCTGGGCAGTTCAGGCAGCGTGGTTAATATTTTTAGGGAACAGATAGCCAACGGCGGGCCGGTGACCATCACCCACCCCGACGCCACCCGGTACTTCATGACCACCCAGGAAGCCGTGCAGCTGGTGCTGCAGGCTTGCGCCCTGAGCGCGGGAGGCGAGGTGTTCGTTTTAAATATGGGAGAACCTGTCAAGGTCATGGATCTGGCCAAAAATGTCATAAGGCTGGCCGGTTTCGAGCCGGGCAGGGATATCGAGATCCGCTCCATCGGGCTGCGGCCGGGAGAAAAGCTGCATGAGGAATTGTTCCGCCCCACCGACATAAGGGGCGAAACGGGGCATCCGGATATTTTTATGGCCGTGCCGGAAGGCAGGCTGGTGTCGGACGCCGATATCGTGGAACTGAGAGCGCTTTGCCAGCTGCCGGACCCGGCGCCGCTGCTTGCCAAAGCCAAAGAGATGGTGCGTTCTTTTAACAGGCTTTTTAACAACGGCGCGGAATTGGAAGCTGATGAAGCCGAAACGGAAAGTTCCGACGGGGGGAAATGATGAAAACGGGCGGAATTTTAATTGTGGGCGGCGCCGGGTATATCGGTTCCCATGTGAACAAGCTATTGAGCGAACAGGGCTTCCGTACGGTGGTGTTCGATAATTTGTCCACTGGCTATAAGAAGCTTGTGAAATGGGGGGAATTCTATTTGGGCGACCTGGCCGATTTAAAGCGTATAAAGGCCTGTTTTAAAAAATACCGGCCCTCGGCGGTGATGCATTTCGGCGCGTGTATCTCGGTAGGCGAATCCGTGGAGGCCCCGGCGCTTTATTACCGCAACAATCTGGTCAACACTGTAAACCTTCTGGACGCCGCGCTGGAATACGGGGCGCCGCCTTTTGTTTTTTCCTCCACAGCCGCCGTTTACGGATATCCGAAGACCCCGAAGGTGACCGAGACCACGGCCCTTAACCCGATAAATCCATATGGCCGGACGAAGAAAATGGTGGAGGAGATCCTTGCCGATTACGACCGGGCTTACGGCCTGCGCAGCGTGCGGCTGCGCTATTTTAACGCCGCCGGCGCGGACCCGGACAGTGAGACCGGGTCTTTGCATCCTAAGGAAACCAATCTGATCCCGGTGGCCCTGGCCGCGGCGTCGGGCGAGAAAGCGGTGCGCGTATTCGGCGGGGACTATCCGACTCCGGACGGCACCTGCCTCAGGGATTATATCCATGTGTCGGATCTGGCCTCCGCGCATGTCCTGGCGCTTAAATATTTGCGCGGGGGCGGCAAAAGCGAGGTGTTTAATTTAGGCAACGGGAACGGTTTCAGCGTCAAGCAGGTGCTGGCGGCGGCTGAGAAGGTTATCGGAAAGTCCATTAAAGCCGTGCCGGCCCCCCGCAGGCCCGGAGATCCCGCCATTCTGGTGGCGGACGCCTCCAAAGCGTGCAAAGCGCTCGGCTGGCGCCCGGAACATCCGAAACTGGAAGATATAATAGAGACCGCCTGGCGCTGGCACAAAAAGAACCTTTAAAAAGGTCCAGGAGCCTGTCCGGCATAAGGAATTTTGGCTGCAATTGCCGTTTTTTACAGCCGCCAGGTTTTTATGCCGGCTTTTTTCAGCGCCTGAACATCGTACATTCCCTTTACATCCACAAGCACGGGGTTTTTCCTGACCAACAGGCGGCGCAGCGCCCGCGCATCCATGGTCCTGTACTGGTCATGGGAGACGGCGGCTATCAGCGCGGCGGCCGGTTTCAGCTTGTTCAGGTCCACCAGCTTTACGCCGTACTCATGGGCAGCCTCGGCTTTGTCGGCCAGGGGATCGTGCACCTGCACGGTGATCCCGTAGTCCTTAAGCTCGCGGATGATGTCATACACCTTGGAGTTGCGCAGATCGTTGCAATTCTCTTTAAAGGTGAGGCCCAGCACGGTAACCACGCTGTCCAGCACATTATGGCCGGACCGTACCATTTCTTTTACGGTCCGTTGCGCTATGAATTTGCCCATGCCGTCGTTGATCCTTCTGCCCGCGAGTATGACCTGGGGAATGTAGCCCAGCGATTCGGCTTTATGGGTGAGATAATACGGGTCCACGCCTATGCAATGTCCCCCGACAAGGCCGGGCTTGAATTTTAAAAAATTCCATTTGGTGCCCGCCGCCGCCAGCACTTCGCCGGTATCTATCCCCATATGGTCGAAAATTATGGCCAGTTCGTTCATAAAGGCTATGTTGATATCGCGCTGGGAGTTCTCTATGACCTTGGCCGCCTCGGCCACCTTGATGGAGGACGCTCTGTGCACGCCGGCGGTCACCACTTCGCCGTAGACCTCGGCGACCACCGCAAGCGACTCCGCGTCCATGCCGGACACGATCTTAAGTATTTTGGTGAAAGCGTGTTCCCTGTCGCCGGGGTTTATGCGCTCCGGGCTGTAGCCCACTTTAAAATCCCTGCCGCATTTCAGGCCGGATTCGCGCTCAAGGATCGGGACGCACACATCTTCGGTCACTCCGGGATAGACGGTGGATTCGTAGACCACAATGGCGCCTTTTCTCAGCGCTTTACCGGCCGTTTCGCTGGCCCGTATGACCGGGGTCAGGTCCGGGATGTTGGCTTTGTCCACCGGAGTGGGCACGGCGACGATATGAAAATCAGCCCGGCTCAGTTCTTTGATGTCGCCGGTGTAATGGATGTCGGCCGCTTTCAGGTCCGCGGGCAAAACTTCTTCGGTGCGGTCAAAACCTTTTTTAAGTTCAGCGATCCTGTCGGGTTTTATGTCGAAGCCTATAGTTTTGCGCAGTTTGCCGAAAGCGACGGCCACGGGCAGCCCCACATAACCAAGGCCTATAACCGAAACGAACCGTTTGGTATTCATAATGTTGTGTGCGATCCTTCGGTCATTTTTTGTGAGCCAATTCGAATTTTCTGTCGGCGGCCAGGTTCTTGATCTCCTGCGCGAAGGAGGGGTTCTCCGCCAGCACCTGGTCGAAATGGTCTCCCATCAGGACGAAGATCTTTGAGCTTTCTTCGCATGTCACCGTGGCGCTGCGGGGGGCGCGGTCCAAAAGCGCCATCTCGCCGAAGCAGTCCCCCGGCCCGAAATGCGCCAGGGTCCTTGAAAGAAAAAAGGCCTCCCGCACGCTTACTTTAAGCCTGCCTTCGCAGACCACAAAAAAAGTGTCGCCGGGCTCTCCCTGCCTGCACACCCTCTCCCCGCTGTCGTACTGGTAGAAGTTTATGCGGTTCAGGATCTTTTCCAGCAGTCCTATGTTCATGGCGGCGAAAAAATTTATTTTCTTCACCATTTTGGTGAACTGTATGGCGTCGGCGTCCGTAAGCGGCAGTTTTTTCATTTTGCAGGCACCCCTTCTGAGCTTAATTATATCAAACTTTGAAATGCCTTCGTAAAAATGAGAATATATACGCTTACCGCCTATGACAGACCCCGCCATAAAACCGACTCTTGCCGTCAATCCTCACGGCCATCTTTACTGGGACGCTGCCGGAGGCGAGGAGGCCTGGCCGGACCCTTCGGCCGCGGCGCGCCTGGCGGAGGCTTTCGCTTCGGGAGCGCCGCAGGGGCTGCTGCATCTGGGTTCTCGGGAGCCGGAGACCCCGCTGCCTGCGGCCGCCGCATTCTGGAGGGAAATAAGCCGCCGCTGCCTTTCCGGTTTTTGCCGGACCGTTGTGGACGGCGCGGGCGGCCTGCCGCCTTGCGCGCCGGCGCCGCTGGAAGAGTTGCGCTCCTGGCTGGAACGGCTGCCCCCCGTCAAAGGCGGAGAGTATCTTACCGTGGAGGCGCTGGCGGGGATCTGGACCTCGCTCGACGCTCACGCGCGCGCCGGGGCCGCCGCGCATCCCGGCGGCCCCGCGGAATTTTTAAAAACCCTGGGTCCGGTCTGGCATACCGTGGGCCGGGTGGTCTTCCATCTAGCCGAGAACCGTAAAAATGAAAATTATCCGTTCGCTTTTCTTGCGACTTACGCCTCGGGGGTGTCGGGGCACGGCCGGGTGAGGTATCAGCCGCTGGCGGAGGCGCTGAAGGAATACGCCGGCGGGGGCAATAAAGCGGCGCTGCTGCGCCTGCTGGCTCCCGTGCACGCGGCGGCGGAAAAAAGCGCGGTCGCGCGCGAACTGCTGGAAACCGGCGCGTTGTTCAAGCCTCTGGCCTGGAGCCCGTCCCAGGCTTACCGGTTTTTAAAAGACGCCTCCGTGATCTCCGAAGGCGGGGTGGTAGTGCGGCTGCCGGACTGGTGGCGCGGCGGCCGCGCGCCCCGGGCGCGGGTGGGCGTGCGCCTGGGCGACGCCGCGGGCGCGGGGCTGGGGCTGGGCGCGCTGCTGGATTTTAAGCTTGAAAAAAGCCTGGACGGAGAGCCCCTGAGGGAGGCCGACTGGAAAACGCTGATGAGCTCGTCCGGCGGGCTGGTCCTGATCCGGGGCCGCTGGATCGAAGCCGACCCGGAAAAACTGAAAACGGCGCTTGAACACTGGGAGCGCGTAGGGAAGTCCGCGGACGGCGTGAGCCTGGCCGAAGCTATGCGTCTTCTTTCGGGCGCGGATCTCAACGGCGGCCCTGCGGACGGAGTTGAGGCCGCCGCGGTAAGGGAGTGGAGCGGGGTTAAAGCCGGCGGCTGGCTTGCGGCCGCGCTGGCCGGTCTCCGCGATCCCGGCAAGGCGGGGAAGCTTCCCGCGATGCCGGGGCTTGCGGCCGAATTGCGGCCTTACCAGAAAACCGGCGTCGCCTGGCTGCGTTTTATGACCGGGCTTGGCCTGGGCGCCTGCCTGGCCGACGATATGGGCCTGGGAAAAACGGTCCAGGTGCTGGCCCTCCTGCTGGCCCGCAAAGCGGAACAGCGCGCGGCCCCGCCCAGCCTGATCGTCGCGCCGGCCTCCCTGCTCGCGAATTGGCGTGCGGAAATTATGCGCTTCGCCCCTTCATTGAAGCACCGGATCCTGCATCCGTCGGAAATGGAGACGGACGAGTGGAAGGCTCTTCAAAAAGACGCCGGCGGGGCCGTGGCCGGTTACGATCTGGTCCTGACCACCTACGGGCTGGTCGCAAGGCTTGAGAGCCTGCGCCGGGCGCGATGGGATGTTGTGGCGCTGGACGAAGCCCAGGCCGTCAAGAATTCCGCCGCGCGCCAGACCCGCGCCGTTAAGGAGCTTGCCTGCGCCCAGCGTCTTGTCCTGACAGGCACGCCGGTGGAGAACCGTCTGGGCGACCTGTGGTCCATTTTCGACTTTCTTAACCCCGGCCTGCTAGGGTCCGCCGCGCAATTCGGCCGGTTCATAAAGGCGGGGCCGCGGGACGGGAGCGGCCTGGGGGCGCTGCGCGCGCTGGCCAAGCCGTATATCCTGCGCCGGATGAAGACGGATAAAAGCGTGATAACGGACCTCCCGGAGAAGACGGAGGTGAAGGCTTATTGCGGGCTGGCGCCCAGGCAGGCCGCGCTTTATGAAGCCGCCGTGCGCGAGCTGGGGTCGCAGGTGAAAAATGCCGGAGGGGGGATACGGCGCCGCGGCCTGGTGCTGTCATATCTGATGCGGTTGAAACAGATCTGCAACCACCCGTCGCATTGGCTGCGGGACGGGGGCTACGCGGAAGCCGAAAGCGGCAAATTCCAGCGGCTGCGGCTTATCGCCGAGGAGATCGCTTCCCGCCAGGAAAAGGCGCTGGTCTTCACGCAGTTCCGGGAACTGACCGGCCCGCTGCTGGAATTCCTTACCGGCCTGTTCGGGCGCCCGGGGCTGGCTCTGCACGGCGGAACGCCGGTAAGGGCCCGCAAAGGGCTGGTGGACGCCTTCCAGGCTGAGAACGGCCCGCCGTTCTTTGTGCTTACCTCCAAGGCCGGAGGTTCGGGGCTGAATCTGACGGAAGCGTCGCATGTGATCCACTTCGACCGCTGGTGGAACCCGGCGGTGGAGAACCAGGCCACGGACCGCGCCTTCCGGATCGGGCAGAAACGCAATGTGCTGGTGCATAAATTCGTCTGCCGGGGCACGCTTGAAGAGCGCATCGACGAGCTGATAGAAAGCAAGGCGCGGCTGGCGGACAGCGTGATAGGCGGGGGCGGGGAAACGATGCTGACCGAAATGAGCGACGCCGACCTGCTGAAATTCGTTTCGCTCGATCTCAACCGGGCCGCCGAGTCGCAATAACATCATACAGGAGAATTATCATGGGCTGGGGTTATTCTAATTTTTACAAACCGTATGTGAGCGCGCAGGAGTGCCGCCGCCGCGCGGAAAAAGCGGCGGCTAAAATGATGAAGGGCGGGCGCGCTCTCTCCCCCGTAGGGCTGGAGGGGCAGGCCATCGCCCGGTCCTTCTGGGGAAAAGCGTGGTGCGCCAATCTGGAATCTTACGGCGATTATTCCAACAGAATGCCGCGCGGCCGCTCCTATGTGCGCAACGGCTCCGTCATCCACCTCGACATCCGGCGGGGGGAAGTGGAGGCTTTGGTCAGCGGCGCGTTTTTATACAAGGTAAAAGTGAAGATCGCGCCGGTAGAGCCGGGGCGGTGGCGGGCTTTGTGCCGGGAATGCGCGGGCGGCATAAGTTCGCTGATGGACCTGCTGCGCGGGAAGCTGTCGGAGCGGGTGATGGGGATCATGACGCGCCGCGGCGTCGGCTTGTTCCCCTCGCCGAAAGAGATAAAACTTGCCTGCGATTGTCCGGACGGGGCGCGGATGTGCAAGCATGTGGCGGCGGCGCTTTACGGGGTGGGCGCGCGGCTCGATACGAAGCCGGAACTGTTGTTCCTGCTGCGCCATGTCAGCCATCAGGAACTGCTCGCTCATTCCGGCACCTTGTCGGATTTAACCGAAACGAAAACAGCTCCCGGGCACGCGACGCTGTCCGCGGCGGAAATAAACGAGGTTTTCGGCATCGAGATGGAAACCGGCGAAGCGACGGCTGGCGGCGCGCCGGAGGTCCCGCCGGCCGCCAGGCGGGCCCGCAAGACGGACGCAAAACCCGCGCGACGGAGACCGCCGGTTAAAAAAAGTTTAAAGCGGAAAAATAAGCCTGTCTCCAAACGGCGCCGGTGAGACGCCCCGCTTGCGGGCCTTCAAAGGTCAAGCTGTTTAAGCCGTACGGGCAGTTTTACGCTGATAACGGTTCCTTTGCCGGGTTCGCTCTCTGCGGTTATCTCGCCGCCGTGAAGGCGGACTATCTGCCGGCAGACATAAAGACCCAGTCCGGTGCCTTTCGCCTTGGTCGTGAAGAACGGTTCGAAGATCTTGTCTAGATTCTCCGTTTCTATCCCCGGTCCGGTGTCTTCGATACGGACATTGAGCTCCCCGGCGCTTTCAGCGCCGCGGATCCGTATTTTCCCTCCGGGTCCGGAGGCAAGGGCGTCGCAGGCGTTATCCAGAATATTGGAAAAAACCTCTTTTATCTGCAGCGGATCGGCGTCGATCCTCGTGTGTTTAAGCGGATCGATATCCTTGGTTAGCGGGATCCGTCTTTTAGATTTGTTTTTGGCCAGTTCGATCGATTCTTCGAGGATGCCTGAAATATCCGTTTTTTCATATTGCGGAGGTTTCAGGCGCGAATAGAACAGCAGATTGCTTATGATCTGGTTGCTTTCGGCCACTTTGTTACTGATGTTGTTAAGATGGGTCTCCAGCAGCGGATTGCCGGCTTTTCTTCTGATGTTGGCGGCCGCCATGCTTATGGCCGCCAGGGGATTTCGCAGTTCATGCGCGACGGTGGCCGATAAGACGCCGATATCCGAAAGGCGTTTGCCTCTTTCCAGTTCTATTTGCGTTTTGATCAGTTCCCGCGTCCGTTCTTTGACAAGGCGCTCGGTGGCTTCTTTATCGCGCTTCAGGATCTCCTCGGCCTTTTTGCGTTCGGCGCGCAGGCGCAGCGCCTGTATCCCGTAGGCCAGGTCGTCGGCCAGTTCCGAGAGCATCTGGATCTCATTCGTATGGAAGGAATTCGGTTTTTTAGAGTAGATCGTTATGGCGCCCAGGGTTTCTCCCGCCGTGATCAGCGGGAAAACTATCGAAGACGCGTAGCCGCGTTTTAACGCCTCCTTGCGCCAGGGCCTGAAATCGGGATCCGTCAGCATGTTCGCGCACATGCAGGGCTTTCCGGTGCGGATGGCCGTGCCTGTCGGCCCCCGGCCTCGTTCGGTATCCGCCCAGGTGATATTCAGGGTCTTCAGGTAGCCGTCCTCGAACCCCGCCTGCGCCGCCGGACGCACTGTTTTCGCCTCGTCGTGTAAGGCGAATCCGATCCAGACCATGAAATAACCGCAATCCCTGACTATAATACCGCAGACCTCTTCCAGATATTCCTGCTCGGAGTCCGCGTGCAGCATCGCCTTGCTGGAATCGCTGTGCGCCGTGAGCGTTTTGTTCAGCTTTATAAGCTCTTTTTCGTTTTTGCGCGAAACGGCCTCGGTGCGCTTTCGCGCCGTGATATTGCTGAAGGAGAGCAGGACGCATCTCTTCCCGTTGACGACGAGAGGGTCCGCGCCGACATCCAGCCAGATAGCGGTGCGCCGTCCGTTAAGCAGCAGAACGGCTTGAGCTTCCACGCCGTGGACCGGTTTCCCGGAGCGCAAGACCGTTTCAAATGTTTTGCGGATGGGGCAGGAAGAGCACTGCGGCGTGTGTCCGCAACCCGCAGGGTCGTTTAAGGCGTAGACGCATCCGACCAGATCTCCGGGCTGAAGGCTGCCGCTGAGCGCGGCGTCCCTGCCGATCCAGTTCGCCGCCGCGTTATTTATCCGTTTTACGGCGCCGCGCTCATCGAGCAGGAACATGCCGACATTTACCGCGTCGAAGATCTTTTTAAGATTGGCCCTCTCTTCGTTTAATAGTTTTTCCATGCGTTTTCTTCCGGTGATATCCCTGAAGTTCACGGCAAAATAGCCCTTGCGGGGGCTGAAAGCGGAAACGGAGTGCCATTTTTTAAGCCGTTCCGAATAACTTTCGAATTGCGCGGGCTTCCCCGTCAGAGCGACCTTTCCGTATTTGTCCAGCCAGTCCGCGGGGTTCCGCTTTATGCCCGGAAGGACCTGCGTAATTTTTTTGCCGGCGATATTTGTCCGTTTGAGGCCGGTAAGTCTTTCGAACGCCCGGTTGACCTCAAGGAAGATAGAGTCGCACGGCTTTCCAGCGTCGTCCAGCACCAGTTTGTGGTAGGCGAAGCCTTCCGACATGTTGTTGAACAGGGTCCGGAATATTCCCTCGCTTTTTACCGCGGCATCCTTGGCCGTCGGCGTTGCGGAACTCAGGATGCCGGCTGCCGCCGGGGCGCCGGTTTTTAAGCTTTTGCGACGAACAGTTCGTATATTCTTCATAGAAGCCTTATAACGCGGCATATGCCGTCCCCCCGGCCCCGCCCGCGGTCCCTTTAGAATTCTATAAAATTAAAACAGGGAGAGCGACGAATGGCGCCGCCCCTATTTTTCAGAAGTGCTATAATCAAGTCCTTGCCTGGTTTCTTTGCGCGAGGCGGAAGGTCGCGGGAAAATATGCCGGTAGAAAAAACGGGTTATGACAAGCTTATCCTTGACGCGCTTAGCGAAGGCGTCTACGGCATGGATATGAACGGGAATGTCGTGTTCGTCAACAAAGCCGCGGAGCGGATCCTTGGTTACGACGCGGCCGGGCTTATAGGAAAGCATTCCCATGAATGTTTTCATTACGCTAGGCCGGACGGTTCGAAATACGATCCCAAAGACTGCAATATCTACGCCACTTCCCATGACGGGAAAGTGCGCCGTATAGACACGGAGGCGTTCTGGAAGAAGGACGGGACAGCCGTGCCGGTGGAATATGTCGCCACGCCCGTGACCGAAAACGGGACTATAACGGGCGTCGTAGTGTCGTTTAACGACCTGACCGCCAGGCTGCTTGCGGAAGAAAAGACCAGGGAATATCTCCAGACGAGCGCGATCACCAATCACATCCTGAAACTTTCGCTGGAGAATAAACCGCTGTCGGAGATCCTGCAGAACACGCTCGATGAAATACTCTCGGTCAAATGGCTGTCAATAGAGACCAAAGGGGCGATCTTTCTCGCCGACGAAAAGACGCGCTGTCTAAAGATGGCGGCCAAGGCCGGCCTGGGCGAGTTTATTTTAAAGACCTGCGCCGAAGTGCCCGCTGGCCGCTGCCTTTGCGGCAAGGCTTTGTTAAGCGGCAAGCCCGTGTTTAAGGCCCATCTTGACGGCGAGCATGAAAACTCTTATCCTGGGATCCCCGATCACGGGCACTATATAATCCCGATCACGGCCGGCGGCAGGGTGTACGGCGTTCTTAACGTTTATACCGGGCACGGCCATGCCCGCTCCGCTTACGATATTAATTTCCTCTCCGGCATAGCCGACATCCTGGCCGGCGTGATCTACAGGAGAAAACTGAACGAGAGGCTCGCGCTGTTGAGGGACCTGCGGCTCAAGGCCCTTGAAGCGCGGGATATAAGCGCGGCGCTTAAACTGCTGACTGACAACATTTGTGAAATAACCGGCTGGGCGGCAGGCGAGGTGTGGCTGCCTGGCCTGGATAAGCTCCATCTGTCCCGGTCCTATTATTACGGTAAAAACGAGCGCAGGCTGGAAACCTTCGCCAGCCGGTCGAAAAATTTTACTTTTAAAAAGGGGGAAGGCCTTCCCGGCGCCGTCTGGCAGAAGCTTGAGCCGGTCTGGTTCAGGGAGATGCCCAAAAGCGGGAATTTGCCCAGGAAAAAGATGGCGATGACGGCCGGGCTCAGGTCCGGCGTCGGAATCCCCATAATCGCGAACGGGGAGTTCATCGCCGCTATAACCTTTTTATCCACCGAAGTGAAGATCGGGGACGAGGAGCTGGTGAATTTTCTCGGCGAGGCGGCGGGCCAGTTGGGCATGATCTTCCACCAGAACCTGCTGGCGGAACAGCTGGTGCAGACGCAGAAAATGGACACGGTGGGGAAACTTGCCGGCGGCATCGCGCACGATTTTAATAATATCCTCGGCGCGATCCTCGGCTACACAGGATTTCTGATCAGGGACCTTAAGAACATGCCCAGCCAGCTTTCCGACGCGCTGGAAGTAAAAAAAGCCGCGGAAAGGGCCGCCGCGCTGACGAAACAGCTGCTTGCCTTCAGCCGCAAGAAGCCGGCCGTTCAGCGGATCATAGATCTGAACGGCACGATCAAGGGCCTGGCCTTGATGCTGGGAAAGATCATAGGGGAGAACATTAAACTTGAGATCGTTCCGGAAGCAGGCGTGCCGCTTGTAAAGATCGATCCGACCCACCTTGAGCAGATCGTGATCAACCTTGTGGTGAACGCCAGGGATGCCATTGCGGGCAGCGGAGTTATAACGATAAAAACCGGCCAAAAGCGGTTCGCGGAGGGTGCGGCTCCGGCCGGCCTGAAAGCGGGAACATACGCCATGCTCACCGTCTCCGACACCGGCTCCGGCATGAGCGAAGAAATTAAAAAAAAGATATTCGAACCGTTCTTCACCACCAAGCCGCCTGGAAAAGGGACCGGAATGGGGCTTGCGATCGTCTATGGGGTTATAAAGCAGAATAATGCGCAGATAACCGTCGACAGCGTGCCGGACGAGGGCTCCACCTTCACGGTATATATCCCGGCGTCCTCCTGCGACGGCCAGGCGGACGCAGAGGCCGGACACCGGGCGGAAGACGCCCGCCTGCGCGGTTCCGAAACCATACTTATAGCGGAGGATGACGAAGCGTTCAGGCCCGTGCTTGTGCGGGTCCTGAAAGAGCACGGTTACAATGCTCTTGCCGCCGCCGGCGCCGCCGGGGCGCTGGAGCTTGCGGAACAACACGCCGGAGAGATCCATCTGCTGCTGACGGACATACGGATGCCGGGCAAAAGCGGAGCCGAGTTAGCCGGCGAGATGCTGAAATTGCGCCCCGGCATCAAGCTTCTTTATATGACCGGCCACATCGACATTGATGTCGAGATCCAGGAAAAGCATCACATAACAGACGATGCGCTGTTTTACAAACCGATAGAATACCCGCGCCTGCTTGCCAGGATCCGTGAAGTGCTAAATAAATAGGGACAGCGACCGGTTATTAAATGGTCGCTGTCCCTATTTATCAATATTCGCGGAGTTCGATCTCTTCGGGGTCCGCGTCGGCGGCGGTTCGTTTCTTGTAGTCCCTGCAATACTCCGCGCTTGTAGAACCCGCGGGATTATCCTTTAAGAATGTGTCGATCTCCTCGACAGCGATGAACCCGCCTTCTACCCTTTTGTATTTTTGGTCTTTTTCCGGAGCCCGTTGGGGGTCGATGTCGAAGGAGGCCATTCCGGTCCTGGCCGCGGCCGCCAGATGACTTTGCCTTTTTTTGTCCGGGTTCATCAGGTCTTCGCCCTGGTAAACGGCGCGGCAGCCGGCCGCGGCCGCCGCTTCCATCGCTTTGCAGAACATGTATCGGTTCGGCTTGCGCCTGAAATTCCAGCCGGGGATCAAAACCCCGCCGGAATTTTCAAAAACAGACCAATCAAATACCGCGCCGTCATGGAGGTGGCTTCTTTTGAAATCCAGCTCCACCTCGGCCTTTAAGTCTGCCATGGACATGGTTTCTGGAATATTGATGATCATTCCGACCGGAAACCCTTTGTCCCGGAGGGCCTTCAGATAATTCAAGACGCCGGGGCGATAAAATTCCTCCAGAAAATTACCGTATTGGTCGCGGTGGGAGGTGTCGGTGATAGTATTGCCCATATCAAAAAATATCCATGGCCGGAGACATGCGCCCTCAGCCCCGGCCCGCGTTCCGGAAACGGCCGCGCAAGCGCAGAATAAAAGCAATACCCTGGTCGTTTTGAAATTCTTCTTCACGTCATTTCCTCCATCGAACCGCAGTCAGTCGTTTTACCGCGCAAATATTATATACCCACCAGAGTCCTGCGGCCAGGACTTTAGGCCTATTCTATGCAAGGAATTAGACCTAACAAAACGATCCTGCGGCTGAAGAAGAAACTGAAAGCGGAGCGCTGCTTTTATCCCTTTATCGAGCCGCTTCCGGTCTTCACCGAGGTTTCGCCGGCGTTTGGTATCCTTGAAACGAAGATGTCGCCGTCCAAAATCTATCAGGCATTGCGGTAGCGCTTAAGACTTACTAGAATTCATAGCCTCCTAACTCTGCCATAAAAATTGCTCCATTTTCGCATAACGGCTATAATATGCGAGGGTGAGGCTATGAGCAAATTCCATAAATTCGGTTTCAACCATTCCGCAAGAACTAAAGCGGCGGCTATGGGCGCTATGAAGCTGGCGCAGATGTCCGAAATGTCGGAAGGCGAATTTGAAAGCTTTCTGAAGAAGATCGAAGATAACCGTTTTTTTAAATTGCTTAAAGCATCCGGCGCCGTCAGCCTGGCGGAATTCCCGAATGCGCGTTATGCCGCAAAAAAATACGCCGGCTACGGGCTTAAACTGTCCTCCGGAGGTCTGCCGGAACTAGCCGACGGCAAAGGCGATCTGGTCGGCCTGATACAGGGTATAGGCCAGGAAAAATTTGAAACCTGCTTCCTGAAAGACGCGGCCATGAGTGACGTAGAGCGGGCAGAGGAATGCGACATAACCGTCAAAGACGCCGCCCGCCTGCGTGATTTCGTCAACCGCGCGTTTATACAGGCTGAATTTGAAAGCGCGCCCGAAGCTCCTGTGTCGGAAGTGTTCAGTGTCGTGGCCGGCATAGAGCTTGAAAACGGCAAGCCTCTCCTGGCGTTCTTTCACCGGGAAATCTGGAAAGGCTGTTATAAAGTGGACGGGGAAAAACTTTCAGAAGCGTTGAAAGGCCTCCCCGCCTCTGAACAAACCGCCGTGGAAAAGCTTGTAAGGCGTATGGAACTGGCGGACAAGCGAAAATCCACGCTTTACCGCGCGCTGGAAATAGTTATGGAGCGGCAAACCGAGTACCTGATAACCGGAGAGCCTGTGCGCAGGGCGCCGTTGCCGCAGAAAGTTCTGGCAGCGGAACTTGAAGTCCATCCCAGCGTTCTTAACCGGCTTATCTCAAATAAATCCATACAGATGCCTTGGGGCACCGAAGCGCCTATGTCGGTGCTGCTGCCCAGCTCTAAAGCCATAAATTTAGAGCGGCTATACGCCATAGCCGTTGAAAATCCTGGTATGAACGACACTGAGTTGCGCGCCGAGCTTAAAATCCGCCACGGCGTAGAATTATCCCGCCAGTCCATAGTGCAATACCGCAAAGATTTATCATTGTCCAGGAATACTTCCAGCACGCTGTAAAACCCACTGTTGGGTTTCAAAATGAAAGCATTTATCTCAAAATGAGATGATGTTTGCTTCTTTTCTACTCCCCTGCCTCCGCAGATTTCCTGATTTCCCCAATAGAAACGCATAAAATCGTCCAGTACATCCATCTGCCATGAAAATTGCTCCATAGAAGGTGTAGGCGGTCAAAACAAGCTAAGGAGAACGAACCAAATGACTAAAGTACTTGAACTGCAGAAACTGGAAACCGGATCAGAGGGCGAGACCCGCTTGGGCAGTTGGATCAGCAACAGCTGCGGGCAATAGTGAGTGTGCCGATATTAAACAATAGGAGAAAATAAAATGAACACGATACTTGAGTTGCAGAAACTGGAAGTAAAGTCGGAAAACGAGACTCGCGGGGGAAGCTGGATCAGCAACTGCTGCGGCGGGCAGAACGAATGAGCGGTAGGATAACTCCGGAGGTGGGGAGATTCGGCCACCTCCGGAGCGGATTGTTAAGTTCGGGTGGGTAATGATATGAATAGCGCAAACAACTTGAATTACTACCTGTTCGCAGACAAACGGTTCTATGAGCCCATGGATTATTGCGTGGTAAATGAGGGCGATTATTTTGATTTCGTCCGAAGCCAGGCTGATGCGGAATGGAAGTTTGTCAGAAGCGGTATCTGGATAAACTGTATATACCTTAAACATACGATGCCTCTTCAGGGCTGGAAAATACATTTGTCGGCGACTCATTCGGATTCTGAAGGCATTTTCAGCGCGGCGGCAGAGTTTCTTATGGCGAACAAGGTGACTTTTAAGTTCCTGTTAGACAAAAAAACATTGGCGATAACCAATTCAAAAGGCTGGTCTCGCGGCGCTTCCGGGAAATTTATGACGGTGTATCCGACGGATCCGGAGCACTGCAAGTGGCTGCTGGAAAAACTGCATTCACTGACGGCGGATTTTTGCGGCCCGTATATCCTCTCTGATATGCGTTATAAAGACAGCAAAGTCCTGTACTACAGATATGGCGGATTCAGGCCGAATTTACGGCTTGATGTGAATGGGAAACGTATCCCGGTGCTGGTTTCCCCTGATGGAAAAGAGGAGGCCGATGTGCGGCCGCCGTATTACCGTCTCCCCGGATGGGTGGATGAGATATTCCCGAAGAAGAATACAAATGAGTCTGGTGGCGGATTGAATAACGGGAGATATGCAGTTGAGAGATCTCTGCATTTCTCCAATACAGGCGGGATATATATCGCCTATGACAATATCGGGAAAAAAAGAGTTGTGCTGAAAGAGGCGCGTGCGCATGTCAACGCGTTCGCGGAAAATGTGGACGCCGCCAGAATGCTTAAGAGGGAGTATGATATCCTGAAAAAAGTCGGGAACTGCGGCATCGCGCCGGAGCCGGTTGAATTATTCAGGGAATGGGAGCACCTTTTCCTGGCGGAAGAATATCTGGAGGGTTATATCACGCTTCACGCTTTCGCCGCGCAGAACAGTATTCTGCTGGAGGCGCGCCCTACCGAAGAGAAGGTTAAATCCTACCTGGAAAAATATATCGCAATTTTCAGAAAACTCGCGGGAATTATTGAGGCCCTTCATTCCCGGAATATCATATTCGGGGATTTTTCGGTCAATAATGTCCTGGTCAATCCCGCCACGCTGGATATAAAAATTATCGACCTGGAAGGGGCGCTTGTGGAGGGCGAGGAGGAAGCTTATAAACTTTTTACACGCGGGTTTGCCGCCGTCGAGCAGGTCAAGGGGGCGGCGCCTACGCGGGAAAGCGATTATTACGCATTCGGCGCGATAATGCTGTATATGCTGACGCATATAAACGGGATTCTGGATTTAAAGCCTGATGCCGGAACTGAAGCATTGCAGATGGTGGGCCGGGATTTTGGCATACCTGTAAAGTTGAGAAGGATTATAAATACCCTCATGCACTCCGATCCCGCGAAGCGGCGGGGCCCGGGTGTTTTGCGCGATCAGAAGCAGGAAACTGCTTTAAGGAAGACATGCGCGGTCAGATTGTCCGCAGCTGCTCCCCGGTTGTCCAGGAAGTACATTACTGATACCGTGCGGTCGGCATGCAGCTTTATTGAATCGAGCGCGGACTACGCCAGGAAAGACAGGCTCTTTCCCGCAGACCCGGAAATTTTTGAAACGAATCCGCTCAGTCTTGCGCATGGGGCCGTAGGGGTTCTTTATACATTATCAAAACTCGGACGCAAGCCTGCTCCCGAAATGCTGCAATGGGTGCGCCAGCATGAAATTTCCGGCAAAAATTGTCCGCCCGGCTTATATCCGGGAATGTCCGGCATAGCCTGGGGACTGCTTGAGCTTGGCGATAAGGCTGGCGCCGAGGCTGTGTTCGGTAAAACATTCAATTCCCCGCTTTTAGCTGTTTCTTCATCGCTGTATACCGGCCTGGCCGGTTGGGGGATGACCAATCTTAAGTTCTGGCTGGCCACCCGCAAGGAAATTTACCTGGACAATGCCAAAAAGGCGGGGGAAACATTGCTTGATTCCGCGCGCAACGATTCTCACGGTGCGCACTGGCCTGATCAGGCCGGCAAAGTGCCTATCGGGCTGGCGCACGGAGCGGGAGGAATAGGTCTTTTCCTGCTGTATCTTTACGCGGCCACCGGCAATCAAAAATACCGGCAAAAAGCCGTGGAGGCATTGGATCACGACATCGCTTATGCCGATGCGTTCGGAAACGGTAATATGGCCTGGGCGAAGACAGCCGGAGAGAACGGGGCGCTTTACCCTTACTGGGAATACGGCAGCGCCGGTATCGGAATTGCCTGCCTGCGCTATTTCAGCGTGTTAAAGGAACCTAAGTACATGAAACTTGTGGAAAAGATATATGAAAGCTGCGCGACAAAATATGCGATTTTCCCAGGAAGAAATATGGGCATGGCAGGTCTGGGCGAGTTTCTGCTTGACGCTTATGCCGTGACAAAAGACGTAAAATACCTCAATAGCGCGCACAGTGTCGCAAGCGGATTCAAACGTTTTGCGATACGAAGCCCAAAAGGCGTCGCGTTCCCCGGCGACGGTCTGGCACGGATAAGTTGTGATTACGCCGCCGGGATGAGCGGGATCATACTGTTCCTCGACCGGCTGGTGTCAGGCCGGCCTGCGGATTTTATGCTTGATGAATTGCTTTAAGGAGAATCCAATGTTTAAGAATATGCGGCTTATTGTTCGGCCTTATACAACCTCGTTTACCCTCGCATTGGCGGGCGTGGTCGCTATGGATGCGGTCATGAGCCTGCTCAATCCGCTTTTATTGAAATACATATTTGATGAGGGAGTGATAAAAAAGGATTTCAGGCTGTTTATTGTGGTTACTGTCGGGTTTATGATCCTTGCGACCTTATTCCGGTTGTTCTCTTTATGGAACAACCTTTACGTGCAGGATCTGAAAAACAGAATACTTAAACGGCTTATAGGAAGCATGCTGGAAAGCTACTATAAAATGCCGTATATACAGGTCATGAAGAATAAAACCGGCTATTATACCTCAAGGATTTATGACGAGCCGCTGAGCGCCTCATCCACGGCGATAGATCTCGCTTTCGCGGTATGCCCGGCCGCTGTTTCGTTTCTTGTGGCGTTTGGGGTTGTTGTTTTCTTGTCGATCAAAGCCACGTTTGCGCTGGTGCTTACGGTGCCGTTCCTTATAATGCTCGCAAATAAATACCATTCCGAGATCAAGCAGCATTCCCGCGACGAAAAAGAGGGGGAGGGCGAGTTGCGCGGCGTTATAACCGGTTCTGCGGAATCATATCGTACCGTCAACCTGTTCGGCCTGCATTCCGCGGTGCTGTCAAAAATTAACGAGAAGTTCGAAAAGTACACGACAAGTCTTAATGCCCGTGTCAGAAACAGCGCAAAACATAACACTTATGGCGCTATTTTCATGTCCTACGGCGAAATGCTGGTTATAATCGTCTGCGGATACGCGATTTTGAAAGGGGAGATGAGTTTCGGGGGATTCATGGCTTTTATGAACGCATTCTGGCTTGCCGTCGGCAATATGAGAACGCTTGTGCAGAAAATACCTGAATTCTCACGGAACTCAATGGCGTTGCATCGGTTGGCGGAGTTCGGCATGCCAGCTTCAGAAGCGGCTGGTACCGGCGGTGGAACCGGGATCGGCGCAATTACACTTGAAAACGTGGGGTTCAGCTATGGTGATAAGCAAGTATTTTCAAACCTGAGTTTCAGCGCGGGCAAAGGCGAAAAATTGCTGCTAAGCGGCAAGAACGGCTCCGGAAAATCCACGGTGGCGAATATGCTCTCCGGATTCCTCGCGCCGGATAATGGGACCGCGCGGATTCTGGGCGTTGAAAAGACCAGCGCCTGCGTCTCCCCGCATCACTTCGCGCCTGGCACATTACGCGACAACCTGAAATTCGATAGCCATACGGACGAACAGCGCCGATACCTGAATGGCGTGCTGGCGGACTTCAAGCTGACGGAAAGTCTTGATAAGAGCCCTGATGCGCTGTCCGCCGGGCAGAAGAAAAAGGCCGAGATCGCTATGGGGTTGATGAAAGACGCTGAATTGTTTCTGTTCGACGAACCTCTCGCCAACGTGGACGTGGAGAGCAAGCCGATAATAATGGAGCATATCTTTAACCGGACCAAAGATAAAATCCTGGTAGTTGTAATGCATGGGGATGATGAATTCCGTGGGCAGTTTACCAGGATGGTGAGTTTATGATGCGGTTTTCTCATTTTGAGAAAAGAGATCCCATAAGTTTTCATTGATGGGGTTTGTCAAAATGAGAGTAAGTATCTTAAAATGAAACATTGTTGTCTGGCTTTTAAATCCTTTGCATCCCGGACTGTTGAATTTTCCCAATGAAGGCAATTAAATTTGATAACTGCCATAAAAATTGCTCCGTAGTGGGTGTAAGTGCAGAAAACCACTAAAGGAGAACTTAAATGAACGCAATGCAGATGAACCTTAACAATACGGACGAAAATAACTTCACTTCCGGGTTCAACCGTGCGCCTGAGTTGGAGGATGTGTTTATGTCTGGTTTCAACCGCGCGCCAGAGCTGGAAGAGAGTTTTACTTCCGGTTTCAATCGCGCTCCCGAACTGGCCTAATCTGGTTATGATCCGGGCCGGGGACAGTAAAGGTCCCGGCCCGGTTCCGGAGCTTATATGACAAAACCATTTTTCTCTTATTCCACTCCACGAATAAACAGCCTTGTATTCAAGCTGGTGGACTATTGCAATCAAGGTTGCACTTATTGCTACCGTGAAAACGACAAAGAGCGTCCAGTGCGCATAATGTCAGATGAACTGATAGAAACTACTATCGTGAAATATATAGATTTTCTTAAGTCCAAAGGAAACGCCCGCAGCGTAGTATATCTGATCTGGCATGGCGGGGAGCCATTGCTGGCAGGAATCAGTAAGTTCAGGACGATAATGGAAATACAGGCGCAGCTTGCGGCCAGGTATGAGGTCGGTTTTGTGAATTCCGTGCAAACCAATGGGGTCTATATTGATGAGGAATGGGCAAAGTTCTTCAACGAAAACAGGTTCCTGGTCGGGGTGAGCCTGGACGGCCCTAAGCAGATTCATGATATCTACAGAAAAAACAAAGGCGGAGTTTCCACCTTCGCGGAGACGATGCGCGGGATCAAATTGCTGCAAGCGCACAAAATAAAAACTAATCTTATCGGTGTTGTAACCAATGAGAGCGCTCCGCACGCCGATATGATGTATGAGTTTTTCAGGGATTTTGGCGTGCAGGACATAGACCTCATCCCTTGTTTTGATTATAACGATCCGCTTACCTTGTCGCCGGAGCTGTACCGCGCTTTTATGGTTACGATTTTTAAGCGGTGGCGTTCGGACGGATTTGCGCCGCTGAGAATAAGGTTCCTTTCCGATGTTTTGAAAAAGATCTCGGTGCTGCGTTCCGGCGGTTGCGCTACTATAGGCTGCGAGCTTATGGGCGGCTGCGGGCAGAACTGGTCCATAGGCGTGGAAGGGGAAGTATATCCGTGCGAGTGCCTCACCCCGATAAAGCGCATGGAGCTGGGAAATATTATGGAATCTTCTTTTGAAGGGCTCATGTCCTGCGGCGCTTTCACTAACGTGAAATCGGAGAACAATGATATCGCGCAAGATTGCCGCGACTGCGACGTGCTGGCGGTATGCCGGGCAGGCTGCCTCAACAGGCGTCTTAAGGATTATAAACTTGACGGGAAAAGGGACCCTTACTGCCTTGCCCGCCGTGACGTGATCAAACTTGCCCTGGAGGATGCGTATGCAATCCCGGCTAAATAAAAACGCCTGGTTATTGTTGTCAGCCGTAGCCATTTCATCCGTAGGGGATTGGCTCAATATCCTTGCCCTGATTACTGTGTTTAGCAAGGCGTATGGGGCGGCAAGCGTGGCATTCCTGATGGCGATGCGGGCTGTTCCCGGCGTCCTGCTGGGGCCGTGGGTTGCCAATCACATAGATCGCTTTCAGAAAACACGCGTACTCATTTTTTTAAGCGTCGCTCAGGCAGCCCTGGCGTTAACATTGGGCGTTCTCTCTGACCGTTGGGCGCTTCTCGGCGCGGCGGCGGCGCTTTCCACGCTTAATTTGTTCTCCGCCCCTTTGATCAAGGCTCTCCTCCCCACGGTATGCAACTCCGCATCGCTTAGCCGCGTGAATTCGTATTTCGCATCTATACAGTCAAGTTCCTATGTTCTGATACCGCTTCTTAGCGGGGTGCTGATATCAATCTTTGGCCCGGCGGCATGTTTTAATATAGATGCGGCGACATTTGTCGTCTTTGGCGTAATGATCGCAGCTGTGCATGTTTCTGATGCGGGGCGTGTCGGCGTTCAGGGGGGGGCGGTAGAGTCCGGGAGTCTCTTCAGGGATCTGCTAAATACGCCTGATCTAAAGCGGACATTGTTTGCTTTTGCAGTGGCGGGATTTTCACTGGGGACGATCTACTCGGTGGAGATTTCTTTTTTCGCCAAATACCTGAATGTAGATCCTCGCGGTTACGGAAGCTTTGTGGCGATCGCCGGCGCGGGTGTGTTGATGGGATCCCTGCTCTGCGGGCGGTTTACGGCTTCGGCAACGCTTGAGCGGGTGTTTGTAGCGGGGCTTGCCTTATTCGGGACAATGACGGTGCTCTTTTCTTTTAACCGCAGTTTGGTTGTGGCGATCGGGTTGATTATGCTGTCAGGATTCGGAGAGGGCCTGTTTTCCGTTTCAGGCACCATCCTCGTCCAATTACAATCGCGCGCGGACCGGTTGGCCGGAAATTTTACACTGCTTGGCGTTTTGTCCAAGAGCTTCAGTCTTTTTGCGATGCTTGTAGCCGCAATGTTTATGGATTACATGCAGCCGGCAGGATTGTTGCTTGTGGCGGGGCTGGTTGCATTGGGTGTAGCTGCGGTATGGGGCGTAACAAAAGCTCAGGTCAGCAATGTTGCTGCGCCAAAATGCGCCGAATGAATGCGTTTTGGTGAAAAAGGGCTATCGGCTCATTTTGAGATAGTAGTTTTGTCTAATCTTCATTGAAAGGATTTTCAAAATGAAAATGTTTATATCAGAATGATAGGTTTTGTTTGTTCTTAAATCCCTGAAAATATCGTCAGGCAGTCATTTCTCCAATGGGGGCGTATGAAATAGGTTGGTTGTCCGCCCCTGCCATAAAAATTGCTCCGTAGGAGGCGTAAGCAGACATAATATACGGAGGATACAAATGAAACGGATAACGATCAAAATAGCAATAGCGGGGATATCGGCTTTGTTTATAATGGCAGTTTTACTGAAGCCGCAGCACTTGACTGGCGGCGAGGCCAGCAAAAAGCAGACCGTAGTTCACTATACCAGCGTTGGAGTGTTTCCCAATTCGCCGCTGTTCTATGCGGAGAACTAAGCAAAGACCCACGGTGGATATAGGTCCAAAGGCCCTTACAAACTTATGAGTCACAGACTACACTATTGTATGATTCTTGACAGCTCGGGGGATTGGCCTCGGAATATCTGCGACCGGACCTTGATCATGTGTATCCAGGGAAAGCAGAATCGAATTTGCTTTTCCTCTTTTAATTGAAAAGCAGTTTCTGAAATGGCAGAATACAGCAGATAAGGAGAATGCGATATGACGAACAAAGATAAAGTGATTGTATCGTTCCTGGTGTCCATCGGGATATTTTCTTCCGCCCAAGCGGTTCGCTATGTTAAGACTCTTGAAATTAGTGAGAAGAACTCCATGATATCCGTGGCCAAACTATCTAATTCCGGCATAGTTCTTTGTGAAGATTCTACCAGTCGTTCCGGTTTAGATAATCATAAAGGATAATGGATGGGCACGCTTTGGGGCAGACCGTCGATATTCGTAAGCTAGGAATAGTTGTCGGTACCGCATGCAATTTTAATTGCAGCCATTGCTTGATCAAGAAGGAAGACAGGCGTGAACGACTGTCTCTGAAAGAGGTTCGGCTATTGTGCGATACGGTGGCCAGATATCGTCCGAAGTCGATTTTGTTCACCGGAGGGGAACCGACCTTTTGGATCAAGGAAATAAACGAAATTATTTCCTCCCACCCTTGCCCTGAAAACCTTAAAATCACTTTGACCACTAATGGCCATTTCGCAGGGTCGGTCTCTTTGGCGAAGAAGGTGCTCTCCTCGTTTACCAGACTTGATTATGTGCAATTGTCGTATGATGTTTTCCATAAAATCTTCCTGTCGTTTTCAAAAGCTAAAAATCTTCATTCAGCGTGTACGGAGTTGCGGGTCGGTTTCAGCGCGATTCTAACGATGTCGTCTCCGTTGGACCTGCTTCTCGTTAAACAGTTGCGAAGTTTCGGGCGGTTCAAGATAGGGGTGCAAAAGGTCGCTAGTATTGGAGAGGCGAAGAGAAACGGCATTCGGTTCATCTTCCCATGCTTTGACGAGAAAGTACTCTCTAAATATTGTCCCAACAGGAACAGTCTCGGGTATATTTGCGGACGCGGATTCTCGATCTGTTGTGCGGAACTGGCCTTTAATAATTCTATGCCCGGGGTGTTTCACTCAACGCTGGGTGAACATTTGGCCAGTCCTTTATACGGATTGATGCGGAAACACAATTTTGCGGAACTGATGAAAATATTGCGGGTACCTAAAAAGTCCCTGCTGCCGGATCATTCCTCGGAGTGTGTGCTGTGCGACCATATTTTTAAAAATGCCAGGAGGAAAGTGCGGTTGACGCCGTAAATCGTGTATGAAATCAAACCCCCGTCTTGTTCAGAAGGAAAAAGGAAAAATAACCTATCAAATGCCGGATTTTACCCGGCTTAATACTTCGGCGATAGATAAGCTTGCCTGGCCGAAGGAAATCCCGGTCTTGTGGCTGAAATACTACGAAAACCTCGACGGCTGCTACGAGGCGTTGGATAAAAGGATATCCCGCAAATATATCGTGCGGGTAATATACTCCGCCGATAAGAAAGATATTCATTTGAAGGGGAGAAAGGAATCTGCCTGCGCGATAAAAGCCAGGGAATCGCTTACAACGGCGGAATTATTGGCACTATATCTTGAAACACATGCTAAATCCTTTATCGCGCCGTGGGCCGGACAACTTGATAGTAAATATATAGACGAGGTTTCCTCGTTCATTAAAGAAGATCTGCCGATCTCAAAGTCGTTGAGCTTCTTTAAGGATAAATCCCCAGTGGGATTGGTGCTCCTGACGGAGTTAGGCAGCGGAGCTGGGCTTATTTCATGGATATGGTTCGCGCCGTCTTTAAGCATTGCTGAAAGACGGAAAGCGCACAATCTCTTTGCCGCCTGGCTGAGGAACGGGAAATATCCGCAAATTAAAAGTGTCGTTCATTCTTTCAACCTGCGCTCTAACAGATTCTTTATAAAAATGGGATTCCATACTCAATGCATTGCTATCACCAGACGAAGCTGATCTTTCTGCTTCTGGCCGCTTGCGGCGTTCTCTGCGGTTGCCGGAAGGCGGAACAGCGGACGGATACATGGACAGTGTTGCTCAGTGACCTTCCCGTACGCCTGTTTGTCGCTGACGCCGGGCTTAATGGGACTTTTTACCTTTTAAAACAGACGCATGAGCCGCTTTTTAGGCAGGATGACGGGGAAATTTTTTCTTCTCGGCTTTTGGAGAAGTGGAGCAGGGATATCCGGTCTTCTGAATATCTTTTCTGTCCCGACACCTCTTTGCGTTTTGACGCAGATAACACTTTTTCAATGGCATTCTTTTATAAATATATACGGAAAACCGCTAAGGCGTTCGACCAGGGGGCGGAGGTTGAAAAACATGGTGAATGCGTTAGGATAAAATTGGGAAGTCACTCGAATTTCCTGGCTTACCTGTCTCTTTTCGAAAACGCTCCTACTTTGAAAAGGACGGAAAAGATAGAGGTCGGACTCGGCGCTTTTTCCGTTGAAACATTGTCCGCCGAAAAGGTCGTGCTTAAAAGAAAGCAGAGAGTTTCCAATGGCTATAACGCGATAGTGTTCCACCAGTATAAGGGCGGCGGTGACCCAAATTTACAGAATAGGCAGATAAGTGATTTCAATAATATCCCATCATTCGAGATACCGGAATGGGTAAAGAAAGATTATCGGCATTTTGATAGTCCTATACTCCGGTCGATAAGCCTTATAATAAATTACCCCGATAAGGCGGTCCGGAAAGCGGTCTATAACTGTCTTAACTATGATTCCCTTCGGCGCGCCTATGTGCCGCGGCGAAAAAACTTTTATGATATATGCAATATACTTCCCGTTGGGGTTCCCGGTGCCGAAGCCGGGCCTCCGAGGCAGGAATGCTATGGTATAGCGAGAATAAACCGTCATTTTGAATTGACATTCCTGAACCTTGCCTATAATAATGATAAAACGCTGAAGGAAGTGTTATCGGCTTTTCATAAAAGAACGGGGATAAAGATCGTCGTCAGGACATATCCTGATAACCAGATCGATGCGGCGCTTCTTCAATCCCCACGCCGGTATAATCTGGCGATAGTGGTTATGGATGCTGTTCGTCCTAATCATGAAGCGTTCTTTGATTATTTAATCAAGAAAAACGGATACTTTGATACCGATAATCCCGCACTAACACACTTGTATGAAAAAATGTTGAAAGAACCGGATGAGGAAAAGAAAAATAGTTTAGCGAAAGTCATAGCAGAAAAGCTGGATTCCGAAGCGCTGGTTTTGCCTCTGTATCAGAATGTGGCGACTTTCTATTATCCGAGAAACATAAAAAGTATTATTCTCGGCAGAGGTTTTATCGAATATCCAGAGGTTGCGGAGTTCAGATGGTAAAAATTATAGGCCGGGCTTTTTCTTATAACTGGAAATACTACAGCGCGGCGGTGGCCGTGTTTGTGGTTTTCTGGCAGATGTTTTCCGTGTTCTCTGCCGTGCGCGTAGCTGATGATAATCTGCTAACCGCCATGCGGCAGAATGCGGCCTATTTTGAAAAAGCATTTCTTAAAGGTGATGTGTTTGAGACTCAGCGCATAATGTGGCGCATAAAGAACGACAATATAAAGCACATAACATTCCACCCCACTGAGTTTAACGGCAGTAAGTGGATATTTAAAGAGGCCATAATCGGGAATATTTACGACAGACCTCGCGCGCAGCTAACGTGCAATGTGCCTTTTATATCAAATGGCGCAGTGCTTGGCCAGCTGGAATATGTTATAGATCTGGTGGATGTCAACGCTGTCGTCTTCGGTGAGAACTATATTTTATTTATAACCATAGTGGCTTTTTTTATGGGCCTTTTGTTTCTGTCCAATGTCGGGGCTATTAAAACTATTTTCAGCATAGAGCGCTGTGTTACAGAAACAAACGCTCTGGTCGATGCCGGTAAACACGCCGACATTCAGGATTCTATACAACGCAGCATCCAGTTGCTGCCGCAAAGTTTGCGCGATACACCATTCGCCGTGTTGATAAGCGGGTTGGCGGAAGTGCTGAAAAAAGCCTCCCGTCTTGAAAGTGACCTTGCTGTTTCAAAAGCCACATCTGATATGGCGGTGCAAGTGGCGCATGACATTCGGTCGCCGCTGGCGGCGTTGGATACAGCGCTGAATAAAACTGATCAGCTCCCGGAACAACAGCGCATTATGGTGCGCCATGCGGTGAACCGGATACGCGATATCGCCAACAATCTCCTTGAAAAGAACCGGCAGCAGGCCAAAACCTCTTCAGTGGCCATATCCCAGCCCACTGATGCCCGCGAAGCTCAGGAAACGCGCCTGCTTTCAAGCGCTATAGACCCGGTTATAACCGAGAAACGCCTGCAATTTGAATCAAAGCCGGGAATAAACATTGATTTTGAGCTGACAAAGGAATCTTACGGCTTGTTCGCTAAAATACAGCCGGTGGAATTCAGGCGCATAATTTCAAATCTTGTGAATAATGCCGTTGAAGTGTTGGGCGATCAAGGCAAGGTCTCCGTAGGCTTGGGCCAGGATGCCGGGAATATTGTTTTAACTGTCGCCGATAACGGCAAAGGCATTCCGGCTGAAATACTGGCGAAACTCGGCCAGAGGGGAGAAACGCACGGGAAGGCTGGCGGATCGGGTCTGGGGCTTTTCCATGCAAGAACAACAGTGGAAAGTTTGGGTGGCAGTCTTGCGATAGCTTCCGAAGTAGGCAAAGGCACGACGATTACAATAAAATTGCCCAGGGCGGAGGCTCCAAATAATTTTGTGCCTGTGCTTGAACTTGTTCCCGGCCGGCCCGTGGTAGTCTTGGATGATGACGCTACAATACACCAGATCTGGGATGGCCGGTTTGAGTCCGCCAGGGTTCAGGAGCGCAATATCGAAGTAATTCATTTCAGCGAGCCGGATAAACTGCGCGAATGGGTTAAAACCAACACGGCAAAGGCCGAAAAAGCGGTTTATCTGTTTGACTATGAGTTGATCGGTTATAAAGAAACGGGACTTAGCCTTGCCGAAGAGCTGGGGATATGCGGCACGACAATATCTGTGACCAGCCGTTACGACGAGAAACGCATAATTGATGAGTGCAAGCGTCTTAAAGTGCGGATGATCCCCAAGGGGCTGGCAAGCCTTGTGCCGATAGCCATCCAAAAGCCTGATGCAAAACCGGAAGCAGTGCCTCCCTCCGGCCAGGTAGACGCCGTTTTAGTTGATGATGATAAATTGGCCCGCATGAGTTGGGAAATGGTCGCCAAGGCAAAAGGCGTAAACCTGGTTGTCTTCGACAATCCGGGCGATTTCCTCGCCCGTATAGAGGAATTCCCCAAAGAGACGCCTGTTTATCTTGATTCCGAGCTGGACGACGACCAGGAAAACGGCGTTAAAGGCCAGAATATAGCCGTGGATCTGCACAACAAAGGCTATGCCGATATCACGCTTGAGACCGGCCACATGCCGGAAGATTTCGCCCACTTGCCCTGGCTTAAAGTGATAGACAAAACTCCGCCCTGGAGTTAACCCTTTAAATCCTTCTCAAGCCGGGACAGGCAATCCATGATATCCTGCCCCGCTTCTTTCATAAGGGCAAGCAATTCCAGCTTTTTCTCAAGCGTGCAGGTCTTGAACATTTCCGCGATTGTTTTAAGGCTCGTGCATTGCGAGCGTATCTTGTGAAGCGGCTTTTCCATTTTGTTATTTTCTTCCATCCGGTTCATCGCCCTTGTTCGGTCCAAATTTCTTTAACCTGGCATAAAGCAGGTTGGTGGAGATCTTAAGATTGGCCATTACCTTGCTTTTGTTGCCGTTGTTCTCCTGCATATTGCGGCGGATTATCTCGTAGGTGAACAGTTCGGACGCGGCGTCCAGGCCGTTTTTTACGGCGTATTTATACTGCGCGTTCGTAAGGAACCCGCCTGGCGGCAGGGGGTTAAGTTCCTGCGAAAGGTGCTTACGGATAGTTTCAAGCGTGACGCGGTTTCCCGTGCCTGAAACAAGCAGGTCCACCAGCTTCTTCAATTCCCGGATATTGCCCGGCCATTCGTATTGGAGCATGAAAGTTCTGGCGTCCGGCGCAAATGATAATTGCCGTGCCCCGCTCGTGAATTGCCGTATGAGGGGGAAAATATCGCAGGAGCGTTCGCACAACGGCTTAAGGTTGACGGTCAGGCCGTGTATGCGCTGAAAGAAGTCCAGCCGCAGTTTCCCTTGCGTTATAAGCGCCTTAAGGTCTTCTAGCGTGGCGCTGATTATCCTGAAATCGGAACGCTCCGGTTTGTCGGAGCCCAGCGGGTAAAACGATTTCTCCTCAATGGCTTTAAGCAGCTTGGTCTGCATATTAAGGCTCATAGAACCTATTTCATCCAAAAACAATGTGCCGTTGTTGGCCTGCAAGAGTCGGCCCTTTCTGTTTTCATTTGCCCCGGTGAATGCGCCTTTCCTGTAGCCGAACAATTCGGCTTCCATCAATTCCTCGGTATAGGCCGAGCAATTCATGGCGACGAATTCGCCGGAACGTCCGGAATATTTGTGAATTATCCGGGCCAGGCAGGTTTTTCCTGTGCCGGTTGGCCCAAGGATAAGGATAGGGGAGCCGGAGGCCGCGTATTTAAGCGCTTCGGTGACATTGGCGCGCGTTGCCGGGTCTTCGGTTATAAATTCCTCGGAGAAGACTTTATTGAGGTTCCCGCTTTTGCCGCGCTGCAGGTATTTGGCGATAACCGCGCTGATATTGGCTTTCTCGTTGCCTTTGATATAGAAATCGTCGCAGCCGAGTTCATAGGCCTTATTTATGATATCGTCGGAATCCGAGCTTGTCATGACCACGGAGTAAAACCCTTTTGATCTGGCGTCCGCGATAAGTTTTAAACCCGAATAATCATCATCAAGCCCCAGCATCAGGTCCAGGAAGCATAGGTCATAAGAACCGCCGGCCAGTTTTTTCCTGGCGGTCTTTGTATCTTTTGCGAAGTCCACGGCATGGCCTGTCAACTGGGCCGCCATGACCGCCTGCGCCGGATTTTCGTCTTCAACCACCAGAATCTTCAGTTTGTCCATTAAACCCCTCCAAAATGAGAGAAACCACTTTCAAAATGCAATATTTAACCCCAAAAATATTATACAGAACTTTGCCGTAAGGATACATCGTTATATTGTTATTTATGTGCGCGGTCTGCGGGATCTTCCGGGAGTTAATGCGGGAGTTGAAAATGAGCTCGGGAGCAATTTCAAAACTGGTGGCTAAAGACAGGCTTCAAGCCCAAGCCCTGTTAGGAAGATAGGAAGCAGCGTCCCCTGCCCCCCTTTTTTTTACAAAAGCCTTGACACAGATTAACAAAAGTTTTACGATTCCCTTCTAAGGTCATAGTTCCGGTCCGGAGGAGAAAATGAAACGAGTATTCGTACTGGCGTCGGGGCTCATCACCGCCGCCGCCGTCTGCGCGCAGGCGTCCCAGAAGATAATAAGCTTTGAGACCGCCTACCGTGGCGCTATAGACAAGAATATAGAAGAAGTAGGTGGGAAGGTAACGCGCAAATTCACCCTGATAGACTCCGTGGTTGCGATATTCCCCGACAATGCGAAGACCGACGCGATTATGTCCATTAAGGGCGTGACCGCCGTTTACGAGGATAAATACAGGAAATGGCTGAACGAAGCGCCAGTTTCATTGAGTGCGGTCCAGTTCCCTTCGGTAAAGGAAATTATCGCCAAGGCCCGCTCCGGCGAAGGCTGGAACAGGCCCGCACCGTTCGCGACCAGACCGTCCGAAACCGAGATACCTTGGGGCGTTAAGCGCGTTAACGCTTCCGCTGCCTGGGGAACATTGACCGGCAAAGGCGTCAAAGTCTGTATCATAGACACCGGCGTGGACGGCAATCATCCCGACTTGGCGCCTAATTATAAGGGCGGTTACAATGCCGTGGTCTCTACCGAGCCTCCGACCGACGAACACGGCCACGGCACACACGTCGCCGGCACCATAGCCGCCGCGTTGAACGATAAGGGCGTGGTCGGAGTGGCCCCCAACGCCGAAATATACGGGGTCAAGGTCCTTGGCAAGGACGGCTACGGTCAGGATTCCTGGGTGGCCGCAGGAGTGGAATGGGCCATCATGAATCACATGAACGTGACCAACATGAGCCTCGGTGACAAGGAAGAGTCCGTCCCGCTGAAGCAAATGATGGAAAAAGCCGACCAGGCCGGGATAACCCAGGTTGTGGCGGCCGGAAACTTGATGACATTCTGGGGCACCTGCCCGGTCATGTATCCCGCCAAGTACGACGTGGCCATCGCGATCTCCGCCTCAGATTCATCCGACAAGATAGCGTCTTTCTCCTGCCGTGGACCCGAAGTGGACCTGATAGCGCCCGGCGCCAGGATTAACTCCACTAAACCCGGCGGCGGCTACCAAACGATGGACGGGACCTCGATGGCCTGTCCTCATGTGGCGGGCCTGGCTGCGCTGGCGGTGAACGCCGGTGCCAAAACCCCGGCCGAAGTGCGCGCGGCCTTGGTCAAGGCGGCCTCTCCTCTCGCCGGCCTGAGGCCCGAGGAAGAGGGCGCGGGCCTGGTGAATGCGGCCAAACTGCTGAAGTAAGTTTAAAGTCTCACGAACGAAAAAGCCTCTGTGACGAAAGTCCAGAGGCTTTTTTATTCGGGAAAAATCGGGACAGACAGAAATTTACGGGACGCTGCTTCCTATCTTCCAAACTATTCACCACCGAGCCCGCGTTACCGGCAGGATTGCTTTTGGCCAGCATTGAAGTCCGGGGGCTACGACGCCGCCGAATTACTGCCGACGCAAAATCAGCCCCTCCTGGAAACCCAAAAAAAGTATATATTTTCCCGGCTTTTTCTCTGTCCTGGCCACTTTTCTGGCACCGCATCAATAACGGCGAAAGAGTTGTCAGGGAAATGTTATATTGACGGGACCAAAAAACCTACCGGCCGCCGGCCCCAAAGTTCCAATACCGTCGTAGCCCTCCAAGAACGATGGGACTTACCACTGCCGCTCTGCATAATATACTAAGTCACTTAGTCTTTCATGTTGTGATTGGGGAAGTTTTATCGGCAATTTATCGGCAATTTTTGGGGAAAATAGCCATTTTCATCGCGACAGGACGTTGTCGGGATTGTCTGCTATACTTTTTTTATGAAATCTCAAAAAGTGTCGAACATTGTTGTTCCGGAAGCGCTAGAAAAACAGATAATTCTGATCCGCGGCCACCGGGTGATGCTGGACCGTGACCTGGCCAGGACATACGGAGTGACAACTGCGCGTCTCAACGAGCAGATTAAGAGGAATCGCAAACGGTTTCCTGATGATTTTGTGTTTCAACTCACTAAACAGGAGATGACCGATTGGATATCGCAAACTGCGACATCCAATTCCGCGATAAAGATGGGTTTGCGTAAGCCTCCGTTCGCCTTCACGGAACACGGCGCGGTTGCCGCAGCCTTCGTCCTCAACAGTCCCATCGCCGTGGCCGCCAGCGTTCAAATCGTGCGGGCTTTCGTACGGCTTCGAGAGATGGTTGGTACCCATGCGGCCCTGGCGCGCAAACTTCAGGAACTGGAAAAGAGGTATGACACCCAATTCAAGGTTGTATTCGATGCGATCAGGGAACTGATGAGCCCGCCGGAAACGCCGAGGCGGGCCATTGGCTTTCGGCCATAAGGTTTTCTTATGAACACATTGATGGAGTATTTGTATCGAGATGCGTCGAATTACAAACAGTACGGCAGCATCGTGTTGCAGGGGTCTATAGCTCTAACCAGCATCCGCCATTTATTGTTCGATAAAACATATTTTATCCCGTCCCAGGTCGGTCTTCCCGATTTACACCATAAATTTGCAGAGCAGGGCTTTGAGTATCCGACCGAGGATGACCACGAGTGGCATGAAATCATATCAATGCGGCCGACTTCACGGGAACCGACAACTCCGCTGCAGCGAAACGAGTTTTTGTCCCGGTTGAGGAAATCTAAGGGCGAAAAATAATCATTTTCATCGCGACAGGACGCTGTCGGGGTCGTCTGCTATACTTTTAATATGAGATTCTATTTTAAACCTAGCGGAAATCATCATCGGAAATCTGCAAAAGATATTGAGGGCGAAGCAAAAAAGTCATTGACGTTTTTGGGCTCAAGTGTTATACTATACTTGCGTCTGGGAGGAGTCGCCTAGCGTCTCCTAAGAAAGGCTGTCAAGCCTTATCCCCAGTCGCTTTTTTTTGGGGGGTACAAATCATGTACTTTTGTTATATTGACGAATCTGGGACACCGGACATCCCAGGTAATTCGAATCATTATATCTTAGCAGGTGTTTCTATCCCGGTTTTTGAATGGAAAGATCTGGATGCACAAGTAACAGCCTTCAAAAATAGATGGGCGCTTGCTGACGCAGAAATCCATGTCGCATGGCTGCTGCGTTCATTATACGAGCAAAACAAGATTCCCAATTTTGAATCGCTATCGTATTCTGATAGAAGAACTCAGGTTATTTACTTCCGCAACACGGAAATATTACGTTTGCAGAAAAGCAATCCCAAGTCTTTGCCACAAGTCAGAAAGACCCATAGAAACACAGAGGCATATATCCATTTGACAATATCGGAGCGTCGCCAAATTGCGCTTCAGTTTGCGGAATTAATAGGGAGATGGGGGCATGCGCGATTATTTGCTGAATGCGTCGATAAGTATTTTTTTGCCGCAAAACATCCAAATGAGTCCATAGCGGAGAAAGCGTTTGAGCAACTTGTGTCGAGATTTGAATGTTATCTGGATATCACCTCTGCCGGGCAAACTTCAGACAATATGGGGCTGTTAATCCATGATCATAATCAAACCGTTGCTCAGAAACTCAGAGGATTAATGTTGAATTTCCATAGAAACGGCACAGCATGGCGTGGAATCAAACACATAATTGAAACCCCACTATTTGTTGATAGTAAGCTCACTAGTACGCTGTAAAGTTAATTGTTAATAGTCTCGTAATGCCTGCTGAGTTTCTCCCGAGCCTTGTCCTTTGTAAAACCCCAGGATATCTTCGTTTTACTACGATTCCGCTTAACAGTCCA
>JBAYJD010000009.1:0-71197 GCA_041665305.1 Elusimicrobiales bacterium
GCCTGCACCTTTGTTGCGCGAAACTTACAGGTTCATTGGAGCCTGCGCGTTTCGCGCAACTTCGGTTCGGCCTCAAAACCGTCAATTTCGCCTTAAAAACCTTATGTCGGACAGGCTCCTAGGTTCGGCGCTTATGCAGCCCTTATAAATTTTTGCAGCAAAAATTTATATTAGAATTCGGACAGCGGCAGGACGGGCTCTTTGAATTTGCGGGGCGTGAAGTCAGAGGGCAGCGTGGATTTGGCGCTTTTTCTTATTCTGACGGCCGTTACGCCCGCCTTTCGCGCCTGTATGATGTCGGCGTCCGAAACGGCGAAATACAGGACGACCGGCTTATGTTCCAAAAATTCATATTTCTGGTTCTCGTCCGCGGCAAAAAAGAAGGTGTCGGCCAGCGATTTCCATTTTTGCACAAGGGGTTCCGCGCCTAACGGGGCTCTCTGGCAGAGAAGATCGACTTTGAAACCCAAAACCCTGAAAAACCACGCGGTAAGCCATACCGCGGGTTTGACGCGCTCAAGCTTATGGGCGCGGTTGACCGCGGTCCAGTAGTCACCGGACCCCGGCTCCAGTTTCATGGCGCGGGCGCTCTGGAAAGCGGGAGAGGAGAATACCAGGCCGTCGTCATATTCAAACCCCGCATGAAGCCCCATGAGGGTGAAGACGCTGAAGAACACCGCCCAGATGGCGGCCAGAAAAGAGAAGATCTTAAGCCTTAAAAACCACTTTTTCAGGAAACTATCCAGGGCATGCAGCATTAGTTTGTCCTCGTTATCCGGTTGAGGTCCGGCTTCGGGGTCACCGCCCGGCGCGAAAAACACCAGCCCAGCACCTCCCTCATGAACCGTTTGGAATTGGCGAATTCGGTCGCGTTGGAAAGCAGGGAATAATCCTTGTCGTTAACTATGGAATCGGGGACGGCTATGCGATAAATGCGGTCCGATTTTACAGGGGAATTTTCTATGAGGAGCCGTTCCACGGCCGGGCCCTGCATATGGATCTCCATGCCGGAAACGCTGACGTCGCCGGAGGCCGTTTCTTCTATGGCCCGCTTCAGGTCCGAGCCGCGGATCTTGACGAAGACAACGCTTGTATCGGCCGGCAGCACCCGGTAAAGATCGCCGGCGGTCACAGGGCCCCGCAAAATGTCGCCGCCCAGCACGGAATTGTTGATGATAGCGGCGTTGGCCCTGGCCCAGCGTCTGACGCAATCAGCGGTAAAATTGCCGAGCGGGGAGGCCGAAGCCTCCGATCTTCTGATGTCGGAGGCGGCCGTGCCTACGCGCCTTGAAAAAATTTTTTTTATTACGGCGCGCTGCCGGTCGATAGTTTTCAACGCGGCCTTGTCCTCGCCGTATTTGTCCTTTTCCAGGAGGATGTTCCCGGCTTTAACGTTTACCAGGCGGCCCGTGCCCGGATCAACGGAGAGGTTTACTCTGGCCGCCGCCTCAAGTTTGGAGGGGACCGCCACGATCCAGGCTTTATTGACGCGCAGCGGCTTTGTAAGGCCGGGGTCGTCGGTTAGGATCAGGTCCAGCCTGGGGAGTTTGCTCAGGAAGGAGGAATAAAAATCCTTGGCGGGCGGCTTCCTGGGGTTGACGCTAAGGAGCAGCACCGTTATGCGCGCGCCCGCGTCCTTGAGCGATTTGAGCGACCGGGCTATTTCATAATTTTCCTTTTCCAGCTTATACTCGGGCAGATACCGCTGGACATCGGTCTTGGACGGATCCAGAATGGTTACGGCCAGAAAGCCGAGCTGCGCCCCTCCGGTGGGAATGAGCTGCTGGCTCTTTATGAAAGGCGGTTTCTTGTTGTTGTTCCTCTGATAAAGGTTCGAGGCCAGAACGGGAAATGAGGCGGTCCGGACCAGTTTTTCAAGGTCGGACGGCGAGAGCGTCAGGTCCTCCGGGCCCAGGGCCGACACGGCGTAGGGGACGGTGTTCATGCAGGCGGCCGTCGCGCCGCCTTTGGTCAGATATCCTTCCGGGGTGTCGGCGAACCAGTTGCCCAGGTCCACGGCGAGTTTCGGATTTTTTTCCTGGTTATAAACTTTGCGCAGTACGGCGTAACCCCCTATTTCGCCCTTTCCCGCGCGGGTGGCCGTGTCCGGCCTGGACCAGAGCCAGCCGCCGGAACGGGCGGTCGCGTAAATGGTTATTTTGTCCGTTTTGGTGCAGGCCGAAAGCGACAATAAGATCAGAGCGGCCAGCCCCGCCGGTCTTATCCAGGCGTTCGGGCGGCCGTCGCGGCGTGTTCGTGTATGGTAGGATCGCATTTTAAAAAAATTGCGGCAAAATTTTTACATACCGCCGTCTTTAAGTCCACGGCCGGGAAAAACCGCGAAGCGGTGTCCTCCTGTGGGCAAATTCCCCTTGAATGGGTCCCGCCTGATACGGCTACTCCAGCCTTATAAACCTGCGGCCTGACGGGAGCGTCAGGGGCGAATTTGTTTTTACATCCTTTATCAGAAAATCCCTGATGGGCAGCGAGGTGTCCCTGAATTCCGCGCCTTCGCTGAAGATCCTGCCGCCCGTCCCGCCGCCGGCGAGATAGTTGTTGGTGACGACCGTAAATTCCGCTTCCGGGGCTATGGGGCTGCCGTCCCGTTCTACCACCAGGTCCTCCGGTTTGCCTTCCGGCGAGAGCCTGAACCGTGCCGTGAGGCCGGACATCTGCAATCTGGTCTTGCCGTCTTTTAGGTTCTCGGCGATAAGCCGCCGTATCTGCGCCCCGGTCAGTTTAAGCGTCACAAGCGTGTTTTCGAAAGGCATGACCTGGTAGATGTCGCGCAGTTTCAGCAGGCCCTTTTTCATTTCCGCCCGGATGCCGGCGGTGTTCTGAAAAGCTATCTCCGTGCCGGTCTTGCGGCGCATAACATCCGTTACCCAGTTGCCGATGGCGGAATCCAATCCGGAGGGGCTAAAGCCGAGATCGGTTTCGCTTTCCCCGATGGTGACATCCATTTCCTTGGCCGCTTGCTCGCTGAATTTTTTTATCATCGCGGTGATCTCGGGGGCCTCGCCGGTCTTATCCGTCCAGAGCGGTATGAGCGCGGCTTCGGCGCCCTTGAACTTTCCCGTGGCGTCGTCGAATTTCAGGTCCACTTTGCCGACATCGGTGAGCTCGAAGCCGCTTTCAACGATCAGGACCCCGCTGGTCTTGTCGTAATACCCGCTGGTAAACCCGACATGGTTGTGTCCGCCCAGGACGACCGCGGCGCCTTTTGCGGCCCTGGCCACCTGCAGAGTCCCGTCGGAGACCTCCCGGCCGGTTAAGGTCCAGGTGGAGATGTCCGCTTTCGGGCCGGTATTGGCGCCCAGCCCGAGATGCGCGAGGATCACTATGGCGTCCGGCGTAGATCTTTTTACTTCCTCCGTCCATCTGGCCGCTTCAGCCGGTTCGTCCCGGAATTCAAGATGGTTTACGAAAAGAGGCAAAGTGGAATTGGAGGTGTGCCTGCCGGCAAGCCCTATCACGGCTATTTTTTTGCCGGCTTTTTCTATGATGGTGTACGGTCTCAGATAGGACGGCCTGGTTCCGGACGCCTTCACATAGACATTCGCCCCCAGCCAGGGAAAGGAGGAATCCGCCGCCAGGAGTTTCAGGTTATCTTCGGAATAATCGTACTCATGATTGCCGACGGCCGCGGCGGAATATCCCAGCCGGTTCATCAGCGCTACGGAGGCCATGCCCCTGGTAAGGCTCCCTTCCGGGGTTCCCTGGAAGGTGTCGCCGGAATCGAGCAGGAGATAGGGATTTTTTTCCCGTGCGACCAGCGAAGAAAGGGCGGCGAAGCCGCCTATCGTCCGGGTGGAATTTTCCTTGTCCCACTTGGCGGGCCGGGCGCTGTACCAGCCGTGCACATCGCTGGTGTGGTAGATGGAGATGGTCAGGGCCGAGAGTCCGGACCCGGCCGTAAAGGCCGTCAGTGCGAAGAATAGTATGGTTTTTTTCATAAGTTTATTGAAATGTTCCGGCCAGGAGTTCGTTATAATCGTAGACAGCGCAGACCAGTTTCTCAAGGCCCGAGTATATCCTACTAAATTTCAGATTGGCGATAAACTCCCGGCCGTCGGTTTCCGACGCCCTGAGCGCGGACCTCAGGCGTTTTGAAGCGGCGGCGGTGTTTCCGGCAGCTTCCGCCAGGGAGGTTTTACGGTCCGGATGGGCGAGAAAATCCGCCTGGCTGCGGAGCGCGCGTTCCGTAAAAAGCAGCGCTTCCACCGCTTCATCGTCCGGCGTTAGGGCGTGGCGTTCCATATCCAGGAATACCGTTTCCAGGCAGGCTCCGGCTGTTTCAAGGCCGCTCAGCAGGTTGGCTTGTTCCGGTTTTTTTGTCCCAAGCGCCTTCAGGGACTTGTTCACGGCTTTTGAAAATTGAACAAGTTCGGCTTTGACGCCGGCATTTTCGGGGGTGGCTTTGCGGCATAGTCCCGCCAGCGCCAGTGTGAGGCGCCGTAATTCATAGCGCGGCCCGTCGGTAAATCTTAAAAGCAAGGTCATTGTTTTATTTTAACATATCCCCGGGCGCAAACGCCCGCATGCCGGGTAACGCCATAAAGGCGCAAAAAACCCGGAAAGGTAGCCCTTCCCGGGTTTTTTGGCAATAATTTTCGCCGCGAAAATTATTAACGCTTGGAGAACTGGAATCTCTTTCTGGCTTTCGGCTGGCCGGGTTTCTTTCTTTCCACCATCCTGGGGTCGCGGGTAAGGAAGCCGGCTTTTTTCATTGAGGAATGGAAGCTGTCGCCGAGGCTGGCTATGGCGCGGGCCACGCCGTGGCGGATGGCGCCGGCCTGGCTGGCGAGCCCTCCGCCCACGACCCTGGCTATACAGTCGAATTTCTGGTCTTTAGCCAGATCAAAGGGGGAAGTTATGACATATCTAAGGCGGGGGTTGTTGCCGAAGTACGCTTCCGGAGTTTTGGCGTTCACGGTCACTTTCCCTTCGCCGTTCTGCACCAGTTTTACCTGGGCTATGGAGGTTTTCCGTCTGCCTGTCGCCGTTATGATGTTTTTTTCCATGTGATTGTCCTCTTATTTGGTTGAAGCTTTTTTGTCGGCTTTGGTCCCGTACTGGTCCTGTTCGCCCACGAACATCTTGAGCCTCTTCATGCGGCCGTGGCGCAGTTTGTTGGAATCGAGCATGCGTTTGACGGCGAGTTCGAGGATCTTTGTAGGGTCCTTCTCCATCTGCCGTTTGTAAGGGATGGTCTTGGCGCCTGCGGCATAACCGGAGTGGCGGAAATAAAATTTGTCCTCTTCCTTGTTGCCGGTCACCTTCACCTTGGCGACATTGGTGACCACGACGAAATCCCCTCCGTCCATGGTGGGGGTGTAGGTCCGCTTATGTTTGCCGATAAGCAGGATGGCTATTTTAGAGGCGAGCCTGCCGAGGACCTGTTCGGTGGCATCGAAATAATGCCATTTTCTGGTAGTATCCACTTCCTTCGCGCCGGGTAAAGTTGTTTTCTGTATCATAGTAGGTAATAATAGCAATTTCCTTCCTTAATGTAAATACCCAGAAAATCCGGGATTTTCCGGGTCCGGGGGTATAAATCCGAATGTCCCCGCCGTAAGCGACTGGCCTCACGAACGAACATATTATAGCAAAAATTCCGCGCGCCGTTCCAATCTCTCATCTCCGATAAAGAAGTCGAAAAGCGCCGCCACGCTCATCAGGCGGTTTTTTTGGCGAATACCAAAACATGGCCGTCGGGATCCAGGCTGTAGGCAGCGGTGTGCCCCCAGTCCATTTTTTTAAGAGGGGCGAGTTCCTTCGCGCCGGCTTTCAGCGCTCTTGCGTGGTATGCAGCGGGCTCTTCCACCAGTAAATATATCTCGGCCCTGGGCGTCCCGGCGGCCGAAGCCGGGTCGGGCAGCTTATTGCCCAACAGCCGTTTTATCCCTTTTTCAGGCATGAGTCCCAGCACGCAGCCGCTGTTTAACTCAAATTCCGTCATCCCGGGCACATCCAGCGCCGGTTTCATGTCCAGCACGGCCGCGTAAAAATCCCTGCTCCTGCCCTGGTCCGCCACATAGAGGATAGCGTTAACATCCATTGTTATTTCTCCTTTACGATGTTTTATGTCCGGTTACGCTTCGTCCTCCATCAAAGGTCTGTGCGCCTCAAGCGTTTCCGGGGCGGCGGTTGTCTTGAGAGGGGTCACATTCCAAAGTTTCAGCATCAACATGGCGCCGATGAACGAGAACGGCATTATCATATAGGTCCAGGAGTTCCAGCCGTATTTATCAAGCAGGGAACCCATGAAAAAACCGGTGAGGCCGGAGGCCAGATATTGAACTCCGTCCAGCAGCCCCGCCACGGTCGAAGCCGCTTTTGTGCCGCCGAAATCCATGGAAGCGGTGCCTGAGAGCATCCCGTGCACCCCGAAGATCCACATGCAGGATACTCCCACCATAAATGAGGCCGTCAGCGGGGAACCGGTCCTGCCGAGTATATATAAGGAAACGATCTGGCCCAGGTAGAAGAGGAAGGCCACAGGCGGCCGTCGGGACTGGAAGCAATGGTCGGAGAGATAGCCGCATAACATGCCGCCGGCTATGCCGCCCACGGTGACGCCTGTCGCGGCCATGGTGAACAGCGTGCTGCCGTGCGTGATCTTGTGCACCTCCCCCAGGAACGGGACGAACCAGAGCATCAAGCCCTGCCTTACGAAGCCGGTGCAGAATTCCGAAACGGCGAGCGTTATTATGACGGGATTGGTGAAAACCCTTTGGACCAGGTGGTTGAAATCCACCGGCTTCTCCCTGTCGGAGTCATGGGCGGTCGCGTCGCCGGTGTTGAAGTCCTTGAAGCCCGCTTCGCCGGGCGTGTCTTTGACCATGAAAAAGTCCACAACGAACATCGCCGCTATGGCGCCCGAAGGGATAAGGAACACGAAATACCAGGGCAGGTAGGCCAGGATCCAGCCGCCGACGGTCATGGCCAGGAAATAGCCGCTTGAGATCATTATGCCGAAGATGCCGCCGAACATCCCGCGCTCCCGGACATGGAACCACGGGGCGTTGACCTTTACCACTGAGAGGGCGCCGAAAGACTGGAAATATTGGTTGGCGGCGTACAGGAGGGACATCCCCAGGATCAGCTTGGTCTGCCAGCCGCTCAGGAACAGGAGGCCGATGGCAAGATTAAGCGCGGCCGCGCCCGCCGCGCCGATAAGGATGGCTTTTTTCCCGCCTATGCGGTCGGCCAGCGGTCCGTTGAAGGCGACCGACAGGGCGTAGGTCCAGAAACCGGCCGTGGCGATGATCCCGAAGTCGGCTTTGCTGAGGTGGAAATAATCCATCATCGTCTTGCCGGCGACGTTCAGGTTGTAGCGGCCCATGTAAAATGTCGCGTAGGTAAGACCCAGCGGGAACCAGTTTAAAAAACGGCGCGTCCGGTATTCCCTGGTGTGGTTCATGGGGTTTGACATTTATTCTCCGTTCCAGATCTTGCCCTGGTAGCAGAAGCGTTTTTTCTTGATAGCGCCCGTGCCGAAGAAAGCCGTGCTTTCGGTCAGGTTCGACATTTCGGTGTCGCCGGCCCGGAAGCGTTCGACATAGGTGGACAGGATGACGGCCTCTCTGCGACAATCACGCTCCGAATAGCATAGAAAATATTTGACGCCGCGCTGCATTTTCAGGAGCCTTATGTCGCAGGGCGGCGTACGGAGCACATCGTCCGGGCAATCGGTCACTTTCAGCAGCCATTCGTATTCCGGTTCCGAGATTTCCCTGAAGCCGGATCTTATCAGTTTTTCAGCTTCGGCGCTTAGCTTTTCCTCTTCCGGGGTGGGGACGGCTTCGTAGGTCGTCAGCCAGGCCTTTTCCCCGGTCTGCGCCCGCCGGTAGGCCTGCATCCCTTCCTTGGTCAGGCGGCCTCCCGGCTCGAAAAGAGGGCGGCCTTTCAGGTCGCGCAGCAGGAAGACGTCCTTCAGGGATATGGCTTTTTTTTCAAAGAAGCTGATCGCGTCGCGCGTCAGGTAGCCTAGGAAGCTTTTAAACCCCGCCAAAGAGAGCACCAGGCCCGTATGGTCCTGCTCCTGTCTCTCCAGGATGAGACCGCTGGTGTAAGGGGTTTTGGAGCGCAGGTAGTCCACCGCCCCGTTGCGTTCCGCCAGGCGGATGGTCCCGAGCAGTTCGAGGTCCTCCCGGGAGGCTGAGAGCTGGTTGTCGGCCGCGGCGCCGCGGAATTGCAGCTGCGCCAGCAGCTGGCTGTTGGAAAGAAGTTCGAAGCTGATCTCGTCCAGGCGTTCCCGCGCTTTCGCGTTGGCCGGCTCGGCTTTCAGGACCCGGGCGTAGAGTTCCCCGGCTTTTTTCAGGTCGCCCGCGGCTTCGTGCGTTTGGGCCAGTCCCAGCAGGGCGTTCAGGTCGTTCTTGTTTATCTCCAGGGCTTTGGCGTAGTACCTGACGGCTTCGGGGTTGTTGTTAAGTTTGAAATAGATCTGGGCCGTTTTCAGGTGGCAGAAAGCCGTCATGGGGCCGTCCCCGCCGAATAGCGCGGCGGCGGCCCGGTATTCGCCCGCGGCCTCTTCGTATTTACCGAGACGCATCAGATAATCGGCCCGGTCGAGCTTAATGCGCGGCTCGCGGGGGGCCAGCGCGGAGCAGGCCGCCAGTTTCTTTTCCACCGCCGCCGCATCCCCGCTCCGTTTGAGCCCCTCGGCCTCTTTAACGCAGATTTCAAAAATTTTTTTAGGCGCGGCGGATGGAACCACGGCCGCGGCCGGAGCGGCCGGTTTCACGTGGGGTTTGACGGGGGGGGTGACGGGGGCGGCCGCCAGTTTGTTGATCTTCTCCCGGACCCTCCCGGCATAGGCCGCGGCGTTGAGTTCCTCGGAATGCTTCAGCAGTTCCCCGGCTTTGCGATAGTTCTTAAGGGCGCCGGCCGTGTTCCCGGCCCGTTCGTGTCCGGCCGCCAGGTAATAATATGCCTTGTAGTTGTCCGTGGAAATTTCCACGCCCTGGGCCAGCGTTTCCAGAGCCCTGGCGTTATCGCCGTTCGCGGAGTAGGTCAGGCCGAGTTCCCGGTAGACCGGCCAGGCCGCGGGATCGAGCGTCCTGGCTTTTTTGCAATTGGACAGGGCTTGCGGTTTCCGCCCGTCCCCCCTGAGGAGTTTGCAGAAGCCCAGGTAATAAATATATTCGCCGGTCGCGCGGGCGGAGGCTTTATTGGTTATTACGCGCAGGGCCTCAGCCTGTTTCGAAGGACCATCGGGGAGTATTTCCAACGCGTAAGCGTACAGGTCCTTGTTGAAAGGGTCCTTGTCCAGGGCCGCCAGGCAGGTTTCAAGCGCTTTAGACGCATTTCCCAGCCGGTAATATCCGGCGGCCTGCGAGAGCGCCGGGGCGGTTTCGACCGCGCCCGCCCCGCAGTTTATCAACGGGATGACGAAGAGCATCAGGCCCGCGGCGGCGGTTTTAACCCCGCGCTCTCTTGCCGCAGGGCGGGGTATGGTAAAAATTTTTAATAAAATGTTGTCGGGCGGCATTCTATTTGCGGATCCTCGGCAGGGTGACTCCGCGCTGGGACTGGTATTTTCCTTTCCTGTCCCTGTAGGAGATCCCGCAGATCTGGTCGGATTCAAGAAAAACAAGCTGGGCGATGCCCTCGTCGGAATAGATCTTGGCGGGCAGGGGGGTGGTGTTGGAGATCTCAAGGGTCAGATGCCCTTCCCATTCCGGCTCCAGGGGCGTGATGTTGACCACGATCCCGCAGCGGGCATAGGTGCTCTTGCCTATGCACAACCCTATCACATTGCGGGGGATCCTGAAATATTCCACCGAACGGGCCAGCGCGAAAGAGTGCGCCGGCACGATGCAGTACGGCGCTTTAAGGTCCACAAAGGATTTGGGGCTGAAGTTCTTGGGGTCCACCAGGCAGTTATGGACATCTGTGAAAACCTTGTATTCGTCGGAGACGCGGATGTCGTAGCCGTAGGAGGAGAGGCCGTAGGAGACCTTGTTCCTGGCGTTAAGCTTCTCCACGAAAGGCGAGATCATTTTTCCCTCGAGGCACATCTTCCGTATCCACAGGTCCGATTTCAGCATCTTATGTTCTCCTTGCAAAAGGAGCCAGGCTCCTTTTGTACGCTTTCCGGGCCCGGTATACCGCCCGGACCTTTTCAAATAAATTCAGGCGGATCCGCGGGCCGGCGGTCCTGAACCGCCGCGCCTCCAGTTTGTCCAGCAGGTCCGAATAGAGACGGTCCATGACGAACGCGCTTAAAAGCCCCGGCTTGTCCGCGCGGCCGGCCAGGGTCCGCGCGGCCGCGTAAAAAACGCGCGCCCGAGCGGCCTCGAACTTCATTAATTCTATAAAATTGGCCGGATAATTGAAATTCCGCAAGGAGGGGTCTGCTTCGCTTTGGGATAGCTTCGCAGGACCTTGTTCCAGGGAAGTCCGGGGAGGGAAGGAGGAACGGTCGCAGCCGAATTTCCTCAGGTCTTCCAGCGGAATATAGGTCCGGCCAAGCCGGGCGTCTTCGAAGACATCCCTTATAATGTTGGTGAGCTGCACGGCGTAGCCGAGATTTTCCGCGTAGGCTTCGGCGCCGGCGCCGCGCCAGCCGAAGATCTCCAAGGCCGACAGTCCCACGGCGGAGGCGACGCGGTACATGTAGAATTTGAGTTCCTCAAAGGAAGCGTATTCCTTCTTGCGCGCGTCCAGCCCCACGCCTTCCAGCAGCAGCAGGAAATTCTCCTTGCGCATGGAGAATGTTTTTGCCGCCCAGGCCAGCTCTTCTTCAAGCCTCCCCCGGGGCGCGCCGCCCGAGAAAAGGGCTTCGATCCGTTCCTTCCAGGCGGCCAGGGCGGCCTCTTTTTCAGGCGGCGCGGCGGCGCCAGCGTCCGCTATGTCGTCCACCGTCCTGGCATAGCCGTAAAACGCGGACAACGCCCGGCGTTGTTCCGGTTCCAGGAATAAAAAGGCGGGCTTGAAACTGGATCCCGCTTCATAGGAGCAAGTAGGATTGAGGGGCATATTTGCCGCAGGGCGCCGGGCACGGGTAAACGGCGGCGGACTAGCGCAAGTCCGTCCGCCGCGCGCTAATTTATTTTCTCCAGATAATCCATGAAGCTCCGCCAGTGGGAAATTTTTTCAAATTTCAGCGTGGAGTAGGTCGGGTAATATTCTATGAGACTGCCGGGTTTGCCGGGGATATCTATCGCGATGCCGTAGGCGTCGGAATATTTCTTGCCGGTGCGGTCGCGGCCCAGGCCCGTGTTCCGGACCACCAGTTCCCTGGCGATGAACTTGTTAAGGTCCAGGCCGGCGGCTTGCAGGTTCCTGGCCCCGGGTCTCGCGGTATCCAGGCCCGCATTCACCAGCTTTACGAAATGTGAAAGGTCCGCGTAAAAAGAGATCTGTTTGTCGGGGTCGGTGAGTTCGTCCCCGACTTCGAACCGCAGCACTTCGGCCTTGGCGTTCCTGTAGGCTGCGGTATCGTTTACCCTCATGGCGAGCCTGGCCCAGTTCCCTGTCTTCCGGGCGAAAGCTTCCAGTTTGCGCGCTCTGACGGCCGAAAGCTGGACGCCGTATTTGGCTTTTTCCAGCATGTCGGCGTACTCCGGGCGGGAATACATCTCCTTGAAAGTGTCGACAAGGCGTATTCCGGCTTTGGCGGCGGAAACTCCCGGATCGGCGAGCATCTGCGCGAAAAAGTCCTCGAAATTAAAACTGGGCAGTTGGATCACTTCTTCGGAGCCGACTATGATGTCCGCCCCGTCCTTAAGCTCCAGAGCCACTTCGGCCATCTGCATGAAACAGGCCATGGACGCGTAAAGGTCCACCCGTCCGGCTTCCCTGAAGATCTTTCCCAGGTCGGCGGTCTTTATATAGTTGCCGCTGGCGAAATCAAAGGAAATGGACCTGTCCGCGGCGGGTTTTGCGCCTGATTTTACCGGGTCGATCCAGCCCCAGCCGTGGTCCCAGATAATGAACATGTACCGTCTGGCCGGGTAATTGGTTTTGGCCCATTTCACGAAAGAGGCGGCTTCCTTATAGTCTCCCATGTCGGCATTGCCCAGGTCCATAAGGACGGGGGAGGAGATATGTTCCTTATCGGCGTCCCTGACCACGAAGTAGCGGCGTACGCCTTCCCAGTCCCCGTCGGCCGTCGTGTCTCCGTCCAGGCCCCTGGCGCGGCCCAATTCGACCACGATATTCACTTTTTCACCGGAGCCGACCGTTTCGAACCGGTTCATATCGTTCAAGGCGAAAGGTTCGATGTTGCTTTTGCCGTTCATAAAGACCATGATAGTCCAGTCTTTTTTTACATCCGGCCCTGCGTCGCGGCGCGGGGCCGGCGCGGTTTGGGCGGAGGCCTTTACATCTCCGGCGGTAACGGAGGGCAGTTTGAAATCAGCGCGGAGGGGAGGAACTGAAGCTGCAAGAAGCGTTAAGAACATCAAGGCGGTTTTGATCATAGGAGCTCCGATGTATATTCTAGGATAAGGTGAAGTCTATAAATAATCGCCGCACAAATCAACCGCCGCCGGCTATCCGGAGTTTTTCCGTGATAAGGGCGTCATAATAGGCGGAGAGACTTTCCCGGTTGGACGCGGCTTTGTAGACTTTGCCGATGGGGAAGACGAACGTTTTCCAGGGCAGCTGCATGGACCAGAGCCCGTCATTGCCCTCCGTGTTGTACCAGACCGCCCTGAGATCCCTCATCAGGATCTCCGCCAGAATGTGCCCGCAGCAGCGCAGGAGCTTCCAGCCGTCGGTGGTGGGGGGGGTGTCCGGGGTGAATTTTTCCTTAAGGACGGCTTCCAGCTTTATGATCCCCGACCGGCCCAGTTCTATGCCGCTCGTTTCCTCCAGGGTTGAGGTCAGCAGTATGATGCGCCGGTGTTCGGTCTGCGCATCGATATTCCGTTCGGGGTGGCTGGGGACCTTGCTTTGGACCGCGGCCGCGCCCTGCGGTTTTTCGGTATGCGCCTCGCCGAGCTCCTCTTCGAGATATTGCAGATATTTCGTAAGCCAGCCCGGTTCTGGAACGGTTTCCTTCCACAACAGCTTCCAGACGCGCTGTATGGGGTAGGTCGCCAGTTGTCTCGGGGCCTCAAAAGTCATCGGCCAGCCCCAGTGGTCGAAATCGGGCAGCTTTATGAGCCGGCCTTTATATCTTTCCTGCAGGAGAAAGCAAAAAAAAGCCGAGCAGTCTTTTACCGTTTCTATGGCTTCCTGCGGGTCCTGCCTGGCCCGTATAAAGGTCAGCCGCAGCTTTTTTTCCACTTCCGCCAGGCCGTCCGCGTTAAAATATATTTTTTTGTTGAATTCGTCCTCCATGGCGGCCGCCAGGTTGAACGCGCGCCCAAGGAAGTCGTCCTTCCTGGTCTCTGCTTCCGTGCGCGCCGCGGCGGAGTTGGAAGTTTCCATGAGCGATTCCATTTCAAGCGCCGGAGGAAGCTGTCCGGAGGGTTCCGCCGGCGTCAGGGGGACGGCGGACACGGGGGCGGGGGGAGCCGTTTGCGCGTTCGTTTTGAGGGAAGCGGCTTCCAGGGAAATCGCGACTGGTTCTTCCGTGGTTTGAGACGGCAGCGGGCGGGCGGGCGCCGGAGGAGGGGCTTCCCGGTGGACTCTTGAGGCTTCCAGCAGCCGTACGGCGGATTCCCGGGGCAGTTCCGCCGCCAGGCGCCCGGCCGAATCCAGGTCGGTAAGGGCCAGATCGTTTATCAGGGCGGCGGCCTCCTGCAATTTCCCCGTTCTTATGAGCGCGAAGCCGAGGTTCGCTTTGGACCGGACCGAGGGCCAAAGGGCCGCGGCTTTACGGTAGCAGGTTTCGGCCTCGGCGAGGTTCCCGGTACGGAAATGCAGGTCCCCCATGCTGGAAAAGATCATGGGTATCAGGGGGGATACGGTCGTGAGCGCGCCCGTGAAAGCGGCCAGGCTTTCATTGATGCGGACCCGGTCGTTGCCTTGCGCCGCTTGTCTCATGAGCGCGCAGCCTGCGCCAAAAAGGGCCGCCGCTTTTTCGGAAGGATTCTGCGCGAGCGTCCGGAAAGTGTCCAGGGCTTCGGTTATTCTTCCTTCTTCCAGGCGCAGCCAGGCCAGCTCCGTCTTTTTTTTGTTTTCGCAGGGGGCGCCGGCGGGGATCCTGTCAAGCCACTGGCGGGCCTTCGCGGTCTCTCCGGTCCGGCGCCGGATCAGCGCCCGGTAGTAATAAAACTCGGGCGTTTGAAAATCCTTGACATAATCGGAGGCCTCCTGGAGGAGGCCCAGTCCGATAAGTACTTCGGCGTAGCGGCCGCAGGGCCGGGACGGCTCCGCGGCCATCAGCGCGCAGGCCATATAGTTGGCGCGGTGCAGGTTCCCCAGGTTCGCTTCGCTCTGAAGCGCCGTTTCAAGGTCCTCTCCGGCCGGCAGCGGGGCGGGCGTTTGCAGGTAGCCTATGATCGCAGAGATCTGCCGTTTATCCAGGCGGACCGCGGCGGACGGGGCGCCCTCCCCGGGCTTCGGCGGGGGATTGAAAATGAAGGCGCCGGCCGCCGGGGCGCTGAAAAGCGTTTGCAGGAAGGGGAGCGGCGGTTTGGCAACATAGGGAGAGCCCGCCAGCCTCGGGTCAGTGAAAACGGGCAGGCATGAAGGCTCTTTCTCCCCATAAGCGGAGACGGTATAAAAGGTGAAGGGGCCGGCCTGCGCCGGGGCCACGGGGGACGCGAGTTCTGGAAAGCCCCTGAAAGCTTCGGTTATCTCATTAAGCGACGGCGTTCCGGACAGCCTGAATATGGTAAAATCGGGAAACTGATCGGCCATAATATGTTATTGTATATTTTTAGTTCGCGCTTTTGTCAATAAACTATGAAACCTATAGTGGTGCTTGCCACACGCAACAGGCATAAACTGGGAGAGCTCCTGGCGCTTATCCCGGGGCTTGAACTCGAATTCAGGACGCTTGCGGACTTTCCCGGCGCGCCGGAAGTGGTCGAGGACGGGAAAACCCTGGAAGAGAACGCGGTCAAGAAAGCCGGGAGCGCCGCTCTTTTTTGCGGCCTCTGGGCGCTGGCGGACGATACGGGGCTTGAGGTCGACGCCCTTGGCGGAGCGCCAGGGGTTTATTCCGCCAGGTATGCCGGCCCGGGCCGCTCCTATGCGGATAATAATCTCAAGCTCCTGGCTGAGCTTGACGGCGTTCCTCCAGGGCGGAGGACGGCCAGGTTCAGTTGCGTGATGGCCCTGGCTTCTCCCGGAGGTCCGGTGACGACCGTCGAAGGCCGCCTGGAGGGCGTTATCGCCCTTGCCGCTTTCGGCGCGAACGGTTTCGGCTACGACCCGCTGTTCGTGGCGGCCGGGCAGGAAAAGACCCTGGCCGAGCTCGCTCCTGAGGAGAAGAACGCCCTGAGCCATCGCGCCGCCGCCGTCAGGAAAATGGAGCCGTATCTGAGAAGGCTGAAGGCCGTTCGGTAATGCTATAATTATTCCGGTAAAATGAAGATCAGGCTTTTCCATAAACTCGTGGGGGTCATGCTGGCGGTGTCGCTGGTCCCCATAGCCCTTCTCGGCCACAGGCTGATAAGCATAGGCCAGCTGGGGGTTAAGACCGCCATTCTCGAACTTCACCTTAACATGGCGGAGCGCGTTGCCGGGGATTTCCGGGCGTATACGGACCACATTGACGCCAAGCTGCGGTTCGTGATGGACGCCATGCTTAAGCTGGATTGGGAAACCAAGCAGGCGTTGCTGGCTTCGCTGATGGATACCAGCCCGGAATTCAGGGAGATCTCCGTTCTTTCCGGCGACGGCCGCGAACTTATAAAAGTCCTGACCCCGGCCTATTTCGCCCCGGCGCTTCCTCCGGGAACTCCCAAGGCGCCCGGTCCCGCGAAGACGCCGCAGGGCGAAGTTCTCAACTCCTACGCCGGGGATCCGGGCTGGCGCAGCGCCCTGGCCTCGAACAAACGGACCCTGCGGTTCGATCTTGTTTCCGGCCGCCCCGGAATGGTCTTTTTTTACCCTTTTCAGAAGGGCCTCGCGCTCAGGGTCTCCGTCGGTCTGGACAAATTCCCCGCCATCCGAGAGCTTCGTAAAATAGGCCGGACCGGTTTTCCCGTGGTCGTGGATCCTCAGGGGCGCCCCCTGGCTTATCCCGCGGAGGTGCAGCTTTCCGAACTTTCCGACCTCAAAGACTGGCCCATCGTCAGGACGGCGCTCAGCGCCCTGGCTTCGGGTTCTTCGGAGTACAAGGACGCCGGGGGGCGGTTCCAGATAGGCGCCTACGCCCCTATAGCGGACCTCGGCGGAGCGGTCATAGTGAAACAGTCGAGGGAAGAGGCGTTCCGCTACGCGCTCTTTATGCAGCAACAGGCCGTTTATGTCATCTTCGCCTTTGTGCTGGCCGTGCTGGTCGCCGCTTATCTGCTGTCCAGGCAGATGACGGGCCCGATCCTGGAGCTCATCGGCGTGGCCGAGAAGGTCGCGGAAGGGGATTTTTCACAAACCGCGTCCATAAATACCAGGGACGAGCTTAAGGACCTGGGAGAAACTTTTAACAAGATGGTGCGCCAGCTTAAAGCATATTCCGACATGCAGGTGGACCGCATCATCCGGGAACAGAAAAATACCGAGGCCCTGATGTTCTCCACCGAGGACGGCATCGTGATGGTCGACGGCGGGGCGCGCGTGCAGCTGGCGAACCGCAAGGCCCGGTCGGTCATGGGCGTGGGCCAGGACGAAGCGCTGGAGGGACGCCCGCTGGTGGAGGTCATCAGCGACGCGGGCGTGAGGGCGGCGGTCTCAGAGGTGCTGGACAGCCGCAGGGAAAATTTCGTCAGGGAAATGGAAGTTTCCCTCGCGCATTCGCGCAGGTTCTTTAAGTGCTTTTCCGCGCCTATCGTCGCTCCCAAGCCGGCCTCGGCCGCGGACGGTTCCGGCGCGCGCCTCGGCACGCTGGTGGCCTTTTACGACATCACGCTGGACAAGGAACTTGAACGCATCAAGGACGAATTCCTGCATTCCATCACCCACGATCTGCGCAATCCCATGGGCGCCGTCAAAGGTTTCGTGGAGTTCCTGCTTAAAGAGATCCCGGGCCCCATTAACGAGGCACAGCGCAAGATGCTGACTTCCATAGACCGCGCGTCTTTCAGGCTGCTGGGCATGATAAACAACATCCTGGACATAGCTAAAATGGAGGCCGGCAAGATGGAACTCAAGCTGGCCCCGGTGGATGTCTGCGAGACCGCCAGGAGGATGATAGATCTGCTGGAGTCCCTGGGGCAGAGGAAAAAGATCAGGTTCGTCCTGGACGCTCCCGGCCCCATCGTCCTTGCGGCCGACGCCCTGATGCTGGAACGCATGTTCACCAATCTTATAGGCAACGCCGTTAAATTCGCGCCCGAGGACGGGCTTATCACGGTGTCTCTCGGAGAAGACGCAGAAAAGCTCACCGCCTCCGTGGGCGACAACGGCGACGGCATTCCGCTGGAGTACCTGGATAAGATCTTTGAAAAATTCGAACAGGTCAAAGGGCAGAAGGCCGGCGGCACCGGGCTCGGCCTTACTATCTGCAAGCATATCGCCGCGGCCCATCTGGGCCGGATCTGGGTCGAATCCGAACTTGGCAAAGGGTCCAGATTCATCTTCACCATTCCGAAAGAGCTGGTCAGGGACGGGAACGGAAAGGTCGCGGTCCGGGCGGTCGCGTGAAGCCGGCGGCCGCCGCGGCGCTGGTTTTTTTCCTGGCGGCCCGGTCTTACGGCTCTGAGGAGCTTCAGAACATCATAGTAAAACCGGGCGACACGCTCTGGAGCATTTCCAGCGTCTACCTTAAAGATCCCACCAAGTGGCACCAGTTCCTGAAGTATAACCGCCTGCCCTCCTCCGATCCGTCCCTCGCCCTGCCGGGGATGACGCTTAAGGTGCCGGTAAACCTTGTCAAGGAGCAGTACCGGGCCGCCAAACTGGTGTATTTCATCAACAACGTCCTTCTCCGCAAAAGCGGCGCGGCGGATTGGGCCGCGGTGGTCATGAGCATGGACCTTTTTAAAAGCGACACGCTGCGGACCACGGTCGACGCCCGCGCCGACGTCAAGTTCTATACCGGCGAGATCCTGAACCTTTATCCCAATTCCATAGCCGTGCTGCGGCCGCCGGACAAAAAGGCCGATGTCGAACTTCTGTCCGGCGAAATGCGCGGGGTGCGTTCGCGGGTCATAACCGCGTCCGCGCGCATCACCCCCAGGACCAAGGACACCGAATTTCAGGCCAGGATAAAAGACGATCTCTCCACGCTGGTCCAGGTTTACAAGGGCCGCGCCGCCGTAGAGGCGCAGGGCAGGGTCGTGGAAGTCTCCGAAGGCTTTGCGTCGGAAGTCAAGATGGATATGCCTCCTTCCCAGCCGGTCAAACTGCCGCCCCTGCCCGAATTCAGGGAGAGTGGGCGGCCCAAGCCGGGCAAAACCGGCGCTCCGCAGATCAAGATGGAAGGCAATGTCCTTTCTCTCGATCTGAAGAGGCCGGCTAAAACCGCGGCTGGAGAGGGCGAACGGCTTCAGGTCCCCGGCGCGGAGGCAAAAAGCGCACCCGGGATCGGGGACCTGAACGACAAAGAAGCGGACTCCGGCGAGTTGACCAAGCTGATCAGCGTAGCCAACGCCGTGCAGGCTTACAGGCTGCAGGTCTCCAGGGACCAGAATTTCGCAGGCATAGCGCTGGACCGGCAGTACGACGCTTTCGACACCATCGATCTTACCGACCTGCTCCCTCCGGGAAATTACTGGATGCGGGTTTCTTATATCGACCTGCTCGGTTTCGAGGGGAAATTCAATTCCGCGCGCCGGATCACCGTCGGCCGCAAGCGCTATTAAAAATTTTTGCGGCTCAAAAGGCGCTAGGCGCCTTTTGACATTTCGGACCGTTTAAAAATTTACGCCTCTTCCGCCGCAAGCCACAGCATTTCCGTTGGAGAGAGCGACTACTACAGGTCTAAGTCCGTATCAGGAGGCATGTTTTCGCATTAAGAACGCCCGGGACAGCATCGATCTAAGCATAGTTGTTGTTAGGTTGCAGAAACCACCGGGTGGGATAATTACGCTTTATCGTAATTAAGGGCGGGGACATGTTAAATATCAAATACGCGGCAGGCGAATAAATTGGAGCGGGGCGCCGACGGGGCTGGCTGTAGGGGCGTCCGGAGCCCGACCTTTACATTCAGGAGGGCGAGGATAAGGGCGGCCGCGCTGGCCGACCCGGCCCCGGAAGCCAACCCCGCCGGCACCCCGCGAACTCGCAGGCCTGCCGTTTCCTTAAAGGTTGATAGGCACAGCCGTGAGGCGGGAGCTGTTTCACCGGCTTAAATTAAAATATAATTTCCTTAATGAATAAAGCGGCGTGGTTGTCGGTCCTCCTGGTTCCCGGGTTCGCCCTGGCCCCCTGTTTCCTGGCCGCTTCTTCCGGGGCGCCCGGGCCCGCCACGGTCTGGGACCGCATCATGGAGGAACAGAGCCTGATGAACCTGCGCAAGGGCTATCTGCTCATGGAGGCGGAGAAATACCCGGAAGCCGCCAACGAATTCCTGAAAGCCATAGCCAGGACGCCTTCGGAGCCGTACGCGCGGATCCTGTACGGTTCCAGCCTTTACTGGCTGGGCGAGCCGGACAAGGCCATGTCGGAGTTCAAGACCGCCTCGGAGCTGGACCCCGGCAACGCCGTCGCCTGGCAGCTCATGGGCATAGTCCACGCCTGGAAAGGGGAGTCGCGGCAGGCGCTGGAAAAATTCATGAAAGCCAGGGACCTCGCCCCGGACCGGGCCGATGTAAAGATGAATATAGGGTCCATCTACCATTCCCTCGGAGACCTGGACAAGGCTTTGGATTATTTCAGGGAAGCGGCCAGGCTTGAGCCCGCCAATCCTCTTTATCTGTACCAGCTGGGCCTCCTGTATTCCAGGCTGGGCCGCGCCGCCGACGCCAAGGCCGCCTTCAGGAGCGCTCTCTCCTCATTCCGGGATTACGAGGATGCCATGCTCGAACTTGCCGTACTGGAAGAAAAGGACGGCAACGACAAAGAGGCGGCCAAGCTTTATCGCAAGGCGCTGGCTATAAAACCGGGCGACAATGTGGCGCGGTTCCGTCTCGGCTGCCTGTTTTACAGGCGCGGCGACGGGAAAAACCTTAACGGCCTGTTGGAGGACGCTTTTCTGCTGACGCCGTCCAACGCCAAAGGCGGTATTTCCATCAGCCTGGCTTACGCGGGCGGTCCGGACGCGAAAGAACCGTCCTCCGGTGGCGGGAAGCCCGGACAGCTGGAGCAAGCCGTGGCCAGGATCCCGGCCGACGAGGATATCAGTATAAAGGCCGAGTTCATTTCGATCCCGAAGACGCAGCTTGTGGCGCGGTCCGAGGGAAGGCAGAAGACGCTTAAAGCGGGCCTGGAACAAAATTTCAAGCGGCCGGAGATAAAAGCGCTCCGGCGCGAGTATGCCCTTCCGGCCTCAGATTTTAAGAACCGCGGAGCCAGGGCGGCCAGGATAGCGGACGAAATAAACAAGGCGATCGCCTCCGCGGACCGGGAAGGTTCCGACACCCGGATGTCCATTAATATCGAGACCAAAAAGGCTTCGCTAAACCCCGCCGCCGGCGCGGAGTCGCCGGGGGTGGTGTATAAGCCTCGCGATGTGGGCAATGATATGGGGCTTTGGGTAATGGGGACCAATTGGCTGGAGAATGTGGAGGACGCGCTTGAGGACCTGGGAGACCCCTCCGGCGGCGCCGCGCCGGAGCCCGGACTGGATGTCCTCCGCGGCCTCGGCAGCCTGATCATGGGCGAGCCGGATGCCGCGCTTGCAGCCATGGACGGCGTCCGGGACGGCGCGGCCGCCGACCTCGGGCGCTGCGCGGCCTGGGTGGAAAAGGGCTCGCAGGAAAACGCGCTCGCGGCGTGCCTGGACGCGCTCGGAAAAGAACCGAAGAATAAAACCGCGCTAGCCAACAAAAAATGGCTTACCCAAAAAAATCAGTAATGGACTTTAAAAAGAACATAGCTTTGAGGGTCGGGGATGAGGCCCTTAAGTCCAGGCTTATCTCCAGGCTGGCGGCCGATTATTCCTATTGGCTGGGAGGCTTTTTTACGGTCGAGATCCGTTCGGGTTCCGCCAGGGAAGGCTTTATGCTCAGGACTCCGGACGGCCGCTCGGAGATCATGGCTTCAAAGGCGATCTTATCTCCCGTTTCTTTCAATAAATACGGCGTCGATCTGCGGGCGCTTGACGGCCTGGCCGCGCACAGCCTGGCCGGCGCGCGCAAAAACGGCAAAATAGCTTTGCTGGATGAACTGGGACCGCTGACCCTCCAAGCCAAAGCGCTGGCCGCCGCGGTGCTTGAAACGCTTGCGTCCGACACCCCCTGTCTGGTCACTTTCCGCAGGGGGGCGGGCAGGTTTTCGGCGGCGTTTTTTAAAATGGCGGATACCGAGGTCCTGGACCTCTCGGCATCCGGGCTTCCCGGAGTCCGGAGCCGCCTCGACGGCTGGATGGAATTCTGGATAGGCAGGCTGAAGGCTGAAGGCTGAAGGCTGAAGGCTGAAGGCTGAAGGCTTTATGGTTCTTACAACTAACTAGAGAGATAAGGAACAATATGATGAAATATAACCGGGATTTTAATTTCAGCGATGTAAGAAAAGCGCACTTTATAGGCATAGGCGGGATAGGAATGAGCGGGATCGCACGTCTGCTGCTTAAGACCGGGGTGGCGGTGAGCGGCTCGGACCTGAAAGGATCCGAGATCACCAGGATACTCGTGGCCGAAGGTGCGAGGGTGTTCATCGGACACCGGGCTTCCAATGTCGGCCGTCCGGATGTCGTCGTCATAAGTTCCGCGGTCAAAACCGGCAATCCGGAACTTGAAGCCGCCCTGAAAAAAGGCATGACTATCATCCCCCGCGCGCTGATGCTCGCCAGGATAGCGTCCTCCAAAAAAACGGTAACGGTGAGCGGTTCCCACGGTAAGACCAGCACCACCTCCATGCTCGCCTCCGCGCTTGAGGGCGCGGGAGCGGACGCCACGGTGGTGGTGGGCGGGCTGTTCAAGAACATCGCTTCGAACATTAAGATGGGCGCGGGGGATTATCTGGTGGCCGAGGCCGACGAATCCGACGGTTCGTTCCTTTATTTCGACCCGCTGGTCGCCTGCGTCACCAATATCGATTCCGACCATCTGGATTTTTACAAGGACATGACGGCGCTTAAAAAGGCTTTTCTGGCGCACCTTGCCAAGGTGCCTTTTTACGGCGCCGCCGTGGTTTGCGCCGACGACCCCGGGGTCGCTTCCATGCTTAAGGAGGTACGGGTTCCGCTCATTTCGTACGGATTAAAACAAGGTTCCGACTGGGTCGCCGCGAACTTAAGGTCCGGGCCCGGGGGCCTTGTCTATGACGCGTATTTCAGGGGCGTGAAGCTTGGCCGGGTCGCGTTAAGGTCGGGCGGCCGTCATAACGCGCTTAATTCCCTGGCGGCGCTGGCCGCCGGGCGGTATCTGGGTTTTGAGTTCGGCGGTCTGGCGCGCGGCCTGGCGAATTTTAAAGGGGTCAAACGCCGGATGGAAAAAACGGGCGAGTGCTCCGGGGTCGTTTTTTTGGACGATTACGGGCACCATCCCACCGAAATAAAAGCCACTCTTGAGACCGTTCCGTCGATGTATGATGCGGGCGGGGGCCCGTTGCGCGCTTCGGCCGTTCAAAAAAAAGCGCGGGGGCGGCTTATAGTCCTGTTCCAGCCCCACCGCTATTCCAGGACCAGCCTGCTCAGGAAGGAGTTCCCGGCGGCCTTCGACGCGGCCGACCTCACCTATGTCATGGATATTTACTCCGCCGGCGAAAAACCCGTTCCCGGCGTCACCTCGGCGCTGATCCTGGACGGCCTTAAAAAACGCGGGCTTAAAGCCGAAAAATTCCCCGGCGCGATGGAAGCGGCCAAGAACCTGCGGCCGGGAGATGTGTTGATCACCGTCGGGGCCGGCGATGTCTGGAAGCTCGGCGAGGAAATAAAACTTAAACTTGAAATGATCAGTCGGCGCGGCTGAAACAGCTTTCTGAATATGCCTAAATACAGCCAGGTTTTTTTGCGGGACGCCGCCATGTGCGAAGCCATCGCCGCGGCCCTCGGGCCGGAGGCCTTCGGCTCGGGCGTGGAGATAGGCCCGGGCCGCGGCGCCCTTACGCAATTCCTGGCCCCCTTGTGGGGGGATAAACTTTCGGCGGTGGAGATAGATCCGCTGATGGCGGTCCGGATCCGGGAAAGGTTCCCCGGCCTGCGGTTGATCAATTCCGATTTCCTGGCCCTCGACCTGGAAACGGCCTTTCCCGCGGGCCCCGTGGCCTTTATAGGGAACCTGCCGTATGAATGTTCCACGGCCATCCTGGCGAAGGTCCTGGCCTGCTGCCGCCTGGGCGCCGCGGTGTTCATGTTCCAGAGGGAAGTGGCCCGGAAAATAACGGCGGCCGTCGGCGAGCCGGACTACGGCTATCTGTCCGTGGCCGTCCAGGCGCAGAGCGAAACGGCGCTCTTCGCCGAGGTGCCGGCCTCAAGCTTCAGTCCGGTCCCGGAAGTGGATTCCTCGGTGCTGGCCTTTAAACCCCTGCGAACTTTCCCTACGGCCGGCCACAGGGAAAAATTCCTAGCCTTCGTAAAGCACGCGTTCTCCCATCGCCGCAAAACGCTGGTCAATTCGTTGTCCCTGGGCCTGAATTCGGATAAGGCCGCGACGGGCGCCCGCATAAAAGCGGCCGGCTTCGATCCCGGGCTGCGCCCGCAGAACCTTTCGGTCGGGGACTACCTCCGGTTGGCGTCGGCCTTTGAGGCTGACCCGCGGTCCGGGGATTAAACCGGACAATTATAAAAGTGGTATAATCGTAATGGTACGGAGTTTCGGGGCCGGGCCCATAACGGAGGGGTGTATGAACACGCATGAAAAACGGTTAAAAGATCTGCAGCGGCTCCTGAAAAAGGAAAAACTCGACGCCGTGGTCCTTTCCAGGCCGCTGGAGCAGGATTTCCTGACCGGGTTTCGCATGGACGGGTTCGTCCTGCTCGTTTCCCGGACCGCGGCCTGGGCCTTCATGCCTAAAATGCTCCTTGAGCATTTCAAGTCCAAGGTGGCTTTCGTGAACGCCTCCGCGCCCGAGAGCCCCCTTGAAGCCGTGATCTCCGAGGTCCGGGCCGGAAAACTTAAAAAAACCGTTTTTGAGCCTGAAACGGAAACCTATCTGCGCGGCCGTTTCTGGCGGAAGAACGGGTTCGCGGAGTTCAGGGGCCTTACGGCGGGACTGCGCGCCGTTAAAGAAGGGGAAGAGATCTCCGTGCTGCGCAAGTCCTGCCGTATCGCCGCCAGGGCTTTCGGCCTCATAAAGCCGCGGATCAAGACCGGCCGGACGGAACTTTCCGTTTCAAGGGAACTTGAGGACCTTATGCAGGCCATGGGCGCCAAGGGTCCCAGTTTTAATCTGATAGTCGGGTTCGGGCCGGATTCCGCGAGACCCCACCACGAAACTTCGGACAGGCCGCTTAAGAACAACGAGGCGGTGCTCCTGGATTTCGGCTGCGTCTATAACGGTTACTGCTCCGATATCACCAGGACTTATTTCCACGGCAGGCCGGACGCCGAATTTAAAAAAGTGTATTCCATAGTCGCGGCGGCGCAGCGTGCGGGCCTCGGAAAGGTCAGGGCCGGCGTTAAGGCCGTCGAGGTCGACAGGGCCTGCCGGGATCATATTTCCGACGCCGGGTTCGGCCAGTATTTTATTCACGGCACGGGCCACGGCGTGGGCCTTGAGATCCACGAGGCTCCAACCCTGAACACCAGGTCAGGGGAAACCCTCCGGGCGGGCATGGCCGTCACGGTGGAGCCGGGCATCTATCTGCCCGGGAAGTTCGGGGTCCGCATAGAAGATTCCGTGCTGGTGAAAAACGGCGGCTGCGAAATTCTTACCAATCTCCGCTCCTGAGCCCCGCTTTTACCGCGGGAATTCGGACATGACCGGGTACCGGGAACGGAAAATGAATAACGGGAGGAACTGTGATCATATCAGCGGTAGTGCTTCTTGCGGGCGTTCTGTGGGTGGTCATGATCTTCAACAATCTGATCAAACTGCGCAACCAGGTGGCTAACGGCTATAAACAGATAGATGTGCAGTTGAAACGGCGCTGCGACCTTATCCCCAACCTGATAAATTCGGTAAAGGGGGAGATGAAATTCGAACAATCAACCCTGGAACGCGTCATACAGGCCCGCGCCGCGGCCATGAGCGCCGGGGCTTCCGGCAACATGAACGAGATCCTGGCCAAGGAGGGTTCTTTGACCCAGGCTCTGGGCAAGCTTATAGCCCTTACGGAAAATTATCCCAGCCTCAAGGCCAACGAGTCGGTTAAAACCCTGATGGAAGAACTGACGCACACGGAAAACCAGATAGGTTTTGCCAGGCAGTTCTATAACGATATCGTGACCAGGTTCAACACGGAACAACAGGTCTTCCCCAACAATGTGGTCGCCCCCATAATGGGTTTTACCGGCGCGGTCCTGTTCGAACTGCCGCAGGACTCAAGGGACCGTGAAGCCCCGAAAGTGGACCTGGCGGTGTGAGGGAAGCGCCTGGTAAAAAATTCCGCCGTAAAAATTTTTGCGGCAAAAATTTTTAATGAACATTTACGAGCAGCAGGCCAGGAACAGGCGGACGACTTGGGCGATCATGTTCGTTTTTGTGGCGCTCTTTCTTGCGATCGGCCTGGGCTTCGATTTTTTTTACCTGAGCTTTAATCCGGTTCGCGGGCCGGGTTATGAACCGTACGCCGACGGCTATTCCCGTGGCGCGGCGCCGCCGCAGCCCGTGCCGTACGGCGCCATTTTGGCGCTGCTGGCCGGTTTCGGCATGGCGGCAAACAGCATGGTGAACGGGGTAAGCATGGTGCTGCGTTCCACCCGGGCCCGCCGCGCCGTTGCGGCGGATGAGAAGGAACGCCGGTTCCTGGATGTGGTCGCGGAGATGTCTACCGCCGCCGGGCTGCCGGTTCCGGACGCGTATATCGTGCCGGACTCCGATCTTAACGCTTTTGCCGCGGGCACGGCCCCGGAAAGTTCGGTTATCGCGGTCACCGAGGGACTGTTGAATTCCCTTAACAGGGAAGAGCTTCAGGCCGTAGTCTCCCACGAGATGAGCCATATCAGAAATTACGATATGCGGCTCATGACCGTCTCGGCCGGCTTGCTGGGCGCCATAGCCCTGCTCAGCGACTTCGCGTACCGGACGACGCGGCTCCGTTCCGGTTCCTCCCGCGGCGTATCTTCCGGGGCTTCCCCCGGCGGCCGCAAAGGCGGCGGGGCGTTTTCGGCGGTCTTTTTCGCGGCCTGGCTGGTGCTGGTGGCGCTGGCGCCGCTTATCTCGCGCCTGCTGGCCATGGCTATTTCCCGCGAGCGCGAGTATCTGGCCGACGCCTCGGGCGCCGAGCTGACGCGCAATCCGCAGGCGCTCGTTTCGGCGCTCGAAAAGATCCGGGCCGCGGTCATGCCCACCTGCGCCGTCAACAACGGCGTGGCCCACATGTGCATTGCCGATCCGCGCGGGAGTTTGATAGAGGAAAAAAGCGGCCTCGTAGCGGATCTTTTCGCCACGCACCCGCCCATGGAAAAAAGAATACTGGCTCTAAAAGTTATGGCTTATCAATACGGAAGGGATAGCGGACAGGGTGGAGCGCGGAACTCTTAACCCCCGGACCCTGAGTTTAAAAAGGAGAAAGACATGATAACATCTACGCAATTCAAGGAAGGAACGATCTTCACCAACGAGAACGGCCAGATAGTGGAAGTGCTCACCTATCAGCACCACCGCAAATCCCAGGCGCGGGCCGTGGTCAGGGTAAAGCTTCAGAACCTGGAAACCGGAGCTATTATCGAGACCACCTACCGTCCCGAAGACAAGTTCAAGGATGTGATGGTGGAAAAACGGCCCAAGACCTATCTTTACAGCGACGGCAACCTGGCTCATTTCATGGATAACGTTAGTTTTGAGCAGGCCGCCCTGCCGATCTCCAAGATCGGCCCGCTGATGCAGTTCCTGACCGAGAATATGGAAGTGGAAGGCCTTTACCTTAACGACAAGTTCTTTAACATCGCCCTGCCGGCCAACATCGTGATGACGATAACAGAGACCGTGGACAGCGTGAAGGGCGATACGGTTTCCAATGTGATGAAGGACGCCAAGGTCTCCACCGGGCTGGAGATAAAAGTTCCGATGTTCATCAAGGAAGGCGACAAGGTCCGCGTTGATACCCGCACCTTCGAGTATCTGGAAAGGGTCACCGAACCGAAAAGAGGATAGGATAAAAGCGCGGATGGTCCGGGGCCTGAGCTGGAGCCGTTTATTCCAGCGCCCTCGGCCCCGGCCCGCTTTCTCCGACCTGATTTTATGATCAAAGCCGTTATCTTCGACATCGACAATACTTTGATGGATTTTATGCGCATGAAGCGCGCCTCGGTGGACGCGGCCGTCGACGCCATGCTCGACGCGGGCCTGCCGATGAAAAAGGAGAAGATGTACGAATCCATCTTCGAGACTTACTGGAAGGAGGGCATTGAAGACCAGAATATCTTCGATAAAGTGCTGGTCAAGGAATTAGGCCAGGTCGACTACAGGATCCTGGCGGCCGGGATCATCGGCTACAAGCGGGCCAAGGAAGGCCACATGACGCTGTATCCGCGCGTAAAACTGACCCTGACAGAATTGATGAAAAGCGGGATAAAGATGGGGGTCGTTTCCGACGCGCCGCGCCTGTCGGTCTGGATGCGCATCGTGGCCCTGGGCCTGCATCATTACTTCGAGCATGTCGTGGCGTTCGAAGATACGGGGGAACGCAAACCCTCGCCGAAGCCGTTCAAAAAGATCCTGGGCCTGCTGGCGGTGCCGCCGCAGGAGGCCATCATGGTCGGAGACTGGGCGGAGAGGGATATCAAAGGCGCCAAGGCCCTGGGCATCCGCGCGGCCTGGGCCAAGTACGGCAACGAATTCGACACCAAAGTGTCCGGCGCCGACTATGAACTGGACGATATTTACGACATGGTCCGGATAATCAGGAGAATAAATGAAAAGGATTAGGTCTTTGGCCGTCCTGCCTGCCGCGCTTCTTCTCACGGTTCCGGGCGCCTGCGCGCTTGAAATAACCTCCGCGGTCCCGGTAGTTTCAGGGAAGAGGCAGACCTCCGATTTTGTGTTCTCGCGTTCGCTGGCCGTCAAAGGCATCGCCTTTGAAAACGGCGCCGTCGTCATGCCCGTGGCCGTCTACAAAGAGCGGGAGTACGCCGATATAAGGCTGTTGTCCAAGACTCTTTATGGAAAGCTGGAGTCCTGCTTTTCCGGGGACAAATGTTCCTATTCCGGCAAGATCTCCGCGCCTAAACTTTCGGTCCTTGAGGTTAAAACGCTTAAATCCAGGGTGCGGGTGGCCAATGTAGCTCTCTCCTTCGACGGGGACCTCTCGGTAGTGTTCGGCGTCCTTAAAAAAATCTCCGGCGGGGTCCGGGCCGCTTATCCGGAAAATTTCGAAGCGAAGGACCCGGCGCTCAGGGACTTGATCGAAACGAAGGTCAAAGAGGGTTTTGCCGGAGCGGTCGATAAGAAAAAATGAAGATCCCGCCGCGGGGGCGCGGGTTAGGTATGGCGCACGGGAATGGAACCGCTTTATGTTGAATAACTCCGCGCACCGTCCGGCACAACGGCCCGTTTTGCCGCGCCCGGCCCTGCCGCTCCGTTTCGCCGCCGCGGGTTTGATATTTTTGTGCGCCGCTCCTTCCTTTGCCTTAAGAGTGGAATACCTGCCGGCGGTCTCCGCCGCCTCCCAGGCGGGCGCGGCGCGGTCTCAGCGTGAAGTCGCCGGCGGCCGCGCGCTGGTAAAATTTTCCGCCGAACTCTCCTCTTCCTCCAAACGGGACCTTTTGAACGCTTCCGGTTTTGAACCGGCAGGCGAATTCGAATTTATGGGCTGGTCGGCGGTAAAATTACCCGTGGGCATGAGCGTGGCCTCGGCCCTGCCGGCGCTTAAGGGGATCGCGGGCGTTCTGGCCGCGGAACCGTCGGGGGTCTACCATGCGGCAAAAGTGCCGTTGGACCAGTACCGCGTGGAACAATACGGGCTGGTTAAAACCGACGCCTTCAGGGCCTGGGACTTTGAGACCGGATTTTCAACCCGCGTGACCGTGGCCGTTCTTGATACCGGGATCGACGGCTCGCACCCGGACCTCGGCCCCAAACTTTCCGGAACCGGGCAGTTTTTCGACCCCGACAATTTCGGCGCCCGCACTCCGGACGACCCCCCGACCCCCGCGTGTTCGCACGCCACCAAGGTCGCCGGCATCGCGGCCGCCGCGACCGATAATTCCTATGGGATAGCCGGTATGTCCTGGGGCGCGGGCCTGCTGTCGCTTAAAGTGTTCAGCGCCGTCGACTGCTTCGCCGACTGCTCGGATAGATCAGGGGGAAGTTCCTGCAGCACCGACGACCTCACGATCATAAAAGCGATAAACTACGCGGTTCTACAGCAGAATTCTCCGGCCGCGGGCAGGATAGTGATAAATATGAGCCTCGGGCAGGCGGGTGGATGCTCCGGACTGATGCAGGCGGCGGTGAGCAGCGCGGCGGCGGCCGGCCTGGTCCTGGTCGCGGCCGCCGGCAACAACCCCGCCGGAGTGGATTCCCCTGCCAATTGCCTCGGCGTGCTGCCGGTCGGCGCCACCGATGTCAACGACAATCTGGCCTCTTTTTCGGCCCGGGGCGCGGAAATGTCGGCCCGCGGCGTTACGGCCCCGGGGGTGAATACCTTTACTACCGTACCGGGCCCGGGATTCGCCGCCGACTCCGGCACCTCTTTCGCCTCCCCGCTGGCCGCGGGTCTGGCGGCGCTCCTCATTTCCACCCGTCCGGCGCTGACTCCCACGCAGGTCGGAGATGTCATAAGGAATTCCGCCGACGATCTCGGCGCCGCGGGACCGGACGCCCTTTACGGTTTTGGACGGCTGAACGCCTACAAGGCCATGCTTTTGCTTGTGACCGGCAATACTTCCGCTTTCGCCCCTGCGGCGCCGCGGACCGGCGCGTACGCTTTTCCCAGCCCTTACAGGCCGGGCGCCGGCCTTCTTTCTTTTTTTATCCCGGATGAGATCTCCGGCGCGAACCTTGAGATAAGCGTTTACACCTCGGAAGGCGAGAAAATAAAAAAGATCTCCGGCCAGACCTGGGACGGACGCAATGAGGCGGGCCGCGCCGCGGCCAGCGGCGTCTATCTATTTTTTATAAAGACGGAAAAAGGGACTGCAAAAGGAAAGTTCGCCCTGATCCGCTGAAAATTTTTGCGGCAAAAATTTTTACCAGCCCCCGCCCTATAAGGGGGGCTTGAGGTATAGGCGGGCACGGGGGAAATAATTATGATAGTTTTTAACACCACCAGGAACATCGCCGTGGTTTCGAGGGCCGTTAAAGCCGATTCTTTCCGGACGCGGCTGTTCGGGCTTATCCCGCGCCGGACCATGGAACAGGAAGAAGGTTTGTGGCTGGCCCCGTGCGCCATGATCCATTCGTGTTTTATGAGCTTTCCGATAGACGCAGTTTTCCTAGACGCCGGACTTAAAGTGATGAAAGTGGTCCCGTTCCTGAAACCGTGGCGGTTCTCCCCCTGGGTTTACGGGGCCGCGGGCGTTCTGGAACTCGCCCCGGGCCGCGCCGGTTCCGTTCTGGCGGAGGGCGAACTGCTTGAGTTTCGATAGCGGCCGCTGAAAATTCCTCACCCGGTAAAGCGCCGCCGCGTGATATATCATTTGTAAAAAGCATGTAATAAATTTATAATTGTAGGCTGAACTATGCCGCCAACCAAAGGTCTGCAGAGAAAGAAAAATATCAGGGAGATCCTGATAGACGGGGGCCTTGTTCCCGAGGACAAGGTAAAAGCCGCCGAGGAACTCTCCAAAAAGGAGAGCAAGCCGCTTCAGCAGACGCTGGTGGAAATGAAACTCGTGGACGAGCTGACGCTGCTGAAGGTCCTCGCCGACGAATGGGGGTTTAAAGCTGTGGACCTCTCTAAAATGGAGGTCCCCAGGGAGACGGTGCAGACCCTGCCGGAGGCCATCGCCATGAGGCAGGGGTGCGTGCCTTTCGCCATGAAGGACGGAGTGATGTTCCTGGCGATGTCGGACCCCCGTGATTTCCTGGTGGTCGAAGATATCGGGCTGAGGACAGGCCTTGAAGTCAAAGCCTATCTGGCCCTGCCGCAGGGGATCAATAAGGTCCTGGACAGCGTGTACGGAAAAGCCGACGCCGCCCAGGTCGACCAACTCGTGGAATCCGTCACCCAGGCCGCGCCTAAAGGGCCGGGCGAGGAAGAATCTTTTTCCCTGGCCGAAGAGGCCGAAAAAAAGGACATCAGCGATGTCGACGCCAACGCTCCCGAAGTGGAGCGCCTGGTCAACGCCATAATACTGGGGGCTCTCAGTATAAAAGCTTCGGATATCCATGTGGAGCCTTTTGAGGACCCGAACGGAAAAAATTCCAAGGTCATGATCCGTTACCGGGTGGACGGGATGCTCCGGGCGGCCTCTTTTTCCGTGCCCTGGGCCTATCGGCAGGCTATAACCGCCAAGATAAAGATCATGACCAATTCCATGAACATCACGGAACGGCGCATTCCGCAGAGCGGGCGCATACAGATCATCGCCAAAGGCAACCCCATCGAGTTCCGCGTGGAAATGATCCCGACCGTATACGGCGAGGCGTGCGTCATGCGTATCCTGGACCGGGCTTCGGTGCGCGTGGATATCAAGGTCATGGGCTTTCTGCCGGATACGGAAGAAAAACTGCTCGCCCAGTTCCAGGGGATAGGCGGAAAAAAGAATTTCGGCTTAGTGCTGGTCTGCGGCCCCACGGGCTCGGGCAAGTCCACCACTCTCTACGGTTGTCTTAACTATGTGAACCGTCCCGACATAAAGATTCTCACGGCCGAGAATCCAGTGGAATACAATATCGACGGTATCGTCCAGGTCCCGGTCAACCCCGACATCAAGCTGGGCGAAGATAAGCGGTTCGATTTTGCCAGCGCGCTGCGGTCGTTCATGCGTCTGGACCCGGATGTCATCATGGTCGGCGAGATCCGGGACCAGGAGACCGCGCATATCGCGCTTGAAGCCGCCATGACCGGCCACCTGGTTTTTTCCACCATTCACACCAACGACTCGGCTTCCGCGCTGGAGAGGCTGACCCAGATGGGGATTCCGCGCTTCGTGGTCGCCAATACCATGAAAGCCGTGCTCGCCCAGCGGCTGGCCCGGCGGCTCTGTCCCGATTGCAAAAAAGAAGCGGACCTCTCGCCGGAGGAAAGGGCCGTTTTTGAGGCCAATAATGTCAGGATCCCGGCCGGCGCCAAGGTTTTTGCGGCGGTCGGCTGTGAGAAATGCAAGACCACCGGGTATAAAGGCCGCTTAGGCATGCATGAACTGCTCATCCTCAACGAGCCCATCCGCACCCAGCTTCTGAGCGACCCTTCCGCTATTCCCGTCAAGAACATCGCCATGAAAGCGGGCATGCGGTCGCTGGCCATGGACGGGCTGGAAAAAGTTATTCTGGGTCTTACCACGGTCAAGGAAGTCCTCGGCGGGGCGGCCGAAAAATAAAAATTCAGGCGCGGCGTTTTTACAGCGTTCAGGGCGGGAAAACCACGGGGCGGGAAGAAACTCGAGCGGAAAATAAATCGCGGCCTCGGGAGATATTTATGATCAAAAAAATTTTATTCGGGCTGGCGGTCGTCGTGTTCCAGGCGGGGGCGGTCCGCGCCGGTTCCGGCACTTACTCCGGTTTTCCCGGCGCGGCGGCTTCGGACCTCAGGCCTTTTGCCAGGGACCTGGGCGGGCTTTTGGGCAGCGGGACCAACCAGACAGCCCGGGTGCTGGGTTTCGGCGGGTTCGATGTCAGCGGCAGGGGCTCTATGCAGTTCGAGCCGGAACATAAGGACGGCATCCTGAAAAAAAACAAGCCTTTCGGCCTCGGCTGGGTGCAGGCCGAGATAGGCATGCCTTACCGCATAGACGGTTTTATCAAAGCCGCCTCCTTCGATAACATGGCGGTCGCCGGCGGGGGACTGAAGTACGGCCTTACCCAGCCGCAGAAAAAAATGCAGGCTATGCTGGTCGCCACCGGTAATCTGGCCGCCCATAAATTTTTTTACGCCGCGCATTACTCTTACGGTCTGGTAGTATCCTTTAACACCCCGGTCGTTTCCCCGTATTTCGGCCTGGGAATGGATAATACAAGGCTTACGGTCCAGATCGTCAACGATCCTTCCCTGTCGGGCAGGCGCGTTTCCGTTTCAGCTCCCAGGTACATGGCGGGCGCAAAGATGACATTTTTAACATACGGCTATCTTTCCGGCGGATATACCTATACGCACGGCCGGGGGCTTGTCACCGCCGGGCTGGGTTTGCGTATATAAAGTAAAAATCTTGGGACAAAAATCTTTACCGGTCAGCCTTTGAATTTTTCTTTGAAGTCCCTGCGGAGTTCCCTGTCGATCTCGCGTTTCTTTGTCGCTTCGTGTTTGTCCGGGGCTTTCCTGCCCTTGGCCAATGCCAGGACGACTTTGGCCCAGCCTTTCTTGAAATAGACCTCAAGCGGCACGATAGCGGTGCCTTTGGTGGCGGTGGAGTTGGTGAGTCTTTTGATCTCTTTTTTATTCAGGAGGAGTTTTCTGGTCCGGATGGGGTCCAGTTCTTTTACCGTATTGAAAATGTACGGAGGGATGTGCATACCGTAAAGGTAGAGCCCGTCGCTTTCCACCCTGGCGAAGCTTTGGGTGATCTGGGCCTGTTTCAGGCGCAGAGATTTTACCTCCGGCCCTTCCAGCACCAAGCCCGCCTCGAAGGTCTCCAGGATCTCGTAATCATGCCTGGCCTTTCTGTTCGTGGCGACGGTCTCTATCTCGGGTTCTTTTTTTTTCATTGTAAAAGCGGCCTGAATTTCCTAAAATAGTATCGAGCGGTAACTGGTGCCTGAACATTAGCCGGTATTATTTTACTAGTTACGGGCTGTTGATTGCCAGAAACATTTTATATGGGCGGGTGGCGGAACTGGCAGACGCGCACGGCTCAGGACCGTGTGGCCGAAAGGCCTTATGGGTTCAAGTCCCTTCTCGCCCATTTATTTAAGGCCGGACCTCGAGGTCCGGCCTTATTATTGGGCGGGAAGGGACTTGAAGCCGACACCGGCCCATCCGGTGGATGAAAAGCGAAGCGTCAGCCGGTGCGGCCGGCTTTGGAGGAGGTCGCGGGAGCGACCGGGGGAAAAGAAGTCCCTTCTCGCCCATTTATTTAAGGCCGGACCTCGAGGTCCGGCCTTATTATTGGGCGGGAAGGGACTTGAAGCCGACACCGGCGCATCCGGTGGATGAAAAGCGAAAAAATTTTTGAGGCAAAAATTTTTACCATGTCCCGCCCCAGAGGGCGGGATTTTTTTGCGGTAAGAGGGAGTTGAGGGAGAAAGAAGTTTCTCCCTCAACTCCGGCACGGGGATGGGGAAAACCCCGTGCCGGGTACGATAAAATGTCGTCTTACGACATTTTATTTAAGGGTCAGCTGGCCTTGAAACACTTCGGAAAGGTCTTTTTGCGTCAGCGGCATGCCCGTCGGAAGGCTGCAATTCAGCGCAACGGTAAGACCGGGCTCCTGCGAAATACTGTAAAATCCGGACGCTGCTTGCGGCGTTTCCGTAATTACAAATGTTTTGGGCCGCGAGGCGTCACGGCTGTAGCCGGGATCAATATTGTATATGTCCAGGTGGCACAGCAATTGCGTGCCGGCCGGCTCGTCTTTTCCCGGAACGGTCAGGAATTTTTTGTCCAGCAGCTTTTTCCACAGCGCGGGCGAGATGGTAAAAGAGCCGCCGACCGCGGGCGGCTTGATCTCAGCCGGGCCGCCTTCAAGAGCCAGGTAAATGCGGCCGATATTGTTCCCGATCTCCTGGCATTCGCCTTCGGTATCCGTATAGCCGTTGCCGGCGGGCATTCTGCGGTCTCCAAGCACCGGCGCGAGCATTTCCGCCTGAGTGGCCGCACACTCGTCTATTCTGCTGAGATTATGCGTCATTTCATGCACTAATTTCTGGGCGATAACGGCGGTGCGAAGCTGGAACGCCGAGTTGCACGCATTTATAATGTTGCGGTTGGTGTTGGTAGTGTACATTTCGTAGTGCGTCCCCTCGCAAAAACCACGATCCGGTTCTCCGTCGTAGGGATAGTCGAAGGAAAGGTTCTCGCTTTTAAGGCGCGCCGCGATTTTTTGATAATCGGCACGCAATTGCTCGGGATCATTGATTAGCGCGGCGGCCTGGGCGCTTTCCGGAGAGGACAGGAACCGGATGCTTGCCTCTACCCAGTCGATAGCCATCTTTCTGGCGAGCGCCAGTTTCTCGGCGCGCGCCGATATTTTGCCGGCGCCGGCCGGAACAGGAATGCGCTGGTTGGATGCCGGAACTTGCCGTTCGAGTCCGGCTAAAGCACCTTCATGCGTGTGTGCCGCCGCCGGACCCGCCGAGGCGAGCGCTGCTGCCGCTATCAATATTTTCACCATAAGATTGTCCCTCCTGCCATTCCCAAGTCTGGACCCTTTATCAAACAGTTTAATATGCGGAGGGCCTTAAAGCCTGAGCATAAAGACCTGCGTCTTTATGTTATAGTGCCCTGAAGACCGTAGGCATAAGGTATCACGGATTCAGGGCCTTATGGCCCAGGGCTGTTCTGAAAGGAAACGGCATCCCGCTCCAATTTAGTAAAAATTTTTACCGCTAAAATTTTTACCATACCCCGCCCTATAGGGCGGGGTTACCATTCGGTAAGAGGAAGATAAAATGTCGTTTTACGGCATTTTATAGTGTGACTTTTAGTCATTGACAATGCCCTTTGGGTTCATGTAAACTATTATCAGATGAGGGCTTCTCCGGATATCATTCATATATCATCCCGGTGGTGTTCTTGTCTCATGTGACGGCACATGCATTATACCAGGAGGTAATAGTATGAAAATGAACAAGAAGGGCTTCACGCTGATCGAGCTTATGATCGTGGTGGCCATTATCGGTATTCTGGCCGCTATCGCCATCCCGAAGTTTGCTGATCTGATCAACAAATCGAAGGAAGGCGCGACCAAGGGAGCGCTTTCCAGCGTCAGGAGCGCTATTCAGGTATACTACGGAGATAACGAAGGTATCTTCCCGGCCGGCGATCTGACCCCGCTCACCGCCGCTGGCAAGTATCTGAACGACATCCCTGTGGCGAAGCTGCCTGGTACCGGACATCTCGATACCGCGCTTGTCACCAACAATGTCGCCAACACCAGCGCCGGCGATGTGGGCGGCTGGATGTACTTCGCAAATTCGTCCTGGACCGCTACCTGGGGAACCTTCATAGTGGGCTGCACCCAGAACGATCTGAAGGGCGTCGTCTGGACCTCGTACTAAGCAGTGTGACTGAGTTTAAAAAGGCCCCGCGCAGCGACGCGGGGCCTTTTTAATTTATGATAACCATTACGCTTTTTCTATTTGCGGCCGTTTTCGGATCGTTGATCGGCAGCTTCCTGAATGTTTGTATTTCCAGGCTGCCGGAAGGCCTGTCCATCGTTAAGCCCCGTTCGCGCTGTCCTAAATGTCTAACGCCGATCAGTTTTTATGATAATGTCCCGCTTTTAAGTTTTATTTTTTTGCGCGGCCGCTGCCGCCATTGTTCCCTGCCCATACCCTGGCGTTACCCGGCGGTGGAAATCCTGACCGGCGTTGCGACCGCCCTGCTTTTTTTAAAATGGCGGGCGGAGCCGGCCTGGCTGGCCGCGGCCCTCTGCGCGGCGTATCTCCTTATCGTGATAGCGTTCATAGATCTTGAAACAATGATGATCGCCGATATCTTTTCATACGGCCTTCTCTGCCTGGGTTTGGCCTCCTGTTTTTTTAATCCTTATTTTTCGGGCCCGGCTTTGAGTCGTTTCCTGGGCTTCCTGGCTGGCGGCGCGTCCGGGGCTTTCATCGTATGGCTTATGGCCTGGCTGGGGGCCAGGATCTACAAAAAAGAAGCCGTGGGAGAGGGGGATATCTTTCTAATGTCCGGCATCGGGGCTTTAACCGGCTGGCAGGGAGTGATCTCCGCGCTGATCATGGCGTCTTTTTTCGGTTCCGTCTATGGTATAACCCTCCTGCTGGCCAAAAAAGCGAAGCGGTTCGATCATATTCCTTTCGGCCCGTTCCTGGCGCTGGGGGCGCTGATAAACCTTTACCGCCTTATAAGGCCGGCGGATCTTTTTTTCTACTGGTAAAAAACGGTAAATATAAATAGGGACAGCGACCATTTATTAAATGGTCGCTGTCCCTATTTATCTATTTATGCGGAGTGGACTACGCTACCCTGTCGTGTGTTCCCGGACACCGCGCATGTTTTCCGAAGTAAAACTGCGGAGTGGACTACGCTATCCTGTCGTGTGTTTTCGGACACCGCGCCGGTTTTCCGTAGGAAAACTGGCGGAGAGGGAGGGATTCGAACCCACGGTACGCATAAGCGTACACCGGTTTTCAAGACCGGCGCCATAAACCACTCGGCCACCTCTCCATCTCTGTCGCACCCCAATCGCACTGCAAAGCGATTGGGGCGAATAACGCCGGACCTCTAAAGGAAATCGGTCCTCCATCACTGTTCAGATTATATAAAATCGGGAGTCCTATAGGACCTGGTTAAAAATTTTTGCGGCAAAAATTTTTACTATCCGCTTTGATGGGCCAAATGCTGCAAAAATCCGGGACCTTTGACCCAGGTGAATTTCGCGCGATCCTGGTAACCTGTTTCTGTACGCAGCGGCGCGCGGCGCAGTTCTGTTGGCATCCGGATAGGGGAAACAATAATGAAAATGATCGCTTTAATCGTTCTCATGGCGGGTTGGGGATCGTTCCCCGTGTCCGCTTCCCCGGGTGTTGAGCGGGGCATGTACCAGGTAGGAGACAACCAGGCCAGCCGGATCACGGCCGTCGAGTTTGATTCGTCGTTCAATTCGGATAATTTTTCGGATGAGCTTGTTTTTGAAGTCCCTTCCGGCGCTACAAGCATGCAGATAGAAGTTTATGCCTCGGATCTCAGCGCCGTGCCTCTTGTCGCGGACCTGGTCCGGCTAGGCACGGACGGCGGCGTTGTTGAAACCTTGATCTCTCATGTCGTGGCCCAAGGCTCGGATCCCGCCCTGGTAAGGAATGCGGCGAGTTTCAGCAAAGAGCCTGGGCCATATTTAAGCCCCAACAGGTCTATCGGCGGTTTAATGGGTTACGCCTCGGCCGTCGTGCCGAACAATCCCGGCGTGGCGCTGACTCCCGGCGCCTGGCGGGCCAGGATAAAGGACCTCACCGGGGGCCTGAGCGACCGCGGTTTTAAAATGCGCGTGCTTTTCAGGATCCCGGAGACGGCGGCTCGCAAAAAGATTTTGCCGCTGAACCTGTATTTTACCGGCGCCGGCGGCTGGACCACAAAAACTTACAGGTCGAATCGCGTGGATATTAAAGCTTTTTTTAACGCGCTCGCCGTGATCTTTGCCAACGCGGGGATCGAACTGCGGATCGCCTCCGTCGCCGACATCGGGGACGCTTCCAAAGAACCGGAAAAGTTTAAAATAAGTACCGGTGAGAAACTGAACGAGCTGTTCAGGTCCGGCGGCGCCAAAAACGGCGTTAAATTATTTTTTGTCCAGAGCGTGCTTGGCGGCGTGGGGGGGATTTCCAGCGGGATCGGAGGGCCTAAGGTGTCGGCGAATTATCCGTTCGGAGGCATCGCCCTCTCGGAGGCTTATACCAGCTATCCCACCATATTTTCAATTATTACAGCTCATGAGCTCGGCCATTATCTGGGTTTATATCACGACAAGGAATATGGGACGCTTTTGTTCGACCAGATCCCCGACACTACGGACAACGGCGTTCCGCCCAATGTGATGGATGCGCAGGCTTCAAATACCCCCGACCAGGTGCGGGAGTTTACGCCGCAGCAAAGCGCCGTCATGTCCCGCCACCCGGCGATCATTGAAATCCCGTAAGAATAGGTCGGCGTCGCAGGGCGGCGCCGGTGAGAAATGGTAAAATATACGTTATGACCGACTGGACGCGCAGGCGGAGCTTCGCCATTATTTCCCATCCCGACGCCGGTAAGACCACGCTTACCGAGAAGATGCTGCTTTATGGCGGAGCCCTCCATTTGGCCGGCTCGGTCACGGCCCGCAAGAACCAGCGCTCCACTGCCTCGGACTGGCTGGAGATGGAAAAAAAGCGCGGCATTTCCATAAGCTCCACCGTTCTCCAGTTCGACTGCGCAGGATACCGGGTGAATCTGCTGGATACCCCCGGTCACCGCGATTTTTCCGAAGACACTTACCGGGTCCTGACCGCCGTGGACGCCGTTATTATGGTCATTGACGCCGGCAAAGGCATAGAGAGCCAGACCCGCAAACTTTTTGAGGTTTGCCGCCAGCGTGGGATCCCAATTTTTACATTCATGAACAAGCTCGACCGTCCCACAAGGGAGCCTTTGGAACTTATGGACGAGCTGGAGGAAATTCTGGACCTGCGCCCCTTCGCGATGAACTGGCCGATCGGCACAGGAGTGGATTTTAAGGGCGTTTACGACCGCAGGACCCGGCAGGCGCATTTGTTCGAGCATACTCCCGGCGGAGCGTACCGGGCCCCGGAAGAGGTCGGGGATCGCTCGGCCGCGGCCATCCGAGAACGGTTGAGCGCGCCGGTCCTGTCGCAGTTCCTGGAGGAAGTAGAGATGCTGGACTCGGTCGGGACGGTTTTTGACCGCGACGCGGTGCTGGCCGGCGTTGCTACCCCCGTTTTTTTCGGCAGCGCGTCCAATAATTTCGGAGTCCAACTGCTGCTTGACGGGTTTCTTTCTCTCGCGCCTGCCCCCGCGGCCCATCGTTGCGAGAAGGGCAGTATCCGGCCGGATAACCCCGCTTTTTCGGGTTTTATTTTTAAGATCCAGGGGAACATGGACCCTAAACACCGCGACCATGTGGCTTTTCTGCGCGTCTGTTCCGGAAAATTTGCCAGGGATATGTCGGTGACCCATCAGCGGACCAAACGGCGTGTGCGCCTTTCCAATTCCCACAAGTTGTTCGGGCAGGAGCGCGAGATCATGAACGAGGCCTGGCCGGGAGACATAATCGGGCTGATCGGTCATCCGGATTTTCTTATAGGAGACACCCTGTCCGAGGATCCGGCCATCACCTACAATGAGATCCCCCGGTTTCCGCCCGAATGTTTTTCCCTGCTCCATAACCCGACGCCGGCGCAGTATAAATCCTTCCGCAAAGGCCTGGACCAGATCCTGACCGAGGGGATAGTGCAGCGATTCTGGCTCTCGGACGACCCCAACCAGTCGCCGCTGCTGGCCGCGGTGGGGCCGCTTCAATTCGAGGTCGCTCAATACCGGCTTAAAGGCGAATACGGCGCCGAGTCCCGTCTTGAGCCGCTCCCCTGGACGCATGTCCGGTGGCCGGAGTCCAAAGATCCGGCGCGGGAAGTCCGCGGGCTTTCTTTGCCCATCGGCGCGCGCTGGGGGCACGACGATGCCCAAAACCCGGTCATCTTTTTCCAGGACGCCTGGGCGCCCAATTATTTATGCCAGCAGAATCCGCACATTCTCCTCAACGACTTCGCTCCCCGCGACCGGGATAAAGCCCGGGCTTTCTCCCGTCCGGGCAAATAAACAACCCCCTATTTTATTTTAACCAAAGCTTCCGCTCGACTTGCTACAATATTGCCGGGGCAGCATGAGAAACAGGACTCTTTTAATTACTTGCCTGCTGATCGCTTCGATCGCCGCTATAGCGGCGCTTGCGGTTTTTCGCCGTTCCACCGCAGTGGCTCCGGCCGGAGCGCGCAGGCTTAAAGTGGTGGCAACTATCTTCCCTCTTTATGATATGGCCCGTTTTATCGGCGGCGGCAAGGCCGAGGTCTCGCTGCTTCTGCCGCCGGGAGTGGAGGCTCATTCGTTCGAACCCAAGCCGGGCGATATGGCGCGGATAAGCGAAGCTGATATTTTTATCTATACCGGAAAATTCATGGAGCCGTGGGCGGAGGACCTTATCAAAGGCGTCGCCGCCGGAGGCTTGCTGGCGGTCGATGCCGGGCGGGGGATAAAACTTATGCGTGAGCCCGGCCAGGAACGGGGGAAATCGGAGGCCGCGCCGGACCCGCATATCTGGCTGGATTTTGATAACGCCAAAGCGATGGCCGGGAATATCGCGGCGGCTTTCGAGGCCAAGGACCCCGCCGGCAGGGAAGCTTACCGCCGGGCCTATGCTGCTTACGAAAGGGGGCTGTCCGCGCTCGACGCCGCTTATGCATCCGGACTTTCCGCGTGCCGGACCAGGGAAATAATTTACGGCGGACATTACGCCTTCGGTTATCCGGCCCGCCGCTACGGCCTCAAATATCTGGCGGCCCAGGGCCTCTCGCCGGATTCCGAGCCCACGGCCAGGGACCTTGCCGCCCTGGTGGAGCAGGTGAAAAAAGACGGGGTAAAATTTATTTTTTACGAGGAGCTGGCAAGCCCCAGGATAGCCGGAACGGTCGCGTCCGAGACCGGAGCCGAAATGCTGCCTTTGAGCGCCGCGCATAACCTCACCAGGGAACAGCTCTCGCGCGGGGTTTCTTTCTTTGATATACTTCAGAGCGATCTGGAAAGTTTAAAGACTGGCCTTGAGTGCCGCAGGTTACGGATCGACCAGGGTAAACCATGACCACGATCTTATCGGTAAAAAACATGTCCTTAAGATATGACGCCGAGGAAGTCCTGCGCGATGTCAGCTTTACCGTCCAGAAGGGGGATTATATCGGTCTGGCCGGACCAAACGGCGCGGGCAAGACCACGCTTATAAAAGCGATCCTGGGTCTGACCGATAAATATACGGGCGCGGTCGAATTGTTCGGCCGTGAGATGCGCGGTTTTGATTCCTGGGACCGCGTCGGTTATCTGCCGCAGAGGGTGAATGCTTTCAATCCCCTGTTCCCGGCCACGGTCAAGGAAGTCGTCGGCCTCGGACTGCTCTCAAAAAAGCGGTTTCCAAAGCGTTTCACCAAGGACGACGCGGCCAGGATCCGGGAAGCCCTGGAACTTATGGGCATAGCGGACCTTGGAGAGAAACTGGTGGGAGAACTCTCAGGCGGACAGCAGCAGCGCGTCTTTCTGGCCAGGGCGCTGGCCCCCGACCCGGAACTGCTCATCCTGGATGAGCCCAGTACGGCGCTGGATCCGATTTCCCGCGAAGGGTTCTACGACATTATAAAAAAACTGAACGAACAAAAAGGCATTACCAGCATCCTTATAACGCATGATACGGCGCAGATAGGGCGTTACGCCAACAAGCTCCTGTATCTGGATAAAGAGATAATTTTTTACGGACCTTTTTCGGATTTCTGCCGGTCGCAGGAAATGACCGGCTATTTCGGCACTTATTCTCAGCACCTTATATGCCATCAGCATTGATCCGCAAATTGCGGCGCAATTTTGCGGATCGATCCAAAAGATGGGCAAAGGACGCCGGGTAATGGGAACGATGTTTCATTTCTTAAGTTACGGGTTCATCCAGCGGGCTTATTTGGCCGGCGCCTTTATCGGCGCGCTGTGCGCCATGCTGGGGTTGTTTTTGGTGCTGCGCAAACTGTCTCTTATCGGCGACGGCTTGTCCCATGTCAGTTTCGGAGCTATCGCCCTGGGGCTCTTTTTCGGTTTTTATCCCTTTTATGTCGCCATCCCCGTGGCGCTTATAGCTTCTTACTTTATTTTAAAACTTACCGAAAAGGCTAAAATGTACGGCGATGCCGCCATAGGCATAGTTTCCTCGGTCGGCATAGCCGGCGGAGTCATCCTGGCCGGACTTTCAAGAGGGTTCAATGTCGATCTGTTCAGCTATCTTTTCGGCAATATTCTGGCGATAAGCGTGCGCGAGGTATACCTGTCCATAGGACTGTCCCTGGCCGTCCTGCTTGTGATAGTGTTCTTTTATAACGACCTGTTCTCGGCCACCTTCGACCAGGAATACGCCAGGCTTACCGGGGTAAGGACCGCCCGCATCAACCTGCTTCTGGCCTCGCTTACCGCCGTAACGGTCGTTTTGGCGATCAAAGTGGTCGGCATTATGCTGGTCTCGGCCCTTCTTATCCTGCCGGCCGTCACCGCGCTGCAGCTTGCCAAAGGTTTCAAGGCCGCCATGTTCATCTCCGTCCTGACGGCCGTTATTTCGGTGTTTATCGGTATAACGGTATCTTTTTTTATGGACCTGCCCGCCGGCGCCACGATCGTCCTGTGCAATGTGATGTTTTTCTCCGCCGCCCTGCTGTTCAAGAACCTGAAAGGTTATAAATAAAAATACCGGACCTTTTTCGTGGAGAAAAAGGTCCGGAGAGGAAGGGATTCGAACCCTTGAAACCCTTTGGGGATTTACAGACTTTCCAGGTCTGCGCCTTCAACCACTCGGCCACCTCTCCATCTCTGTCGCACCCCGCGCTGAATGCGCGGGGCGGATTGCCGCCGGGCTTTGATAAGGTGGCGCCCGGTGCTCCACAAGGGGGGCTCTCGGCACCCCTTCCCGGGGATTTGCCACAGGGGACACCGCATTGCGGTTTCCCCTACCCCCCGTTACATCGTCGCTTGCTCCCTGCGCTTCGCTTGGTCGCCGCGCTGAACCCCTCGAAGCGGAAATCTCTTCACTAAAAAGGAACCAGTCCTTCTCCACCTGTCGCACCCCGTGCTGAATGCGCGGGGCGGATTGCTGCCGGACCTCTAATGGAAGTCGGTCCGATGCGTTATATCATCCTGGCTTACACGATATTTTTTGAAAAAGGCGCCGGCCTTTTTCAAAAAATATATGGTTGGGGAAGGATTCGAACCTTCGTAGGACATAGTCCGCTGGTTTTACAGACCAGTGCATTTGACCGCTCTGCCACCCAACCTCTGTCGCACCCCGATCGCACTGCAAAGCGATCGGGGCGAATAACGCCGAGCTTAATATCGAATAGTATAGCAAAAAAATAAATCCCGGGCACTTTTACCGGAATAAAAACAGCTATTCCTCATCCGAATAGCGCGTGATTGCCGGGAAATTCCCTCCGACTCAGGCATCGGGTCCGTAAAAGTTGTATAATCTACTAAGGAGTATTAATAAAACTTATATTTATTTGCCTCACGGAAAAAAGGAGCTTGAGCGAGAAAAGGATTTTTTCGCTCAACTCCGGACTGGAGAATGTATGTGCATCGCCGTGCCGGGAAAAATCTTATCTATAGAAAAAAATACCGCCGAAGTTAACTTCAGCGGCGTCGGGAGAAAAGTGGCCCTTGATCTTGTGCCCGGCGCCCGGACGGGGGATTATGTGCTTGTCCACGCGGGGTTCGCCATACAAGTGCTGGAGGAAGCCGAAGCGGAAGAGACGCTTAAACTTTTTGAGGAGATCTACAGCCGTGAAGACCTTAAAAGGTTCTAACCGCTTTAATTCCCCGCTCTGGCGCGATAAGGATCTGGCGGCTTCGGCGCTGAAGGAGATGGCGCGCCTTACCGCCCTGGCCGTAGCTCGGACGGGCAGGGCCGCGGCCCTCATGGAAGTCTGCGGTTCCCATACCATGGCCATAGCGGCCAGCGGCATGCGGCGGCTTTTCCCCGAGGGACTTAAGATGCTTTCCGGTCCCGGCTGCCCCGTCTGCGTCACGGCCCAGGGGGATATAGATCTGATCTTGGAACTGGCCGCCGCGCCTGGCGTGACCATCGCGACCTTCGGCGATATGCTCAAGGTCAGGGGCTCAAACGGCCTGGACCTGCATTCGCTCCGGGAAAGGGGGGCGAGCGTGAGCGTGGTCTACTCTCCCCTGGACGCCGTAGAACTGGCCCGGCAAGAGCCGGGACGGCAGGTGGTTTTCGTGGGAGTGGGCTTTGAGACCACGGCGCCGGTGATAGCGGGCGCCGTGATGCGCGCCAAGGCCGAAAAGGTCCGGAACTTTTCCGTGATACCGCTTTTTAAACTGGTCCCTCCCGCGCTGGAGCTCCTGCTGAAGGATCCCGGCCATAATATTTCCGGGTTCATGCTGCCGGGGCATGTCAGCGCGATCATAGGGCTCGCGCCTTACAGGTTCGTGGCGGAGAAATACTCCGTGCCGTGCGTGGTCACCGGCTTTGAACCGCTGGATATCCTTACCGGCATAAACATGCTGCTGAGGCAGATCGTTTCCGGCGGGCCTGCGGTGGAGGACGAGTATTCCAGGGCCGTCAAAGCCGAAGGAAATCTCCGGGCGCAGGAGCTCATGAGGGAAGTTTTCGCCGTTACCGGCGCCCGCTGGCGTTCCATCGGCCTTATCAAAAGGTCGGGACTCGGCTTCAGCGCGGCTTTTTCGGAGTTCGACTCCGTGAAACGGTTTAAATTGTCTTATCGCGCCGCGCCGGAGCCGAAAGGCTGCATCTGCGGCCCGATCCTTCTGGGCAAGGCCGTCCCGGCGGATTGTAAACTGTTCGGCCGCGCCTGCACTCCGGCCAACGCCGTGGGCCCGTGCATGGTCTCTTCGGAAGGCGCGTGCGCGGCCTGGTTCAAGTACGGAGGATAATGAACATCGAAACTTTAAAGGTTTTCAGGGACCTGGTAGATACCGGGAGCTTTTCAAAGACCGCGGAGCTTAATTATATCTCCCAGTCCGCCGTCAGCCAGCAGGTGAAAAAACTGGAACTCGTCCTCAAGTGCAGGCTGTTCAGCAGGCTGGCCAACAAGATCCTTCTCACGCCCTGCGGCGAGAAGTTCTACGAAACCTCCAAAAAAATAGTGCTTCTTTACGAGAACTCGATGGTTTCCATCAAGCAGCTCGCGGCTTCCAAAACGACCGAGGAAATTAAGATCTCCACCATTTACAGCGCGGGGGTCTACCTGCTGCAGGGTTATATCCGCAAATTCATGGCCGCCCATCCCAACACCAAGGTCAGCGTCGAATACAGGCGGTTTTCGCAGATCCAGGGCGACATAGTTTCCGGCCGAGCCGATTTCGGCATTATGGCCTGCCCTTACCGCAAGCTGCAGGGCATCACCATGCTTCCGATCGGGGACGACGAGATGGTGTTGCTTACCGCCATGTCCGACAAGCTGGCGCGCAAACGCCAGGTGGGCGTGCGCGAGGTCGACGGGCTCGACTTCATCTTCTTCGACAAGGTTTTCCCGTCCAGGAAATACGTGGATGATTTCTTCAAAAAACACTCCGTTAAGGTGAATATCAAGATGGAACTGGATAACATCGAAACCATCAAGACCGCGGTCTCCTCAGGAGTGGGGCTTTCCATCCTGCCTCTGTCCTCGGTGCGGGAGGAGGAGCGGGAAACCAAGATGCATATAGCGCGGTTTACCGACGCCGAGGTCTCAAGACCCCTGTATCTTATCTACAACAAGTCGCGCAAACTGCCCGCTTCGGCCAAAGCCTTCCTGGAAATACTCCAGAAACATCCGGCGCCGGCTGCGGCCGCCGGGGCTTGAAAAAGGATCTTCCATGATGATAGAAAAAACTGTAAAGCTCGGCCACGGCAGCGGCGGACGCATGACGCACGAGCTTATCGAGCGTCTGTTCCTCAAAGCTTTTTTTAATCCCGCCCTGGCGCCCCTTGAGGATTCCGCCGAGGTCCGGGCGGGAAAAGAACGCCTCGCGTTCACCACCGATTCATATGTGGTGGACCCGCTCAGCTTCCCCGGAGCGGACATCGGCCGCCTTGCCGTCTGCGGGACCGTGAACGATCTGGCGGTAAAAGGGGCGAAACCTCTGGCCCTCTCGGCTGCTTTTATCATAGAGGAGGGATTCTCCGTCGCCCTGCTGGAAGACCTGGCAGGCTCCATGAAAAAAGCCGCCCGCGAAGCCGGCGTCCTTATCGTGACCGGGGATACGAAGGTGGTTGAAAAAGGCAAAGCCGACAAGCTTTTTATCAATACCTCCGGAGTGGGAATCATTCCCGCTGGGCGCAGGCTTTCTTCCGCTTCCATACGGCCCGGGGATGCCGTTATCCTGAGCGGCCGTCTGGCCGACCACGGAGTGGCCGTCATGAACGCCCGCAACCGCCTTGGGTTTTCCGGCGATATTAAAAGCGACGCCGCGCCCCTGAACGCCATGATAGGCCGGGCTCTCAGGGCTTCCGAGAGGATCAGGGCCATCCGCGATCTTACCCGGGGGGGGCTTGGCACCGTTTTGAACGAGGCCGCCGGGGCCTGCCGCGCCTCGATAGAAATAGACGAAACGGCGGTCCCGGTAAAACCCGCCGTGGAGAACGCCTGCCGTCTGCTGGGTCTCGATCCGCTCTATGTCGCTAATGAAGGTAAGGCCGTTTTTTTTGCGGCGGCGCCGGACGCGGAGAAGATAGTCGCGGCCTTGCGCGCCGGCGATTACGGACGCGAAGCCTGCGTTATAGGGCGGGTCGTGAAGGATTCCAAGCCCCAGGTGCGCCTTAACACCGCCATCGGGGGGACCCGCCTTGTTATGATGCTGGAAGGCGAACAGCTGCCGAGGATCTGTTAACCTGGGGCCTGCTATTCAATACGGTTTTCATTTAGAGGATCGTGGGATAAAAACATCGAATAATGAAAAAATTTTTGTTCTGGGTCCTTAGTTTTATAATTACGGTGTTATTCGCCGTCTTCCAGCGCCTTACCGGGCCGACCTATCCCGTGAAGGGTGGGCTTGCGGCGGACGGGGGCGTCCGCGTTTCGTTCCGCCTGCCCAGGAGCTGTACCATCGCCGAACGGAACTGTCTCATCGAAATAAGATCGCCCGAAAGGATAAAAGGTTATCTTTCCTGGCGGCGTTATCGCACCGACGACGCCTGGACCGAAATTCCGATGGCATACGGGGAAGGCTCCCTTTCAGCGCTTCTCCCGGATGCTCCGCCCGCCGGGAAGCTTGAGTACCGGGTCTTTATAAAACAAAAAAAAGGCGACCTCGAACTGTCGCCTGTCCCGGTTGTCGCCAGGTTCAAGAGGCATGTCCCGGCCGCGATCCTTGCGCCGCATATCTTGTTCATGTTCATGTTCATGCTTTTTTCGGTCCGTATCTTCATCACGGTTTTTACTATGGATACGGTGATAAAACATGCGGTCATTTTGAACGTTCTTTTTCTGCTGCTGGGCGGATTCCTCCTGGGCCCGCTGACGCAGTTCCACGCTTTCGGGGTGTATTGGACCGGCTGGCCGCTGGGCCATGACCTTACCGATAATAAAACCCTTGTCATGCTGGCGTTCTGGCTGGCCGCCCTTTACGCGGTCTTCAGGGCGAAAAGGTTCAAACCGTGGCTTCTGGCCGCTTTTGTCGTTACCGCGGTGGTCTACCTGGTGCCCCACAGCCTGTTCGGCAGCGAACTGGATTATTCGAAAGCGGACGCCGCGCAAAAATAGGCAATGTCGTCTTACGACATTTTATTAAACCCTGTCCATCAATTATCATGCCGCCTCACATAAGGAAAAAAATTTTGATCAAGGGCGTGGTCCAGGGGGTCGGTTTCCGGCCTCATGTCTATAAGCTCGCTCTTAAGCGCGGACTCTCCGGCTGGGTAAGGAATGACGCCTCCGGCGTGACTATAGAGGCGCAGGGGCGGACCGCGGATCTTGACCTGTTCATCAGTGAGCTCCAGACCCGCAAGCCGCCGGCTGCGCGGATCGATTCCCTTGATGCCGTGGAGCTCGCGGCCGGAACCGCCGGGGGGTTTTCCATCGTGAAAAGCGGGGGGAAAACCGGGGCTCAGGCGCGTATTCCCTCGGACCTGGCCCTTTGCGCGGATTGCCGCCGCGAGCTCCTGGACCCCTCCGACCGGCGCTATCTGTATCCTTTCACCAATTGCACCAATTGCGGCCCGCGTTTTACCATAGTTAAAAGCATTCCTTACGACCGCCCGCTTACCACGATGAAGCGCTTTAAGATGTGTCCAGCCTGCCTCGCGGAATACCGGGATCCGCTGGACCGGCGTTTCCATGCCCAGCCCAACGCCTGCCCGGTCTGCGGTCCCAGGGTCAGCACGTTCCAGGGAGGCCGGCGCATAGACGGGCTCAAGGCCCTTGAGCTGGCGGCCCGGTACCTGAGAACTGGTAAGATCGTGGCCCTGCAAAGCCTCGGCGGGTTCCATCTTGCCTGCGACGCCCGCGACGCCGGCGCCGTGGACAGGTTGCGCCGCCTGAAGGACCGTCCCGCCAAACCGTTCGCCGTTATGGCCTTTGCGGCGGCGCAAGTCCGGGAATTATGTTTTCTTTCAAGGTCGGAACTGGCGGTCCTTGAATCGAGCCGGGCTCCGGCCGTGATGCTGAAAAAAAAGCGGCCGTTGTCGCCGGAGCCGGCCGCGCCCGGACTTGATACGATCGCGGTGATGCTGCCCTACACTCCGCTGCATGAGGCGCTTTTTCTGCTTTTACGCCGGGCCGGTTTTAAAGGTCCGCTGGTCATGACTTCCGGCAACCGCAGGGACGAACCCATCTCAAAAGACTTTGCAGGGGCCGAAGCGAACCTTGGGCCTTTGGCCGACCTTATAGTTTTCCACGACAGGGAGATCCATAACCGCGTGGACGACTCCGTCGGGTTTTGGGCCGGCGGAGCTTTCCGTCTTCTCCGACGGGCGCGCGGCTGGGTCCCGGATTCGGTCCAACTGCCCTTTGCAGGGGCCGGGAGCGCGCTTGGCTGCGGCGCGGACCTTAAAGGCGCTTTCTGCCTTACCCGCGGCAAAGAGGCTTTCCTTTCGCAGTACCTGGGCGACCAGGGGGAATGCCGGAACCAGGCTTTTTACGCCGAAACTCTGGCCAAGACCCGGGCCCTTTTAAAAGTGCGCCCGTCGCTTATCGCGCATGACCTGCACCCGGACTACTATTCTTCCGGTTTCGCGCGCGCCCTCAAAGGCATGAAGGTCCCGGTGCAGCATCATGTGGCGCATGTCCTGAGCGTCGCCGCCGAGCATGCCGTCGAAGGCCCGCTCATCGGCGCGGCGTTCGACGGCGCCGGTTACGGCGCGGACGGCAAGATCTGGGGTTCGGAATTTTTTGTTATAGAAGGGAACACCTGGCGGCGGGCCGCCCGCCTGAAATATTTCGCCCTGCCGGGCGGAGACGCGGCGGCGCGTGAAGTTTGGCGCCCGGCCTTGTCGCTGCTGAAAGACGCTCTCGGACCCGGCTGGAGGCGGGAGGCGGGGCCGCTTTTCCGCGGTGTGGCGGCGGAGACGCTGGCCGCCGTTGAAAAGATCTCCGATAAGGGGCTTAACACGCCTTTAACCTCCAGTATGGGACGGCTTTTTGACGCCGTCGGCTTTATCGCCGGGCTGGGCGTCGAGGCGACTTATGAGGGGCAGGGACCGATGGAGCTTGAAAGCCTGTGCCGCAGGCCTGCGGGGCGCGGTTACCGGTTCGATATGGAAAAAAAGGACGGTATATACATAATTGATCCGGCAAAAGCCGTGCTTGGGGCGTTGCGCGAAACCGGGCCCGGCCGTGCGCGGGCGATCTCGGAAAAATTTCACGCCTGCGCGGCCGAGATCCTGCTTAGAGCAGTTTCGGCCGTCAGCCGGGACACAGGTATAAGAACGGTGGTATTGTCGGGCGGAGTGTTTCAGAACCGCACCCTGCTGGAGCTTGCCCTTAAAAAGCTGGCGCGCGCGGGTTGTAAGGTGTTCGCCAACGAAAAAGTTCCCGCCAACGACGGCGGAATAGCCCTGGGCCAAGTTTACTACGCCCTGAAGAAATTCCGCCGGATTTAAAGTCTACGGATTCAACCACTGAAGGAATTCGTCCCATTTCCCGTCGACCGACCAGGCAAGCTTCGAATAATTCGCGTCGTAGCCGTACATGGGAAGATAGACGCCCAATCCGGCGGAAGTTTTGTATTCCGCGCCTGAAGTGGCGTTCTTTAAAACTATTTTGCCGCCGATAAAGTTTATCAGTTCCTTGCTTTTCGACTTCAATTCGGCGGAGCCGGTGTTGGACGCGACCTGCGTAAGAAAGCCGGTGAAATCCCTGGAATCCATGCCTGCGTATTCCTTGGTTCCGGCCATGGCTCGTTTCAGGATGTCTTTTTCTCCTTTGGCCATGGCCAGTCCGGCCCACTCGTCCGCCAGTTGGCGGAAAGCGGCCATGTTACCGGTGCTCACGGCTGAGATTGTGGAGTCCTGGCCCTTGACTCTGTAGGACTGGTTGTAGCCTCCCACCGCAGCCGCAGCCATGACTTCAGGCGTCAGGCCGGTCCGGTTCTTGCGGACCCGGTCAAGAAAAAGGTCGTAAGCCCAGCCGTCGTTCGGTTCGATCTCTTCGGATCCCACGATCAACGGCACAGAGTCCTTTAATTCGTATACGACTTCGCTCATCTGCATAAGACAGGCGTCGGAGGCGTAAAGGTCCACGCCGCCGATCTTTTTCAACGCCAGTCCCAATTGTACGGTGGTGATGCCGTTGCCGGTCTGAGAGTCGTAAGAAATGCCTTTTGTCATGGACTTGAGATCCGTAGACCTGGATCTCCAGCCGTCGCCGTGATTCCACACGATCAGCATGTAGTGCCTGGCGGGGTAGCGGGTTTTGGCCCAGACCGCGAAATCCGCCAAGTGGTTATAATCCCCCATATCCGTCTTGCCGAGGGTTTCGAGCAGTTTTGAATTTATTTTCTGATTGTCGGTATCCTTTACTATTTCGTACCGCCTAATGCCTTCCCAGCCGGCGGAATCGCCGTTCTGGACGGAGGTGTCCCTGCCGCCTACATGAAAAAGAGGCGTGACCCACGGCGGCTCGACCGTCGCCGGATCGGTAAGATAAAACGGCGCCGCGGCGGCGAGCCGGCCGGATTCCGTCACGATGTTGATGTTCGGCGCCGGTCCGACGGCTTCCATCTCGTTAAGGTCCTTGAGGATATAGTTGGAAAGATCGTTCTTGCCGTTCATGTAAACCATGATGGTCCACTCTTTAACGGTCTTCGCCGCCGTTTCGTCTGAAGTGGGCGCGGCCGGAACGGATATTTTTTCGGCCTGGATAAAGGCGGGTTTCAAAGCCGGGCCGTTATCGAAAGGAGATCCCTCGGCCCGCGCGCCGGCGGCCAGGAACATAGCCGGGATCAGTAGATTGGTCATGCCGATCTTTTTCATTTTAACTCCTTGCAAAATATAGCCGTTCGTTTTACGGCATGTTATTCCGCCTGACCATAGTATAGAGCATAACGAAACCGTTTTCTTGGGCTAAAAGGGCAGCTTTTGGAGCAATTATGGCCCGCTCCTTCTGGGGCTAAAGACCTACTGATTATTTCCATCGGCGGCGGCGGTATTTTTGATAAAATATCCGTTCTTATGCCCAGGCTTCCGCTCAAATTTATCCTTCCGCCGCTTCTTTTGTCCCTGCGACCCTGCGTTTGCGCCCAGTTGCCGGGGCCCGTGGCCGAGCCGGATATACAGGTAAGCACCGCCTCGCTCCTGGAACAACTGGCCTATATTCCGGATTACTCCATTTCGTTGGCCAGCGCGGCTTCGCAGGCGGTCACGGAGGAGGATGTCGTGGACCTGGAGGAAGGGGAGGAAAGCGACGCTGATATCTTTATCAGCAGCGCGCTGTCGCATACCCCCGAGCCTGTGAATCTGGGCGGCAACGGCAGGCTCACTCTGACCCGCAACGATAACGGGGAAAAACTTACCGTGCGCTACCGCAACCCGGACGGTTCCTACGACGCCGAAGCCCTGGCCAGACTGGACCACCTCATGCGCTGCAGCCTTACCGGGCGCGAGATCCGGATGTCCGTAAAACTTATAGAGTTGCTGGACGCCGTGGAGGATAAGTTCGGAAAAAAAGGCCTTACCCTTTTAAGCGGCTACCGCACGGCAAAAAATAACAGGCAGACCGCGGGCGCGGTTAGGCACAGTCTGCATCTGCTGGGCTGGGCCGCGGACATCAAGGTCCCCGGCTATAGCTCGACCAGGATAAAAAAATACGGCCGCAAGCTCTGGATCGGAGGGGTGGGATATTATCCCAATAAAGGGTTCACTCATCTGGATGTCGGCAGGCCCCGGTATTGGGCGGTCAGCCGTCCGCCGCACAGGCGCCGCATCCGCCGCTCGGCGGCCAGGACGGCGGCGCGCAAAACGCCGGTCCGGCGCGGATCTGCGGTCCGGACGGCTAAGACCGCCGCAAAACCGGGTTTGTTAAAACGGAAATCCTGACCACGCCGGGCGCCTGGTACTTCCGGGGTTTTTTCCGCCGCGTGGAAATCTTATATAATTATTTCGCGGCGGCATTCGCGGGGGAGTCAATGCGGCTTGGACAGCCGCGGTATGGGGGATCGTTATAGCCGGGGGAACGCTAGCTAAGGTCGTGTCGCGGCATTTTACCGGAATGCCGGTTACGGGATAATCGTAACGCGGTATGAGGGTTCTTTGTCCTTGTTTTGTTTGAACTTTCAGGCCGAGAAAAAATGAGGGTATTTCGTAAGTAGAACTGCCGTCGGATGGGGGGGCAATATGAACAAATGTGACGCCGGAGTGGCGATACTTATGGCCGAGGATGACGACGGCCACGCGCTGCTGGTGAGGGAGCGGTTCGAAAGCATAGGGCTTAAGAATCCCGTAACGCGGTTCAAGGACGGGCAGGAGATCTGGGACTTTCTTTCCGGGGTCTCAAGCCCCGGCCTGGAACCAGGCAGGGGTTATCTTCTACTGCTGGACATCCGCATGCCGCGGCTGGACGGCATAGAAGTGCTGCGGCGCGTCAAGGGCGATCCGCGTCTTAAGAATATCCCTGTGATAATGCTCACCACCACCGATGAGCCCGCGGAAATACATACTTGTTATGAGCTCGGCTGCAATAATTATCTGACAAAGCCGGTGGAATTTGACAAATTCATAGAAGTGATCAAACGGCTGGGGCTTTTTCTGATGATAGTCGAAGTGGCTAAGATCAAGGCGCAATGAAATGACGACAAAAATAGAGCCGAAGGAAGGCTTTATCCTTATAGTGGAGGACGACATAGGCCTCGGCCGGCTGGAGGCGGAACGCCTTGCGCCGCTGGGGTTTAAGCTACGTCACGCGGCCAGCGCAGGGGAAGCCCGCGCGATCCTTATAAAAGCCGCCCCGGACCTTATGCTGCTGGATTATTCCCTGCCGGATTCCAATGCTGTGGACTTCCTGAAAGAACTCCGGGAGAGCGGCGGTGCCGTCCCGCCGTTTGTGATCGTTACCGGCCGCGGAGATGAAACCGTCGCGGTCGACTCCATGAAGTGCGGAGCCGTGGATTATATAATCAAGAGCGGCGACTTCCTTGAGAACCTGCTGCCGGCGGTCGCGAAAGCGCTGGAAAAAATAGCGCTTTTGAAAAAACTTGAGGATGCCAGGAGGAGTACCGCGAAAAATCTGCGCCTTTATAACTTTCTGGCTCAGGTAAATCTGGCCTCTTCCCGGACAAAGGACCGTGTGTTGCTCTTCAGAAGGATCTGCGAGATCGCCGTAAAGAACGGCGGCATGCGGATGGCCTGGATAGGCAGACCTGATAATGATCTCGGACGGATAATCCCGCTGTGCTGGGCGGGTTTCGTCGACGGCTATCTGGACCTGATAGAGATCGATCTGGGAGTGGAAAGCCCCAGGTCCAAAGGTCCGACCGGAGCTTCCGTTTCCAGCGGAGAGCTCCGCGCCTGTTCCGACATCGCGTCCGATCCGCTCATGGCCCCGTGGAGGGAAAAAGCTCTTGAGCGCAATTACAGATCCTCCGCCGCCATTCCTCTGGTGGAATGCGGCAAGCTGGCGGCCGTGCTGACGCTGTATTCGGATCAGTCGGAGTTCTTTACCGGAGACGAGTTGGAACTCCTTAACGAGATCAAGGCCGATATCTCCCTGGCGCTGGATGCTATTTCGGTGGAAGAAAAGCGCTGCGCCGCCCAGGAGGTGCTGAACCGCACGGCCGGCCAGCTGGCCCATGTGATGGATGCCACCTCCGTCGTAATTCTCACAATGCGGCACAGAGCTTCCGGTATGAACATAAAATGGGTAAGCGGCAATGCGGAGGCTCTGACCGGTTTTTTACCGGTGGAAATACTGCTGCCGGGCTGGTTGGAGAAGAATCTCCATCCGCAGGATAAAGCCATGGTCGAGACCGGCCAAAAGGACCTCTTGCGGACAGGCTCCGTAACGCAGGACTTCCGGTTCAAAAAAAAGAACGGCGGCTATTTCTGGGTCCACGCCCAACTTAAAGTCGTCTCGGCCGAAGCCGGGGAAATCATCGGTTCCTGGACCGACATCACTCCGCTGAAAGAGTCGGAAATGCGTTTCCAGGAATTATTCGAGAAGGTTCCCGTCGGTTACCAGTCGTTGGACGGCGGTGGGAACCTGCTGGCGGTGAATGAGACCTGGACCGGCATCTTCGGTTATACCAGGGAAGAAGCTCTCGGCCGCAATTTCGCGGAGTTCCTGTCTTCCGGATCTAAAAATGCGTTCGCCGCTAGTTTCACCGCGTTCATGGCCTCCGGGGAAAGCGCGGGGGTGGAGCTCGAAATAAAAAGAAAGGACGGTTCCGTCCGCCATATCGCTTTCAACAGTAAGGCGGGCCATAACCCGGACGGCAGCTTTAAACAGGCGCACTGTGTGGCCGCAGATATAACGGAAAAGAAAAAAAGTGAAAGCCGCTTCAGGGATCTGCTGGATTCCCTGCCGGGGGGCGTTATAGTCAGGTGCGGTCCGGAAGTGATCTATGTGAACGCCAGCGGCCTGAAGATGATGGGTTTTAAGAACGAACGGGCACTGCTGGGCCGCGAGGTGCTTACGCTGCTGCCGGAGGAACTGCGTCCTGATTTCCGAAGACGCATGGAAGAGATAGATTCTCGCGGTATCGTGACCCCGCCCATGCCGGTGCGTCTGCCCAGGCACGACGGTTCGATAGCGGACATAGAGATTTCCGGCGCCCCCATTGATTTCGGCGACAGGAAATGCGGATTGGTTTTCTTTAACGACATTTCGGAACGGAAAAAAGCCGAACGCCTTATGACCGAGATGTCCAATATGCAGCGCGTGGAATCGTTGGGCGCCCTGGCGGGAGGCATAGCCCATGACTTTAACAATATGCTGACCGGCATAATGGGCAACCTGTCCCTGCTGTCCGCAAGGTCCGATCTTGATCCCGGCGCAGCCGCGATCATACACGATACGCTGGAGGCCGTCAATAGCGCTAAAAGCCTGACGGCGCAGCTGCTGGCTTTTTCAAAAGGCGGCCGGCCGATAAAAAAGGAATTCTGCCTTGGGACCGCGCTTAATGAGATCTTCCAGCTTTCCACCAGTGGTACGAAAGCGGCATGTAAGATCGAAATTCCGGAAGATCTTTGGAGCGTGAACGGCGACGAAAACCAGATAAAACAGGCCGTAAACAATCTGCTGCTTAACGCCATACAGGCCATGCCGGCGGGTGGAAAACTTGAGCTCTCGGCCGGCAACATCAACTGTTCCGCCGTTCCCGGCCTGGCTCCCGGCGATTGCGCGCGGATCACCGTTTCGGACACAGGTATTGGAATACCGACACAATACATGGACCGTGTTTTTGAGCCTTACTTCACCACAAAGACCGCCGGTCACGGCCTGGGGCTTTCCATGACCTGGTCGGTCATCAAGAACCATGGCGGACACCTGGAGGCAGTCTCCGAGCCGGGCAAGGGTACCACCTTCACGATCTATCTGCCGGCCACCGGGCGCCGGATTATTGGAACGAAGGAACAGAGATCCGAGATCCAAAAAGGTTCCGGCAGCGTGCTGGTCCTGGAGGATGAGGAAGTGGTGAGCAGGGTGATCAAAAGGATGCTTGAGCAGCTGGGTTATTCCTGTCGGCTCACCTCCGATGGAACCGCGACCTTGGACTGTTACCGGAAAGAAAGAGCTGCCGGCAGGCCTTTCGACGCCGTAATAATGGACCTCACTATTTCCGGCGGCCAGGGCGGAAAGGAAGCGGTGCGCGAACTGCGCAAGATCGATCCGGAAGCGCGGGTAATAGTTTCAAGCGGCTACTCTGATGAGGTCGTAATGGCTGATTACAAGGATTACGGTTTCGACGCGGTCCTGCCCAAACCGTACAAATACGAAGACCTGGCCGAAATCATGTCCCGTCTTCTCAAAAAATAACCCCTTCAAAAGGAGCCTGGCTCCTTTTGATCGTTTTAAGGTCAAAAACCCCAAAAAGGAGGCTGGCTCCTTTTGATAGGGCTATTGGCTGCGCGGTGGTAGGTCCTTTGGCTCATCTCGGGAAGGCTGACGCTTGGTATAATTGGTCTAACTGGAGTTCTGAATATGACCGGGATAACACATGGTTTACAGGTGTACGACCGATGGGAAACGCAAACCGGGAGGGTGCGCGGCCGAGTTATGGCCCGCCGGCTGGCGGATTATGTGCGCTATGCCGCGCGGCTGCCGTTCTACAAGCGGCGTCTGGCCGCTTTCAGTCCCGGCGCGCAATATCCTTTGGCGGGAACGCCGGTGCTGGAAGCCAAAGACCTGCGACGGCTGCTGCCGCCGCGGAGCGAAGAACTTATAGCCGACAAGTCTTGCGGCCGCAACATCTTCCAAAGCGGCGGGACGACCGGCTGTCCCAAAACCACGATCTTCAGCCATAAGGAGCTTGAGGGGCTTTACCTGCCCAACGCGCGGGGTTTTCACGCCGTCGGCCTGGACCGTTCCGACAGGGTCGCCAACCTCTTCGCGGTTGGCGGGCTGTACATGACCTTTATCCACATCCACCGTATGCTGCAGGAATTCGGCTGCTCCAACTTTCCGTTCTCGAACCACACGCCGTCCGAATTCGTGCACCCTGTCTGCCGGCTTTTTAAGATCAACTGTTTCGCCGGCATCGCCAGCGTGGTGCTCAACACTTTGCGCGATATGGAAAAAATGGGGCTCAGGGGGATACGGATAGAGAAGATCTATTACGGCGGGGAGCATCTATACGAAGCGGACAAGGCCGAACTGCGGGAGAAGTTCGGCGCGAAGCTCATTGCCGCTCCGGGGTACGGCACGGTCGATTCATGGTATATCGGCTACCAGTGCGTGCGGTGTCCGACCGGCGTGTTCCACGCGCATGACGACCAGGTCTACATAGAACTGGTCGATGAGGAAACCGGCCGCCATTGCGCTCCGGGCGAAACGGGCATGATGTATGTCACGGCGTTTCCCAGGCTGCTGACCCCGATAGTGCGCTACAGGGTGGGTGACCTGGCCCGCTGGCTGCCCGGGCCCTGCTCCTGCGGCAGGACGACCCCGCTGTTCGAACTGCGCGGCCGCGGCGACGATGTGTTGCGGATAGGTTTTGATTCGGTGGATTACGGTTTTATCCAGAAAATGATAGGAAGGGTAAAAGGGCTGCTGGGTTCGGCGCAGATGGAAAAGCGGCGCGAGAACGGCCGGGACCGGCTGATACTGCGCGTTGAAACCCCGGCCCCGAAAAGCGCCCGCGCCGTGATGCGCAAGGTCCTCGAGCGCGAAATACTTAAGGAAAGACCCACGCTGAACAAGGCGGTTTCCACGGGAGCCGTGCTGCCCCCGGAGATAGAGCTTCTCGCCCCCGGCGCGATCCCCCGCAACCCGCGCACCGGCAAGCTCGTCCGGGTGCTGGATGTCCTGCGATGAGCCGCAACAGCGCCAGGCTGGAGATCCCCGCGCGGGAAGAGTTCCTCGCCCCGGCCGCGGATTTCCTTTTGTCTTTTGCGGAGCACCGCGGCTGCGTGGAGCTTGAGCGGCTTAATGCGGCTGCGACCGCGGCGATCTCCATAGCCGTAGAGAACAGCGCGCGCGGACATTCCGATACGGCCGTGGCGATCGAGGTCTTTGAGACGGGCGGAAAACTGTGCGTTGAGATCTGCAACCGGGGGCTGCCGGTGCTTCTTGACGGTCCGAGTTCGGTAAACGCCGCTTATTTTGAAAAATTCCAGGCGGTGCGGCGGCACGCGGATTATGCCGCTGCGGAGAACAGGGGCCGGGAGGGGCAGGTCATCGTTTTTGAATTTTCGCTCGCCGCCGCCGGATCCGCGCAGCCGGAGACCCTGTTCCGCGAGATCCCTGAGGACGAGGTCTGCACTATAAGACGGCTTTGCCCAGGCGAAGAGACGGCTTTGAGCCGGTTGTTCTATCTTGTTTACGGTTATGATTACATAAACGAGGTCGTCTATTACCCGGACAAGCTCAAAGCCATGCTTTTATCGGGAGACCTGGTCTCGATAGTGGCGGCGAGGCCCAACGGAAGGCTTGTGGGGCATGTGGGGCTGCTGCGCCGCGGCAGAACGCCGCCCGTTTACGAAGCGGCTATGGGAGTTAACGACCCCGCCGTAAAATCCCGCGGATTGTTCGGGAAGGTGTTCCAAAAGGCCATCGAGACGGCTCATTCCATGGAAATGAGGTACTGCCTGTTCGATTTTGTCACCAATCACGACCGCAGCCAGCGGCATATCGCGAAGTACGGGACCTGCGACATGGCCGTCTATGTCGGCTGCCAGTCGCGCGAAACCCAGGCAAGGCTGGACAAACTGGGCATGGGCGCCGATCCCGAGGGAATGGACCGCTACAGCCTGCTCGTCTCGATCATTCCCATGTCGCCGCGGCCTTTCGGCGGGATCGTCAGCCTGCCGGAATCCATAGGCGGCAACTACGGGTTCCTGCTCAAGCCTCTGGGGCTTGAGTGGACGCCCGCCTCCCGTTTCGAGGCGCTGCCCGGCGACGGGGTTTTCAGCGCCAAATTCCAGGAGGAGCAGTCCTCCGTGGTTTTCGATATGAGCAAGCCGGGCCGCGGAGCTTTGACCGGAGTGCTGCGGGATTGGCGCGCTCTTCTGCGCGACGGTTACCAATACGCGGCGGTCGATGTTCCGGCGGACGCCTCCGGCCTGGGGGAATTGCGCGAAGCCCTTTCGGAGAACGGTTTTTTCGGCGCGGGCTTCGTTCCCTACCGGATGTCCGACAAACTGGGTTTCCGGTTCCAGGCGGTCGGTCCCGTTAAAGTCGCCTTTGACAAGATCCGCATAGCCGGGGAGTCCGGCAGGAGGCTGCTGGCCCTGGTGCGCGAAGAGCACGATGCCGTCCAGAAAATATGAGCGAACTATTTCCGAACAGCGAAGCCGTTTCGCGCGTCCGCGACCCTCATATCTGGTCGCCTGAAAAAGAGCGGCTTTTTGTCCTGGCCTGCCGCGAACTCGCCGTGTTTCACGCCGCGCATTCTCCGGAGACCGCCGCCATCTACCGGCGGCGCGGCTTCGATCCCGGGTCCATCCGTTCCATGGACGATGTGGCGCGCCTCCCCATGATAGGCGTGGCGGCGATGAAGAGGTATCTCCTTACCAGCCTGCCGCACGAGCGGGCCGCGCTCAAGCTCACCTCTTCCGGCACGCGCGGGCAGAAAACCCGGATCTGGCTCGACGAAGCCGGCCTGGCCCGGGTGCAGGCCATGCTGGCCGCGCAGTGGGAACAGGAGGGGCTGGTTTCCGGCAAGCCCGCCAACTATATAACCTTCTCGTACGATCCGGCGGACGCCAACGATCTGGGCATAGCTTTTACCAGCAGGAATCAGCAGCGTTTCGCGCCGGCGGCCGGGAATTTCTACGCCCTGAGGAAGGACCCCTCCGGCGAATGGCGGTTCCTGAGGGAGGAGGCGCGGCGCACGCTTGAGGAATACGCGGCGCAGGGGCTGCCTGTGCGTATTTTCGGGATCCCCAGCTTTATCCACGACTTCCTGGAGCGCGCGGAGAAACCCCTGCGCCTGCCGCCCGGCAGCTGGATGCTGACCGGCGGCGGCTGGAAAGCCGCCGAGGATAAAAAAGTATCGCGCGATTTTTTCCGCCGCAGGGCGGCTGAGGCGTTCGGCCTTGAGCTTGAAAATATCCGCGACGGCTACGGCATGGCCGAGCATTGCGCCCCGTACCTTGAATGCCGCCGCCACCGGTTCCATGTTCCGGCCTTCGCGCGCGTTCTCGCCCGCGCGCCCGCGGACCTTTCGGTTCTGCCTCCTGGCCGGGCGGGTTTGCTGGAGCTTATAAGCCCCTACAACGCCATGATGCCCAACCTCGCGATCCTGTCCACGGACAACGGGTTCATCGACCCGGAGCCGTGCCCCTGCGGTTACAATTCTCCGACCTTTACGCTTCTCGGGCGAGCCGGTCTGGTGAAACACAAAGGCTGCGCCATAGCCGCGGCGGAAATACTCAAGAGGACATGATATGGGAGAACAATACCTGTTTGGAGAATGGCGTTCCGGCGGTCCCCCGTTAAGCGCCGCCGACGCCGCCCGGCTGTGCGGAGAAGCGGAGCGCCTGCGCCGTCCGGTCGCGGATTATCCGCTGGACAAGGCGCTGCGCCTGCTGGGGCGTACGGGGGCGCGCTGGCGGGACGCGGACTACGGACCCCGTAAAAAAATGCAGGCGGAACTGCCGGCGGTCACGGGGTTTTCTCCGGAAATGGTGCGCCTGGGTCTCGACGAGGTCTGCCGCGTGTTCGATCCGGAGCTCCTTGAGCGCAAGCGTTCGGCCGAGCTGCCGGAAGCCGCGGGACTGGCCTGGGAACCGGCGGGTGTCGCGCTCCATGTGCTGGCGGGGAATGTTTTTATCGGCGCGGCGGGATCGCTGGCGGCGGGAGTTCTCACGCGCAATGTGAACATCCTTAAAATGCCGTCTTCTGAAAATATTTTCCTGCCCGAGCTTGTTCGCTCCCTTTGCGAGTGCGACGAAGAAGGATTCCTTTCCCGTTCCATCGCCGTGGTCGAATACGGTTCGTCCCAGGCCGATGTGATAGCCGAATTCAAGCGAAGGGCTGACTTGGTGGTGGTCTGGGGCGGAGAGGGCGCCGTCCGCTCCTACCGCGACGGTTTGCCTGCGCGCACCAGGCTTATAGTGTTCGGTCCCAAGATCAGCATGGCGGTCGTGACGCGCAAAGGCCTGGAGGCCGCCTCGCCGGAGGCGACCGCGCTGAAGCTCGCGCGCGAAATGTCGATCTGGGACCAGAACGCCTGTACCGCCCCCCAGGTCTGTTATGTCGAGGGCGCTGCGTCGGCCCGCGCCCTGGCCGAGGCCCTGCCGAGGGCTCTGGACGCCGCCGCCCTGGAGCTTCCCCCTGGGGATCTCGATGACGCCTCCGCGGCGGAGATCCGCAAACTCCGCGGAATTTTCGAGGTGGCCGAGGCGCGGGGCGAAGGGCTGTTGCGCGAATCCCCGAAAGGCCTCGACTGGTCGGTCTTCCTGGACCACGACCAGACCTTGGAACCTTCCCCGCTCCACCGCACCCTGCGCGTGATCCCTTATGAAAAGATAGACGAGCCGCTGGCTGCGGCCGGAGCGATGCGCGGTTATCTCCAGACGGTGGGCCTGGCCTGCACCCCGGAAGAAGGCGCGCAGCTGGGGCCGCTGTTTTGCGCGGCGGGCGCGGTGCGCGTGCTGGAGCTCGGCCGCATGTCCGGCGGCGAGATCGACGATCCGCATGACGGCGCCTACGATCTTCCCCAGTTCATGAACAGGGTCATAATCCGCGCCGGCGGAAATTCACGCGCTCCGGGCCGTTACCGCGCGCTGATAGATTCACGGCTGCGCAGGCTGCTCGATGCCGCCCGCCGTTCGCCGTTCTATGCCAGGCGGCTTGAAGGCCTGAAGATAGAGACGGTCGAAGACCTGCCCGCTATCCCGCGGCTGACCCGCGCGGAAATGGACTCCAATATGCCGCCCAAAGGCGAAGGGCTTTGTACCGGAGCCTGGACGGGGGGGTATGTTTCGCGCAGCGGCGGTTCCACGGGCGAACCGAAGTTCTCCGTATACGACCGCTTCGACTGGGAGCGCATGATAGCCCATGCCGTAGGCGTGCTGCGCGCCGCCGGCATCTCGGAAACGGACAGACTGGGGAACCTGATGGTGGCGGGTGACCTTTACGGCAGCTTTGTTTCCTTCGACCACATAAACTACCGGCTTGGCGCCGCCAGCTTCGCCTTCGCCAACACCGCGCCTCCGGAAGCTTTTGTCGACGCATGCCGGAAATTCAAGATCAACGCCGTGGAGGGGATCACGCCGTTCATGCTGCCTTTCCTGCGCAAGGCGAAGGAACTGGACCCTTCGCTGACCCTGGAAAAGGTCGTTTATGCCGGCGGTTCCCTGACCGATTCCGAACGGGTCTGGCTTGAGAAGGAACTTAAAGCGCGGCGCATAGCCTCCATCATCGGCGCGAACGACGGCGGGCAGATCGGCTACCAATGCCGCGAACTCGGCGGCAATATGCATCATGCGACCGACGATTTCAATTATCTTGAGGTCACGGACGCCCAGGGCCGCCCTGTGCCGGAGGGGACCGAGGGCCTGCTGCTTATCACCAGCCTGGAGAAGTACGCGTACCCGCTTATCCGCTACGCGATCGGCGACAAGGGCCGTTTTGTCCCCGGCCGCTGCGCGTGCGGCCGGCCGGACCGTCTTTTTGAATTTCTCGGCCGGGCCGACGAGATCCTCCGCGTGGGACTGCTCTCCGCCGAGTATTCCGACTTTTCGCGCGCGCTCGCTCATCTGCCGGTCTCGGCTTTGCAGCTTGCGGCCCGGCGCGTCGAGGGCGGGGAATGCCTTATCGTCAGGGTCGAGACGGCGGAGCCGTCCGGGGAGCTTGAAGAGAGCGTGCGTCGGGCGCTGCTGGCTTCGCTGCCCAAGGTCGGTGCATCCCTTAAAAACGGTTCGCTTTTCAGGTTAAGCGTGGAATTCTCCGCTCCCGGCGGTCTCGCGCGCAATCCGCGCAGCGGCAAGGTAAGGTGCACGGTGGACGAACGGTCATGATGAAACGCCCTCTTATTTTACGGCACCGCGGCATGTTCCTGGTGTGGCTGGGCCAGGCCCTGAGCCAGATGGGCACGCGCATGTACCAGATCGCGCTGATCTGGTGGCTGGCCGTCCACGCGGGGGCGGCGGGGGGCAGGGCCGCCGGCTTGTTCATGGTCGCCAGCGCTCTCCCGTCGCTGCTGCTGGTGAAAGCCATAGGCCGCATTATAGACCGCGGACCCGTAAGGCCGGTACTCGTGCGCTGCGATCTTCTTTCAGCGCTTGTCGTTTCCTGCGTGGCCGCGGCGCTGCGTTATGGCCTGCTCGGCATCGCCTCCGCCTGCTTCGCCGGCCTCGCGGTGGCCGCACTCGCGGCCTGTTTCGACCCGGCCCTGAACAAAGCCGTGGCGGAATTGGCCCCGCCGGACGAACTGCCGGAGGCGGTCGCCTGGCAAAGCTCGACGCAATCGCTGGCCAGTTTTGCCGGCGCCATGGCCGGCGCGGTCCTTATCGACCGCATAGGCCTGACCGGAGTGGCGGTCGTCAACGCCGCCAGCTTTCTCGTTTCCGCGGCCTGCAACGCCGTTCTGCCGCTGCGGGCGGCCGCCGCGGGCAAAACGCATGCCCCCGCGCGCGCGGGCTGGGCGATACTTTCCTGCGCGCCCGCGCTTAAGCGCGTCCTGATCGGTTTCGGATTCGTCAATTTTTTTATGACCCCCATTCTTGTGACGCTGCCGCTCTATACCGCGCGCGTCCTGCACGCGCCGGCCTCCACGCTCGGCCGTCTTGAAGCCGCGCTGTGGCTCGGGCTGCTTTCCGGAACCCTGTCCGCCGGCCGCCGCCGCTCCGCCGCCGCCTTGCGCACCGGCGCCGTCTGCATGGCCGTAATAGGCTCCTGTTTTATCCTTCCCGGGATCTTCGCCGGAAAGACGCTGCTGGCGGCGTCCCTCTGCGCCGCGGGCGCCGCTTTGGGCGTCAATAATGTCACCTTTATGGCCTTGTTCCAGGAAAAGGTTCCGGGCGCTCTCAAAGGCCGCTTTTTTGCGCTCCTGCAGGCCGTTATCGGTTTTACTTTCCCGGCCGCGTACCTGTTGTCCGGGGTCCTGCTGGACGGCATAGGGCCGCTTAATGTCCTGCTCGCCCAGGGGTTAGGCATTCTGGGCTTGTCGGTCTATTTCCTGCGGCTGTCCGCGGGCTCCGAACCCCTGTGCGCGCCTTTGGAGGCCGGGGCATGACGATACCGCCGGGAGGGCTGGTCTGCCGCCGGGCGGCGCCGGAAGATGCGGCGGCGCTGCTTGAACTGTCCAGCTCCGCGGGCGGTGATTGCGCCGAAGAGCCGGGTTTGCTCTCCGACATCGGCCATCCGCTTTCCGTCTGGGTCGTGGCGGAATTTTGCGGTTCCATCGTAGCCTGCGCTTCCATGCGCGTAGAACCGGCGGAACATCTCGGCAAGATCCAGCGTCTCCATGCCGTCGGCGAAGGGCCGCAAAGACATGCGCGGTTCTCGGCGGTGCTGTCCTTTTTGCTGGAACTTGCCGGCGATGAATGGCGGACCGAAGTGGTCTACAGCACGGGCACGACTCTCTCGCACAAACAACAGGAACTGGCCCGGGCCTGCGGTTTCAGGCCTTCCGGCGTGTTCCCCAAGGACGCGAGCCGCATTAACGGGCTGGCGATCCGGTTCTTGGACGGGCTGCTCGCGCGCAAGCGTCATGCCGGTTTTTCGCTTCATCCCGCCGCGATGCCGTTCTTTAAACTGGCCCAGGCCCAGTTTTCGCTGCCGCCGCTGGAGGCCGCGCAACGCCCCGTTCCCGCGGACTTTTCCTACGACCTGCCGGAACTGGAACTTATCTCGGCGCCGCGCTTTGTCGGCGAGCGGTTCCGCAGGTTGAAAGCCCGCTCCAGCCTGTCCACTAATTTTTATCCGTTCCGGCAGCCCAATGTCCTGATAACCAGCGCCGATCAAAGCGTTGAGATCTTCGCTTTCCTGTCGCGGGACATCCGCTTTGCCGGCCTGCTGGGGGAACGGCTTATGACCATGGTCGACCCGGTCGCCCTTTACGAGCGCGTGACCGTGCTGCTGCGCAAAGAAGGGGCCGATTACATAGAGATCATCAACGACGCCGCCGATACTTTAGGCATTGAATGCATCCTGCGCGCCGGGTTCGCCCCCTGCGGCTATTTCCCGGCTCTGAGGGAGAACGGCTCCGCCCGGCGCGATTTTGTCATCTTCGCCAAGCTGCCTTCGGGCGCAGTGAAACCGCAGGCCGCCGACGGCGGCATCTACGCGGCTTTTCTTGAAGAATTTTACAAGGCGGTTCCCTTACGGCAACTACAAGCATCTCAAGAAAATTGACTTTTCAGGTCGTTTTTTGTACTTTACTTGTTTGCGCCTGAAGGGCGGGGGAGGGGGGCGTGAGCGTACCGAAGACTGCATGTACGGATGCCGGACAGCCGCCGGCGGACCGGCGCGCCGGAAATATTATTGAGGCGAGCCTTGATCCGGTCTTTAAGCTTAGTTCCGAAGGTAAAATAACCGATCTGAATGAGGCCGCCGTCAGGTTGACGGGCGTCAGCCGCGAACTTCTTGCCGGGTCGGACTTTTCAAATTATTTCACGCAGCCGGAAAACGCCAGGGAGTGCTGCCGGCTGGCTTTTGCAAGCGGCTCCGCCGCCCAGTATCCGCTTTCCGTGCGCGATGAGGACGGAAAATCGGTCGACCTGCTTTGCAACGCGGCCGTATACAAGGATGCCGACGGCGGCATTGCAGGCGTTCTAGCGGTGGTCCGCGACCTCACGGAATTTAACCGCATTATACGGGAGTATGCCGATACCAAGAATTTCCTCAATAATATCCTGCAAAGTTCGATCAAATATTCCATTATCGGAATAGACTCCGGGCGCCGGATACTTTCCTGGAACGAAGGGGCCAGGAGAAATTACGGATATGCGTCGGAAGATGTCATCGGCAGGGATACATCCATCCTTCATACTCCGGAAGATATAAATTCCGGAGTCGTAGAGAACCTGTACAAGGCCGTGGACAAAGACGGTATGTCGGAAGGAGAGTTGCTGCGCGTAAGGAAGGACGGTTCGCGTTTTATAGCCGCCGTCGTGATCACGCGGCGGCTTGACACCGCCGGCGCCCCGATCGGCTATCTGCTTATAAGCAGCGATATCACCGAAAAGAAGCGGTCCGAAGAGCGGCTTCAGCACGCTTCCCAGTACGCCAGAAGCCTTATCGAGGCGAGCCTTGATCCGCTCGTTACGATCAGCTCCGCCGGAAAGATCACAGATGTGAACGAGGCCACCATCAGGGTGACGGGCGTCAGCCGCTGGCAGCTTATAGGGACGGATTTTTCCGATTATTTCACCCAGCCGGAGAAGGCCCGAGAAGGCTATATGAAGGTGTTCGCCGAAGAGTATGTCACCGACTATCCGCTGACTATCCGCCACAGGGACGGCAGGCTTACCGAAGTGCTTTATAATGCCAGCGTATACAAGGACGCCGGCGGCAAGGTGATGGGCGTTTTTGCCGCCGCGCGCGATCTGACGGAGATAAAAAAAGCTGAGAAAGAGCTGGCTGAACAGCGCAAGGCTGAGACCGTTAAATCGGCCGAGCTTGCAAAAGCGGAGCAGGCAAAACTGCTTTCCGACGCGGCCAATAAGGAGCTTGAGGCTTTTTGTTATTCGGTATCCCACGACCTGCGCGCCCCGTTGCGGCATGCCAGCGGCTATGTGGACCTGCTGATCGGGCAATTCCGAGCCGATCTGCCTGAAAAAGCGCTGCACTATCTGAACACCATTGTGGATTCGGTGCATAAAATGGACGCATTGATCAACGACCTGTTGCAGTTCTCGCGCAACAGCCGCGTGGAAATGCGGCGTACCGTCGTCGATATGGCCGGAATACTGCGCACGGTGATGGAGCCGCTGGTCCAGGATAATCCGGGCCGTGAGATAGAGTGGATCATCGGCAGGCTGCCGAGGGCGTCGGGAGACGGGGAGATGCTGAAGCTGGTTTGGGCCAATCTGATCGGCAATGCGATAAAGTTTACGCGCACAAAACCCCGCGCCAGGATCGAAGTGGGATTTAGCGAGGAGGAGGCGGAGACGGTTTTTTTTGTGCGCGACAACGGCGTCGGCTTCGATATGAACTACGCAAAAAATCTTTTCGGGGTTTTCCAGCGGCTCCACCCGTCCGAAGAATTCGAGGGTACCGGGATAGGCCTTGCGAATGTGCGCCGTATAATCCACCGCCACGGCGGCCGCACTTGGGCCGAAGCCGAACTTGATAAGGGCGCGGTCTTCTATTTTTCGCTGCCTAAGGAAAAACCGTGATGGAGGCGTTATGACGGCATTTAAAATTTTGCTGGCGGAAGATAATCCTAACGATGTGGAGCTGACGCTTGAAGCCCTGAGGGAATCCGGACTTGTCGAGCAGGTGCTGGCGGTAAGGGACGGCGTGTCCGCGCTGCAATACCTTCGCCGCGAGGGGGAATTCAAAGGACATGCGCCCGGACGCCCCTCGGTGCTGCTGCTGGATATAAAAATGCCGCGTATGGACGGTATCGAGACGCTGGGCATTATCAGGAACGATCCCGCGCTGAAAACGCTGCCTGTGGTAATGCTTTCCGCTTCATCCGAAGATGCGGATGTGGCCAGGTGCTATGCTTTGGGCGCCAATGCTTATATGGTAAAGCCCGTGGATTTCAAAAACTTTATCGAAGCCGTCAAGATCCTGTGCAAATTCTGGACGGAACTCAATAAAATGCCGGGGGAACAAGTCTATGGAAAAGCCGCCTGAGATGCGCCCGCCGCTTAGGGTGCTGTGTCTGGAAGATTCGCCTGAAGACGCCGAACTCCTGCGCGAATTGCTGCTTAATTCCGGCCGGAACATTACGGTGGATCACGCCGCCGTGGAGCGTGAGTTCAGTGCCCGCCTGCGCGGCTGCGCCTACGATATAATATTGACCGATTTTAAGATCGCCGGGTTTGACGGTTTCGCGTCGTTGCGCCTGGCGGCCGACCTGTGTCCCGGAGTGCCGGTTATCTGCGTTTCCGGCACGATAGGCGAAGAAACCGCCGTCGAACTTCTTAAAGCGGGCGCCGTCGATTATATCCTGAAAGACAGGATTATACGGCTGCCGGCGGCCATCGACCGGGCGGTCGCCGAAGCCAAAGAACGGGCCGCCGGGCGGCAGGCGGCAAAAGCGCTGTCGCAGGCGAAGCAGGAAATGGAAAATCTTCTTTATATAACCAGCCACGATCTGCGTTCGCCCCTTGTGAATATACAGGGTTTTACCCGGAATCTGGAAAGGGATTTCGACGAGCTTCGGGAACTCCTCAAACCGATAGTTCTGCCGGACGGGATCCGCGCCGCCGTCGATAAGATCAATACCGAGAGCATCCCGGTTTCGCTGGGTTTTATAACCAAGAGCGTCCGTCAAATGGACCAGCGGATCAGCGCGCTGCTTAAGGTCTCGAGAGCCGGAAGAGTGGACCTGCATCCGGAAATAGTGGATGTGAATGCGGTTATGAAGAGCGTGCTGGACGATCTGCGCTATCAACTGGAAGCGCTGGGGGCGAACGTGAAAACAGGGGTTTTGCCCAGTTGCAGGGCGGATTACGGCTGCGTGAATCATATTTTTACGAATTTGTTAGCCAACGCACTCAAGTATAGGGACAATAGCCGCAAATTGGAAATAACGGTGATGGGTGAAAATAACAGCGACACGACCGCGCTCTATATCGTATCCGACAACGGCATAGGGATGCCGGTCGAGGCGCTTGGGCGGATCTGGCAGTTGTTCTCGCACATAAAGAGCTCCTCTGCGCAGGATGGAGAGGGCATAGGTCTTGCGATGTGCCGTATTATGACCGACAGGAACGGAGGCAGGATCTGGGCCGAATCCAAGGAAGGGGCCGGTTCGAGATTTTTTGTGGAAATGCCGACGTAAGCTCATTTGCGGAGGGATTTTCGTATCCCCGGAGTTTAACTAAAAGCCCTTGATTCGCGGCCGGGCGGCGGGTATATTTTTGATGTCGGGGGGAGGGGGGTAAATAGCTGCTTGTCAGCCGTTCCAACCGCCTCCTGACCCCTGATAATTCGAATCCTGTTACCTTAGTGATAAAACGGATTAGAAATGGTTGCTTAACTACATAGCCCATCGGCTAAAATCAACTGCTGCGAATTCACCGTAATGTCCTTTTTTTAGCATGCGCACAGAACATTTTTTAATTTTATAGCCGTTTTTAAGCAGTAGTTTTAAAGTGTCTTGATGGATGGAGTTGATTGAACATCAAGCTTGATTACTTTTCCCGCATCAGCAATCTTCATTTTCCGTATTTTCATAGGCACGTTATAACAAATTCAAAATTGGGCTCAGCTGTGGACCAAAAGACCCAGAAGGGCATAGGTCCTTGCATTTTAAAAAAAAGGGCCTTACGACACTTGGTGGGACCCGGGCTTTTCGCTAAACTGTATTTGTAGGGCGATGTTTGGAGGTTGATAGGTATAGGCAACCCCACCAATGCCGGAAGAGCGAAAAGCTGCGCATCCAAGTTGAATGTAAACTATAAAAGCGGTTGGAGCAAAATCTGAAAATTTAAAGGAAACACAAAATGAAAATGATAGCGATGATCGTATGTTTGCTGGGGTTGACGGTTGGAACACATGCAGAAATGGGGACTGAAAACTCTCTTATTGGTACGATATCGGAATCGGACATAGGCGACAAGTATCTGGCTGATGTGCTAGACGCCAAGCTGGCTGCAATGTTCGAAACCGGCTCCGATGCCACCATTAGCCTGCTTGCTGATGGAAGCGAAATCGTTCAATATTCCATTGGATTAACCATTCAAAGACTAGGCACCGATAATTACAAAGTTAGTTCAGCGGGCAACACCACGGAAGTTTCTGGCTCAGACTCGTCCATAAGCTTCCCTCATGGCGTTTATCTTGAGTATAAAGTAAGTGTATTAGATGGGAAAACATATCTTATACAGAAACAGACAGAACAAAAACTCATGAAATTGTTGAGTCCGTTCAAATCGAAAGATTATTACATGCTGCTTGAAAGGGTAGGATTGTAAACAAAGATCCAATCGGGATAGATTAAACGGTGACATAATACCTATTCGTATGAATTAAGTATTATGTCGCCAGATTTGCCGAGTCTCAGACGGCGGCTGTTGAGAACTGAACAGTTGCCGTCTTTTGCCGTGCAAAAGTTTCTGGGCCGAAAGTTGCCATAAGTTACGCTGGGCTAAAAAGGTCTTTCATACCAAGACCGCTTCCATGCTGCTAGGAGCCTGTCCGACATAAGGAATTTTGGCTGCAATTGTCGTTTTTTGCCTGCACCTTTGTTGCGCGAAACTTACAGGTTCATTGGAGCCTGCGCGTTTCGCGCAACTTCGGTTCGGCC
>JBAYJD010000010.1:0-69017 GCA_041665305.1 Elusimicrobiales bacterium
TGGATAGACGGTGTTTTCCTGGACATTATTGTCTTTGCAGGGCGGCCGGCGCACGGGTGGGCTTAATAAGTGGGGAATCCGGACCGCCGAAAACTGGGGAGTCTTAGACCGCCGCCTTCACAGCTCCTTAAGCCGTTTCTCCATATCGGTTATCCGGTGCCTGGTCTCTTGGATTTCAGGCGATTCGGTTTTTTCCGGTGCCTGAGCCTGCGCAGGCCCAGTCGGTAAAGCCAAAGCGCAGAATATCGCGAACATTTGTATTAAGTTCATAGGTTCCTTTCACAGGGTAGTAAGGTTTTTTACATATCCTCCATCCTGGTTGTTACTTGGAAAATAGCGCCAGTTAAAAATCATGCAATTTAACTATAACAAATAAAACTTACGGAGTTCTCCCAAAAAAATGAAAAATCCCCGATTTCTCGTCGGGGATTTTTAAAAGGCGGGTGGCTGGCTGCATCAGGTTAGAACCTGTTTCGCAGGCGACTTCTGGTAAATAAACTCAAAGAGATTTTGGCGAAATATGGGCTACTTTGCCGTCTTTCCAGATGGAGAGCGAGCGCCCGGATTTTTTATGTTCCGCGATAACTTTCTTTACCGCGCTTTTCATGGCCAGTTCCGCTTTATCCTGCAGTGAAAGTCGTTTTTTCATCTTGTCCTCGGTATGGAAATTGACTTGAACAGGTTGCCGTTGATAATTGTGGCATGACCATTCATTCCTTTCGCGATTAAAACTGGTTTTGTCCCGGCATTGTCGAAAAGCATCCATGAATCAGACAGGGATTTATATAGTCCGAAAAAGTTGGCAATTGAGCGGTTAAGACGGCGTTTGACATCTTCTGTGGGCACATGATGCCCGCCGGAGGCGACTCTGTCTCGAATCCGGGATACAGCGAGCGCCGATCCCGGGATCCATAAGAAGAAAATATGTAGTTTGTAGCCTTCTGATTTTAAATGGCGGAATAGTCGCAAGTATGTCCGTCCGGAAAGCGTAGTTTCAAAACCAAAATCTATTTTGTTGTCAGCCAGCTCTTTGATACGGCTTAAGACTAACTTCCCGGCTTTCATGGCAGCGGAGCGCGGTTCGAACGGCGATAAGCCCTGAGCTATAAGATCCGCATTAACAAAATTGGGACATTTGGCGTAGAACGGCAGGAATTCGCGGGCGAAAGTGGTTTTTCCCGCTCCGTTGGGGCCGGCGACTACATAGAGATTTCTGTGCGCCATATACAAAATATATCAAATTCTCGGATGTAAATGGTGGTTTAATGTACAGCGCTATCACAAAGAATGAAATTTTATATGCTCGATGAGGATTTCCCGTATCTTATACTTCCGAGCTTCAATAGTTCCATATAGTCATTTTCCTCTCCAGCTATCTAAAAAAGCCTGGAATAGCTATTTTAGAGGCGTTAAAACATGCGGCTTAGAGCCAGCCCTTCGGTTTTAATCACTTTTCATATGACAGTTTGAGTATTACCAGAGAGCGTTATCTTTAAGTATATTTTTTGCGATTTCCTTGGCCAGTAGGCCTGGGATTCTCGCATCGGCCGCTTTTTGATCTCGTGTTAAAGTGGTTACGATAAAATACTCCTGCTGTCGGACAACCTCAAGAGCGGCGTGACGAAAGCCTGCTTCTACGACCCGGAGCTCAATCCCACCTATGCCGATATGGCTACCCACTACGGTATCGTAGTCCTGCCCGCCATGGCCCGCAAGCCGCGGTACAAGGCCATTGTCGAGAACGGGGTGCTGGTATTGAAGGGCTGGATCCTTGCCGTGCTGCGCCACCGCACCTTCTTCAGCCTCGCCGAGCTAAACGCCACAATCCGGGTGTCGCTCAAGGGGACGCTGATTATTAAATGCTTATTGCCCAGTTACTATCCGCGAATATAGTAATTCTGTAATATTTGCAATCCAGCACCATGGCAATAAAAAATCCCCGACATCTGGTCGAGGATTTTTAAAGTAGGCGGATTCTGCTCTACTGCGCTGTGTCCTCCTTGTCGGCACAGCTTCGCAGGAGCTTTTTCTTTTAGCCGTCTTTGGACGGCTAAAAGAAAAAGGGTGGCTGGGTAGACCAGGTTAGAACCTGTCTGATGGCGGTTTAGCGGCAATTTGCTCCGAAACCCATCAAAAAGCGCGTAAAAGACCTGTTTTAAGTCTAAAACACAGCGTTTCTCTCCTTTTATTATGCCGGAGCGTTTATTAATGATTCTACACCCGTAGGCCTTTTGCTGCGTTTTTAGGGTGCTTTCGGCCCTGCCGGGAAGTTTCGTCGCAGGGTATGCTATTATACAGCGCTTTGCGTTGTAAGAAGATGAACTTATGAGAGTAATTGCTTCAGCGATTTTTCTTGTCGGGATTTTAATTTTATCGGCTGTCCCCTCCAAGGCTGAGAGAATAATTTACGCGGAGGATGATCGCGTGGAGTACTATCAGGTATCCGAACAATTCAGAGCCGCATCCGACTCTGTTGTGTCAATTTGGATGAAAGAGAAAGTTGTGCAGTCCACGGCCGGCGGGGATTATGTCCTGTCCGCATCGCCCATCATGGAGAAGCAGAACCTCTGCTCGGGGGTTAGGTTCAGGGAACAGCCGTCCGGTCCCTTCTGCTCCGGCACGCTGGTGGGAGAAGACTTGGTATTGACCGCCGGTCATTGCATAAAAAATAAAGCTAGCTGCCAAAACAGGGTTTTTGTCTTCGGTTATGCGCTAAAAGCTCCGGGAGAGCCTGCCGCCCTGCGGGCTGGTGCCGACGATGTCTATTACTGTTCCAGGATTATAAAACTCATGTTTGGGAAAACTACTGCGCCCAACAGTGATGGCCAACCGCAGACCATTTACGGTCAGGATTTTGCCCTAATAAAACTGGACCGCAAAGTAATCGGCAGGCAACCGCTGGCCGTGAATCGCGCGGGCGGAATTTCTGAAGGTGTCCCGGTAGTGTCGATGGGATACCCGCTGGGACTTCCACTAAAGTTTTCGCAGACGGGCACAGTCTTTAAACCGGTTGGTAAAAATAACGCCTATTTTACAACAAACCTAGACACCTTCGGAGGGAATTCCGGCAGCCCGGTATTTAACGCTGTAACCGGCCTTATGGAGGGAGTGGTAGTCAGGGCTGACAAGGATCATTTTCTTACAACTTCCGAAGGCTGCCTAGTGTATGTAGTGAAGCCGCAGATCAGTGGGACAGGTGTGAGTGTCAACAAACTCGACCTTCTGCTCAACGATATTCCCGCCGCTCCGCAAGAAGCGGCGGTCGGGGTGGCCCTGAATGCCGCCAGTTATCTGGGAGATTCGACGCAGGTTAACATCAACTTTGACTTTTAAAATTCGGCAGTTAATAAAAGGGTATCAGGTACAATTTAAATAGATTTTTGATCTTTCCACATTACTTTATTTTGGATATTTCATCAAAAGGGTTGAAGAGAAAATAGAAAACGAGAAACAAAGCATTGTTTCTCGTCGTCTAAATTTGAATGGGTCCCTGGTCCGACGGTAATCGAACAATTTCCGAGCGATTTGGCGCGGTTTCCAGTCAAAAACCGGAGTTTTGCCTGATTGACGAATCGCCGTTTGAGGTTGTAACCGGCCCTAACGGCAAAAAACTGATGTTTTCCCCGGAGGAGGCCCAGGTAATCCGGGCCCGCCGAATCAAGCCCCCCGTCCGCCTCGAATTCAGCAGGACCTGCTGGAGGCCCGGCAACTTAAAGAACGCTTTGAAAAAATGTCGGGCCTGACCAACTCTGGCCCGGGAACTGGGCATCTCCCGTTTTGAGCTGATCCGCCGGCTGAATCTCTTACGGCTAGCCCCGGAAATTCAAGAACAAATTTTCGCCATGCCGCCGAGGTTATCGTGCCGGTGCCCGATATCGAAGCGCACCCTGCGGAATATTGCTGTGATTCCTGATGTCGAATGTCAAAAACGTGAGTTCGAGGGACTTATGAATGGCGGCTATGGCTAAATCTTGGATATTACCCTTATTATTACCCTCATTTAAGGGTATTACCCTCTTTCGCCCAAAGGGCGCCGGGACCTTTGCCAAGGCACTTTACGGCTCCCTTTTTGCTGAGGTCTTTTAGGACCAGCCGTACCATATCCCTGCTCACTCCGGGGGAGGCTTTTTCCAGATCAGCCAGCGTGAAATTGCCCGTAAAAGATTTTATCGCATCCAGTATGAGATCGGTCTTGGCGCCCTTGGCCGATTTAACCTTTCCGGCTCTCTCTTCAAATTCAATATATGCCCGCCGGATTATGGAAAGGAAATAATTGAACCAAGGAATAATATCGTGTTTGCCTTCATGCCATTTCTTGGAACTTTCCAGAAGAACGCGGTAATAATCTTCCCGGGTGTCCTCAACAAGCCGTTCTATGCTGATATATCTGCCGACTTCGATTCCGTGCTGATAAAGTGCAATTAAAGTCAGAAGACGGGCAACCCGGCCGTTGCCATCGCGGAACGGATGAATGGAAAGGAAATCTAGGACAAGTGCCGCGATGGCGAGTATGGGCGGAACATGCTCCTGATTTACTGCATGCCGGTATGCGAGGCATAATTCTTCCACGGCTTTAGGGGTTTCTTTGACGGAAACCGGCTTGAAGCGGATAAATGGGGGTTGGCCCGGTTTTGTTTCAATAATCTCATTGTCAACTTTTTTGAACTGGCCAGCGTCGCCGGACCCTTCCTGGATCATGAGATGAAATTTCTTCATCAGCTCAGGCGTGATGGATAAATTCTCATGGTTTGCGTGAATAAGGCTTAAGGCTTTGCGGTAGCCCTGTACTTCCTCTTCCGAACGGTTCTTGGGGCGGACATTTCCAAGGACCAAAGATTTAAGCCGCTGCGCTGAGACAGTAATCCCCTCTATACGATTTGAAGATTCAACGCTTTGGACTAAAGCCATATCCCGAAGGGCCTTTAATATCTGTGGAGCCTGCTTTGTGTAAAGGTCCTGGCGACCCTTGCTCTGTGCAATATCCGTCATCAGCCAGACCGAACCGGCCGGAATCGCGAAACTTTTCAATCTTTCATTTCTGAATGTCATCATAAAATCCTTATTTAGTCGTTCTTAATAGGCCAATTCCCGTTCAGCCATGAGTCAATGGCGACATAAAGATGCGTAAGGTCGGGCGGGGATTGTTTCGTGTCGGATAAGCGGTGGTCCAGTCCTTTCTCGATGATAGTTGTGACCCTTCCTTGCCCCAGTTTGTTTTCCCATACACGGGCTTCAGAAACGGGAACCTCTTGGTCTGCGCTGCCGTGAAGAACCAGTAGTTTGAGTTTTTTATATCTTTGTAAATATTCCCAATTGTTCTGCAGAGAAATTTCGTCCAGCAATCGTTTTGCCGGACGATCTGACCCCAGCATGTTTGTGGGGGCCATCGCAGAAAGGGTCCGTAAGAGCTCTTCTTTGTCCGGTCCCCCCTGCCATTTTACTACCCCTGATATGTTTGTGGAAATTCCTCCAAGAAAAATCATCCCATTAATTTTATTTAGATCCAATTGTGTGGCCGCCAAAGTTCCCTCACTCCATGCAAAAACTATTTTAGGGGCAGCATCGTCCGGCATTTTCTCTAAAATAGATTTTATTTGAGCAACGGTTGTCGGTAAATCGGTTTTTGCATAATCTGTAGTATTTATTTCGGTTTTTTCTACCCCTGGTTTTGAGTAACGATAAACAGTCCATCCCGTAGATATCAAATGCTCGGTCAGTAAGCGAAAGAAAGGGAATTTTCCGTATCGGTCTTTTTCTGAGGCGCCAGGAATCAGTCCATTCATGTCAAATGGCGCGCTTCCATGTATTAGGAGTATATGTCCCCTGGATTTTCCGTCAGGGTTGTTCAATATGAACTTTGGGGCTGGCCGCGATGTTTTCATTATTATAGTTACACAAATCAGCAATAGGCACACTATAACAAACTGTTTCATAACATTTTTATAATTCTACCTATTTTTGCGGCAGGAATTCGCGCGTTAAGCTAGCTTTACGGCCGCTTTCGCGCGCCTGGGGTGATGTGGCCCACTTGGAAGGGGTGTTCGATTACTGTCAAAAATGGGGTGGCCGTTCCGACTGTCTTCGAACATTTTTGGACCGATTTAAGCTACCTCGGGACCAAAAAACCGATTTTTACCTTATAGACGAGTCGGAATTCGGTTTGGTACTGGGTCCGAACGGCAAAAAACGCATACTTTTACCGGAGGATGCTCAGATTGCCCGAAATAACCGCCGCCGTGCCCCCCACCCGCCTAGAATCCAGCAAGATCTGCTGGAAGCCCGGCAACTCAAAGAACGTCTTGAAAAAACGCCTAGCCTAACCAAAACCGCCTTGGCCCGTGAGCTTGGGATTACCCGCTTTGAGGTAATCCGCCGGCTGAACCTGCTCCGGCTCGCGCCCGAGATTCAGGAGCGCATTATGGCCTTGCCGCCGACCTCTCACCGGTGTCCTATATCAAAGCGCACTTTACGGCATATCACCGTAATTCCGGATATCGAACGCCAAAGGCAAAAGTTCAACAATCTATTGGGCGGCATCCAGCCGGCGGAGGGTTTTCAGGGTTTATCGCGCCAATAGAAATACATGGCTCTGATGTATGTAACGACGCCCAAGGGCACAATTACCCATAAAAACATTTTCACATACGGAGAAAAATACGCGCCGAGAATCAGGCCCACGCACATGACACATGTTTTCAGAACGCCCAGTTCGAATACAGTATAGGTTTTGTCCTTAAATAATTTCATTGCATCCTCATCACAGATGTATAAAGTCTTTTTTGCCGCTTTCCAGATACAGCGCCAGTAGCAGGTAGTCCCGGAGGTGGCGGGTCAGCAGGAAATTCTCCCGCACATGTTCCCGGCCGTTCTCCCCCAGTTTCCTGGCATACTCGGGCTCATGCAACAGCCGCTTCATCCAGTATGCGGTGCCCTCGATCGTACGCGTGAGGATGCCGGAATACTTATGCGTAACCTGGAGCGGTATGCCGCCCGTTGCTCCCGCTATTACCGGCTTTCCCTTCCAGAGCGCTTCCGAAACTGTCAGGCCGAAGCCCTCTTTGAGCGATTTTTGCAGTATTACGGCCGAGGCGCGTTGTATGGCATTTATTTCAACGTTGCTGGTCGGAGGCAGGCAGAGCACTATTATATCGGGGTTTCCCTCCGCCGCCGTCCGGACCTCCGCCAGAACCTGCGCGCCTTCCGGGTCGTCATCGGCGCTGCCGCCGACCAATAGCAGCCGCGCCGTAACGTAAGACTGGATTTTTTTGAAGGCTTCTATTACGCCCATCGGGTCCTTCAGCCGGTCAAAACGCGAGACCTGCGTTATCAAAGGTTTATCCAGTGGTATTTCAAGCCGCTGCATTATCTCCGAAATTTCGGTGCTGGTCAGCTCCTTGTTCTTATCGGCCAGCGGGTCTATGGATGGAGGAACCTGGAATTGTTTTACCGGCAACTCCTGCGAAAAGGCCGGAGCAGAGATTACGGCGGCATCATATCGTGAGATATACCCATGCAGGAAATCCCAGACGTCCTCCTGCCGGTTGGATAGGTCTATATGGCAGCGCCAGACCCATTTGGCGCCCGCCGGTTTTTTATCAATAAGCCCGGCCGGTTGAGGATCGTGTATTAGGGCGATATCGGCGTCCAGGTTCATGGACTCCATATTTGTCTTGAGCGTGTCGCGGTAGAGCTGGAAGTCGGCTGCGGTCAGTTTCTGCGGAGTCCCGTGCAGGGCGTTATGGAATTTCTTGGTTACCGCATAAAAATCCTCTCCGCCTTTAATAAGCTCCCAGCGGGGTTTTATCCCCAGTTCCGTCATCATGGGAAGCATGCGGCTCAGTATCTCAGCCACACCGCCGCCTACTGCGGTGGAATTGACGTTAAGAATGGTTTTGTTTTCCAGCCTGGAGGCGATCGCTTTCAGCTCCTCTATGGCGTTGACGCCGGCCGCCGCCGCGTATTCGTCTATTTTAGGCACGGGATACCTCCGCGTGGCGATGCTCCAGTATGCGGATTATCCTCTGCCTCAGGCCTTCAAGAGTATACGAATACGGGTCAAGCCGGGATATTTCCCGCCCCACTATTTCGTCGTTGAAATTGGTCTTAAACCAGTGGGAAAAGTCGTCCACGCCGTATGGCGGGCGCAGCCGGGCCTCGAAAACGTGCAGGTAAAGACTTGAAACGCTGACGTTCTTTAAGCACTCTATAAAAGAGGCGTAATCCACCGCAGCGCACTCTGTCGGCAGGGAAAACCTTATCGCGCGCATAAAATGGAATTCACGCCCCGGGGCTACTGTGCGCATAGACGCGGGGTTCTCCGCGAGATGCCGTTCCAGCATTTTCACGAAAGAGTTGCGGATATCCGCGAGAGAGTTGTATTGCACGATGTCTATGGAGGTTAATTGCTCGCCCAGACAGTCCGCCTGCAGCGTGTTGGTCACCCAATAGGCGAAATCGTTGGCGCCTTCGGGGACCAGATGATGGGATTGCTTTATAAAGCGGTGGGTGTGATGGTAAATAATCGCATCGTCAGCCGCTTTAATTCCCTCAAGCAGTTCGGTTATATTCGCGGCTTTACGCCCGGTAACTTCGGTTAGCGAGAGCCGCGTACAGAATCTGAACGGATCATTGCTTTTTCCCGTCATTTGATACCTCCACCCCGCCGCTTTCGTTAACGGCGGGTGCCGCGTGTGAAACGGGCATAACAAAACTTACTTCGGTGCCCTTGCCAATTTCAGACTGGACGTCTATTCTTGCGGCGTGCGTATCCGCCACCAGTTTGCAGAAAGCCAGGCCAAGACCGATGTTCTTGGAGCTTTTTCCCATGCCCTGGTATTTCTTAAAGATCTCTTCCCGGAAGCTATCCGGTATGCCTTCGCCTTCGTCGCTGACATAGATGGCGGCTTTATCCGCTGCAGAGAGCCTTACACCCAGTTTTATGGCTCCTCCTTCCGGGGTGTATTGTATGGCGTTGAGTACAAGGTTCCCGATCACCCGCTTTAGCATATCATGGTCGCCGAATATCCAGGCATTGCCGATATCTTCGGGAAGGGAAAAGCGCCACTTCTTGTTGGCGGCCTTTACTGAAGCAGAGTTTTCTTCAGCGCATTCCCGCATAAATTCATTAAGGGTTATCCTGTTTTTCTCTGGCGTGTAGTCCCGGCTCTTCATTTTAGCCGTATTCAACACGTCGACGACCATGGAATTAAGCATACGGAGTGATGTGCCGGCTATAGCTGAAAGGCTCCGCACCTGCTCTTTACTGAAGCTCTTTACATCCTCTTCCGAGAACAATAAATCTATCGCCGCTTTCAGCGAGGTCAAAGGTTGTTTCAGGTCGTGGACAGTCATCGCGAAAAAATCATCCTTTTGGGTTTCGGCTTCCCTGCGCCGTGCTTCCTCGGCTTTAAGGCGCGAATGTGTCTCGCGCAGTGCATAAGCTATTTTGCCGATATCGGTGCGGGGATCCAATTGCGGTTCCTGGGGCATTATCTCTGAATTGATGTTCCCTGCCAGCGACAGAAGGTCTTCTAGGCGGCGCCCAAGCTTTACAGTGAGCAGCCAGATGGTGGCAGTTAGCAGTGTGAAAAAAACAATCCCGATCACTATTCCGCGCCACATAAGAGTCTGCACGGATTCCCTGACACCTTCCAGGGACATCCCAAGCTGTATCATGCCCAGATTGCGGTCGTCCCGTGTTATGTCGCGCGAAATATCATAGACAGCATCGGCAGAGCTGTAAATATCGGCATCTGGAAGCCTGTCGTTTATGCGTATTCCCGGGCGTGCCAGACGGTATAATACTTTTCCCCGCGAATCCGAAACCCGCAGGTATGAAAGCCGTTCGAAATGTTCAAAGCCTTTCAGTATTTTGTCAAGGTCCGCTGTAGTCCCCGACTTCAGCTGGTCGGTGGCGACATCGGTTACGAAGGAGATAATATAATCCGCTCTGCTGCCGGCGCGGTCAAGCATCTCGCTCCTTGCCGTGCGCACCCTGTCATAGATCATAAAAGCAGTGAACACTGCGGCGATACCGGCAGTGTAGAGCACGAATTTGGATTTTAATGTCATTTGTTCTCCTAAGACAGGCGCGGGAAAATCACTCGCCTTCTTTTTTTACCGTCCAGGGCCTGGCACTAGCTTTTTGCCCGCTTATGCCTTCTTCGGCGGCCTCTAATATTATCCGTCTTATATCGGCCACTTCAAAGGGCTTGGTAATATAGCTTTTTGCGCCCGCTTCAAGCGTTTTAACGGCCATCTCAAGTTTATCATTGCCGGTGAGCATATAAATTACCGGTTTATGCTTAATCTCTTTGAGAGCCGCCAGCACTTCGAGCCCGCTCATCCCCGGCATATCTATATCGAGGAGCACTATGGCGGGCCTTTCGTCGATTACCATACGGACGGCAGTCTCACCGTTCCCAGCGGTAATCACAGTCTGATCTGAAAATACTTGCTGCAGGCTCAGCCTGATATTTACGTCATCGTCCGCAACCAGTATTTTAATTCCCATTGTTTCTCTTTGTGCCTGGTTTATTTTCGTTCCCGTGCGGTTGTAATAAAACGCAACAGGCGCAGGACTTCCGATTGCCCCGAAAGGAAATATCCGGCCTTCGATCCCGCTTTGCGGCCGACTCGTATCGTTATTCCTCGTTCAGCCAGGGCATTGAACATGTCCTCATCCGTAAGATCGTCCCCTACGGCCAGGCATAACGGGTTTCCAATCTTCCTCGCCAGCCGGTTCAATGCGCTGCCTTTGTGTGCGGAGCCTTTTGGAAGAAGCTCAAATACCTTATGCCCATTGCGCCAATGTAACGCCCTGGATTTTTCCGATATAAGCGCGTTCATCCGGCTGAAGAATCCACGCCTGTATAGCACTTTCAGATTGCGGTAATGCACGCTGGCGGAGAAACCCTTATTCTCCACCAATACTCCCGTGCCCTGCGGGAACCGCTCCTGCAAATCTGATGCCGCTTTAGCTACCAGATTCCGCACTCTGGCGGCTTCGGAATCGCGCCAGGCAAAGCCGGGCCCAGCTATCTCTATCCCGTGGTTGCCGCCGTAATAGAGGTTCTTCAGGTTGACCAGCCTGCGCACAGATTTCAGACCTCGTCCGCTTAAAATGAACACGGAAACGCCATATAAGGACGATAATGCCTTCAAAGCTGCCTTGAATTCCGGTTTCAGGCGGGCCTTATCCGGAGTCTCGGCCAGCGCGGCCAATGTGCCGTCGAAATCCAGCGTCACCAGTAGTCCGGGCGCGGATGCAAGGCGGTTTGAGATCTCGTCCGAGTTTTTCCAGAAAGGCTTCATTCTATACGCTCGTTAACTTAAAATCGTCCATCCTAAGTTTCATCAGTTCCTCGGTCAGGTTAGCCGCCCATTTATAAATGTTGTTTTCGTGCAGGTCCTGACGCATGCGTGTCATGCGCTCGCTTGCTTCTGTCTTGGGCATGGTAAGCGAATAATATATCGCATCGGCCATCTGCTCAATGTCATAGGGATTGACTATCAGCGCGTCTTTAAGTTCGCGCGATGCCCCGGCAAAGCGGCTCAGTATCAGCACGCCTGAATTGTCGTCGCGGGCAGCAACGAATTCCTTTGCCACCAGGTTCATGCCATCATGCAGGGATGTGACCAGACACGTGTCGGCAATCTTATAGAACTTGGTTATTTCTTTGTGGTCATGATGCTTTTCCAGAAAGACTATCGCTTTCCAGTCTTTGGCCTTAAATTTCCAGTTTACCCTGTCCACCTCGGCATGCAGTTCCGCCAGGAACCTGTGATACTGCGGTATGTGCGTGCGACTGGGCGCGCCCAACTGTACAAAAGTGAATTTTTTCACATACTCCGGATATTTCTCCAGGAACCGATCCACAGCCTTTACCCTTTCAAGCATGCCCTTTGTGTAATCGATGCGGTCAACGCCCACGCCCAGATACTCGGCTTTGAGGCCCATTTCTTTCAGCACCACTTTCGGGTCGGGCTTTTGACCCAGGGCCTGGGCCTCTTTATCTGGTCGCTGGAAGTCCACACTTATGGGGAACGGCTTAACCATCGTTATATGGCCTTCTTTTTGCACCGAAAAATGCTCCCAGTCTATGCGGGATTCTATAGTGCGGTCGACTGTGTCGAGAAAGTTATTGCAGTAGAACTGGGTCTGGAAGCCGATGAGGTCCGCTCCCAGGAGGCCCATAACCAGTTCTTTCTGCCAGGGACAGATACCGAATGTTTCCGGGTTGGGCCAGGGGATATGCCAGAAAACAGCCACGCGCGCGTCTGGCCGAGCCGCCTTTATCATGCCGGGCAGCAGCGTAAAGTGATAGTCCTGTATCAGTACGCAGGGTTCCTTCACGTCCGCTATTTCCTCCAGCACGGTCTCAGCGAACTTTTTATTCACGTCGTAATAATATTTCCAGTCCTCTTTCCTGAAAATGGGGCGGATGTGTGCTATGTGGCAGAGCGGCCAGATCCCTTCGTTTGAGAAACCGTAGTAGTAGCCGTCCTCCTCCTCTTTGCTGAGCGGCACGCGGCGCAGATTGTAGGCGGGCTCTTCCTGTGGAACTTTTATTCGATTCTTGTCATCGGTGACTTCAAAGTCAGCCTCGCCGCTGCCGTGGGCCACCCAAGTGCCGCCGGCAGCCTTAAGTATGGGGTCGAGAGCCGTCACAAGGCCGCCTGCAGGGATTATCGTGCGGATTTCCTTCCCTTCTTTGATGTGCATATACGGCTCTCGATTGGAAACTACGAAAAGCGGACGTCCGTCCATTTTTATTCTTATGTGCTCCTTCAAACGCTCAGGGGTCCAAAGTGATTCCCCCTCCTGGCGCAGCCTGGCCTCGTTCTGAGCCGCTCGTCTTGCCGCCTGCAGATTTGTGGCAAGGGTCGTGGCTTCCTGCGCCAGCGGCGCGAAAATATCGCCTTTAATGGGCGGGACGTGGCCGTGAGCGTCTCCCATGCGGAGGTTTTTCATCCATTCGGCCATCTGGATAACCGGATCGACCAGGTTCCATCTTATCGTGAGCAATGTGACCAGCGAGATAAGTATCATCTGCGCGAGCAGCCTTATTAGGGTGCGCTTCCAGATCTTGAAAAGGTCGTAATCGATATAGGAAACATTGGTGAAGATGATGATGCGCGCCGTATTACCACCGTCCAGAGTAACGGAAAGCGGATAAAGGAACATCTTTTTCCCTGCCATAGCATAGGTTCTGGCATTGTCCTGCCCGTCTTTTAGCATCTCATCCACGGCTTCTTTATGTACGGCCAGCACAGGCGTTAAAGCGGAAGAGCTTACAAGGCGGGAGCCGGCCGAGTCATAGACTGCGACTCCTTCAAGCTGTTTCTGTGATTGGAATTTATCAGCCAGTCTTTGCACGCTGGCATAGTTCTTCGCCGCCAGGTTGTTCCGGACGCTTTCCTTGAAGCTTTCCGCCAACAGTGCGGAGCGAGACACGACTTCCTCGTAGAGCTTGGCTTTTTCCTGCCGCACGTTAAAATATGCGGAAACGATGGCGACGAAAACCACCACCACAATGAGCGAGACGATGAGTTTTAGCGTGATACGCATACTGCTTCCCCCCTTAAGATGCGACTAAAAGCGCGATAAAATATACGGCCAATAGCACCAGTCCCGGCGGCACTGCTATTTGCGCCCATTCGCGGCTCTTGATATCCAGTTTAGCGGCGCTTATGATATTGGGGATGTTTCCGGGAATCAGCATTCCCCCGGATATAAGTAGGCTCAATAATATTGAAAGGATCTGTGTTCTGGTCATGGACGGGACTATCTCTGCGGCGGCCAGCGTAGCGTTATCCAGCACGGCGGAAGATGTTCCAAGCCAGTAAAGCTGCCAGTTTTCAAGGGAGGCTACGGCTTTTTCGGCAAGCGGGCTCAAACCTGTTCCAAGATAGACGAGCGCCATAACAAACAGATAAACCTTGGTCGCCCGCAGTGCCACCTGTTTTGTGTCTTCGGAATTGTCCTGGCACAGGGTGTTTCCCATTCCCTTTTCGGTTAAGCGGCCATACGCCGCGAGCCAGGAGACGGTAAGTATCGCGGGCGTTACCCACACCAGCAGCATGTTCGCCAGGTAAAAGAAGTCCGCATTATGCGGCGGTCCGGCCAGCTTGGCCGTCACTATTGTGGACAGGGGTTCGCCGATGGGCGTGAGCGCCGCGCCGAAACCTATGGCGTAACAGGCATAAACGGTTACTCTTATCTCTGATTTGCGATCAAGATTTAAGCACGTGACTATCTCGCATAGGATAAGCGCCGCTATTATCGCCGTTAGCACGCTTGAGGCGAAGCCCAGGAGCATCACTACTAAGAACACGGTGTTCCGTATTCCCAATCGGGCTTCCAGGAATCTGACGGTGTCCTGGATAAGACCTCTGGCGGCCTTGAAGATCAAGCCGATGACCAAAACGGCCAGAGATATCTTAATCGGTTCTGCCAGGGATTCTTTGACTATGTGCCAGTTCCAGAGCCCGGAAACCGTCATCGCCGCGACGCCCATGATCAGGAGGAAGATTTCCAATTCCTCTTCCACCCGCTTAATGGAAAACGGTAGCAATAGAACCAGCGCCATTATCAGCGCCAGACCGGCGATAACCGCATAGGACATATTACCCTCTCAGATGAGTTTGAAGTAGTATTTCAAAATCAGGATGATAGGAATCATGATGGCAAATGTTAAAAGCCATGCGCGGAAAAAAGGCCAGTACCCATATGCTATCTCCTGGCCGTTATTTGTGGTGGGAGATTTCTCAGTCTGTTTTGTCATGCCGCCTCCGTTGGTAGGGCTATGCGCCCAATTACCGGCAAGCGGACATAACAATAAAAATCCGCCATCCGGTTAAACTACCGGAGATGGCGGCCCGACCATCCCAAACCTCCGGAACGTATGACTACATGTTCCGGACCCTTAAAACCATTCTATCTCTTCTTGTTGCGGGTTGTCTATTGAAGATTTTTATTTCACTTGATTCCTCGCCGTATAAGAAGGTAGTCCTGTTCATGCGTGGAGGATATATGACAAGAAAACAGAGGCGAATGATTGTGACTGAATTCGTGGTGAGCGTTTACGCCGACGGCAGAATCGATTGGGACGGGATTGATTGCTTCATGTGGTGGCTGATGCACCAGAAACCAAGGGAAGGATTCCTGCCACATGCGCGGAGAATAAATGCGCTGTCGCCTTTTTTGCCAAAAAATGGCTGAAAAGGCGGGAAATATGGCGAATTCGGCGAAGATTCCATCTCTCCGACGAAGAAAGGCCTTGCTTTCTTCGAATAATCCTTGTAGATCATGATTGTAGCGACGGGCGGCAGACCAAAATAGGAGGCAAAAATATGAACCGCGACGAGTTCGAAAAGCTGAAAAAACGCGTAACCCGGTTCCAGAACCTGGCGAACGCGATAAGCTGGAGCAACCGTGGCAAATGGCCGGGCTACATCATCCACGGGGATGACGGCTATTACTGGGCCTGCCGCCCCGTGGACTTCGAAAGGCTTATCAAGGCCGGCTACGAAGCCGCGCCGATTCTTTAGACAGGAGGATACCATGAGCCTTTACCGGGATTTGATAATCGAGGCCACAGGCGCGAACAAGACGGACGCCGCATACATAGAAGACATCATAAGGAATGACATATTCCATTCAACGCTGGACTGGCAGTCGCGGGCGCAGCTCACGCGCGCCGCGAAGACGGCGGCGAAGCTGCTGGCCGAATACCGGGCCATGCCCGCGCTGGCCGCCTATTTCCCCCGCGCTTAAGGAGGATGCTATGCAGATAACGCTCAAACTGGAAGTAAACCTCGCGATGGGCAAGGCCAAGACGTTCGGCACGAGTCTCTCCGGGTATATGCCCGCAGGAACCTATTACAAGGACCTGGTGCGGGTATTTGGCGAGCCGCAGGCGGGTCGCTCCGGGGACGGTAAGATTCAGGTGGAATGGTATGGCCACATAAACGGCCAGGTTTTCACCATCTACGATTACAAGACCTCCGTTATCCCCAGTGACAACCTGGACTGGCACATCGGCAGTCACGACAAGATGATCGCCGCGCTCGTCATCGCCTATTTCGTAGCGGCAAGGAAAGCGCTTAAAGGAGGTTCCAGATGAAGATAGAGAAGCTATGGGTGGTGGTCAAACCCGGCCCGGAGAGCGTTCTCGCGGATATCTGCTTCGAAGCCGACGCCAAGGGGCTGGCCCGGCAGTTCCGGGGCGGACTCAGAGAGGACGAGATTCACGCGCTCTTCACGGGGCGCGCCGAGGCCGAAAGAGAGGCCCGGCGGCTATTGGCGGCGGTCGCCAAGGCCGGGCTATGAGGTTGGAACGGCGGGGCCGACATTGGGCGGTATACGCGGACGACGGAGCCCTTATCTGCCTGGCGGTCTACAAGAAGGGCGCGCAGGAGGTCCTGCGGCGGCTGGAAAAGAAGCGAAGCCGGACGGTTCCGGGCCGGAACGGCGGTGTAATCAAGGAGGCATGCGAATGAACATCCCCAAGGATGACGCGTTGGACGCCTTGCTGACAGACCTGGTCGCGGATCAGGTCCGCCGGGCCCTGCAACTGGGCTTCCGGCGCGACGAAGTCGAAGCGGCGGTCAGAGGCGGCGTCCACCACGGCGTTTACGAGTTCAACCAGAGCCGGGCGGACGCCCGGGAGACGACAAAGGTAATCGGGGCTATGCGCCCCAGGAGGCAAAGCCATGAACGCAAATGAAGCGAAGGTGGGCGGGATGTATCTCTCCAGGACGGGTATCCCGGTTACAGTGATGGGGCCGAAAAACGGAAAAATCCTCATCAAACTGAAGACTACCGGCACGTTCACAATGGTGAACGGCGACTACGACCTAAAGCCGTATGACGAAAAGGGAATCGGCAATACCTCTAAAGTGCTCCTAAAGGTCAACGGCAAGGCCAAGACGAAGCGCGCCGGGGCGTTGTCGGCCATAATAGACCCGTTCCTCTTGGCCGGAGGCAAAACGGTGGCCGAAATAGCCGTAGAACTGGCCAAGAAGGCCGGAGAAGCGGGCAAGGGCAAGGACCTGGCCGCCAACGTCCGTGCCCGGATGGTCAGCTATACCCGCAAGGGCTGGCAGGTGGTAAAGGACGACAAGAAGCGGGTCAAAGTCGTTCAGAAGAAGGGCTGATGGCGGCTATGGACGCCCTACTGGACGAGTTCATGCGGCATCTCCGGGTGGAGCGAGGCCTGTCCCGGAATACCTGCCTGTCCTACAGGTATCAGCTGGAGAGGTACGCCGCGTTCCTGCGTTCCGGCGGTCGGGGGCTAGCCTCGGCCGCCAGAGGCGACGTTATGGCCTACTTGGAACGCCGCAAGGGTGACGGCCTCAAGTCCGCGTCGCTGTTCATCGCCGCGCTGGCTGTGCGGCAGTTCCATCGGTATTTGACGCAGGTTGGCTATGCCGGTGCCGATCCTACCGCAGGGATGCAGCTTCCCCGGTTCAAGCAGCGAATTCCACAACCGCTGGACGCTGAGGGCATTGAAAGGCTACTTCGCCCGCCAACAGCGGCCAAATTGACGGCTTTGCGGGACCACGCCATGTTTGAGCTGATGTATGCCACAGGAATGCGCGTTTCTGAGCTGGTCGGCCTGAAATTGGGGCAAGTGGATTTGAAAGGCGGCTGGGTGCGGGTGATGGGTAAGGGCTCCAAGGAGAGGCTGGTGCCATTCGGCCGGCGCGCCGCAGACGCGTTGAGCCGCTACCTTACCGCCCGGTCGGCTAGGTTCCCGGCGGCGCCGGATTCGATATTTCTCAACACCAAGGGCTGCGGGGCTATAACGCGGGGTGGGTTCGCTTGGAAGCTCGCTGTTTCCGCGCGCCGGGCCGGATTGTCTGGGCGGTTCACCCCCCACCAGCTACGGCACAGCTGCGCGACGCATATGCTGGAGGGCGGAGCGGATCTGCGAGTTATTCAGGAGCTACTGGGGCATTGCTCGGTGACTACGACGCAGCGATATGCCCATGTCACCGCACAACTACTTCAGGATTCTTGCCGGAAATCTCATCCGAGGTTTTAAGCGGCTTCCAGCTCTATTCCTTGGTTGGTGTGTTTCCGGTTGTGCTAGTCGGCTTTTGAGGAGCGGGTTCAGAATTCGTGGGTTTTTGCGGTGTCGGGGTTATATCAGGTCTTGGCGTAGTTGGGCCTGTATTTAGTCCACCTTTTCGCTCAATCCCCTCGGTAAAACGTTTGTGGTCAGCGGTCTCTTCTTTTTTTCTTTCGGTCATTTTGGTTCCACCTTCCCTTTAATCTTCGGAATTTCGATGGTCAGGTCATCATTTTTTCGAGCAATATAGATTGAGTCCGCTTCATAAAGTAATTTTGTGCCGGAGTTGCTGTAAACTTTAACATCCATAATAACAAGCTCTCGCCCTTTTTCTGACTCAGAGTACGCCTTAATCCATCCGTAGTAGACTAAATTCTCTTTATGGTCCCTTATGAATACCCATTCTTCACTGGCAGGCAGATTTAAGAAGAAACTCCAAACATCTTCGTCGCCAAATCGTTTTGTGGCGCGTAAAAGTTGTCCCAATCTGTTTAGGCATCGTTTGTTGTATCCGAAGGCCGATATGAATCCCAAGGTTATACCTATCAAAGATGCCCTAGCGATTTCAGTCCAGGAGATTGGTTTGCTCGCGTCGAATAATGCCTGTAGAGGCATGGCTGGCGAGGTGAATTTTACGCGGTGCAATATTTCGACAGCAAGACCATATATGGCATAACTTCCGACGGCAAAAAGGACAATCTCGATAACGTCTTCCCAGTCCTTTCTTACGGGCTTGCCTTTTAATTTTTGATAAATTTGTTGGCCAAGTATTCCTGGGATGCCAATAAAAATTATCCGTATTAGAAAATCTGAGATTTCCATTGGTTACTCTTATGCGCGGATGTCAGGTGTAATGGGCACCATGATCCTGGAACGGACTTCATTATAAATATTTATGTCTATTCCCTCTGCGACTTCCAAAGAAACGATTAAGCCATAACGAATAGGATCAATTATCCTTGAGGCATCTTGGCGACAATTAACCTTAATTTTAATATATTCACCCTCAACGATTGGCACAGCTCGTGTGCCCGTGAAAATTTCATGTTGTATGGTTCCTCTTCGTGCGGAGCGCCAATCAATGTCAGTCCTGCCTGGCACAAGAGATTCATTTTCAAGTTCAAACCATAAACTTGCATTACGATATTTTTGCGTGCTTGGGGATATCGGAGATATCCACGCTAATGTCGCAGTTAGTTTTCGCATATCTGTGCGGGAACCTAAAACAGGAGGTAGAGGCAATTTGAAGATGTGAGCTTTTTCATTAGGCAATTCGCCATAACCTATTAACGAAGCGCGTTGAGCGGTGCATTCGATGGAGCGATTTATATCGGGAATCCCATAACCGATCCAGTTGGTGATAATTTGCTGCTGGTTGCCTTCTGTGCTTAAAATTCTCATTAGAAGCTGGGCAGTCGTTTGCCATGAGCAGCCATGAACCAACATGGCCTTAACAATGGGTGCTACAAATGGAGAGTTAATGTCGATATCGTTAGCATCAAAAATTTGGCGCAAAACCTCGTGGTATATTCCAGCACTCCGGCTTATCAAGGCTGTAGCATTACTTGTGCCGCACATGTATGAGGAAGAGGAGAGTTGCCCAGCACCGCTTCCGGGAGAAGCTACTTTGTGTCCGGGAGCTGCGGGGACCTGAGGTAGTTCTAGATAATTTGATGTGGGAACTAAGCCATCAAAAAACTGGCGCCCACCTGAGAATATCAAATCCGGTTTAATCGAACGGCGATAACCACTACCGAAAGCGGATATTGGGCTGGGTAAGACTGTGGATGTTTGGTATGGATTAATGCGCGATGATGATGCGATTGAAGCGGTATCACTATGGCTTGCGCCAATGGTCAACGAATTAATGCTTTCGGCTGGGGATAGTAGTTTGCGATGGTGATTTGTTCGGCATACTGCTTTTACTACCGTGGCGTCACGCTCATCGCTGGGTAGAGTCTGGAAATTTTGCATTGTCATTCCCAGGTCAATGGACTGTCCATGATTGCCGGCGCTGACTATAAAAAGCACATTGTATTTCGCGCTCAGCCAGTCAATAAGTCTTCCTAATGGACTCATTGCCTGGAAAAAGTGACGATTAGAATCCCCTATAGAAAAATTAATAAATTTGACTGTTGGTGCAGTAGGGGCCTGAGTCCCTTCGCCATCAAAAATTCGTTTTACGGCTCGATGAATAATGTCTACCGCCAAAATCTCATCAGGCATTCGCTCTTGTCGTGGAGGCCTTGGGGCCCAAGACACAGGTTTCATAACTGGATGAACATAAATTGGCGTAGATAGTGGCGGCGCGACGTCATTGAGATCTCCATGAATAATTAGAGATGCCATTGCTGTGCCATGTATTTGTTCGGAAGCTTGGTATCCCCCAGTGAAATTGTTGGGGTCGTCAACTTGGAGTCTGTTTGCTAAAAGCTGATGATTCGTTAATGGTACACCATCTAAAAGAGCAATGACCGGGTTTCCTGCGGGCAATGGCTTGCTTGGGAATGTGTCCGTTTCTGGATTGATTTGGAATGGGGTGTCCGCACATACTTGGCCACGAGGACGGAAGAACATAATATCGTCGTGTTTCACTAACGTTACGTTAGGGTTATCTATAATCGCTTGAATTTGATTGGCAGGTAGTTCTACAAGTAAAGCATGATAATTAATCTCTTCGATATCGCTTTGGGAAAGAATCCTCCCATTCAGAGTGGCGATTTGAGAAGCTAATTCCTGTTGGCAGGATTGCCTTATTGCTGATGTCTTCCGGTACCATAACTCAATTTCAAATTTAATAGGCTGTTGTCCAAATAGCTGTAAATCTTTTCTCCAGGCATCAATAACACCTGTTTCGTTTAATCTGTCTTGGACTCCCCAAATTCGTATATCTTTCAGGTGCTTAAATACATCCCGAAACTTGGTTAATCCTCGTTGGAATTGTAAAGTTTGATCCTGTTGATACGCACGCCATAGTGAAAGCAGCTCTGTCAGAGCTCGCTGGTTGGCCATTACAAAATATAATCGTCCATCTAATTCCCGGCCATCTGCCTGCCTATTCGTTTCATGGAAATCTGTGTCGGGTGCTACTTCTTCTATCAGTTCCCCCATCCACTCCAGGCCAACGATCTTTTTTACGGCATTGGCTAAATTATCTATGCTCCCAACAGTTTCTATAACCAGCACTTGCTCTGGGCTTATTCCACTTGTTGCGGATTGTATCTCAATTCCTCTGGCGTTAAATGAAGCTTCGAGTTGAGCAAACTTTGGCGATAAACGAGATGATTGTTGGTCATGTGATGGGATATGGAAGCGTGGTCGTCCGCCTCCAAGACTGGATCTGCTGGCAGTTTCTGGTGTTGGAAAAAGTAATAATGGACGCTCAGGCATCAGTTCCTCTGTTATTTTTTCCTATAGACTTCTGTTTTGCCCATTGATGCAACAGGGATGAAACAATTTGTTCGATGTTGGGATTCGGTTGCTTAAGCACATATTGGCGTACTACCGAAATCCCAAATTCTTCAGCTTCTGCAAAGCTCAGGCCTAAAAAACGCTTGGCTAACGTGGATGGTGTGAAGCAAAAATTAATTTTATGTTTATTCGAAAAATTCGTGAACCAATCAGTCAGCTGTGAGCGTGTGGGTGTCGGAAGCATGATGCGAACCTGGAATCTTCTCCAAACGGCTCTATCTAATAATTCAGGGTGGTTTGTCGCACATATTGTTACGGCATAGCTTGGAAGTGCGTCTATTTGTAACAATAAGGTGCTCACAACACGCTTTATTTCTCCAGTCTCATGTGTGTCTCCGCGTTCTTTTCCGAGAGTTTCAAACTCGTCAAAAAAAAGCACACATTTTCGTGTCGCAGCATATTCAAACAACCTTTTCAGCCGCACTGCCGTTTCGCCCAAATATGAACCCACAATACTTTCATATCGCACAACCAATAGTGGCACCATTAATGATTCCGCAATAGCCTCCGCTAAGGAAGTCTTCCCATTGCCAGGAGGACCGACTAGGAGTAATCTATTGCGTGGCTCTAGATTGTATGAGTGCAGCAAATCGACACGCTGGTGTTCTTGGGCAATTTCCTGACACAGTTTTATGGTGTCCTGTGAAAGAATTAACTCGGTTAACTTCTTCTTGGGAATAATCTCGTGAATTAACTGGCTAGAATTCTGCGCTATTAGAGATGTCCCGTTGCCGTTTGAAGGTGATATCCTTTCCGGAGCAGATGTTTGCATATTTAGAGTCTCCACTAACTTGTCTGCCAATATGGTGTGCTGCTTCTGCCGTTCTTCTGTCACAATGGCTTCAACAACCTTTCGCAGGAGTGTTTTGTCTCCATTAATTCCAGATTGAACTAATTTGATTAATAAATCTGCACGTGCCATCTAACTTCCTCCTAAATTTATTTCACGCTGGCGGCTTTGGAGAGGCGGGCCTCAACAAGCCGTACAACGGCCTCATAAACGGCATCGCGTTCGCCTTTTGTGCGGTAAGAGATACTCATTTAGTAGTCCGAAATTTATAAAGTCAAATCTTGCCATTCGCTCCAGTCGTTCTGTTCGCATTTGCCCCAGTCGTATATTGTCTTGGAGTTAATCTTCCACGCGCTATTGCGTTGGATTACAATACCGCCGAAGAGCTTTTTCCCCTTGGCATTGTGCTCTTTAATATATTCGTGAAGTTTTTCAGCCTTGGCCTTGGTGTAAGTCTTCCCATCGCGATCTCCATGATCCTTGGCTTCGAAAATACCGATTTTGCCGTCTACGAAATGCACAATGTAGTCGGGGTAAAACGTGTTAGGCACATTCGCTGGGTAAAAATACTTGATGCCAAAATAATCGTGCTTATTCTCTCCGTTTTTCCACCACCAGACAATCTTGTCCGCATTTTCCTCTAGAAACTTCTCAAACTCGCGTTCAGGGCCTGACCGATCGACATTGAGATAGCATGGCTCATATACATACTTCTTGGCTTTTACCTGCTCATCGGTGTGCTGGTTATAGAAATCCTCTGGCTGAATGTCGAAATCGTCAAACTGTTCGCTGGCCTCAATGCGTTTCTGGACTTCCTTATCGCGGACTCCCTTGAATGCGTCAATTGCCTCAGCAAGAATGGGGGCGAATACTTTGCGATTGCCGTTATGTAGAAATATTTTCTGAATCATCGTCATTTCTTCTGCCCAGTCTTTTGTGCCGAGATACTTTCTAAACCAAATATAAATTGATGTTTTAACTTTTGGCAGCGACCGCTTCACATTGCGGAACGAGCCGAGGTTGTCTTTGATAACCTGCTCGAACAACGCCTGCAGGTCGTTCCCTGCAATATTAAGACGAGCTTTTTGAGAGGAATCTATTTTTCCTTTCAGGTCGTCGAAGGTGTTCCCTTCAATTTTGGCATCGCTGATAATCTCTTGCTGATATTGTTTGAGATTCACGTCAACGCCTTTTTCCCTTAAAGTCTCCAAGTTCTTATCAAAGAAATTCTCGTTTTTCAGCCCGAGCTTTTTGCACGCAATCTCTTCAAAGACATCATCAAAACTTGACGTGATATCCCCGTAATCAGCTCGTGCTTTGTAGTAGGAAGTAAGTGTGATTTGTTTGTAACTAGATTTGCGTACAGCTTTAAGATGCTTGATGATGTTCGGATTGTATTCTTCTTTCTTTACGATGATGCTCTGAACGTTCGTGAAAATGAATCCCTTATTTAAGTCCTCGTGGGGATAGTGCTTCAGCTCTGGCATACGCAGAATGCGTCCGACGGTCTGAATTTCAAAGGTCTCGCTGTGAGATTCCCTGAATTTCACAAGGATATGTGCCCGAGGGCAATCCCAACCAGTGTCAATCGCTTGTTTGAATATCAGGAACTCTATTTCGTTATCCCGCTCTGCCACCCAGTCAAGCGTTTCTGACTTCCATTCCGAAAGCCATATAGCCAGCTTCCCGTTGCCATGTCCGTCCTTCCGTTCGACGATCCCTTTCTTCTCCAAGAACTGCTTAACCGCCTTAATCTTCTCATCGCCAGCCTCAGCAGTGGGAATCTGAACCAGCACAAGTGGATTGATTGGTGACTCTTCTCCTTCAAACATTTTCTTGAGTGCCAAGCGCTTTTTGTACGCGGCTTCAAGAATTACTTCCTGGGAGTCCATTTCGTTTGCACTGATATCGATGATTTTGTCATTGATGATCAGTTCCTTTTTAATGACTCCGGCATCAATGACATCCTTGGGCTCAATAAAAACGAACCCTGCCATTCCACGGGCGATATCCCTCGGATCTGGCCTAATCTTTGGCGTAGCGCTCATTTCAAGGACAACGTCAGCACAAATCTCCTCGCGCAGTTCGTTTGTCCGTTCAGCTGTTGCGCCGATATGGCTTTCATCTATAATCAGAATAATCTTGCGCTGTTCCCTGGTCTTTGCCAGGACATCTCGAAAGTTAAGTTTTTCCCCGTCTTTCATTAAGATGTTCTTCCAATCCTTAGTTTCGCGATCCTTGCTCCTGAGCTTTTCCCAGTTGACGACCACGACCTCATTTTTTATGATTCGCTCCCGAGACCCATTGAATTCCTCCTCAACTAGCGATACGCGAGGAGAGCCAGTAAATATTTTCTCAAGGCTGTGCTTGCTCTGCAGGTGAAGGTCTCCCTTACCAACAGAAACCCAAACAAAACACATGTCAACTTCTGGCAATTCTTTAATTAAATTCTCAATGAACTTGGCAGTCATAACGGTTTTACCGCTGCCTGTAGGGGCTTGAAATATACAAACTTTTTTCTGGCCATCTTTGCCGAGTAGCCCCTTAATGGTATCAACCAATCGCTCTACGGCGATTTCTTGGTATCGTTTCAAATTAATATCCATAGATACCCTCATATATATCCAAAATCTTCTGCGGTATCGGTTCTAGTGTGATATCATCCCATCCGTCGAAATCGTGCCGGTTTAAGCCAAATGCATCAAGCGTAAAGCAATAGAGAATTTTCTTGCCGGTCATTTTGTCTAAATCTTTCTTAAGATCCTTTAGCCCCTTGCGATTCATGGAATAATAAATAGCTAAAACCTGCCCCGATTGTTCAAAAATGCGATAGTCTTCCGTCGCTGTATTCTCATTGAAAATATTTTCTCGCAGACAAAGCATCTCGGTGCATTCACGAGTGATACGAACTTTGAGGTTGTCCCCCGTAATGGATTTTTTCACAAAAGATGTTTTGAAGTATTTGAGATTTCCTGGCAACTTGCGAACACCATTGGCATTGTCCTTGAAGCCTTTAATGACTTTGCATAGCCTTGGATAAGTTACTCGCTGACAAATTCCATATTCTTCCATCTCTTTATCACTGAGTCCTTTATTCCTGAGGTCGTCCTCTAAACCGTTCAATTCATTGTTTGTGCATAAAATAAATTTTCTATGCCCACCGTCTTCTTTGTTGAGCTCGAGAACGGCATGCCCTGTGGTTCCAGACCCAGCGAAAAAGTCTAGCACCACGGAATCTTTTTTATTTTTCAAAGTGATTTTTAATGTGTCCAATACTGCGTAAAGTGATTTTGGGAAATCAAAACCTTTCGCCTTCCCTAAAATAATCTCCAGCAATTTGGTTCCATGTGTGGCAGCATCATAGCGCGGATTATCCCACACTGTTTTCGGACGTAATCCTGTTTTGATTCTATCCTTAATTTTAACGCTATAAGAACCTGCACGATTTTTATCAATCTTGATGTCGCCTTGAGCGATCAGGTTGGTTAAAGAAGGAATTGTTTGGCGCCAAACTCGCTTTTCCCCTTTTGTGTCTATTGGTAATATCTCAATCCCGCCACTTATTTTTTTTGTTGAAACGGTGCCGGTCTTTTCGCTGTAGTAGATGGGATAATATGAGTTCGGCCGTTCTTTGGGAGTTGAAAATCCCCCTGTTCTGAGAAAATCTCGCCACTTATAGCGTGAAATTTCATCTTCAAATTTATATTCCGCTATATCGTCCTCATCCAATTCGAACAACTCGATGTTGGCATGAGAAATATTCTTGGCATAGAAAAAGTAATATTCATGGCATGTCGCAAAAAATTGATCCGTTGTCCGCCCTGATTTCTTATTTAGTACGACTACAGTCGCCATTCTGTTGTTTTCGCCAAAAATCTCATCCATCAGCATCCCTAACTGGAACACTTCATAATCATCGATTGTAACAACAATAATCCCATCGTCTGTTAAAAGCTGTTTGGCTAATCGTAACCGCTTCTGCATAAAAGTTAGCCATTTGCTGTGCCTATAAGCGTCATCGCGGTCAATATAACAGTTATTGTATTTCCAGGTTTTATTCCCTGTGTTGTAAGGCGGATCAATATAGATCAAATCAACTTTGCCCCGGTGGGTGTAATTCAAGACCGATAGGGCGTGATAGTTGTCACCCTCAATCAAAATATTGCTTGGTGCAGAAGGGTCGCTTATGATTTCTTTGCCCTTAATTTCTTTTAACACCGGCAAAGCATCCTCAGATTCTTTTTCGAATTCCTCTTTAGTGCGTTCCTCGTCCCAAATCAGTCCATACTTTTTGCGAGACTCGAGTTTTTGGATCACGCTCAGGAGATCTTCCTTGGATAATTCTGAATAATCTTTTGCCATAGCTCGCGCTCGCGGTTTTATGCGACGCTTTTCCCCTCTAATTACTTTGCGTTTATTTAATAATATCATTTTATTGCTGTCCCCTTGGTAAGAAATTCAGGCGCAAAACGACATATTCTCCCCATGTAATGTTGCCTGTATGTCAGACATTACCTTCATTATGGACGTAAGTGCAAGTCGTCAAAAATTGAAACGTATACCACAAGAGAATTGTCGGCTGCCGGTCCAGGTCGCTCCGGCAATACCTACAATTTCTATATTTCTGAATGGCGTAAAATCATCTATGTGACGAGATATCCCTATGCCTATAAATTTTGGCGATATGCCTGTTGTCATGCTGTACCGCCTCCAATAAAACCATTTCAGGTCAATCACCGGTAGAACCTTACCTGAGTAAACCATCCCCCCGCCCAGACGCGCCGTAAACCCCCAGTCCTTGACCGCGATCTCCGGCAGTTTCTCTGACGCATTTTCTTTCGTTACGAGCTCGATATGCCCTTCCGGCGGAAGATACCGCTCCCGGTATTCAACCCGTGCTGGGCCGGTGCGCCATTTCTCTATTATGCGGTCACGGTACACCGTGACTGTCTGCTTTGTGTCCGGCGGCAATCCCTCTGTTTTGGTTGCCAGTTCTTGCGCATGGGATTGCTCGCGCCGGAGTCTCCAGAACATAAAGACGAACAGGATCGCCAAAATGACGAAAGCCGCGTCCTTGGGCCGCCGTACTAAGAATAGTGCGGCGGTTTTAACGACTCCATATAGTGTTTTAATCGCTTGAGCCATTTTCGTCCCCTCCATGTGAGTCTCCCGAAGGACCGTGCCCGTTTCCATTGCCGTTCCCGTTCTTGACTCGCTCGTAGGTCTTGGTCAGCACATAGCCGGTGAAGATGACCGAAACCACGCCGCCGGTCACGGTGACCACGGTGGTGATGGCGTCCGGATGGTAAAGCACCGTCCAGACGCAGATCCAGACGTAAAGCGCCATGTAAACCCAGTTCCACAGGGCGCGAAGCGACTTGATGTCGCGCATCAGGTTCTTGGCGAAGTCGCTGTTCGCCGTTTTCCTGGCTAATTTCAGCGTGAGCCGCCTTATCCTGTCCATTAGAGTTCGCTCCTGAAAAGTGTCATGTCCCAGCATTTGCCCGGGCAGCTCTTCTGGCGCGGCAGCCCGAGTTTGTCGAATACCTCGCGGTGGCCGATGACGTGGCTGGCGGGTATCCGGAACGCCTCCATAAACGACCGGGTAAGCCGCAGGTTGAAGTCCCACATCGCGGGATTGGGAGGGCCCTTGTCGAAATCTCCCACGCAGCAGAAGCCCAGGTATTCTGTGTTGAACTGGTCGGATGCGTCCTTGACCCCGGCATGCGCGCCGATCATGGTCAGCGACCTGCCCCAGCTGAACACCGGCTGCCCGTTCACAAATTCAGTCCCGCCGTGGTAGCCCACAGCCTTCCAGGGCTTCTGGAACACCTTGCCTTGGTTCGCTTTCAACCGCCTCTCGAATTCCTCGGCGGAGACGGTGTTGTAATCCACGCGGTAGGAGGTGTGGTATTTAACTATGCCGTCCCAGTCCCGCGCCTGGCCGTCCGGCCCGGCGGAATGGTGCCATACGATACCCTTCCACGGTCGGGCGCTCAAAGTGTCTATTTCTATACCCAGTCGCGTTTTTATCGTCATATCTCCTCCATCTCGCAGTCTATGGTGTGCCCCGAGTCCTTCACGACGTCCGTATACGGGAAAGGTAGTGCCTCTATCTTCCACGCCGCGTCGAATAAATCCCTCGGCCTGTATTTCGGCTCCGGCCAGAACGTTATGACCGGGTTGTCCGTAAAAATCTTCTCCAGCGCGTCCTTGTCCAGCTGCTCGATAAGTGAGACCGTCCATCTGGCCGAGTATTTATTCTTCCCTCTGAATGAGATCAGTTTCCCCCCCAGCGTCCGGAACTCTCCGGAGGCGGTTAGCATGCGCCTGGGCTCGTACTTGTCGAAGCCGGGCAGAACGGCCAGCAGCCGGCCGCAGTAGACCTCGCCGATTTTCTTGTTCTGGTTTGCTGTCTTGGTCGTCCGGGCCTCTATCTGTATTACGGGCGTGGATTGCGGCGTGAACGGGATTATGACATCGTCGTCCATTATCTCTCCGTCAAACAGCGTGGTTCCGCCCACGAACACGCGCAGGCTTTTCAGGTTCGTGTTCCGCAGTATGACCGCGTCCACGTTCCGCAGTTCGTTCCCTCCGGACGGGCCGAGAAACGTCAACTGCAGCGTGACCGGAGAGGCATCGGAGGCATTGAGCGACGCCCACTGGCTGGCCGCGTCTCCGTCCGCCAGCTTTTTTGTGTTCGCGGTTTCAACAAGCCCTTCCTCGCTCGATGTCACCATGACAAGGCCGGGTCCCGCCTCATCCAATGACAGAATAATCGGCAGATCGTCATCGACCGCCGCCATTGCCGAGGTGAAATCGAACGAATTAAGCGTCGGCCCCGGGCTGGCTTTTATGAACTCAAGCTGTGTCTCGAAGATATAAGAAGCCGGAAGCGACAGCAGCCCCGTTTCCTTGGAACCAGCGGTTGCTGTGGCCACGGGATCGCCGAACGATTTGGTCTGTATGTCGGCAATCGTGTCGCCGGACCGGACGCGCACGTTTATCCTGCTGCCCGGCGCGGGCAGTGTCCGGTCCAGCGTAAAGCCGGTCACGTTGTGCTTTTGCTGAAACGTGTGCCTGAGCGTAACATGTCCGGAATCGGCCTCCACCGCAGTACCGGCCAGCTTGAAGTAGTCGAACCGGAACTTGGACGCGAACATCTGATCGGAGTTGCCTATGTCCAGGAATTTACTGCCCGAAAGCGTCCTTACGACCGGCGAATCCGTGGTCTGCATGACCACCTGCGCCGGGTCGTCATTCTTGATGAGCTTAAAGCTGACCGTGCCCAGCGGCCCCTGCGTGACGTAGAGCGTGAACGCCATGCTTATCGTGTTCACCGGGAACAGCAGTGTGGGTGAAGCGCGGTTAAACGCTACCCAGGCCGAGCCGTTCCATGTCCATTCCTGACCGCCTGCAGCCACCACGACCGGAGTGAAATAAACGGTACTGTTCCCCGGCGAAGTCGAGACAAGCAGTTCCCATAGCAGGATGGCGTTCTTGTTCGCTATTGGAAGCGTTGCCGGGATCGGGTTCGCCTGCAGGATGCCGAACCCCCACTTTGCCGAGCTGGGCGTCGCCGCCGCGCCGTAGCGGTTGAACAGGAACCGTGTCTCGCACTCCATAGAATTGAGCGCCGAGTTGCGCACGGTCTCGATGTTCTTGGGGCTGGTCTCCGAGGGATAGTCAAACTCCAGGTATCCGCCCGTTTCCGGCGGGTCCGCGCTGCCGGGCGGAGAAGTCCCCCATACCTGGAAGTGGAAATCTATTAGGTCCTTGAGGTCCATCCCCACCAGCTCCCAGATATAATTCCAGGTACCGGTGCCGGTGTGGTAATACCCGGGCCGGCCGGAGCTGTAAGGGCTCAACGGGCTGCTCATCTGAGCGCCCCACTGGATGACGTTCGGATAGGTGTGCGACGCCCAGGTGGCGCGCAGGACGATGGCGTAAGGGATATTCGCCTGCAGTGCGACCGGAGTCGAGAAAGTGAATGTCACCGCGCCCTCGGTGGTCGGCACGCTGGAAGCTGCCACCGGCTGCGAGGTGCCTAGAATGGTGGACGTGGGAAGGGAATAGGCTGTGGCGGTCCGTATCTCGATAAGCAGGTTCTCGCCGGAGATGAATGTGCCGAACCGCCTCAACGGCAGCGTCACCTTGGTCACGTTCTTGGCTCGCGCGTAATAGAACGCCTGTGAATTCGAGATGCCGTTTATCTCGAAAAAGCGGTTCAACGCTGCGATATTGAAAAGTTGTTCAAAGGCCGTCACGCCTTGCGGCACTTCCTTCCAAAGCGGGTCCTTCACGCCGTCGTTGAAATCATCGGCTATGGTAATAGGATACGTCATCCCCAGCTTAACGGGCATGCTGGAAACGTCTATATTGGCGTTCTCTACATTGGCCTGAAACTGGCTCGCGCTGCTGAATATCCGTTTAACCGCCATTTTATATCTCCTGCAGGTCCAGCTCTGTCCTGAAATTCATCAAATCATGCGCTATTCCGAGCACCCGCGCGTCATACGCCGAGCCTATGCTGCGCGGCTGCTGCACGCTGAACGTCACCCGGTCACCGAGCTCAAGCTCCGGCATGAACCGCGCGGTCACCGTCGCCCGGCGCTTGGGTTCCTTGTAGCGGCCGAAATACCGCTTGGCCATTACGGTTGCCAGGTCCACATCGGTTTGAAATACAAGGCTGCCGCCGCCTACCGACAATGGCCTTACGCCGAACCGCTGCATAGAGGTCGGTGCGGTTTCGCCTTCGGTTGCGGAATCGGCGGTCTTCACGAACTGTCCAAACGTGGCGCGCACGCTGTTATAAACCCGGTCCCAGCCGGGCGAGACGCTCAGAACCTTTTCAATATTCGTGTCATTCAGCGTCAGTACCGGCGACGCGGCGGCTGATTTGTTCCTGAAAAATAACTTTCCGTCGCCGTCCAGGCCTATCTCGAAATCGGCGAGCTTGGCCAGCTCCTTGATTACTTCCAGTACGGACCGGCTGGCGTAATTAACCATAGAGATAAGTACGTTCCGCGTGGTCAGTGTTATAACACTGAGCCTTTGGATCGGAGGAATAACGCCGGACGTATTCATGAGCGATATAAACGCCATCTTCGCGGGCATCGGGAACCCCTGTGAGACCGCAAACTCGTCGGAGATTATCGTGTCATTGGGCCCTATCGCTCTGTGGAAGCTGAATCCGGACTGGCTGTTGGCCCCGGCCGCAGTGAACCGCTGAACGCCGCCGTTATTGTTCTCGGTGACCGCTTTCCATGTATCCCATGAAACCGTCCCGGTGCCGCCGTCTATCAGCGGCGACTCCGCGATAGCGGGCAGCCAGAGCCGCTTAACGGCGTACGGCGCGCTTTCCAGCGTGTCGGTAAGGACTATCCTGAACTTGACGTATCTCGGCGACTGCACATTCGTCCAACTGCCGATGTTCCCGCCGTTAGATACCGCCGTCTCGGCCGAGTAACTATAATCGTCCGCGCTCCATGAATGGTAAAACTGCGCGCCCGAAGCCAAACCCTGCAACTCCGCAAAGAATGCCCCCAGCGTGTTTATAAGCGAGAACGTGGTCAGCCCGGCCAGTTGCACGCCGTAATCGACCTTCAATGTCAGCTGCCCGGTCGCTGGCGACGCGCTCACGCCGTTATAGCGTATGTAATCGATATGGAACGTATTACTACCGCTGGACTGCAGTCTTACGCCGGATGTCCCGCTTGGGAACGCGCCCAATGTGCCTGATAAGACTTGCGCGCCGTCAACGAACAGCGCCCAGGTTCCCGCTGACACGCTGGTGATCGTAAGCGCGAGCCGGAACGTGTGGAACTGCGTCAGATTAACGTTGTAATTCGCGCTGGTCGTCGCTGTCCGCACCCGGACTTGGTTGAGGTTCAGGAATTCTATCTGTGCGCCCAGAAACGGAGATTGGCCGACCATAGTGCCGATTGTCACCGTGCCGCTTATGGAGCTGAACCGAATTCGCGTGCAGACGCAGCGCGACAGGCTGAACTCCTCTGCGGAGTTCTGCAGGACGTAATCCGATCCCCCGCCATGTGTTACGGTCCTGACGCTGCCTGACAGGCTTGTGGTCGTGCCGGATGGGACGAACTCGAACCACGGGAACGTGTAATTGCCCTCAACGGTGTTCTTCTCCTGGGCGGGCTCGTAATCGGCTTCGTACTGTGACGTCCATTGCGGGTGGATGCCGTTAGCTACGCGGTAGAAATTTATCCGGCTGACGTTTAACGCCGCCTGCCACTTGGAAACGGCGTCATAGGCGTCTATGGTCAACTGCCCGTCGCCTTCAGGCGGTTCGGTTTCGGGAGTTATAACGGCACGGCGGAGGCTATACGGCAGAAAATCGCCAATGCATGTGTGCAGTAGTTCCCGCTGGGCCGCCGGCTCGAAATTGACGGTTTCTACGGACAGCTTTTGAACCTGCGGGACGGTATTCAGCAGATCATTCACAACGTCGTGTATCTGCCTGTCCCGCTTCCAGACTATGTAATCGGCCCGGACCTCCGCCCCGGACGCGGGCTGGATGGCGTCAAAGGTTATCTTCGCCTTCTTCTGCGGGTCGTTAAGATTTAACGCGCTCCATCTGGTGCCGGGCCGCAACGCCTCGCCGCCGACCCGGACCGCGTTAACCGACCCGACAGGCGTCTGCGCAAGCTCAAAATCGGATTTAACACCGTCGCCGATGCCGAGCAACTCGTTCGTCACCTGTATGGCGGCGGCGTTCGCGTCTGCGCTTTCAAGCAGCTGATCCATAGACTGGATGTCCAGTTGGACGGCGGGTGTGTCCGAATCCTCGATAATATCTTCAACCACTCCGGTAAAGGCCGGGAAGATTTCTTCCGCGCCTGCCGCTTTAAGGCCCAGTGAAATTCTTATTTTGGAATGAAACCTTAAAAATCCCAGAAACCGGCTGTCCCACTGTCTGGCCGTATTGTCGGCCTCCATTCGTATATTGGACGCTTTGAATTCGTTCAGCGCGTCGGTGTCCAACTTCCAGGACAGCCGGTCAAGCCGGATTATCTCGCTCGTGATATCAATCGGCGACGCTTCCCACCCCGACCCGTCGGCCAGCCTGCGGAAAAGCTCAATCTTGCGGACCGGATACATCAGGTTCGAAGCCTGTGCCGCCTTGAAATTGAGTGAAACCGCCTTCATACCGATTCCCTCGATAGCCTGCCCTGCCTGGCCAGGATGGATTTAACCAGCTCCGCGCCCTCGGCCGCGCCCGAGCGTGTAACCTCCGACATGCGCCGCATTAATTGCCGGACCTGTTCATCGTTCGCGCCGCTGAGATTGATAGTGTTATGCTGTATGACTGAGACGCTTACGCCGCCGCCAAAATCCCCCAACTGGTTAAGCGGGATGACCGCCTCCGGCCCGTTTTCCGCGATGGTAGCCAGGACAGGCTTGTTGACGATAGCGCCTTCAGCGAACCCAAAAATCTTCTTCAAGCCTTTAGATATCGACGGCGCGACAGCCATAAAACCGGCTGCTAAAAGTCCTCCCCCCATTCCGCCGACTGCGCCTCCTCCGGATGAGGCTGCGGAGTTCGCCAGCGCCCTCTCTACAGCTACGCGGGTGAATGTCTCAATTGCGGTTCGTAAGACCGTATTCATTACGGACTTCCAGGCTTCTTCGAAACTCTTACCCTCCATTATCATGTCCGCAACCGCGCCCGAGAACGAGGAGGCGAACGAATCCGCTACCGCTTTCTGCGTGTCGCGTACGACCATGAGGTCGGCGTTTATGGCATCCCGTGCCTTTTGGGATTCCGCTATCGAGATGGCCGACGCGTTCAGCCGGGCCGCCATAAGCTCGTCCTCGGTTATCAGGCCTTTGCTACGCAGATCCTCGAACATCTGAAACCGCTGGGTTTTCTCCTGCTCGATGAGCAGTAATCTGGATTCAAGGTTCCGGCCTTCGCTGTCGAGCCGTTCAGCCTCGAGCTGGGTGAGCTTGTCATACGCATCCTGACCCTGCCGCTTCTTTTCGTCAGACTCTTTTTGGGATTCTTCGATTGATTTCTGGGTTACCCTGGTTTTAATTTCGACTTCCTGCGTTATAAGTCCCTGGCGTTCGTTGGCGTATCGCCGCTGGACTTCCGCCGCCTGCTCTGACGACGCTTCCTCTATGGCCTGCATTTTGACGTTGGCGTCCTGGACTATTTCCGGCAGGCGGTCGAAATGCCCTTTGAAGATCGCGCCCCAGCCGCGCGCGGTCTGCTCGATAATGACCATAGCCTTGGCTCCCCAGTTGGCTATGACCACGCCGAGCACTTCAAAGAACTGCGACCCTTTCAGGATCGCTTCCAGAAAGACCTTAAAAACTGGCAATACCCCGGCTCCCACTATTTCCTTAAAATCGTCCAGGCGGTTTCGCAAAGAAGCCAGTTGCATGGCAAAGCCGGACTCTTTTTCTGCCGCGCCCATAAACTTCTTGGAGAGCGCGTCGATTACTTCCTGTGAGGTGTTAGCGTCCCCGATAAACGCGCCGAACTCTGTTTTAAGCGCGCGCATCCGGCTGGCGTCGCCGTTCAGGATGGGCCCAAGCAGCTCAAGTATGTGGTTTAGGTCTTTACCGGACGCGGAAGCCAGGCCGAATGCCAGCTTGGTCCCCTGCATGGCCTGCCCGGCGTCGCCGGTCACTCTGGTCAGCCGGCCCAGCGCCTCATAGGTCTGGGTGTCAGAGAATCTGGTTAATGCCTGCTGCTCCTGCGCGAACGCGGTGATGCGCTCTTTTTCCTTGCCGAATGATCCGCCGGTCGATTCAACGGCAAATTGCAGTCTCCGCAACGCCTCTTCCTCGCTTATGGCCGCTTCAGCGCTGGCATTAAAGAATGCCGCCAGGCCCGCGACCGTGGCAAACCCGGCCAGCTGGTTCATAAGCTGACCGGCCGCGCCCTGAACAGCGGTCATTGATTGAGCCGTCGCGTTTACTTTAGGTGGGAGCGCCGTGAATGCCTTATCGGCCCGGCTGGTGGACTTCTCTATCACGCCCGCGAATGTGTCGGAGCGCTGGGCGGCGTCCAGCAATTGCTGTGACAGCCGCTGAATGGCGGGCGAGGCCTGGTCAATGGCCTCGAATATTATCTCGAAGCCAGCCATAACTTAAGCCTCCTTGGTTATGGAATCCAGCGTGAAATTGATTATCTCGACGTAAAGCCCGACCGCGAGCGGGTACTCTGACAGGATATCGTCCACCGGGACAGCGGCTTTATCCTCATCGCCGACGCAGATCTTCGGCGCGAGCACGCCGCATAACAGCACGCGCCGGAATTGCGGCAGTCTGGGATTGGCTATCAGCTCGTTCATGCGCTTGGCCAGCGCGTCTTTGCCCTGCCGGGCCAGGCTCCAGAAATCGGAGGTTTCATCGCCCAGAAACAGCAGCGGCACCCGGCGTATCCTGAACGCCAGGCCGCAGACCTCAACGTTCTTTTCTTTTTTGAGCTTGTCTTTAAGCTCAGCCGCTGAAACAGGTGCGTTCATGGTTAATACCCCGTTATCCCGTTCGTGAGGATAGCCTGCAGGCTGTAACCCAAAACCGGGTCCAGCTCGGCTTTATATGCGACAGCCGCGCCCAGCAAGCCTTCCAGCGCGCCGAACGCGTAAGCCGTGTACTTGGCTTTCGGGACGCTCAGCTGCAGCATGTTCTTGAACGCGTCCTCGATGATGTCGCCGGTCAGTGTGATATCCACGGCCTGCGGCAGGTTATCCAGGAATTTCTGGCGGTTGGTTTCGGTCTCGAAGAAAATCTCGTAGCCGCCCTCTATGGCGAACCGCCCGGTCGAGATGATGTCCCGCGCGTCCCTGGACTGGCTGAGCGTGCGCTGCGGCGCGGACGCGTTGTCTATGCTCAGGTGCCAGCTTTTAACATCCTGGCTCAATACCCCGTCCAGTTTTATCTCGGTCTGGAAGAACATGAACGGCTTCGGCGCGCCGAACGCGGCAGTGAACGCGGAGGCCGATTCCTCGGTCTTGAACAGGAGCTCGGCCGCAGCCTGCGCTTTGCCGTCAACCGCGCCGGTTAACGACAGTTTTTTGACGACTGTCAGCGGATAGCGCTTTACTCCCACGCCCCGGTCGACGAAATACGTGAATGACGGGAACTGCGTCCGGTTGTCCGGTTTGAACGTATGCCGGAACACGGTGGGCGAATTGCCCGCGTCCGGCTGCGCCGTGGTCGTCTTGCCGAGGCAGCCGAGCAGCAGATCGCCGATTGTCTCGGCCTCGAGATCTATCGCCGGCAGAGTCCCGCTCCCCTCGCGCACGCCCGGCGCAGACGGGAACGCTTCCTTGGACGCGCGCAGCTTGTCATCGGCTATCAGCAGCGACGCGTAGTTCAGGGCGGCTTCCGCGCCGACCGCCAGGAATTTCTGTGGCGCGGCCTCGGCCATTCCCCGGCTGGCCTCTTTTTTGAATCCGTATTTCTGGCTTTCTGTGGCAAACGGCATATTTCCCCTCCTGCGTTATTTGCGAGTCGTGGTTTCCACTGTGAACAGGACCGCGCTTGCTGTCAGATTTGCGTTGATGGTCGCCACCAAGTTGTCTTCCGGCGGTTCCCATTCGATGGTGGTCATTCTCGCTTTAAGCACTTGTCCGTTGGTTATAGTGAATTCGCCCAGCTTCACGTTGTCTATCAATAATTCGCCGATTAGCTCTGTTTCCAGAGTCCGGAGCAGTAAAATACGTTCATTGGGGCTGAATGCCTTCACATAAACAATCCTGAAGTTGTATGTGATCTTGTAGGTCTCCGCCGTGGTAATGCACTCAAGCGTAGTCGACGGACTGGGCTTTACGAACACTGCCGGGATGTTGTCCGCCAGATTTTCCAGCGCCGGGTAAAACTCGAGCGCGCCGAATGAGACGACCTTAAGCGACATAGGCCCGGACAGCTCCCGCTCAATTATTTCGACTATGCGGTTGGCTATCACGGCTGCGTGGAGACGAGGCGCGGGCATTATATACCTCCCTCGGCTTTCAACGCCTCGGTCAGCCTGTTCTGGAAGATGAGCTGGATGCGCGGCGTGGCCACCGCGAGCGCGGGCTTGAGATACGGCTGCGCCCTGAATCCGCGCCGTTTGATAGCACGGGCCACGACAAACGCGAGCCGTTCGTCGCCCAGTTTGCGCCGCGCCCATGTTTTAAGATCGCCGGACGGCGGCGGGAACCAGCCGGGCTGCCTGCCCTCCTCCACAACCGACGCGTAAGGCAGGCCGGAACCCACTTCTGCGGTTATCTTCCCGCCACCCTCGGCCACGTTCTGCGCTATGGAAACGCGCAGCAGCCCACGGAACACCGGCGCGTTCAGTTTCGCCAGGCTTTGCAGTAAAATAGCGGATTCGCGCATGGCCGAGACCACGGCGGTTCTTAACCGCTGTGGCAGCCTGGCCAGCGCGTTGACTGTGCCGTCTTTGTCCTTGATGGTTATCCGCAGCATTTCTTTGACTCCAGGACGGCCTCTACATGATGGCCGTAGAAATTCTTGACCTCGGTGACCGCGAAAACCTCGCCGTCCGACTCGCGGATGACCTCGTAGTTCTCTTTCAGCTCAGCGGGATTCAGGAACAGCCGGAATGACCGCTTGGGCGTCTGGCCGGTCACATTACGGCTCATGCTCGTGCCGGCCGGTACGAACCGCGCTTTTATACCGGTCAATAGCACCTGGTATTCAAAGACAGGCGTTTTCGAGCCGGTAACGAACGTCTGAACCGGCTTGCGGATGGTTATCAGATTGTTAAGCAGCCGCTTTTCCATCATACGGTGTATATCCTGTATTTCCGGCCCAGCGCGTCCCATGCCCTATCCAATTCGTCGTTCAGTTTCTTGAAAGACCGGGTCTGCGAGAAATCGCCTATATGCTCGCTGTCCACCAGCGGCTCGAACCGGGCCGACAGCGCGGTCTTAGCCGCCAGGATGCTCGCTATCTTGCGGACCAGCGCCGGGACTTTCGAATAGCCCTGCACGCCTTTGACGGTTATGCTGCCGGCCGCCCACCTGGTCTTGAGCCGTATTATGCCGGTACGCAGGCTCGCCGAGTATTCCTGCGGCGGGATCACCGCGCCGTCTATCTCGACCGACAGCACCTCAATAAGCGGGAACGCGTCCAAGAACACCGAGTCGCCGCCATCCCCCTCCACGGTTTCCTCGAACTGCTTGGCGCAGAACACCATGCCGGTGCGCCGGTCTATCTCTTCTGAAGCGGCGTCTATCCAGTCCGGCAATACGGTCTCGGGTGGCACTTCACCGCCCGTCATGGCCGACACCAGTTCCGCCGTGGTGTAAACAGAAGGAGCCACACCCATTACCTGTCTTGATAACATAGAGGACAGGACGGCCATAAAATCACCCCGCGTTTTTCAGCCGTTTGTCGTACTCGGCCAGTTTCCGCCTCAGCTTGTCGGCCAGCTCGGTTATGGCCGCCGAGTTGGCCTTACGGATGGATTCCCTGCAGTCCAGCGACAACTCGCAGATGCCCGCGAAATATTCGAATGCCGCCAACGCCTCGTTAAGCCGCGCGTAGTTGTTCTTCAGGTTCTTTATGAACCTGGCGCGCTTGGCCTCGGCCGGAGCCATCGGGCGGCTGTCGCTCGCGAACACGATAGCCCTCGGCGCGTGGCCGGGCGGCTGCGTGTGCAGGACCGTAAGATCGCGCTCCTCGGCCATTTACCGGCCTCCCGTGCCGTCGCCGGTCCCGGCCGTCTTGCCGGCCGATGTGTCCAGAACGGGGATATTCGAGGTGCCGTCGGTCCAGTACGTGGTCGAGTCCTCGGTTTCTATTTTATATGCGAACGTTTGCCCGTCCTGCGGGTACGGAACGTCCGCGCCGGGCCTGCGATTCGACACATTGGCTGCGCTGTCATCAAAGCTGACGCGGCCTGTTCCCTTGGGTATCAGCGTCGAATTTACTTTTAACGCCTGCGCAGGGTCGAAATTCGCGCCGGGCGAGCGGAACACGCTGTAGCCGTTGGCGTTCGGGTCTGACACCGCGTCCCACCCTATGCTTACCTTGTTGCTTGAAACATCGGTTGTCAGGTTCTGCGGGACGGTCGGGATAAGCTCGACGAACGCCAGATGCGGGTTGGCGGTCATTACTTCGCTCGACAGATTCGAGGCATTGCCCTGGTCGTCGCAGGCGAACAGGTAATATGTGAAATCCTTGCCGTTGTCGGAGTCGGAGGTCGACTGGTCCTGGTGCGAGGTGACGGTCGAGAGTATCGCCGCGCTGACGGTGGCCACGCCGGACGCGGCCAGCACGTTCGACTTGGTGGGCGCCGAGACCGGCGCGTTGCCGGGCACCCGGTAAAGCTCGTAGTGGTCGAGGTCCTGCAGCACCGCCTGATAGCGCATTATTATCCGGCTTCCTGCGGTGAACCCGCCGGACAGTTCGGTCAGCACGCCGGTGTCCAGGGTGAGATTGTAATGCGTGCTCAGGGTCTTTGCGGTCAATGTCGCGGCTTTGACGTTCGCGCCGGACGCGTGCGGATAAAACAGGCCGTCGACCAGCGTGATATCGCCGGTGGAGGCATTGACGGATTTGACCTCGCCGTATTCCTCCTTGTTGCTCACGCCGTCGTCTATGACTATCTTCGCGCCAGCGAGGACATCACCGGGAACCGGCGTGCCTATGTTTATAACACGCTGGCCGTGGATAGCGGACGCGGTCAGCGTCTTGATGTTGCCGGACACGCTCGCGCGCTCGTAAACTGTGAACGCGCCGGGCACGATCGGATCGAACTGCGTTTCATGCGCTGCGCCCGCCGAGCCGTCGGCCGTGTCCGGGGTGCCGTCCGGGTTTTTCAGGAGCTCGCCCGAGATAAACTCGTTTTTGGTCGGGGCCGTCCAGTTCAACGTTATCCGCGTCTTGCCTTTCGGCGTGCCGCCGTCAATGAACTGGGAAGCCTGTATGAGCCCCAGTAAAGCGGGTTCGGGCGACAGTATGTCAGCCGCCAGATTACCTATGATCTGCTGAGATAGCTGCGATTCAAGTATTGCCATGATTGCTCTCCTGGTTTTCTAAGTTTTATGCGTTCCCTGACTGCGTTCCGCCCGAGTAGCCGCTAAAGCCGACATTTCCCGCTATAGTGACCGCCGTGGTTGACGCGCCAGCGTCGATATTGCCCAAGGCCGCCGCAATGTAGCCTGTATTGCCGATTACCGCCACGCGTCCCGAACTTGTGGCCGAACAGGCTATGGCCGTGGCAGAACCGACGCCGCTGCGCTGCATATAGTTCCCGGCGATGGAAACCTGGCAGTCGGTGCCGCTGACACTGATGATCGCGCCGCTGCAAACCGTGACCTCGAAGCGGTTGTTGCAGATGGCCATCGGCATATTGTCGCCGCCGGACCTGCGGACTATATAGGTCCCGCTGACCGAACAGACGAACTGGCAGTTGAATACCGCGCATGAACCCAGGCTGATGCCGGTGCCGAAGCCGTAACCGTTGAAAATAAACTCGCAGTTCCGGGCGGTTGATTTGGAGCCTTCCAGCCGTACGATGACGTCGCGTGCGGCGTTGTTTGTCAGCCGTATGGAGTCCAGCACGCAGTATGAGCCGTTCAGACGGATGTCCTCCGAGACATAGGCTGCCCGGCTTGAGGCAAGCGGATCTATCGTAAGGTCCCGGACGGTTACGCTGTTTGAGTGAGCGCCGCCGGTATATCCGTCTATCATGTAGTATGCCGCGCTTGAGGTGGCGGCGCGGATGGTCGTCGCGGTTTTGCCCTGCCCCTGCAGCGTGACGTTGTCGTCAATGAGAAGCGAAGTATTTATAATATAGACGCCTTCACGCAACAACACCCGTCCGCCGCCTGCCGCAGCGGCAGTATTCAGCGCGGCCTGGATATTGGCGGTATCGGTAGCGGCCACGCCTGTCGGCGCGGCTACTACAACCGTTGCATAGCCGCCTCCACCGGACGCGGGTGGCGTGGCGGGTTCCCATTGTATGTTTGCGGCGCTGTATTTCAGAATCTGCCCGTCCGTAGGTGGCAATGGCGAAACCGGGGTGTTGTGCAGCTTTTCAACAGCCGGGTTCGGGTAAGTGCCGCTTAAATCCCCGCCAGCCGCTCCGCTCGGAGTCCTGGCATTGCTGTTCCTAGAGTCGTTGTCTCCGACCGCTATCGGGTTCGCGGCCACCGCTGGCGCGACCGAGAGCTTCGTGATGCCTTTAACCGAATCTGAAGCGTCTGACGGGCCTGCGGCTCCAGCCGCGTTTATTGTAACGTCACCCTCTCCGTCCGCCGGGGTAATGGTGATATTGTTGCCCGCTATTATCTTGGAAACCGAGGTCTTAGCGGTGTTGTCGGCCGGGACTGATATCCCGGTATTCACGGCGACACTGCCGTCGTCGGTATAAGTGGATGAGGACTCTCCGGACACGGAAGCCAGGAATTTCTGCTGGCCGGAAGCTGTCGATTTATAAATCTTGTAGCCCGACGCCCCTTTCGAGGTCTCCCACTGGAGGATTACTGGGACCGGTGAGGCCGGCTGCGTTATCTGCGCCTCCGTGGCCGCCGGGATCTTGTTCTCGGTCGTCTCCCCGGATGCGTTGAACGCCGTTATCTTGTAGAAATAGTTCGCGCTGCCGGACAGGTTCGCGCCGGCCGACCCGCTGCCCAGGCTGGTCGCCAGCGTTCTGGGCGGGCGGAGCCGCGCCTGCTGGACGTGCTGGTCAATCGACTCCAGATTGGAATTCGCGCCCTGGCCCCAGTTAAGGTCGCCGGTGTCGCGCTTTGAAAGCCTGAGTTTATCCGTGAAAGTTTCAGCCATATACCGTCATCCTTAAAATCCGTACGCCTCCGACCCGAACGGCGCTTCCCCGAAGCCTCTTAACGGCGCGCCCCATGGCCTGGCGTTGTACGGCATCAAATCGAACCCGCAGGCGTCCGGCTGGCCGTATTGGCCTATGTCGAACGGACCGTCGCCCCAGCCGGATTCCTCTACGGCGACCAGCAGATAAAAGCGTTCGGGGCCCGCGTCCGGTTCGTGGTCGTCGTACTGGAACGTCCCGGGGCCGAGAACCGATTCTTCCGCTATCCTGCGGCCCAGCTCGTCACGGACTGACGACTTATAGAGCCGGAATCCCTTGAGCCTGCGGTTTAGCCGCAGATCCACCGGGTAATCCGACCAGGCCAGCCTGATAAAACCCGGTTCGACAGCCGCCACCCTGAAATTGGGCGGCGGAGGCAGAGGAAACGGCCCGGCCATCGTGCTACCTCCGTTTTTTGTCCGGATGCTCCGGCTTTATCTCTTCGTAACCGGTTTTGAGCAGCCGGTCGCGCGTCTCGGGCTGGCGCACCTCGCACAGCCCGTCCACTACCTTGATTAGGCCCTCGCTGTACGAGGACTCGAAGATCGGGTAGTCTCTGGAGCCGAACGGCGGATGAAGCTTTTTGAGTCTGAACATCGCGCCTCCCTTACAGCGTCACGCCAGCCAGCCGGGACGCCTTGATGTCGTTGGCCAGTACGAGCGCGACGTCCTCCAGGATGTCGAATTCGCTGCCCTGCGACGATTTCTGCGCCAGCCGGACCATCTTAAGAGGCGTCAGCTCGCCTATCCAGATCGCGCTGGTGTCCAGCACAAAGATATCCGAGCAGGCGTTGGAAGTGCCCTGCGTCTGCGCGTCCGACACCCAGATGGACCGGAAGATCGGGATGCCGTTGTAGACCTGCACCCGGAACCCGCCTTTGACCTCGACGGTGTCCACGAACCGCTGCTGCGCCTGCAACAGCGCGTTCAGCTTGCGGTTGGACTTCTTCGACATGATGAGCATGTTCGGATTGCCCCGGTTGAGGTCGATGGCCTGGTCCAGCAGGTCAAGGCTCAAGGGCGCGCCGTTCGCGCCCGCGACCGCCACCTGCCCGGCCGGGATGAGTTTCCGCAGGCCGTTGAACTGCTTGGGATTGGCCGTGGCGTCGCCGTTTACGAGCGCGTTCTCTTCCGAGTCGCGCACGTTCTGTAGGCCGTTCTCCACTTCCTCGGCCTCGACGTCCAGCATTGATTTCCCCACCGCCTGCAGTTTCCGCGTGACTTTTCTGCGGTCCAGGATGGTCGCGTACGGGAACGACTTCTGGGCCACGCTGCCCTGCGTTTCGGTCGGTTCCTCGGTGTCGTTCACGAACCCCGCGCCCGCGCCGCGCGACGTGCGCTGGTTAAGCACCCAGGCCGAGCCGGAACCCGGTTTCCTCGGCAGGTTCATTCGCAGAGGGTTGTTTACCTCTATGAGCTCCTGCAGGACGCGGTCGACAAGCGGCTGCTGCATCGCGCCGCCAGCCCCGGCCATATCCAAAGCCTTCTTCAACTGTTCAAGATCGTTCATTTCTTCGGTTCCTCCTGTGATGGTTACTGCTTCTGCATGGCCAGCGCCACCTTGAGTTTCTTTTCAGGCGACAGGCTGTCGAATTCCTTTTTGACCCCGTCCGTTTCCGGCGCGGGTTCGATAATTCCTTTGCGCGCGGTCGGGATGGACTTTATGGCGGCTTCCACCTGCCTGGCCACCTCGCCCGCGATTATCTTCCCCAGTTCGGCTTTGCTCACGCCTTTCGGGGCTGCCGGTGCCGGTTGCGGGGCGCTCATAACCGCGTTCATGAGCATGGCTTTCACCTGTTCGGCGATCGGAGCGGCCTGCCCACCCATCGCCGCTATCTTGTCCAACAGCGCCATTACCGGAGACAGCGCACCCATGTTGGGCGGCGGCGCGGCTTTCTGCGTTTCTGCGGCCTGCGGCGGGGTTTCCGGCTCGGCAGGCGGCGCGGCCGCTTCGGGCGGTTTCGGCTCCTCCGGTTTGGACGGCTCCTGAGCCGCCGGTTGTCCGTCTTCCTTCTGGCGGATCTGCTCTATCGTGATTTCATCGTCTGACATGTTATCTCCTCCTTCGGATTCTTCGGCTGTGTGTCTGAGGGCTTTTGCTATATACCAACCGATCGCGCGTGCCTCTGGGTTTGCCGGGACCGACACCAGCGAGACTTCCACCAGCGTCATGCGCAGGATGACGTTCACCGTCCGCTCCAGTTCGGGCATGAACTTGCGTTCGCGCTCGAGTACCTGTCCGCGTATGGAAAACTTATTAAGCACGCCCTCTTTTATCTTCTGGATTATTTCCGGCTCGGTCTGTGAGATGAGCGCGTCTATGAGCAGGCCGTGCTGGTCGAATTGGACCTTGGTCACCTTGCCGATAGGCAGCTTCAAATCGTGGTTCAGGAGCACGGTCGAGTTCTGCAGTAAATCCAGCGAGGAACCCTGCAAAGCTTCTTCGGTTATGATGTCGCCCTGTAAATCCAGGTCGCTGGTCGCGGCGTAGCCGACAATGTGAAACTCGCCGTTTTCCTCGACAGCCTTGATGAGCTGGATAGGGAACGTGAACGGGACTTTCCGCTGTGGAGTCGTTTTCGTTTCCATGTTCTCCGCGATAAAAAAAAGCGCTGCCGCCCGGTTAAGGGCTGACAGCGCTTCGAATGTGCTCGGCCGCGCTTGCTACACGTTGATTGTTAGTCCGCCGTGAGGCGGCTCAAATCCTTCCCTAAAAACGTTTCCTGCTTCCTGACCCGCATGATCTGTCCTTTGCTGAAGTGCAGTTCCACCAATCCGTAGAACTCACCTTTCTGCAGGGCGATAATGAACTTCAAAAGCTCATCGTCAGCCTGGCCGGTTCCCTGCGGTTTCGTCATGGTCATATTATGGCGCATCAAATCATCCTTGTCCATTAACAGTTCAAACTGATTATTTACCGTCGGGCGCGGGCTGGATTGAGGCAGTCAGCGTCTTCTCTGAGTACAGGTCGCCGGGTTTGAGCTCGTAGTTAGAGACCAGCAACTCATACTTCGTCCGTGAGCCCAGCTGGTGCATACCGGTCCACAGCGTCTTCACGCGGTAGGTGTTAAACTCCTTAAACACCTTCTCTTTTTCAAGTTCGTAGCTCAACAGAAATTTCCCCTTGATTGTCCGCAGTGCGGGCAGGAGGCTCTCCTCCTGAAAGAACTTGGAGCCGTGCCGGCCCGCTTCCTTCGGCCAGTGCAGCGGATATGGCGGGTCGAGGTAGAACAAGGTGTCCTTCGAATCGTATTCCTTCACCGCGTCTTGCCAGTCCCATGAGTGCAGCAATACGCCCTTGAGGCGTTCCTGTATCTCCGGGAGGCGCTCGGCCAGGTGGATTTTCGCGCCCTCGCCGGAACTGCCGTGCCGCCTGACGCCTTCCCGTGCGTCCGCGCGGCCCCAGTACGTCGCCTTGTTGAGATAGGCGAACCGGTAGAACTTTTCACGCGCCGTTTCCGGCCGCCACTCGTAGAGCTTCTTGACCAGCGCGCGACTGATTATCCAGTCTCGCTTCTTAAGCCATTCCCAATCTGCGGTGGTCATGCCTTTTATAAACCGGTATGAGGCGATGATATCCGAATTGACGTCGTTTATGATCTCGAGGTCCGACCGCTTCTTGTGGAACAAGACCTGCGCCCCGCCGCAGAATGCCTCAACGTAGTTCTTGTGTTCCGGCAGGAAGCCGACCAGCTTCTTGCATAGGCGGAGTTTCCCGCCCGGGCTCTTGAACGCGCCCCGGATTTTCTCCAGCCTCGCCTCGTCTTCCAGGTGCGGCAGAAGTTCCGGCTCCTCCAATTCGCAGCCCTCCGGCGCGATTTCCAGCTCCTTGCCGATGTATAGGTCCACTTTCTGCAGCGGGAAATTGGAGACCAGTATCTCGGTCACCCATTCCTGGTTGCCGCCCGGCCCGCGCATCTGGTTGCGCCGCCGAACCTTGTAGACGTTATAGCCCTTGAAAGAATCGGCCTGCTCCACCGGGTATGACACTATCCATTTCGCTTTCAGCGACTTGATGGCGCGCTTAAACTCGGCGTCGTCGAAGCCGAAGTCGAATAGGTTGAACTTACCGGGATATGGCGGGTCCATGTAGAAGAACGTGTCCTGCCCGTCGTAGTCCTTGAGAATGTCGCGGTAGTCCTTGTTATGAACGGCGGCATTTTTAAGCCGGGCTTGCGCCCGCTCTATATTGGCCGGGAAGTCTATCCGGACACCGGCGTTGGCGTGATTAAATGATCCGCCCCGCATTTTGCCGTAGGACGACCTGGTCAGGTAGAACGATTTATAAAACCGGTCGCGGTCGGTGGCGGGCTTCAGCTCTTTCAGACGCTCGTGCGTTTTCTGGTGGATCACCCAGTCGCGCTTGGCCAGCGCCGATCTGTCATCGGGAGAATGGTCGCGTATAAACTTATGCATGAACGCTATCTCGGCGTCGCGGTCGTTTAGCACTTCCTGCGGCGACGGGTCCTTGGCGTATAAAACCGCCGCGCCCCCGGCGAACGGCTCGACATAGGTTTTATGATACGGGATATAAGAAGCTATCTTGTGGGCCAGGAAGCGTTTCCCGCCGTAGGAGCCGAACGCCTGCCGTACGCCCTTCATATACTCGGTGACGAAATGCCAGATGTCCGTTTCCCGGAGCAGACCGGCGGCGCGCGCGGTTTTGAGCGTCTCCCCGACCGTCATAACGGGCTTTGAGCCCGGCACGCTCGTTATGTCCAGCCCGGCGGCCGACAGCGCGAAGTTGCCATCGTCGCGCCTGCACAGGATAAGGCTTTCGCACTCCACGTCCAGTATATCGCCCGGCTCGGGCCACGGGCCCGCACCGGCGGCATGGCCGATCTCCAGCCACAGCTTGCCGTTTAGGGATCGTATGGGCTCCGGCGCGGCTTTCATGTTCTGGTAATCCAAACCGAAGTAAACGTCGCGCGTTTCCGGCAGGTAGCCGTCCTCCACGCGCGTTACGATGGCCCGCATGACGAACGAGCGCGGCTTATCCGCCGCCGCGAGCGGGTCATCGGGCGTGTCCGGATCGTTCATTTCCGTGTGCCTGCGGGTCTCCGCGTCCAGTGCGTCGTTGAGCGTATGGGCGAACCCGCGCAGCGCCATCTCGGCGCACACCTCGGCGTGCAGGTTTAGGAGATCCGGCAGTTGCCACTCCCTGCCTCCGGTCTGGTAGACCGGGTGGCCCGCGCGTTTCATGGCCCACGCACTGTGCAGGATGAAATCCATAGACAGCAGCTCCTGTGCCGCCAAATCGGCCGGAGCCGTGTTGAACAGCTCGCCGAACTCGGCTAAGTCGCTTTTTAGAACGTTCATTTTTCCTCCAGTATTGTAATCCACGTGCATCTGCAGTTCGGATGCGCGGGCAAGACGTCTGACGCCTCGTCTATCTCCATGATTTTACCGAGCTTGTCACCGGGCGCGGACTCGGCCGCGTCCACGCAGTCCGGACACGCGTCCGGAGACAGAAGCCACTGCACGCGCTCCACCGAGCCCTGCCGTAGCGCGTCCAGATTCCCTTCGTTGTATGCGCGGTTGGCTTCGGTGCGGGCGATAATCTCGGCCGCGTCGGCCCGACCGAGTTTGCGGACACCGCCGGCCCGGATCACGTTGCCGTCCGCGTCCAGAACGGGTTTCACGTTTATGGAAGCCATCGTGTCCAGTTGGCTATCCACCCGCGCCATCAGCTGCGGAATGGTTTCGCTGGCCGCGATTCCCTCTATGAGCGCCTGCCGCAGGCCAGCCTGTATGGCCTGGGAGACGTGCCCGGCCAAGGCGACGGAGCTGGCTTTGATCTTCTCCTGCAGTGCGCGGCTCAAATCGTCAACGTCCTCTATTCCGGCCCGCCGCGACGATAATTGCAGTCCTTTGCGCGCCGCCTCCAGAGAGAAGCGTTCCACGATGCGGGCTATTTTGTTGCTATCCACTTCTTCCAGCAGGACCTCGATATCGTCCAGCTGCTTGGCGGCCTCCGGGGCGGCCGCCTGCCGGAACGCCAGGCCGCCGCAGACGCTGAACGAGGTAACGAACGGCAGTTTTACGGCTTTGACCTTTGGCAGGATCGCCTCGCGGTTCAAATGCGGCAGTTTTTCCGCGACAGCGGACTTTATATCGCGGAACAGCCGCGCAAGAGCGTCCGCGAACCTGTTCTCTATGGCGACGACCTCGCGGGTGGCGTTTACGATGGTTTCCTGCGGGCCGAGCGATTTCTGTATATCCGGCATGCGCGGCGCGACCAGTCTGCGGACCTCCTCGGGTGTGAACACGCCGTTCTGCAGGTAGATGCCGAATATCTCAGCCTGGTCTTTCTCGTCTATCGCGCGCTTGCTGAACTGGAACGACCAGTCCGTTATGCCGAAGCCCTGCCGGACTATATGCTTGTTGAGCTTCTCGGCCACGCGCATCTGGAACGGCAGAATGGTTTCCTCGTAAAAGGTCTGGGTCTGGTGGTCGCCGGTGCCCGCGCCGATGTTCCCGGTTTCTATGATGGACACTTTGCTGGGCGGTACGCCGTAGACCGCCAGTATCTCGTTGCGGGTGAACTCGCGGAGCTGCAGGAACTCCATGTCCTTCTGGTTCACGCCGACTTGCTTAAACTCTATGTCGCCCTCAAGCACGAGGTCCGCGTGCGCGAGTTCCGGGTTCTTGGCGCGGACGTTCAGGTATGCGCGGTTGCGCTCCACCTGCTCCGGGGTGGCGTCCTTCATGATGAACGCGCCGCGTATCTTCGCGCCGTTCACGAAAAAAGCGCGGTTATAGACCTGCGCGAATTTATCGACCGCGATCGGCAGAATAAGCGAAGCCAGCGGGGAAAGGCCGTACAGGGTAGCCCCCTTGGTTCCCAGTTTGAAGTGGATTACTTCTCTGGTCTCGAATCCGACCTTTCCCTCCTGGCTCCGCGAATATCTCGGCGACTGGACGTAGCCCAGTATCGCGCCGTGCTCGTCCGCCCGCACGCTCATGGTGGTCGCGTCCAGGTTCCAGATCTCGCGCGGCTTGCCGTCCGCGCCGTAGACCACCTCCACAAACGCGTTGCCGAACACATAGACGTCGCGCGTTATGTCGTCCAGTATCTCCAGGAGCGTGTCGTTCGGATTGCAGTTGGCGAAGAAGTCCTGCAGAGCCTCGGCGCTCTTGGGGTCCGCGCCCGGCTTGGCCGGTGTCAGCGTGTAGCCGCGCGCCGTGACCGCCTTGCAGATGACGCCGACCACCGCGCGCACCCATGACGTCTGCTCGTACATCCGGTTGAATATCTCGAAGTCGATGTCCGGCAGTATTCCCTCTTCCAGCGAAACGCCGGGGACATGTGAGATGATCTGCTTTGCCGCTTTTTCTATCTCGTCGCGTATGACCGAGCCGAACAGCATTTTGACAACTGAAGACCCTATGCTCATAAAATTACTCCTTGCTGAAAATCAGCGGGGTTTCGGAACCGCCCCGAACCCTTGAGATTGGGTATCTCACGGCTCTCTCTTGAGCCCTCCCCCGCGTCTATCCACCATTTAAGGTCGCCGCTCTTGGGGTAGGCCGTCCGCCAGTTAAACGGCGACTCCCTGAGCAACGCCTTCCTGAGCTTGTGGGAACACATGAACTTGCAGTAGCGGAACTGGTAGCCCGATATCTTCATGAGCCCCATTTTCCGCGTAAATTTATTCTCCCGGGTACCGTAACGGGTTATCAGCAGCCGGGGATGGACCACCTCGCCTTCCGCCGTCCGGTAGAACTGGCTCTTGATGAACCCGCCGTAGAGCCAGCTCGCGGACTGGTACACATAACCCGGCTTGCCCCTGAGGCCGTCAGCCCAACTGAACAGAACTTTAACGTTCGGAAAGTCCTGCTGTATCCACTCCGCGCACATTTTAAGGAACCGGCTCTCGGTGTTGCGCGGCATCTCGTCCAGGACGCAGAACCTGTTTAATTCCAGATAGTCATTCACGCCGAGAGACGGGAATAATCTGCGTATGGTGTGCATCGGCCTTGTGCCGAATCCCCATAACGCCACGCCCACCAGCTTGCCGCCGTTGAACAGGCCGTAAGTCGCCTTCGTGATGGGCGGGCAGATGACGGCGTAATGATGGTCCGCCACGAACTGTTTGCCTGTCGCGTTGTCTACGGGCCTGACGCTTAAATCCATGTCATCGCTCCTATTCGTCCAAATCATCCGAGAACGATATCCTCGGTTCCATGCGCTGCGCCTGCACACCCTGCAGCGCCAGCCAGAGCGCGTCCAGCATATCGTCCGAACTGTGCGGGAAGTGCAGCAGCTCTTCCTCCATCTCCGGCATGGTTTCGCGCGGCAGGGTGATGACGCCGTTCTCGAACAGCGGGGCGAGGCCGCGCAGGCGCGCGTGCTTGTCGCCCTGGGTGCTTATGGCCTTTATCGGCAGCATCTTGGTCTCAGGGTCCGTGCGCAGCGATTCGATGAATGCGCTCTGATACCCGTTCGACTCTATGCTAATAAGCCGAGGATGCCTGTGCCGGTGCAGACGCTTGACCGCCTTCAGCTGCTCATTGAACGGGATGCGGCCGCGATACGCCTCTATAATGAAAGAATCCCCGGCCTTGTTGACTCCGATTACGCAGTACGCGAACCGGGAGTTGGACTCGCGTCGGCCAATGGCGAGGTCCACGCCCGCGAATACTGTAAGATCGTCTGGCAGTCTGTCATATCTGCCCGATTCCAGCCACGCCAGCTTGAAATCCGCACCCTCCTGGCCTGACGGGTCGTTCAGGTACAGGCAGTTATAGGAGGCCGCGCCCAACTGGGCCCGCTGAAGGGCCAGCTTCTCCGCGCTGAATTTCTCCGGGAACAGGATGTGCTTCTTCCCCGCCTCGTCATTCCATTCGGCGGCAAGGTTTATGACTTTCCAGTTGCCGTAGCCAGGGTCGTTCTTCAGGAAACCCGCGATATCGTCCGTGTGCCAGCGGGTCATGACCACCACTATCTGCCCGTCGTTATCGAGCCTCGGCAGCAGGTCGCGTTGAAACCAGCGGATTACCTTCTGCCGCTGATGCGGAGTCATGGTGTTGCGGTTTGAGCACGGATCGTCTATGACTATAAGATTCGGATGCTGGCTGACCACCGTGCCCAGGACAGATGCCACCGCTATGGACGGCTCCTTGCGGATCTCCGTGCGTGGAATCTGAACGCGTTCCTCCGTCCAGGTGTCAGCCGTCAGGTCCCAATGGCCGTATCGGTCGCGGAACCGCTCGTTCTGCGTCAGGTGGCCTTTGATCTCCCGCATGAAGCCTTTGGCGTTGTCTAAAATCTCGTTCACCAGCAGAATCCGCATGTTATGGTCCTCGGCCAGCCGGAACAGCGGGTAGGCTATTGTGCAGGCCGTGGTCTTCAAGTGTCCGACCGGAGCGAGCAGCAGGATAAACTGCTCCCGCAGCAGCGTGTCGAACCACGAAAGGTGCAGCTCGGTCAATTGGCTGTAGCCCAGGACGTCCTTGGCGAAGAAAAACAGCTCTTCCAGTCGCTGCGCGTGGGGCTTCATAGGGCTTCCTGTTCCGTACGAAAAAAATAGGGCTTTGTGCGAAGAACGGGCGAGGCGATTCCCCGAAGGGTGTTTCGTACAAGTAAAAATAGCCTGAACCGCTTTTCAGCGTGCGAAATAAAAGCGTAGGGGGAGCATGCGCGCTTTGGGCCGGTATTTTTACGCAAATTCTCCGGGGCCGTCCGGAGCGCGGTTCTCCGTCGGGGAAACACTGAACATAATGGCGCATTATGTTCAGTGAATCGCGCGCTACTTGGAGTCATTCCCGCCCTCCTTCCGCGCTTCGCCCGCGCTCTCCGGCTTACCGGTCGCTTCCGCTTCGCATGGGATAACGGGAGTTTCCTCCTGCCTGACTTCGGGTATCAATCCGCCGAGCCGTTTCTGCAGGAACTTCTGAACGGTGATTTTCACTTCCTCCGAAGACTCCAGAACCTTCTCCGGCATCGGCCCCCTGCCTGCCAGTCCGCCGAACTGGCCTTGCCGGTCGAACAGCTCACCTATGACGATGATGAGGTCTTTCACCGAGGCCTCCGGCAATTTGCGCTTGATTTCCTTGAGTGCGGCGAAGATGATATCCCAGGATTCACGGGTCAGCCGGCCTTTCAATCTATCGGCCACCGGGTTCTTGCAGACGCCATCCGCGATAAATTTGCTGGCGTTATCCAGCCAGTATTTGACCGTGCTCTTCTCCACGCCTATTTCCCGCGCGATAGAGCTGAGCCGCCCGCCCGCCTCGAACTTGGCTATGGCGCTCATGATGACTTCTTTGGAGTGTTTCTGCGGGCCTTTCCGTTTCATTCAGTGTCCTCCCATCCCGACTTCATCTTCTTTCGGAACCTGCGCTGGTACGCACACAGGTCCTTCGTTCGCTTGAGCCTATGGCACCGCTCGTGATACCTCTGGTTCGCATAAAGCGGCTGGAACCCTTTCCCGCAAACCTTGCATTTCCTGTGTCTGAAAATCCGCTTATGCATAATATTCTGGCCTTCAAAAACGCCGCTGTCCATTAACAGTTCAAACTGATTACTTCTCGTCGGATTTCGTGTCGATTGCACAGCTCGCGCCGTCCGCTTTGTGAATTGGAAGTTTCCATGCCATCGCGTTGCCTTTCATAAGGGGCGGCCCTGCACACGGCCCTTGGTAATCACGCGCACGCTTATATCGCTGACAAGTTTCGGTAAGGCGTCTTGGAGAGTTTCAAGAACGTCATCGGCCCAAAAGTCCCGAAACGATTGTTCGGAGAGCATTCTTCGGATACCATCCCGGACCATGCGCTGAAATTCCTTGGTGCGGATAAATTCTTTGATATGTTTTTCCACAGCGTCATTGAGGGTGTCGAATCCAAGGTTCTTGATCAATGCCTTGCCGAACATATAGGCGGTGTCATAAGAGAAGCTGTCTAGGACACATTCTTTATCTTCATCGCGCTTTTCTTGTTTTGCCTGCGTCATTGTTTTCATCGTTTTATTCCTCCTCAATGGCATCATGCCCTTCGACATGGTGTTCTCCTTTTGTGTCCACAATAATTGGTTGTTGGTCGTGTTTGTGTATTCTGTAAATGCCGCGCAGAACATGCTCCCACACCTCCGCCTGCGGCCAGACCGTGAATGTTTTCCTGCGCCGCACCGCGACCGCGCCGGAAGTCACCTGGATAAACCGCACTTCCCCAGGCTGCCGGATGGCGACAATATCAAACGCGCCGAACAGATCCCGCGCGCAGAATACTACGCCTCGGCCCGGCAGCCAGCCGGGTTTGCCGAAGGTCCGTTCTACCAGATAGCCCTGGCTTTTGAGGTAATCCGCGACCTTCTTTTCGTGAACATTTCCCTTGGCCCTGTTATTCATCGTTCCTCCCGTGCGGACACAGCGGACGTAGTCGCTGTATATCCCCGTCACGCGCGTGCGCGCGCACACGCGTAACGGGTTAACCGGAAGCTGCGCCCGCAACGTCCGCACTTTTCAAAAAGCCCTGAAAAAACAAGCGTTTTCATAGTATCGTCTCCTGAACCGTCTTTCCCTTGAGCCCGATACCCCGAAACGCGCGGGTGCCCTTATGTCCTGATCTGCGCCTGATAAATCCGCGTTTATCAAGATCATCGGAGAACCGCCGCTTTGTCCCCGCGTATTCACCAGATTTCTCGGTCCATAGCTGCCATGAGGCGAAAAGCTCATCCGTAGTCCCCTCGGCGTTAACGTCCTGGATGCATTCATCCTCAATCCACCGGCCTAGCGCGTCCTCGGATTCGAGATACTCTTCCGTGGCCGAAACCACGCTGGCGGGCGGCTTGAGTCCCGTTTTCTGCCATTCCAGGCAGCCGTCCAGCATCCAGCGCAGTATGCCGTCCTTCTCGGCCAGCAGTTGGTCTGAGAGCGTTTGGTCGCGCTTCTCCGGCGGTATGGTGACGGTGAACGGTACCAGATGCAGTCTGCGCCGCATCGCCTCGTCCACATCGCGTATGGCGGGTTTGTTGTTGCCGGCGACGATGAGCTTAAACTGCGGCCTATACTCGAAGAAGTCCTGCCGCATGAACCTGGCGGAGATTTTATCGCCGCCGGTAAGCGACTTTATCTTGGTCTCGGCCCACCGCTTCCCCTTTTCGACTTCAATGGACGTCACGAGCCTTGCCCCGCGTAACCCGGCCAGATCGGTCGGGTGCTTCTCGTTTTTGTTCTCCAGGAATGTGTCTATTGGCGCGTTTACGGCGTAATCGCCCATAACGGACGACAGCGTGTTCAAGAAGACCGATTTGCCGTTCGCCCCGGTGCCGTAAAGAAAAAATAGCGCGTGCTCCGTGGTGACGCCGGTCAGCGCGTAGCCCGCCATGCGCGCGAGATATCGCTGGAGTTCCTCGTCCCCGCCGGTGATGTCGCCCAGGAATTTCAGCCAGGTCGGCGCAGTGCCTTGCGGCGTGGCGGCTGCTATCTTCGTCATGTAATCCGACCGCGCGTGCGGTTTCAGCTCGCCCGTTCGCAGGTTTACGCCGGAGCCGAACGCGTTGAGCTGCCATTGGTCGCGGTCCCAGATATCCAGGCCAGCGGCGTGTTTACGGTCGGCCCGGGCGAGCCGCTCAACGGCGGCCACCGTGCTCGCGCTCGCAACCTTGGCCGCAATATTCGCCTTCTCGCATTTGGCTGACGACTCGCGACAGACCCGGCGTGCGAGGTCAAACGCCTTGAGCGTCGTCTCCCTGAGCCAGCGCGCGCCGTCCCAGTGGAGCCAATGTCCCCACGGGGCGACGTAACGCCAGTCGTCGGCATACTTGGAAGTGAATTTGAGAGCCAGCGCGTCGTCCGTGAAGCCGGGCGGAACCGTTACTTCTTCCTCCTCCGGCGCGGCAGGAGGATAGCGGCTTATGCTCGCGGCGATGTCGCTTACCTCTTTGTCCGGCAGCGGCGGGTCGCAGCGTTGCGTGTTTATGGCCGCGAGCGCCGCTTTTATCTCGCCGGCCGCCATGCCGCGCCTGCGCATCGTGCCCGCCAGGCTGGCGAGCGTGGAGTTTCGCGAGCCGTTCTGCAGCGCGCCGGTTAGGCTCGGCGGCTGGACGGGTTTTTTCGTGAGCGCGAGGAACTCTTCAGACATTGCAGACAGATGCTCCTCCGCGTTGTCCCATTCGTACGCCTTCCCGTCTATGGTAGACCCGGGCGCGACCACATAGCCGCCGTCCGCTTTCAGATCCACGCCCGGAAGCAGGCCGTTCCGGCTGCGCAGCCCGCCTTCGGGACAGACGTAGTAGAGATGCCAGCCGCCGCTGGGCGTCAGGACTTTAAGCGTGGTCGGCAAACCGCCGTTAATCGCGGCGGCTGATTCGCGCCCTTTCGCCCCCTTTTTGACGTCTATATCAACGGCAGCGATGCCGGACACCAATCCCGTCGCCAAGCCGATGTTCGCGTCCGGATTGCGCTCCCACCATTGCCGTATTGCCTCTTCCGATGTGGTGGCGTCCTTGAACCCGTTCTGAGTGATCGGTTTTTTGCCGTTGGGCTCCAGCGGAAAGACGGCCCAGCCCATCTCGGCCAGGCCGAGCGCCCATTTAAGCTTGCTCATGGTCGTACCTCGCGCCGTTTAGAACGGGATATCTTCGTCGTTGGCCGGTTCCGCGTGTTCCTGCGGAGGCTGTTTGTGCTTGAGTAGTTCTCTCGCGTCCTTGAAGCCGTCTTTCCTAGGCGGCGGAACCGCAGACGGTTCCGGATGGCGCTCGGTATAAACCTCTTCGATGACGTTCTTCTCATTCGTGTAAGTCTTCCCGTTGACGACCTTGTCATAGGTCGATACGCCCAGGAGCGCGCGGAACTGCCGCCCCTGGAAGTCGGACTCATCGAACGAGAACTCGCCTTCATATTGCATACCGACGGCATGGAGGAAGTGGACCGCCATGCCATGCCCCGGATTCGGCTTCTCTCCGTTGCCGCGCGGAATCCAGACCACGTTATGCCACACGCGCTTGCCGAAATGCGCGCCCTTGTCGGCTATCTCGCAGACCAGTTTGGTTCTGGGCGTGCCCAGGTTCTTTCCGCTTTGGGTCACTTCCCCGTCCGAATGGTCGGCCACCTGCAGCGTGTAGATGCCGCGCGGAGCCGGCTGGAACTTCGCCTGGCCGCTCTGCCGGGGACTGTCCGCCCCGGCGTCGCCTCTGTAATTTATTCTCGCCATGATTATTTGCCCCCCTTGGACTTGGAGTCGGACTGGAACAATTCCGCGAACGCGGAGTACGGGTTCTCGCGCGGCAGCTCGATGGTCTTATCCTCGAGCTCCGGTATGCGGCTCCCCCAGATCCCCAGACTTCCACCCTGGAAGCTGAGGAAGTATTTTGTTTGCGCGCCCACCTGCTTCTTGAAGCTGTTCCCGATTGCGTCCGCGTTGGCCGCTATGAAACCGGCTCCTTTGCCGCTCACGTTTATCCCGGCCGGGATTATGATGGACCCGCTCGCGTCGACTTTGGGGTCTTTTGTGTGGGCGATGAGGATGACGAATTTCCCGCTGGACTTCAGGTAGTGAATGAGGCTTTCAAGCTTCTTGCGCAGGTCGGCCCACAGCGACCACCCGTCTACGCCCGCTTTCCGGTCGGTCATGGACGTAAGCCCGGCGGCGCGTGCTATCTCGTCCTCGAACCAGTCCGACAGAACGTCTATGCTGTCCACCACGATGGTTTTGACGCTCGGCTCGGCTATGAGCAGTTTCAGCGCGTCCCGGAACTCGACCAGGCTCTTGATTTCGTGCACGCGGCCGTCTATCCGGTCGCCGCCGCCCGGCTCCAGCTCCAGGACGTAGCTGCCCGGCCAGGACGCTGCGAGCGTTGTTTTGCCGCTCTTCGGCATTCCGACCAGTATCATTAACCCGTCATTCGGCAGCCCCTGCTTAGGAGCCGGTCTTGTCGTTATCAGCTTCATGTTTTCCTCCGTTTAGGTTTTATGTTTACCACTCAACAAAATGCGGTTTCGCCAGCGACTCCTTGAGCGTTTTGGCGGCAAGGAATGCGGCGAACGACTCTTGCAGACTCGCCACCTCTTTGGCCTCGAATTCTATGGGGAGCTTCTTACCGAAGCGGACTATGAACGCCTCCGCGCAGTCGGCGCCAAACGTCTCTTTGAACGCCTGCGCGTAAGCCGCGACCTGTAGTGCGTACTCGTCGTATATGCCGGAACTTGTCTTCCAGTCCAATAGGACGAGTTTGCCGTTGCGGACTCCGAGCGCGTCCAGGCTGCCGCCGTAGCCGTACTGGGTGGACGCGACCTTGGTGTCGCCCATGACCAGCTGGATGCCCATCTTGCCCCACCAATCCTTGAATGCCTTTACGGGGCCCTCGATGGCGGCCGGCAGCGACTCCGGCTCTTTGCCGTGGATAATGAGGTCTATGAATGCGTGCGCCTGGCTGCCGAGGTCGGCAGCCTCGTCTTTCAGCTTGTCGGGCCGCCGCTTCGCGTCCTCCAATACAGCCTGGACCCACGCCTTGTTGATGACGAGCCGGGCAGATTGCCGCCCGTCCAGCCGTTCCATAAGGGCGTTTTCCACCATGCCGAGCGCTTCCCGCTTGGCCCAGGGCACCAGCGCGGGCTTGTTGATGACGGACAGCATCCCGGTCACGCCGGGGTAGCGGGTGGTTCTGCCGTCAATCGTTACGTCGTAGAAGTGTGATCTTCGCTCTACCGCGAGGTCGACTTTATACAACGGTGCCGGAATATCAATGGTTTCCATGTTTTTTGACTCCTTTTTTGGGTTTTACCGGGACAGTCCGCTGTCCGCGTGTGTTTTGCGCCAGTCGCTTATCCAATCGCCGATTTCGTTCCACTTGCTGCCGAGCGCGGTTTTGATGTCCATGCGCTCCTGGGATGCTTCCAGAATCCTGCCGTTGCTGACTTTAAGCTGCTTGGGGACTGCTATCTCGCCTTTGAGGAACTTCTTGCCGAGGTCGGTGACTTGGTATATGCCTTGATGCCAATGTTCGGGGTCTTGTTCCAGCAGGTGCCAGTACTTGAGGTCGCCCAGGCGGGCGTAGCGGGTGGTGAATCCCGCGTTTCGGATATCCTTGGAGAACACGACGTCGCGAAGGAATTCTGATTTGATGTGGCTCTTGGAGTCGGCGCGGTCAGCCCGCCATTCCACCGTCGAGTCCTTCGACAGCTTAACAGCGGCGATGAACAGCAGGGCCATGAAGCGGTCGAGCGATTTTACTCCGGCTTTCAGCTTCCGTCCGCAGGTCGGGCAGATTTCGGATTCGCAGCTCATGACCGGCCTCCCTTCGGAAGCCGGTCCACACGGAAGCCGTTCTCGCCGTACTGTTTTATCAGGAAGCCGGACATCAGCTTCGCCAGGTGCTCGCCGCACTCGGTCCCGCCCTCTACGAGGCAGGCCGGGCGTTTCGGGTCCAGTTTGTAGTCCGTTTCCAGCTTGAGCCTGGCGCGGCCGTAGATGAGCTCGGTTTCTTTGACCGCCAGTGTAAGGATTGCCTGCAGGATGTCCCCGTTCGCCCGTCCCTTGGGTACGGAGAACTTGTAGATCGTCGCGGATGCCGTAGTCTTCGTCATATTCGCCTCCGCAGGATAAAGACGAACGAGAAGCCCAAAATGACGAAAACTATTTTTCATGGCCCAGCCCCAGCTCGGCCAGCGAGGCCTTTAGCTTGCCTATCCAGTAATTAACCGTCATCCGGGGCTTGCCGAGCCGCGCCGCCAGACGGACCTGGCTGCCACCCTCCTCCATGAGCAGGGTCCATAGCTCGCGCAGCTCTGGCGATAGGGTTTCCAGCGCGAGTCTTATGGCCGCAGTTGATTCCGGGCGGTCGCCCGGGTGCGGAGTGATATCTTCCCAGGAGAACCTTTCCCCGTTCTTATCGGTGACCTCCATGGGCCGGAACAGCGCCTCGCCGGCCTTCCATCTGCGGATGTAGTCGTGCGCGGTATTAAACAAGCACTTGGCGAGAAACGCCTTTCGATCCCTCAACTCCCGCCGCTTGCCGCTTTTCAGGGCCGATACTTTCCTGAACAGCTCGGCTTCCAGGTCATTCCACTCCGGGAAGCCGGCGAACGAGCGCGCGATGCCCCTCGCCAGCTCCACCTCCCAATCCTCTATCGGACATGCGTGAGCCTTCCCTTTAACGGACATGAGCCGCCTCCTCGCGTTAAGGGATGCGTTCGCGCGAGAACAGCGGCTCCAATAAAAAAGAGCCCAGTCGCTAAAAACGGGAACGCATCCCGAGTTTAACGACCAGGCTCAAGCGAGGCGCTGGCCCTCATGGGGCTCTGGCCTGCTAAGGCGGCTCTTTTAAGGTCGCCGGATCACACAGCCTTGGCTGCGGGTCCGAAGTAATTTTCTACGAATTTTGTTTTCAATGCTAACAACGAAATTTCTTTTCCTTCCCATTCACGCAGTCATAATATGTTCCTCGGTAATCAAGAATCCGAAGAAGTAATCGATTAATAAGGTCTGTCAGCCTTAAATAATGTGGGAATGATGACCTGCGATAACCACCTCGAAGTGTTCCAGAATGGACCACTTTATTTCGTAACGCAATGAACTTAAATTTTCGTCTCCGTAGACGGAAGTGCTGATAAAGCAATTCCAATAGTTCGCTGAAATACCAACGCTGCCTAGTTCCCGGTTTTCGTACTGGCAGGCCTTTCCAAATGCGGAAATTCTCTTTCAGAGATTCCATTGCTGTGCCTGCAAGTAAATACTTAAATTCGCTGACTGTTTCGTGTTTAGATTTCACCTCGTATTCTATCGCGACGTGAATCTTTAATCTGCTTCTCCACCGACGATATTCCGGGTAACACTGCGACAAGAAATTGGGAATAGTCGGAGGATTTATGTCATCGCATATTACTGGCAATGATGGAGAATAATCGAAAGTGAGGGTGTCTAGGTGGTGGCATAATACTGGATTGTGCACGGTGTCTAAAAGCTCTAGAGCTATCCAGTTGATTTTCGTTCCGGTCGCAAAAGACAGCATTTCACAGATATTTGTTGCGAATCTCTTCTCACCATCCCAGCCAAAGTTCTTTGTCGTGGTAAATTCAAGTGTGGATGTGACCTCGATGCCTCGCTCTTTTCTAAGGCGTGTTCGAATTGTGTCATAGTCGGTTAAATGCCGTATTGTAATATTGTGCGAGCCCACACGTGTGCAGAAGTGGTCACGACTGCCTCCGCCATTGGCTGCGCGTGTAAAGTTAATCCCGTGAAATATAAAATTTGTTAAAAAGAAACGAATAATAAATGGCCCGGGAGGAATTGTATTGTTTTGCAGCTCTAAATGTGAAGCAACAAACCCCAATTTAGTGAAAGACTTGCGCCCAATACTTCCCCCCACATGATTCAGTGTAATGCGTAGATTGCTGAAGGCGTATCCCCCCGCTAATTTGCCTGATAATGTGAACCCTGGTGTTTCCACCGCTATTCCATGGTTGCCAGTAAATGCACAGCGTCCAGATATCTCTCCATCTGAATTCTGATAAATACGGAATCGACAATTCACACTTAGATTATTCGGACCGGAAATGATTCCTCGTCCTGAATATCGTCTAAACATGGTCATATTATTCCTCCGGTGCCTCTGTTTTTTTAAGGCGCGACGACCCAATTACGGCCTCAAATTCGTGGCCGCAGTGTTTGCATTTTACTTCCATATCGCAAGTGCGGACTTTCGCGACCTTGTGCCCGCACTTCGGGCACGCAACCCAGGTGTTCCTCTTCGTGGTGACTTCGTCCATAATGCCCCCTAAATTATGCTCGTCTTAAATTCTTCGCCTTCCGAATTAACAGCGTCATCCTGCCCACTATGCGGAAGTCGGAATCCTCCGGAGTAACGACAATCGGTTCCATATTGTCGTTCTCCGGGATTAGCAGATGATTCCCTTTGGAATCCCGGCCGTATTTCTTTAACGTCGCCCCGCCTTCGTAGATGGCGACTACGATATCGCCAGGATCAGCAGTCGTCTGCTGTTTGGCTATCACGTAATCGCCCGAGTATATTCCGGCTTTCACCATGCTGTCACCTTTTACTGGAAACATGCAAAACTCTCCTGCGCCGGTTAAAGACTTTGAAAGCCAGTGGACCTCATCCGTGTCGTCTGATAGTGTCTTTGGACTACCCAAGGGGACCGTTGCCAGGCACTCTGGAATCGGTGTAAGGGCCGCCCACTCCGGTCGCACCATCCCGGAGGTAGGCTTCAGACTGCGGAACTTCCGTTTCTCCTTTTTAAGGAAGCCTTTTTTTACCAAGGCGTCTATATGCCCGGACACTCCTTTGATGGAGGCGAAGCCGAAATGGGTTCCTATCTCCCTAAAAGTAGGCGCTGCCCCGGTTTTCTGGATGGTATGCGTGATAAAATCCAGCACCTGCTGCTGTTTTTTTGTCAGTTCCATTATCGCGTCTCCCGAGTGGTTTTGGAAAGGTTCTTGCTGCGACTAGCCCCGAATCAAATAATAGTAAACAAATGTTCACTATGTCAAATCTTACCTGCTTTTTCGCTGGAAAATAGATGACAAAGCGGCCTCCCTGAGCGGGCTCAAATTCACTTATTCGAAACTCTTTCTGCGAATAAACGGTAGGAAACTGCTGAACAGTATAACCATTCATTTCCACGCATGTCAAATTTTTCCTCGTTCGTCATTTTGGCCGCCTCAATCGTCTTTATTGGCGAGGCGATTATGACCGATATCCGAATAAAAATCATAGAAGAAATGACTCCCGACGAGAGGTTTAGGCGCGTTGTGGAGATCCTGACGGCAGCGTCACTACGGCTTTTGAAAAAGCAGAAAGAGGCGCAGTTGCCTGATGCCGAGCGAATCAAAAAGCCCTTGATTATCGACGAGAAAGAAGGTAAGTGATCATATATGGCTAACAGAAGAATAGACCCACCGCCGGAGCCGGAAAAGCCCAAGATCCTGTCCTGCGCCATTTACACGCGCAAATCCACGGACGAAAACCTTAACACGAACTTCAACTCGCTGGACTCCCAGAGGGAATACTGCCAGGCGTTCATAAAGAGCCGGGAGCCGGAGGGCTGGAGTGTGTGTCTTGAAGAATACAGCGACCCCGGTTTTACTGGCGGCAACATGGACCGCCCTGCGCTAAAGAGGCTTATCTCCGATGCCCGGCAGGGAAAGTTTCATGTGGTCGTCTGTTATAAATACGACCGGCTCAGCCGCAACACGCGGGATTTCCTTCATATCCTCGATACTTTTGAGAAGAACGGCGTGGCATTCGTATCCGTAACACAGCCGATAGACACCACCTCTTCGGTCGGCAGGCTGATGCGGTCCATCCTGATGGACTTTGCCCAGTTCGAGCGTGAGATGATAAGCGAACGGACGCGCGACAAGATGGCGGCTATGGCTAGGAAAGGGAAATGGGTCGGCGGCCATCCTATCATCGGCTACGAGTATGACAAGAAGAATAAGATTCTCCTGGTCAATCCAGATGAAGCGAAGCTTGTGCGTGAAATCTTCGACACCTACATCCGGACGACGTCCCTGCTGGCCACAGCAAAGTGGGCGACCGACAAGGGTTACACCATGAAAGGCTGGACTACGGAAAAAGGCCAGCAGCGCGGCGGCCGTACATTCAACAAGGCGAATCTGAGCTACCTCATAAACAATCCTGTTTTTACCGGCAAGATCGCTTATAAGCGGGAAATTTTTAAGGGAGAGCATCCGGCCATCATCCCGGACGATGTCTTCGAACAGGCGCACAGAATCCTCCGGGCCAACTGGAAAGGAAAATCGCATAAACATTTCGAGGACCGGAAGCACAACTATCTCCTGGGCGGCCTTGTCCGGTGCGCGTTCTGTAATTCTACGATGACGCCGACAACCAGCCGCCCCCGGAAGGGCGAGCGGTATTTCTACTATCACTGCATCTCGGTCAACAAGATGGACAGGACCGCTTGTGATGTCAGACGGGTCCCAGCCAAGGCGCTTGAGGGCTTTGTGCTGAAACGGCTGGAATTGCTGAGTAAGAGCAAGGATGTCGTGGAAACCGTCATTAAAGGCACGATTGACGACTCTGACCGGGTCCTGCCGGGCAAGCGCGACGAGAAAAGCCGCTTAAGCGCGGAATTAGGCCGGGTGGAGGGCGATGTCAGGAACCTTGTGAACGTTCTGGCGCAGGAGGGCGCGGATTCCCCCCGCTACAGGGTAATTATGGACAGGCTGGACGAATCACAGGCCAAAAAGGATGCGGTGCGGACCAGGCTGTTCGCCCTGGACAAAGAAATCATGGAATACGAGGGCCGGGAGGTGGATGCGGAGATCGTCCGGCAAAATCTTGAGCATTTCCTGCGGCTTTTCGGGCAATGCAGCTATGATGAGCAGAAAGAGCTCCTGAAGCTCCTTATACGCGACGTCTACTACGACGGCAAGAATTCGCGCGTTAAAATAGCACTGAGGCCGGTTTCCGGGGCTTGGGGCGATGTGGCCCACTTGGAAGGATTGTTCGATGACAGTCAAAAATGGGGTGGCTGACGGGATTTGAACCCGCGACCTCTCGGGCCACAGCCGAGCGCTCTAACCACTGAGCTACAACCACCATTACAACTTGGATGCGCGATCTAATACGTGGCAAACCGGCTCACCTTTAGTGGATGAACCAAGATACTATTCTAAAATTTTATGAGGCTATTGGCAATAGGATCACCTTGTTAATTCGGGGCACGGGTATGTCCGGATAGGTGTTTGCCGGAGTATAAGTTTTCAGTTATAATACGCTAATGGAGCTTAGGTGGCCGCCGTTATGGGGCACAAACGCTGCGGGGGTGTTATGGATATTCGAAAACCGGCTGTCGCGGGGCAATTTTATGAGAAGGACGCGGTAAAGCTGCGCGCGGAGGTGAAAGCATATCTCAATAAGGCCGCGCGGCCTTTTAAAGGGCGGGTGATGGGCGTGCTGGCGCCGCACGCGGGTTACGCTTATTCCGGCGCCACGGCAGGGTCCGCTTTTTCTTTCCTAAAGGCCGTAGATTTCGACACGGTGGTGATAATAGGCACCGGGCATACCGAGTCCGTGGCGGGCGCCGCTACAATGGCCGAGGGTGTTTTTGAAACTCCTCTGGGTAGGGTGGAGATCGATTCCAGGGTCGCCCGCGCTTTGCTGGCTTCCTCGAAATTTTTTGAGGACCGGCCGTCTGCGCACGCCAGGGAGCATTCCGTGGAAGTGGAACTGCCCTTCCTGCAGGAACTGGGCAAGCCTTTCAAATTCGTGCCGGTGGTGGCTAACACCGCCGATGCCGGAAAACTGGCTGAGATAGGGCTGCGTCTCGGAGAGGTTTTGAAAGAGCGCAGGGCCGTTATCTGCGTTTCATCCGACTTGTCCCATTATCCGCCTGGGGAGATCGCTGAAAGGTCGGATCAGTCCCTCCTGGAGGCTTACAGGACCGCGGTTAGGAATAAAGATCCGCAGTACTTCGCGCTGGCTAACGATCTGCTGCTGGAAAAATCGGAAGCTTATATGGATACGCCGGCGTGCGGCTACGCGGCGATGGTTATCGGCGCGGCCGCGGCGGCGGAGCTCGGCGCCGAAGATTTTAACCTAATTAAATACACGCATTCGGGCAGGATCTCAGGAGATAATTCGAGGGTGGTGGGTTACGGGGCCGGTTTGTTCGTAAGCGGCAGCTGCGCTGAGCCGCGTGCGCTGAGCCGTGAATTAAAAAAGGAACTGCTGTCCCTGGCCCGCAATAGTATTGAGAACCGGATTAAAAATAAAAAGCCGCTATTACCCCCTTTAAGCTCGTCAGTGGCGCTGAACCAGCCGGCGGCGGTTTTCGTTACTCTTACGAAGGACGGGGTTTTACGCGGCTGTATCGGCTGTATGTCGCCGCAGCGGCTTTTATCCGATGCCGTGGTTTCCTTTGCCGCGGCCTGCGCTTTTGAGGACCCGCGCTTTGAGCCGCTTTCGGCCGGCGAACTGGCATCGGTGAAGATAGAGATCTCCGTTCTCTCTCCGCTGCGCCGCGTCTGCGGTTGCGGCGAGATAGTGGAAGGGAAACACGGGGTCTATGTGCGCAATGGGCGTTCCGGCGGCACCTACCTGCCGCAGGTCTGGGAACATTTCAGCTCCAAAGAAGAGTTCCTTAATTCCCTTTGCTGCGAAAAAGCCGGGCTCCCTGCCTCCGCCTGGAAAGAAAAATCCACCGAGTTGTACCTGTACACGGTGGATTCGTTCGAAGAAAAATAACTTTTATAGATCGTGGAGGAGCAGCACACCTATCGTAAGTATGATGCCGGCCGCGATCCCCGCCGGGCCAAGCAACGCAAAGCCCAGGTAGGCTCCCAGTGCGCCCATCACCAGATATTCCTTGTGTTTGGATATTAATTCTTTGAACGGGTTCGGCGCGGGCGCCGGGGGTGTAGGGGCTGCCGTCGCAGCCGGTACTGCGGGTATGGCGGTGGTCGCCGCGGCGGGCGGGGCATTCCTGGTGTCGGTGTCGAGAGCGGCCTTGTTATCGGCCCTGATCTGTCTTTCTTCGGCCCTGGTTTCTGTCGGGTTCTCGCTTTTGCCGGCCGGAGTATCCACGGCCGCCGGGACCGCGGGGTCTTGAACGTCGGCGGAATGTTCCGAGGTGCCATCAAAATTTGGGCTTCCGGTCTCCAGCTGTTCAAGAGCCGATTCCGCAAAAGCGCCGGAGCCGGCGAGCGTGAAAAGCAATCCGAACATGAGAGCGAAGGATTTTTTGTGTGTCATACTTATAGTATAGGGTGATTTCCCGGTCCCGGCAAGGGAAAAAAGCACTACTTCAATATGGGTCTTTTGTCCCTGATCAGGTTAAAATTTAATGGGGACTGGTGTTGGGCCGGCGGCAGGGTGTTATTTCTTTTTCGAGGATATTTTTTTCTTGCCGCGCTTCGCGGCGCCTTCCGCCTCGGCTTCCCCCAGGCCGAGACGGAAGATCTCAACTATCTGGTAACCGTCCTCCCGCAGTTCCATGAGCTTCCTGTTGTCTTCCTCCGAAAGTGAGATCACTATCTGGTAACGCGCTTTCATTGTCGTTTCCCTTCCTTTTTGGTGTATGCCATCGCGGTTTTAATGCGGTTGGCGCGGGCCTTTGAGGCGCCCATTTTGCCGTCCTTTATCAGGTTGAGGGTCATGGCCATCCACAGCTTGAAGTCCCTGTTGACCGTTTCGCTTGTCGTTGTCATGTGCTCCTCCATATAGCAAAGTATAGCACAGCAAAGTATAGTTGTCAAGGGGTAATGTCAAGACCCATGTCAAGCGGCGGATAACGGCGCCGCCGCGGCCGTACGAGAAGCCAGTCGCCTGTTCCTGAAAAATGCAGTCCCCTTGTTTTATCTGCCAGGCGCGCAAGGGCTCAAACATCTCGTATAATTCTTTTTGTCAGAAGAATAACAGATGACGGTTTAGAGCTTCAGTCAGGTTTATGCGGGCAGCGTAACCGGCAGGCAGCGACATGCCGCATCAGGCGGTTATGGGCTTGTCGGTAAAGGTCGGGACTATTGGATTTTTGGTCTGTAATGTGGTAGTTTGTATATGCACGGTTTCGTTCCTCCTCCTCCTCCATGATAGATCGCGAGTATTTAGAATTGTTCCCAATTGGCGGGTACTGGGCCGGGGGAGCAGGAAGTCCGACAGGCTTCCAACAAAATCCTTGTTTCACCGTTCACCTGTTGTTTGTCTAAAATGATAAAGCGGCTGTTCGCAGGCAATAATACCTCCTTTTCCCAGCGGCTTACCAGTACTCCCGGGTGTCCGCCCGTAGGGATCCCGATAACAAGCATTGTCCCGCGATAAAATTTACGGGCTTCTTCCGGCGCCAGCGACGTGGAGGTAAATCCTTTTCTTTCAATTATCGCTCCGATATTTTCCGTTAAGTCGTTTTGACCGCGGAAAAGGTAAAGACCGCCGGGCAGGAGTTTGGAGCGCCTGAATACGGCGTCCATATCCATCTTAATACGGTCGATATTGTCCTTAACATTGCCTCGCATCAAAGAGCAGAATGAGGTGTCCGCTCCGGAAGTAAAAAGAAACCTTTGGATACAATCATAGAACGCGCTGCTCTTGTACGTGTTAAAAGCCGCGCGCTCCGCGCTTGTAAGATCTTTCCTGGAATCAATATCACTGTATCCCGGCTGTCCGGCGAGACGGTCGTAATCCGTAATAGGAATGCCGCGCCGTGGCGCGCGGATTAGCTTGTCCGGGCGCGGCGCCGTTTTCGCGTAGGAAATATCCGAACTGACGGCAACAAGGTCGTTGAGCGCCCCCGCCGACGCCGGCGCAGAAAATGCCAGTGATATCGCCAGTGCGGCTAATAAGTTATTGCAGTTTCGCATAAGTATGCTGTTTGCTTCAAAAGGGCGCCTGGCGCCTTTCATGGCTTAAAATCCGCTAAAGTACGGGCCGAGCGATTTTTGTATATCGCGCGAGTAGAATTTTAGTTTATTAGCCTGGACACATCTGATCTCAAATCCGTCGCCGTCAGGCTCTTGAATTCCCAGCTGAATCGTCCGGCGCCAGACGGTTTCTTCCTCTTTGAGGCCCGTGATCCGTAATGTCCCGTTAAATTGTATCTTTCCGCTTAAAATATCCTTTTTAAGATCTTCAGCCCAATAATCATCGGGACTCTTATGAAGCGAGCACTTAAGAACGCCCTGTAATAACATTTCGTCGCTGTATAATTTAAATCGCCTGTCCACGGAGCTGTTTTTTAACCAATTCGATACTAAAGCGGCCAGACGCGGCGTGGCTTTTACCAGGGACATATCGGAGATTTTAAACAGTCTATCGCCCTGAAATTCTTTCACTATCGCCTGTTGTTCCTGGGCGAATGCCGAATGATTGAATGTCATATCATGCCCGTTCCATCGCGGCAGCGTCGCGCCTGCCGCTATCATTGCCGAGAGCTCAACTTTGGTGGGGCTTTTTTCCTGTATTTCGCCGCCTGTCATGTATTGGTTAACATGCACAAGTTCATGGATCGTAGTTTGAACCAATTCCGGCAGTTGTTTGTCTCCATTATCGCACAGGTGAACAATGGACGGATAATCGCCCCGCCTATTATAGCTTATGTAACCGGAGAGCCCTTTGGCGCAGTTCGGATCTGAACGATTTTCATATACCAAACTGACCCCATCAAGGATCCTCAGGCAGTCTTTGATATGGAAAAAAGAATAAAATATTCCCGCGGCTTCAAGTTTTTGGATTGTAATATCGGCTCTGGTCAGCACTTCTTTGGTGGCTTTTCTGACATCCGCGATAGTAACGTCGCGCTTATCCGCGGCAAACAGCTGTGAGCTAAGGATGAGGCAGCAGAGAAATAAGAAAGGTTTCATAATTATATTGTAACTGAGCGCGCGTTTTCATTCATGGGCAGAAAGTCCCGACTTGTTAAGGCCTTATGGCCCAGACGTGTCCGCCTCTTTCAGCGCTACCGGCATTTTGGTCGCTCATCTTCTATGTCCTCCTCCACACTATTGCATGTCCAGCAGCTCGTAGATGTCCGGGTCAGGCTGCTTAGTGCGTATCTCGTTCCAGTCGTTTTTCTGTGGTATCGTCAGCGGCAGTATTTCACTCAAACCCTTCGCCGTCCGCTTTTGAAATTACGGCAATCGGGCATAATTTGGACACAATTGTGGTATGTGGTGGTATCAGGCACTCTTTAAAAATACTATAATAGCGATAGCGTTACCAATGAGATTTGGACCGATTTCCATTAGAGGTCCGGCGGTAATCCGCCCCGCGCATTAGGCGCGGGGAGCGAAATAGTCCCGCGCGTTACCTTCATAGCAAGCGCGGGGACCGCTTAGAAGGGATCAGCTCGCTTATCACGCCTTAATGGCGCGATAAAGCGAGCGACGAAGGGGAACCTAGTTCCCCTCGTGGAGCACCTGGCCGTGTTCCATTAAA
>JBAYJD010000011.1:0-65614 GCA_041665305.1 Elusimicrobiales bacterium
CGCCGTCTCAAGCGATAGCATAGTATGGCCTGGGATCAGAATTGAATCCTGAGCATTAAGGCCCAGGCGGGGGATGTTTTTGGGCCTATCCCGGCATGGGCCTCGCCGCGCACGGCTGTCCTAGGAGCCTGTCCGACATAAGGAATTTTGGCTACAATCGCCGTTTTTTGCCTGCACCTTTGTTGCGCGCAACTTCGGTTCGGCCTCAAAACCGTCAATTTCGCCTTAAAAACCTTATGTCGGACAGGCTCCTAGGAAATTTTTAAGGGAACGGCAGACAAGGTTCGCTGGAAATGAATTATGCGGCCGTGGAGGTGTTAAAAACTTTCCGGCGCGGGGATGAACAAAACCCCGTGCCGGTTTGGATAAAACGCCATTATACGGCGTTTTATTCGCACTTGCCCACTTCGGCCAGGGCTTCGCTGATCTCCTTGGCCGGAGAGGAACCCTTACTAAGAACTTCTATCGCTTTTTGTTTGACGGTTTCCGTGGGGGCCTGTTTGACTATCTCAACTATGGCGCGTGCGACCGTTACAGCAGGCTCGCCCTGGTAGGAGTACAGGCCGTTGTTTAAAGAGTTAATGGCCTCCACCGCGCAGGCGGCATCGGACCCACACAAGTTCTTCATGTCCTCAGCCACAGCCTTAGTGGGGTTCGACATGTCGGAGATCGCCCTTATGAGCGCCTTAGCCGCCGCCAGCCGCACAGCGGAGGCTTCACAGCTGTCGGCTATCGCGATAATGTTCTTTGCGTTGGAGAGTGTCGGCTCATATTGGTCCCAGAAAAGATTCTGTTCGGCTAGCTCAATAGCCTTCACAGCGCTGTCTGCGCATGTTTCATCCGCGTAGGCCGAAGCCGTGCCCATTGCCAGCATCGAAGCTGCCGCTATAGATAATAACTTGTTCATTTTAGGTTCCCCTTGACCGAAGTCTAAGCACCGTCGCAACGCATCATGCCGCTTCGGTCGATAAAATAGTATGGCGTAAGATAGAGGTTTAATCCTGAGCATTAAGGCCCAGCCAGGATTGGGCCTTTTACCGGGCGCGCCATAGGACCACGGACACTTACCACTCCATATATTTTCCCATATAATTTGCGGCATGAGCGTCCGCTGGGGGGGCCTCAAATTCACCTTTGAGAGGTATTGAAAATATGCGGAAAGTAAGCGCGTTTTTTTGCTCTTTACTGATCACGGCGCCAGGCTTCGTTTTTGCTGGATCGGCGTTGGACGAACTGAGATCTCTGGCGCAATCCGCGCCTGAAACAGCGCCGGCGGCGTCGTTCGCGGCGGGCTCTGAGGAACCCGCCGGAACCGCGCCTTCTCCGGCCTGGCAGGACGCTGAACCGGAACAGGGTCTTACGGCCGAGCAGACCTTCTGGGAAAATTTCGAGGAAGGGGCCGTTCTCCCCGACCTGTGCCAGTACGATCTGCTGCCGATCAGTTACGATTATGTTTCAAACCTGGGGACATTGGGCGGGTCGGCTGAACGGAGATTTTCCAGCTACCCGAACGGCCGGCTGGCATTGGTGGACGAGATCGGCCTTTCCATCGGGTATGATCACGAAAAAGACAAAGCCTTTTTTGAAGACGGAAAAAATATGCTTGCAAAGATTTCGCCGGAGTTCTCTATAACCGGCGGGGTAAGTTTGAAGGGGTCGTCGACGGTGGTCCGGCCTTTGAAGGAACAGAAATCCTGCAAACAACTGGAACAACTAAAAAAAATACTGAACCTGCCTGAATTTAAAACCGCCATCCCGTTCAAAGCCGGCCGGTTCGCCAAGATGCAGGTCGGCGAGATCTGGAAACTGCCCGTTTCGTTCTGGCTGGGGATCAACCCGACCGTCAGCGGCGGTTACGCCAATGCCGGCCTGGCGCTGTCTTTCGGCGCGGAAAAAGAGGCCACGCCCAGCGTTTCACTTTATCGCATGAGCGAAAAAGAATTGCGCGTCCGCGTGCGCCTTGACCAGGCCAGGATCATCAATTACGGCGCGCAAGCCGAAGCGACGATCGTTCCGGTGGAAGACGCCCTGGCCTTTGTCGCGGCCGAGATAATCGAACGCCTCGGCCGGGAGCGCGGCCAGGCGGCTGTGGACCTGCTTATGCCGTATCTTGAGGAATATACTTACGCCAGCCTGGGTATTTCGCAGGAGCGGGTGAAAGAGAAGAAAGCCCTTCTGGAGTTTATCCTGGACCCGAACGATCCCAAACAGATGGAGAAACTCGCGTACATGCTGAATAAGGGCAATCTGGGCACCATAAAGGAACTCGCCAAGCTGGCCGTAAAAAGGGTTTTCCTGCCCGATCACGACGGCAAGCTCGATGAGGCGGCGCTTACGCAGGCTGCCAAGAGCTGGGAAGCCAAACTCGGCGTGGCCTCCTCCTATAACGGCGTGAACAGGATAAGTGAAAAGGGCACCGCCGTGCATATTCACATTCCCGTCCTTAGGAAGTATGAACGCGTTTACGGCTCCGGCTATCAAAGGATCAACACGCCCGGTTCAAAGGTGGTGTTGCATGTTCATGAAAACACCTTGGAACGTACAGGAGGCTGGTTCGATATTCCCTTTACAGGCACCGAAGTAAAGCATGACCGCTCCAGGGCCGTCGCGGTGTTCAACCAGGAAACCGCGGGCTCGGTAAGCCAGCCGGTCTTGAAATATGAGCACTTCGAAGCCGAACTGAGGCATACCAAGGATTCGGCGCGCAGAGTGCTTGAGAACGCTAACTCGGTCATGCGTTACGCCGGAGCCAAGGGTGGACCGCTCAACCCGGCTGCGGCCATACCGCTTAACGATCTGCAGGAAAACGCTTCCCGTCGCGCGGGCCGCCTCACCCCATCGTCCTATATGACCTTCGCCCTGGTGGTGAACGAGAAAGGTGTGCAGGACATCCTGAAGGCGCCGGAAACCATGGTGGTGAAGGCTTACTTCAACACCCTGAGCGCGGATGAAAAGGGCCTCATGCTGGCCCAGATCAACGACAAAGGCATGGTCAACTTCAAGCCGGTGGCCGGTTCCGAGAAAACGGTGAGGCATCATCTTAAGAAGGCCATGAAGATAGTGGCGGATATCCAGCAGTCGCGCATGGGCCCCGGCGGCTATGCCAAGGACTGGAAAGAACAGTCCGCGCGGCTGTCCAAAATGATCAGCGGCGACAGCAAAAGCGACCTGAAGTACGATGAGGTCCTTAAGGTGCTGGTGCAGCTGACCGAGATCGGGAATATTCAGGCCGAGATAGCGTACTATGAGCTGTCCGGCGGGCGTATGAATATCGCAAAGGCCAAGGAGTTCAACGGCGACAATCAGGCCTTTGAGGCCGCGGGCGCATACGACGAAACAGTTGAGCGCTTTGAACACTCGGCTGTCAACACGGACTAAACTTCGACGAATAAGGCCGCGCCCGGTCGAAAACCCCGGGCGCGGCTTTTTCGTCCCCTTGGTTAAAAAATTTTCCTTATTCATCGGGTCCGGACAGCCGCCGCTCAATAGAGGAAATTCAGTATAAAGCGTATAGGTCCAAAAGCCGGAAATGCGTAGGCCCAATGCCGTATGCGCAATAGGCCCACAGACACTTACGAGGATTTGTTTTTCCTTCTATACTTGGAACATGAGAGTCCGCGGGGGCCTCAAATTCACCTCCGAGAGGTCTTGAAATTATGCGGAAAGTAAGCACGCTCCTTTGCTCTTTACTGATCTCGTCTCCGGGTTTCGTTTTTGCCCGGCCGGCATTGGAAGAGCTGGCAAACCTGGCGCAGTCCGCGCCTGAACCGGCGCCGGTGGCCGCGCCTGTATCTGCGGGTTCTGAGGACTCCGTCCGGATCTCTCCCTCTCCTGCATGGCAGGACGCGGAACTGGAACAGGGCCTTGTGGCCGAACAGGTTTTCTGGGAAACATTTGAGGAGGGCGCTAATCTCCCCGACATGTGCCGGTTCGTTTCCCTGCCGGTCAGTTACGACTATGCCCTGAGCAAGGGGACCTTGAGCGGATCGGCCAACCGGAGTTTTTCCAGCTATCCTAACGGCCAGTTGGCGCTGGTGGACGAGATCGGTCTTTCCATCGGGTATGATCGTGAAAAAGGCAAGGCCCTTCTTGAGGGTAGTGAAAATCTGCTCGCCAAGCTTTCCCCAGAACTTGCGATAGTCGGCGGGGTAAGTTTGAAGGGTTCTTCGATGGTGGTCCGCCCTCTGGACGGAAAAAAATCCTGCGACCAGCTCAAAAAGATCGTGAACCTGCCCGAGTTTAAGACCGCTATCCCGTTCAAAGCCGGGCGCTTCGCCAAGATGCAGGTCGGCGAGATCTGGAAACTGCCCGTTTCGTTCTGGCTGGGGATCAACCCGACCGTCAGCGGCGGTTACGCTAATGCCAGCCTGGCGCTGTCTTTCGGCGTGGAAAAAGAAGCCTCTCCCAGCGTTTCGCTTTATCGCATGAGCGAAAAAGAATTGCGCGTCCGTATGCGCCTTGACCAGGCCAGGATCATCAGCTATGGCGCGGAAGTCCAGGTGACGGCCGTTCCCGTAGAGGACGCTCTGACCGCCGCCGGCGAGATGATAATAAAGATGCTCGGCCCAACGGGCGGACAGGCGGCTGTGGACCTGCTTATGCCGTATCTTGAGGAATATACTTACACAAGCCTGGGTATTTCGCAGGAGCGGGTGAAAGAGAAGAAAGCCCTTCTGGAGTTTATCCTGGACCCGAACGATCCTAAACAGATGGAAAAACTCGCGTACATGCTGAATAAGGGGAACTTGGGCACCATAAAGGAACTCGCCAAGCTGGCCGTGAAAAGGGCTTTCCTCCCCGACCACGACGGCAAGCTCGATGAGGCGGCGCTTACGCAGGCTACCAGGAGCTGGGAAGCCAAACTCGGCGTGGCCTCCTCCTATAACGGCGTGAACAGGATAAGTGAAAAGGGCACCACCGTGCATCTTCATATCCCCGTGCTCAGGGATTATGAACGCGTTTACGGCTCCGGCTATCAAAGAATCAACACGCCCGGTTCAAAGGTGGTGTTGCATGTCCATGAGAACACCCTTGAGCGCAGCGGCACCTGGTTCGATGTCCCCTTCGCCGGTGCGGAATTAAAACATAACCGTTCCAGAGCCGTCGCGGTGTTCAACCAGGAAACCGCGGGCTCGGTAAGCCAGCCGGTCTTGAAATATGAGCACTTCGAAGCCGAACTGAGGCATACCAAGGATTCGGCGCGCAGAGTGCTTGAGAACGCGAACTCGGTCATGCGTTACGCCGGCGCCAAGGGCGGACCGCTCAACCCGGCTGCGGCCATACCGCTTAACGACCTGCAGAAGAACGCGCCCCAGCATTCCGGCCGCACCAACCCCTCGGCCTATATGACCTTCGCCCTGGTGGTGAACGAGAAAGGCGTGCAGGATATCCTGAAGGCGCCGGAAACCATGGTGGTGAAGGCTTACTTCAACACCCTGAGCGCGGATGAAAAGGACCTCATGCTGGCCCAGATCAACGACAAAGGCATGGTCAACTTCAAGCCGGTGGCCGGTTCCGAGAAAACGGTGAGGCATCATCTTAAGAAGGCCATGAGGATAGTGGCGGATATCCAGCAGTCGCGCATGGGCCCCGGCGGCTATGCCAAGGACTGGAAAGAACAGTCCGCGCGATTGTCCAAAATGATCAGCGGCGACAGCAAAAGCGACCTGAAGTACGATGAGGTCCTTAAGGTGCTGGTGCAGCTGACCGAGATCGGGAATGTTCAGGCCGAGATAGCGTACTATGAACTGTCGGGCGGGCATACTGATGTCGCGAAGGCCAAGGAGTTCAACGGCGACAATCCGGCCTTTGAGGCCGCGGGCGCATACGACGAAACGGTCGAGCGCTTCGAGCACGAGGCCGTTAACGCGGACTAACCCATAACGAACAAAGCCGCGCCCGGATGATCTCATCCGGGCGCCGGGCAAGAGCCGGAATACTGAATAAAACTAGGAGAATGCAATGAAAATGAATAAAACGAACCTTACGGCCGCAGTTCTAGCCGTTTACGCGGCGGCGTCCGTGTCCGCGGCCCGTGCGTGGAAGAGCGCGCCGCTGCTCGCTCATACGAACATTATGCATTCGGCTTTGGAAAGGGTGGATAAGGCGGCATACCCGGATCTTGACGATTTCAAGGTCGTTCTTCTGGAGGGCGCCAATGATGAGAGCTGGCATACGCTTGACAGTCCGAACGGCGGCAACCCGGAAGATATCTGGTTCGGGGAAAAAACCGAGACCGCGTTCGGCGTACTCGGTAATTACGCGGCCCTTGATCTGGAACATGCGTACAGACGCATCGGTTCCATCTGCCACTTGACGGAGGACCAGGCTTCTCCTCCCCACGCCGCCAATGTCTATCACGGCCTGACGGACAGGTTCGAAACCTCGGCGGCGAATCATTCTGCTCCTCTGCGCGAGGCTCCCGCCGAAGCCGGCGCCAAAGAACCGTACGCTTATTACCAGGAAACGCAGGATGACACCCGCGGTATGCTAAGGTCCTGGGTTAACCCGGACACAGGCAGGCCTTACTGGGTCGAAGACCGTGACTCGGGCGTTGCGCTCGGCCAGGACTCGACCTACGGCATCTTCGGCGGCTACGGAGCCGGAAAGGATTCTTTTCCGCTCTCATCCGACAATGAGCGGGCGGCGCCGATAGTGGACCGTCAGTATCAGCTGGCCGCAAGGGCCACGCTGAATGTCCTTATCTCGGCCTCGAAAAGGCTGCCGCCGATAGTTTCCGATCTGTCCACGGTAGTCCGGGGCGGAAATATCGAGATCGACTTCAACGCCGGGGACAACCGTTCCTCTCAGGTCAGTTACCAGATAGGCGTTTACCAGCACAGCCGGCTGCTGGGGCTTATTAAAGCCGGAGAGCTTGAACTCAACCGGCATGGAACTCACGGGATGACCATGGGCGCCAAAGTGCAGGTCATCTGGGACGGCACGGTGGAGGGTAAAAAACTGCCCGCCGGCGACTATGTGGTGCAGGTGACGCTTACCGACTCCGATAATAACACCACTCCGGAAGGGGTGAACACGGATAAATCGCGCGTTAACAGCACCAAGGCCTATGTTTCTTTGAAATAAAATGTCGTAAGCGACGGTCTATCGTGTCCGGCACGGGGTTTTATCCGGCCCCGTGTCGGAGAAGGAGAAATGTATATGGGACAATCGGTTAAACTGCTGCAAATGTCCTCCTTGCTGCTCGCACTGTCCGTTTGTGCGTCAGCCGGAGCCCTGGATGAGCTTAAATCTTCCGCTTCAGGCAATACGGGAAACAAGCTGATGCCCAAACCGGCGCCGGCGCTTGTCGTCGCCGCCGCCAGACGGGCGGCGGAAAAACACCTGGTACAGTCCTCGCCGGTGATAAATCTTAAAGTGGCGGTCTGGTCCGAAGGGGCCGTCGACGGCTTGCCGGACGGATTGGTGTTTACGGGAGCTGCGCCCGCGAGGAAAGCTCAATATAAATCCCTCGCAGGACTGGGGGTGAAAACCATCCTGAATCTGCAGGGGTCGCATTCCGATAACAGCGTTTTCTGCTCCGCCAACGGCCTGGATTGCGTCAGATACCCTATTCTGGCGTTCCCCAAGGATTTCGCGGATAATTCTTACTTCCGTGACGCGTTCCGCCGCCTTGTCAAAGACACCTCGGACGGTAAAAAAGTGTTCGTTCACTGTCTGGGCGGAAAGCACCGCACCGGGGCGCTTGTGCTGGCCCTGAAGGTGCGCAATACCGCGTGCGGCAAAACGTTCGACAGGGCGGCTTTGCGCAGCGACATTTATAATGGACTTACCGCCTACGGTTATGACGGTAAAAAATACCACGATATCCTCTTCGCCTGGCGCCGTGATGTGCTCAGCCTGGTGGATGAGTTCGAAAAAAATCAATGGCTTTGCGAGTGAGGCGCGCGCCGTTGCGAACGTTTAAAAATTTTTACCATACCCCGCCCTTTAGGGCGGGGTCGCCTTGCGTTAAGAGGGGACGATAGAATGTCGTCTTACGGCATCCGGGTCAGTCCGTCCTGCAGATTGAAAAGTTCCATTTCCAGGAGATAGGCGTTCGCTGCGGATCTTTCGGAGAGGTCGGCCTTTTCCGAAGGGTCCGCGGCGGTGTCATAAAGTTCGTTTTTTTGCGAGAAGCCGTCATTGATCAATTTTAAGCCGGCCTCCTTGCGGAGCGACTTTTTGCTGAAATGGAAAAGGTAATCCGTTTCGGAGAAAGCGTCCAGCGGCATGGAGCCGCCGGCCAACTGGGGGGCAAGGCTGGTCCCGCGCAGTCTTTTTTTCAGGCCGGCCGGAGGTTTAAGGCCCAGCAGATCTATGACGGTGGGTAAAAGATCCAGCGTCCCGACCTGCGCGGTAACGGTGCTGGCGCGGCCGCCGGGCACGCGGATAAAAAGCGGCACGCGGATCACTTCGTCGTAAAGGGTCATGCCGTGGTCCACCCCGCCGTGGTCGAACAGTTCTTCGCCGTGGTCGGATAAAATAATTATCACGGCTTCGTTCCCGGCGCCTCCCGGCGCGAAAAGTTCCGCCAGAAAGTTCCCCAGGAGCGCATCCGCCCGCAGGATCTTTTCATCGTAGACGTCGGTCCATAATTTTATATCGTCCCGCGTGTGGTCCGGTTTTTTACCGTCCAGCTGTTCCAGCCGCATTTTTTCGTGCCGCTTGCGCAGCTCCGGAACCTTTGCGGCCTCCTCGGGAGTTATGAACCGGTAATTCCCGTCCGCCTTCAGGTCGCGGAAGGGATGGGTGTCGTAGCCGTGGATAAAAACGAAAAAGTTCGAACCGCGGTTGGCCCTGAGCCAGGCGAGGGCCATGGGGAAAGCGCTTTCAAACCCCGCGAAGGTCCTGCCGTCGGCATAAATGTCGAATCCGCGGTTGAAGCCGAACTCCCCTCCGACGCCGGCCCCGCCGGTAAAGGCCGCCGTCCTGTAGCCGTTGGCTTTGAACACCTGCGCCATGGTGGTGGCGCGGGTGGAGAGCCGCGCCGGCTCCAGTTCCGCGCCGCCGGCGGACGGCGATCTGTATTTATTGGTCAACCCGTGTTCGGAAGGGTATAGCGAGGTAAAAACGGACATGAAGGCGGGAAGGGTCCAGCTGGACGGGCTTATTGCCTTCGTGAACACGACGGAGCCCGCGGCGAAAGCGTCCAGGCTGGGGGTGGTTTTCCTTTTGTAGCCGAGAGCGCTTATATGATCGGCCCGCAGGGTGTCCCAGCCTATGAGTATCAGGCCGCGGCCGCCAGCGCAAAGCGGCTCCGCCGCGAACATCAGCGCCGCCGCGATCAAAGGACCGGTTGTTCTTGCCGGGAGATGTCCCATAAAATCCGCGCGGATAAAAACCTGCCGCAAAAATTTTTAACGCCGCTCGGCGGCGTCCGGCCCGCCTATTTCCCGGTAAATTTCTTTCAGCTCCGCCGCGGCCCGCTGCATATCCGCCGAGAACCTGCTTCCGGCCGGAAGAACAGGTCCGGGAGAGGCCGCGGCGTCCGAGGCCAGCCTGGCCGACAGGGCGCCTTCCAGCGCTTCGACGGTCTCTCGTTCGCTCCCGGCCAGGTCCCGTTTTTCGCCGGGATCTCGTTCAAGGTCGTACAATTCCGTCTTTCGCGGGGTCCGGATAAGTTTCCAGCGCCCGGAATATATGACTTTCCCTCCTACGGCGCTTTCGCTGAAAACAGCTGGCTCCCGGCCCGGGTCCGTTCCGTCCGTAAGCAGAAACTTCAGGCTGCGGCCTTGCGCGGAGGCGTCGGGCGGGATGCCTGCGAGGTCCAGGATGGTCGGCATCAGGTCTATCAGCCGGACCCTGCGGTCTATTTCCCTGTGCCCGGCGTCCGGGACCTTTATTATCAGCGGCACCCGCAGGGTATCTTCGTAAAGATTAAAATCGTGGAAAAAATAATCATGGTCGAACAGGCCTTCTCCGTGGTCGGCGGTTAACACGACCACCGTCCGGTCCAGCAGTCTTTCCGAACGCAGACGGTCCAGGAACGCGCCTAGAAGCCCGTCCGAATAATTTATGCCTTCGTCATAGCGGGCCGTCAGGTGGGCCGCATCGTCATCGGTGAGGATCATGCCGCCTTTACCGCGGCCCAGCCGTAATCTTCGGTTGCAGGCCGCAAAAATACCGGCCTCCGTTTTCCGCATGGCTTTCAGCGGGCCGCTGACCTGAAAGTCCCGGTCGTAAAGGGAAGAGGCCGGAAAAACATACGGCGTGTGGAGATCGTTGCCGTGCGCCACAAGGAAAAATTTTTCATTCCTCTCTTTTTTTTCTTCGGCCCACTTAAGCGCGGCCGGGAGCGTGTCCTTGAAAGAGGCGTCCGTGCGGTTGAGATGCGAATATACCTCGAACCCCCGGTCAAGTTTGAACAGCGGATTTAAATTATGCCCGCCCACAAAGGCCGCCGTCCTGTAACCGTAGATCTTCAGTATCCCGGCGAGGGTTAGGACCGAATCGCTCAAGGCTTTGCCTATGGAGTCCACGCCGTGGGCCGAAACCTCAAGGGAGGTGAAGATCGAAGCGAAACTTAAAAGGGTGGTCGGGGCCTGGGCCTCGGCGTGCCGGAAAACCGCGGCGCCGGCCGCGAAGGCGTCGAGATTCGGGCTGGTGGCCCTCCTGTAACCGTAAAGGGACAAGTGGTCCGCGCGGAGACAGTCCGCCACGACGAGTATGATGTTATATCCCGGGCGCCCGGAAGCCGCGGCGCGGTTCCCTGCGGCCTGAAGCGGCGGGAATGCGAGGAGGATAAGGCCTCCGGACAGGACGGAACGGATCTTTTTGCTTAAGTTCGGCATTACTCCACCCAGTATCCGGCCTCCTTCAGTTTGCGTTTCATTTCCCCGGTCAGCGCCGGCCGCGCGCCGCCGGGGCTCAGCGCCGTCCTTGTTTTCCGCCGCCACTCCATAAGTTTTTGGGCGAGAGTATAGACCGTCTCCGGCTCCTTTGCGGCGGCATTTACGGATTCGGTCCTGTCGTTGATCAGGTCGAAAAGGGAGTAGTCTCCGTTGTTATAGATCAGTTTCCATTCACGGGAGCGCAGCGCCCATTTGCCGGGTCCCGCTTCGGAGTAGGCATAAAGGCCGGGATCCCTGCCGGCGCCATCGAGAAGCGGCAGCAGACTTTTCCCCTGCGCCTGCGGGCCGGCGCGAAGCCCCGCCAGCTCAAGGATGGTCGGCATAAGATCTATAAGCCGCACCTGGGCCTGAACGCGCGCCCCTTTCAGGCTTCGGCCGGGGAGAACCATTATCAGCGGGACCCGGATCGCTTCGTCATAGAGGTTCCCGCTGCCGAAACGGTCGAAACTCCCGTGGTCTCCCAGTTCCTCCCCGTGCTCCGAAAATACGACCAGCGCCGTATTCTCAGACAAGCCCAGTTCCGCGAGTCCGGCTATGAATTCCCCGAGGAATCCGTCGGCGCAGGCTATGCCGTTGTCGTACCTGAAATTAATGTAAGCGAGATCGGCCTTCGTCAATTTGATTTTTCCGCCGTCCATGGCGCCGTTCCTGTAACTCCCGAGCAGAGCATAATCAAGGGAGGCTCCCTTCAGTGCGCCGGAATAATCCGGGGCGTTCCCGTCCGGGCTGGGTTTGTCGAAGGGCGGATGGATATCGTAAGAGTCAAGGAACATAAAGAACCTGTCTTTCCGCCGCCCGGCCAGCCATTTAAGGGCCTTCGGAGTGAGTTCCCGAAACGAGCCCATAGGCCGTCCGCCGGTGTCGTCGTAATAAATGTCGAACCCCCGCTTCAGCCCGTACGCTCCGGACATGTCCAGTCCGCCGGTAAAAGCCGCGGTTTTATAACCTCCTTCTTTCAGCGCTTCGGCCAGAACGGCCTCGCTTTCCGAAAGCCGCCGGCTCCGATCATACAGGCCGTGGCTGTGGACATATTTGGAGGTGAAAAGCGACGCCAGGCTTGGAAGCGTCCAGTGGCTCTGCGCCACGGCCTGCTCGAAAACTATGCCTTCCGCCGCCAGCCTGCTGAGGCCGGGCGCCGTTTCTTTTCCGTAGCCGTAGATCTTTAAATGATCCGCGCGCAGGGCATTAAGGCCTATCAGGACGATATTGAGCGGCGGCCGCCGCGCGGCCTGCGCCGGAGAGGCCGCCGCGGCGAATTGCAGCAACAAAGCCGGAAGGAAAAGTCCCGAACTCATTTCCACGCTCCGCCCTCCTCTTTCCCGCGCCTCCGCTCGGACCAGTAACGTACGCGCGGGCGGTCCAGCCACCAATAACCAAGCGCTTTCATCCGCGCCGCCTCCGCGGCCAGCGGGCGGCCGCCGCTCACGGCCGTGCGGCGCGGCATTCCTTTCACCATCCGGTCCAGCTCGGCCTTCATGAATTCAAATTCCACCGGCTTTTCTGAAGCGGCGTTCTTTTGTTCCGCCGGGTCGACGGCCAGGTCGAACAATTCATAATTTCCGTCCTCCAGAAGCAGTTTCCAGGGATATTTGCGGATGCCGATATACGGCAGCCCCGTTCTGAGCGAAAGGGTTTGCGCGTATACCGTCCGCTCCGGCGGTTCGCGGCCCTCCAGGGCAGGCCTAAGGCTCACGCCTTCCGCCGTGGCGGGCGCCGGAAAACCCAGCAGGTCGAAGACCGTGGGCATGACATCGACAAGTTGAACGGCCGCCCCGAACCTGGAAGCGGCCGCACCCGGCACATGGATCAGCAGCGGCACATGGAGGCCCTCCTCGTACAGGCCGCCGTGGAAGGAGCTTATGACCGTTCCATGCTCCATCAGGGCTTCGCCCGCGCTGGACATGAACAGGACCAGGGTCCTGTCTTTAAGCCCCAGCGCCGCCAATTCTTCCAGCAGCTCCCCGATCCTGCCGTCGGCGTACAGCACGGCTGCGTCGTACTGTGAAATTATATAGTCCACATCCCGTTTGTTTACAGGGGCAACTTTCCGTTTCAGCCGGAAGTCCGCGTAAAGTCCGTCCCGCCAGATCCGGTCGGCCAGGTTATAGTCGAGGGGCAGGCCGGCCAGGGGTCCGGCGTAACCGGCTCCGAACTTGTCCAGGAGCTCCTTAGGCGCCCGGTAAGGCGCGTGGGCGTCATATCCATGGACCAGCAGGAAGAACTTATTTTTCTTGTTCCTCCGCAGCCAGCCGACGGCGTTCGGGACGGCGTCCGCAAGCGTGCCGAAATCCGTGGAGTCGTCATATGCTTCAAAACCGCTGTTCAATCCGAAACCGCGGTTTAAAAAGAAACCGGAGGTGAAAGCCGCTGTAGTATAGCCGCGCCGCTTTAGTTCGCCCGCCAGGGTGGGAAGGGAGGGGTCAAGGCGCCGATCGGCCCTTATGACCCCGTGGCTGGGCGGGTATAAGCCCGTAAAAACGGAGGCCGCGCTGATAAGCGACTGGCTTGACTGGGAGAAAGCGTTCTCGAACACGGCGCTTTGGGCCGCCAGTTTGTCTATATTCGGGCTGGTCCCGCGCCGATAGCCGTAGCAGCCGAGGTGGTCCGGACGCAGCGTTTCCATCAGGATCAGCAGCACATTAGACGCCTCAGCGGCCGCGGGACCGTCCGAGGCGAAGCCGGAGGCCGCCGGATACTGGAACAAAAAAAACGGCATAAGCAGCCGTAACAACATAAATTATGCGTCCTACGACATTTTCTTAGTACGAGCCGTGCGAGCCGTGGGAACCGTGGGAGCCGTGCGAACCGTGCGAACCATGGGAACCGTGGGAGCCATGCGAACCGTGCGAGCCGTGGGATGCGTGGGAGCCGTGGGACCCGTGTGAGCCATGGGAACCGTGGCTCTGGTGGCTTACATGGGCGTTTGCCGTGAAATAGTTGTTGTGGATCTGGGCTTCGGCCTGATCCGCCAGGGCCGCTCCCAGGATCCCGAGCGCCAGGCCGGTCTTTACTATATCGGCATCCAGCATCCTGCCTTCTTCGCTTGAAAAGAACAGCCTGATGTTTTTTTTCAACCGGGACGTTTTATTTTTCATATGCTGTCCCCCGCGCCGGACCTTTTAAGCATCGCTTTAACTTTTTTATTGATGGCGTCCTGGATCTTCCTGCCGGCCTCTTTTTGCCGTTCTTCTTCCTTTTTAAGGCGGTCTTTTTCAAGTCTTTGGCGGTTTTGTTCCGCCTGTTCCAGGGTCTTGCGCGCGGCGGCGGTTTTTATCTCCTCCAGGGTCAGGCCTATATAGCCCTGGGTCGTTTTTTTAACTCTTTCCACGGCGGCGCAGTAGAACCGGGACATGTCCCGTACTATAGCTTCACAGGGCGTTTCCGAGCCGGAGATCAGGGCCTCGCAAAGGCTCCGGTCGGCGGAGCGGGGACATTCTGAAATTTTGCCGTCCCTGATGGCGGCATACAGCTGAAAGTTGTCTATGCACCCGGCGTCCCCGCCGCATTCGGCTTTGCTTGCGGGCATGAATTTCCGGAGCTTCTCTTTTTTTCGGGGCAGGGCGCCGGACAGGAACTCCATGGCCGCGCGCGGTCCTTTGACGGCGATCCCGCAAAATTCCGATCCTGAAAAAACGGGGGGCCGACGCCAGTTGGCTAAGACCGCGGAACAATGTTCCCTGTTGCCGGCGTTACCGGCCACATAGGAACGGAACAGCAGCAGCGAAGCCCGTTTCCGGCACCTGGAATTGGGCGCGGTTTTAAAACCGATCTTAAGATTGTTACGCTGCGTTTCGCCCGGAAGAGAGGCGCACAAATTCATGTCGTCGCGCGCCAGCGCTACGCAGCCGACATAGCCGGCGACAAAATCGTACATTTTATCGGTTTCGGGGGCGTTAAAAGCGGCGTCCGGCGTAAAAAACCCCCAGTATTTGCCGTGTGAGGCGCGCATCTCCTCCAGCGAACCGCCCCGGCAGGCGCCCTTATAGGGGGCCGGCTCTTTCGGCAGCGCAAGTTCAGTGTAAGTTTCAGGGGCATGGAACCCGGACGGCTGGAGTTCGTTATAAAAGGTGGCTGCGGGAGGCAGGGCCACGCCCGGCGGCTGTTCCAGGCCAAGCTCCGCCGGCTGGGGCGTCTGCCTCGCGCTTATATAGGAGAAATATTTTAAGATCAGCAGTAACCCGCCTAATACGACAAGAGTCAATATACCCCACTTTCCCATGATATTGACCGCCTATACCGCTGTTTGTCAAAGAAACCCCGCCCCGGATGATACCATAGTTTATATCACATTCCATCCCGGTTTTCAAGAACTCCCAAAAAATCGATGATAAAATGTCGTAATACGGGATTTTATAATATAATAACCTAATATATGACGTCTCGTTCCGACAATGGATCTCTGGTTCCATTGCTTCCTTTGATGCTGGCGCTGTTAAGCGGCTGCGGCGGAAATTATGCGGCTCTGCGCATGAGGCCGGATCTGTACCCGGATTATGCCGCGCTTCGCGCGGCTAACACGGAAGGACGGGATTTTTCAAGGGAGATCTACGACCGTAAGTCCCGGGTCTCCGTTTTCGCCATACACGGCGGCGACATAGAGTTCTCCACCTCAAGGCTCGCCCGCGCCGTAGCGGGCTCGGATTTTAATCTTTACCTTTTTAACGGCTGGCTTGGCGGCGACTCCTGGAAGCTGCATGTGACCGCGGTCCATTTCGACGATCCGGCCGCCGTCGCCCTTTCAACCTCCTCCCTGATAGCCGTGTCCATACACGCCCGCGCGGACGGCGGGGAGCGGGTTTGCGTGGGCGGAGCCGATACCCGGGCCGTCGGCGAAACGGCGTCCGGTCTGCTGGCGTCCGGTTTTTCCGTGGAGACCCCCTGCCGCAGGACTCCCGGCGTCGATCCGAGGAATATCGTCAACCGGGCCGTGGAGGGCGGGGTGCAGCTGGAGCTCACGCCCAAACTGCTTGCCAGGCTTGAAAATTCTCCCGCGGCCAGGATGAGATTTGCCGGCAGCGTCCGTGATTCCCTCTACAGGAGCCTGCCGGCCGTTCAGGACGGGGTTTTGCGGTAAGAGGGAGATAAAAACGCCGGCTTATGATATTTTGTTTTGCCCTTAATCAGGGGCGGCCCGCCGCCCCGATCATAAAGAGCATGGAGAACATCTATGAAGAAAGTAAAAAAAATAAGGATCTTCGCCTTTGGCGGCAACGAGGTTTCGCCGGTCGGACTTAAGGATCCCGCGACCGGCAAGGCCATCAACCCTGATATCGCCATGCAATGGCAGCGCACCGCCGAGACAGCCAAACTGGTCGCTGATATTTTTGAAAAACATCCGGAAGACCTTTATGTCATGACCCACGGCAACGGCCCGCAGGTGGGCAATGTCCTGATGCGCGCGGAGCTCTGCCGCGAAACCCTGCCGCCGCTGCCGCTGGATGTCTGCGTGGCGGACACCCAGGGGGCCATGGCTTACATGATAGGCGAGCTGAACAACGAACTGAACATCCGCGGCGTGGACAATATCGTCGCGGGCGTAGTGACCCAGGTGGTGGTGGATAAGGACGATCCGGATTTTAAAAATCCTTCCAAATACATCGGGCCTTCCTATTCGAAGGAAGAGGCGGCTTCCCGCACCCGCGAGAACGGCTGGGTGATGAAGCTCTATAAAAAAGATGAAAAAGGGGCCGAGATCTGGCGCCGCGTGGTGCCTTCCCCGGTCCCTTCCGACATCGTGGAGATCGACGCGATAGAGGCGTTGCTCGCCAAAGGCATCGTTCCCGTTACCGTGGGAGGCGGGGGCATTCCCGTGCGCGAGGTCGCGCCGGAGATACGGGACGGCAGGGAAGTTTACGCCTGTAATTACGGCGTGAAGTTTTCCAGGAAGTCCGAGGCCGGGAAAAAACCGCTCAAGATGTACACGGGCGTGGAAGCCGTGATAGACAAGGATCTGGCTTCGGCGCTGCTCGGCAAGATGCTTTTAAAACGGGCGAGGGAGCGCGGGGAAAACGTCGAAGTCAGCCTAACGATCTTCACCGGCGAGGACGGCGTAAAACTTAATTACCAGCGGCCGGACCAGGAGGACCTGCGCCGCCTGACGCTTAAGGAGCTGGAAGAGATCTATGACCGCAAGCCCTGTCCGTTCCCCGCCGGCAGCATGGGACCCAAAGTGAAGGCCGTGATAGAATTCCTCAGGGGCGGCGGGCAGGCGGCTTATATCACCAAGACGGAATTATTCGACGAAACGCTTAAAGGCGCGGCGGGCACGACGGTCGTAAGATGATGAGGCGCGACAGGGGCGGGGCCGGAGAAGTCCGCGGCGGGACTAAAGCCGGCCCCCGCTCCGCGTGAGAGCCGCAGGCGCGGTTGAACCATTATGAAAAAAATAAAAACTTTGCAGTGCATTAATTGCGGCCGGGACCATAAACTCGCCGATGTCAAATATACCTGCGCCTCCTGCGGCGGGAACCTTCAGGTACTCTACGACTACAACCTGATAAAAAAAAGGCTTAATTACGAGGTGCTTAAGGACAATCAGGACAGGACTCTCTGGCGCTACATGGAGATCCTGCCGCTGGCGGGTTTTAAAATGATCCCGCCGGTCCAGGTGGGGTGGACGCCTCTTTACAAGGCCGAAAGGCTGGGCGCCGCGGCAGGGGTGCCGAACCTTTATATAAAAGACGACGGGCGCAATCCGAGCGCTTCTTTTAAGGACAGGGCCGGGGCGGTGGTGATAGCCAGGGCGCGGGAACTCAAGGAAAAGGTGATAACCTGCGCCTCCACCGGCAATGCGGCGTCTTCGCTGGCCTGCCTGACCGGCAGCCTGGACCTGCGTACCGTTATTTTCGTGCCCCACACCGCTCCCGCTCCCAAGGTCGCCCAGCTGCTGGTGTTCGGCGCCACCGTCATCATGGTCAAGGGCACCTATGACGACGCTTTCGACCTCTGCCTGAAAGCCTCGACGGAGTACGGCTGGTACAACCGCAGCACCGGCGTCAACCCTTTCACCCGCGAGGGCAAGAAAACTTGCGCTTTTGAGATCTGCGAGCAGATGAAATGGGAAACGCCGGACAAGGTGTTCGTTCCGGTCGGCGACGGCAATATCATAAGCGGGATGTGGAAAGGTTTCGTGGAGTTCCACCGCCTGGGTATAATAGAGAAGCTGCCGGCTATGATAGCCGTCCAGGCCGAGAAGTCCGACGCCGTTAAAAAAGCTTTTGAATCCGGAGGCGAGATCCAACCGGTTTCAGGCGAGACCGTCGCCGACAGCATCTCCGTGAGCCTGCCGCGCGACGGCATGGCCGCCGTGATGGCCATTCGCGACTCCCAGGGATTTGCCGTCTCCGTCACCGACGCCGAGATCCTGGCCGCCATCCCCGAAGTCGCAAGGGGTTCGAATGTTTTCGCCGAACCCGCGGCGGCCGCCACCTACGCCGGGCTTAAAAAGGCCGTAGCGGAAGGGAAAGTGAAGGAGAACGAATCGGTGGTGCTGCTGATCAGCGGCAACGGACTGAAGGATATTACCAGCGCGATGAAATCGGCCGGCCGGCCCTTCGTCATCGACGCGGATATAAGCGAACTGAGGAAGCTGGTCTCGGACAATAAACTGGCTTAATCTGGAAAGTGGAACAAGCCGAAGCCATTATCTTTATTACGGGGAAATGCAATCAGAACTGCCTGTTCTGTTCCGCGGGAGGCCTGCGCAAGACGCAGACGGCCGCCCGCATCAAACAAGCTATCGGCTCCGGCACAAGAACCGTCTCCATTGAAGGCGGAGAACCGACACTCTCCCAAGACCTGGCGAAATGGGTGAAGTACGCCAGGTCCAGGGGCGCGGAGGAAGTTATCGTATGCAGCAACGGAGTGCGGTTCAACGATGCCGGGTATGTAAGCTCTTTGACCGACGCCGGGGTTTCGTTGTTCAATGTCAACCTTCCGTCGCATATAGAGCGGTTGTTCGACCTTATAACCCAGACCGAAGGACAGTTCCAAAAAAGACTGGACGGACTGCGCACGCTGGTTAAAACGGCCGGCGGTAGAAAGATAAGGCTTACCTTTGTTATAACCGCGCTTAATTACAGGACGATGAGGGAGTTCGCGGCGTATATTCATAAAAATTTCCCAGAGATCTTTTACGTAGAATTTAACCTTGTAAAGGTTTTGGGTCATACCGCCAACCGCGCCTTCCTGGTCCCGAAACTGTCGGAGATGGCCCCCTATCTCCGGGACCTGCTTAAATACTGCAAGACCGCCGGGATGAAGATCATCACGGACGGAATACCTTTATGTTACCTCGAAGGTTTTGAACACCTGGCTATCGATCCGTTCAAACTTATGACCGGCCGTAACTCTTTTCTCGGGGAAAAATTAAAACCGTCAAAATGCAAAGGCTGCTCCCTGGGGAGGATCTGCGCCGGGCCCAGAAAGGACTACCTGGGGCTTTACGGTCCCGCCGAGTTGGCAAGATCCTCAAAAGCCGTGCGCGGCATAGCGGCGAAGATCCGCCGCCAGTTCCCGCAAAACGATTTATGCTAAAATGCTTGAGAGTTCAATTATGCGGGTGCAGGGATATGGAGGCGGTAATAATGCGTAAAAAAATCGTTATTATGCTGGTTTGTTTCGGTTTTGTTCCGGCCGCGAGGGCCGTTGTGAATTTCGACCAGGGGGTCGATGTTAAAAGCGCCATTGAGAACGCGGTCGTTTCAGAGCTTAAGCTTCCCGAGGCCCGATATCACACGATCACGGATCTTTCCCGCGATTGTAAAAAGATCTCATTTAGGGCCGACGACCCGTTGACCTCTCCCGAAACGCCTCTTCACAGCAGGGAATCCGGACAGGATTGTGAAAATTACGGCCCGCCGTTGTACCAGGTTTGCCATCCCTATTATAAGGACTATGAAGAAGCCGTTAAGGTGGTTATAACGGCCCCCAGGACGCTCCAGCCCGGTCAAAAGGAAGTTTTTGAAGTTTGTTTGCGGGGCACCAGCCTGACCTTGAAGCAGCTCTCGCCGGCTTACAAATATTCGGTCCGCCTGGCGCTCAGTTCGTTCGAGTTGACTCCCCAGGGTCCGCTTTCCAAAGCGGCGCAAGCCGACAGGGAGGTTTGCGTGCTTGAGACGGATTCCGATTATTTCTGTACTTACCGCTGCAAGGACGGCTACTACTTTACCCGCTCCAATCCGCACGGCATGGTTTCTCCCGGCATGCCGTTCCACGGCTGCAGGACCTCGGCGCCCAGAGAATAACTTCCGCGGCGGCAGGGCGTAAAAACAGCCGGCTTACAAGCCGGCTGTTTTTTCAACTCCTGCACGGGGAACGGCTAAAATCCCGTGCCGGGTACGATACAATGCCGTTTTACGATATTTTATTAAAGCGGGAGGACGAGGGTGAAGGCCGAGCCTTTCTGGAGCTGCGATTTGGCGTATACGCTCCCGCGGTGCACTTCGGCCACTTTTTTTACCAGCGCCAATCCTAGGCCCCACCCTTCCACCTGGCCGGTGAAACTGGCTTCCACCTGATAAAATTTGTTGAAGATATTGGAGAGCTCTTCGCCGGGAATGCCCGGGCCGTTGTCTCCCACCGAAAGCAGGGCGTGGCCGTCCTTGGCCTGCGCCGACAGGATGACAAGCTTGTCCTTGCCCTGGTTGAATTTGACCGCGTTGTCGATGAGGTCCTTCAGCGCGTTCCTGACCAGGCTCTTGTCCGCGTTGATCATTATAGGTTCCGGCACGGTCATTTTAAAGGTCAAGCCGGGCGTTTCCCTGAACCTGACCTTCATCAGTTCTATCGTGTCTTTAAAAGTTTCCGTGATGTCGAATTCGGTCTTCTTTATCCCGGATTCGTCCAGGCTGTCTATGGTGACGAAATCAAGCAGGCTTTCCACCAGGTTCGTGAGCTTGGTCCCCTGGCTCATGATGGTCGCGGCCGATTTTTTTATCAGGTCCGGCAGGTCCTTGGCTACGGCGTCCTCGTTGAGGATCTGCGCATAGCCGTTAATGGAGGCAAGCGGCGTTTTGAATTTGTGCGAGATCAGCGACAGAAAATTCCTGGCCATGCACTCTTCGAGCTTCTGGGTCGTGACATCGGCCAGGATCCAGAGCCGGCCTTCGGGCACGGAATTCCCTTCCCGGTCCTCTTTAAAAAGTTTTATGGCGGAACCGTCGAGATAGAACTTTTTGGGTTTCTCGCGCATGACCTCGAATCGCGTGGTGGTGGCTTCGGAGCCCTCCACTTCGGAGAAAGGCGGCTTGACGGAAAAGTTCTCCATGGCCTGCCTTATAGTGGCGAACTTGTATTTTTCGTATTCGAGGTAGAGCTTGGCGGAATTATTGAGGATGATTATTTCGCCTTCCGGATTGGTAAGGATCGCGCCTTCCTTGATGCGTTTAAAAACCACCTCAAGTTTGCGTTTCTCCTCCTTCACCGAGGAAAAAAGCCGCGAATTTTCTATGGCTATGGCCGCCTGGGAGGCGAACGCCTCGAAATTGTTCTTGTCGGTCTCCACAAAATCGCCGTCCGACTTGTTGATGGCCTGGACGACGCCGATCACCTTGCCTTTGATGATCATCGGGCAGGTCAGGAGCGCGCGGGTGACGAAGCCGCTCTTGTTATCCACTCTCTGGGTGTGGCGCGGGTCGCTGGCCACATCATTGATGATGAGGGAACGGCCCTCCTTGGCGCAGGTGCCCGCTATGCCTTCCCCTATCTTAAAGCGCATTTTCTGCACATCTTCGGGGAGGCCGAGGGCCACATCAAAATAAAGCTCCTGGGTTTTTTCGTCCAGCAGATACAGGGAGGCCCTCTCGGCTCCCACCACGCGGGAAGCCAGGCGCATGATGGTCAGCAAAAGCTCGGAGATGTCCAGCTTTGAGGACAGAAGCCGGGAAACCATCACCAGCATCTCAAGACTTTCCTGTGACTGCATTATCATATGTGCGCCGCGCCTTCCCGTTTAAAAAAATACCTGAATTGAGAGTTTATAATAATTCCTGCCGGCTTCGCTATTCATTTTATAAAAATTATAGGCAAAGTCCAGCATGGATTTGTCGTTCAGTTTCATTTTCAGGCCGCCCAGGAACGAGTTCGCGTCCTGCGCGCCCCTGAACGAGATCCGGGCGGCTCCGGCGTAAAGATAACTGTCGAAGTCGGGCGCCATGTTCCTGGCGAACTGGACGACGGCCGTCCATTCCGGCAGGAGGTTCACCTGCCGGATAGTCCCAAGAGAGGCCAGGTCGCCCTGGTCCAGGACCGGATCGATGAGATTGCCGTTGCGCGCTTTCCGGGTTTTTGCGAATCCGGCGGCCGAAGCCAGAAAAAAGAACTGGTTATAAAAACTTTTTTCCACCTGCGCTTCAAAAGCGGTTTCGGAGAAGGTAGTTCTCTCCGGGCCGGTCTTAAGGTTCAGCAGGGTGTCCTGCCGCGCCGCCGCGCCGGAGAGGGTCAGGTGGACATAGCTTTCATCGGCGTCCTCGTCCAGCGGGATCAGGGCGTACGCTTTGGCGCCGCGCGCGCCGGACCGGATAGCGGATGAGGCCGGATAAAGAAAAGGGGTGACGGAGAGGACGGTGCTGCCTGGGGAATACATCAACGGCAGGCGGAGCGAGTAAACTTTGTCGCGGTAGGGGCCGCCGTCCTTGTAGAACGACGCATTGACGCCGCTCATCACCCGTGGAGAGAGTTTTGCGGAAAAGGTAAGGGACTCCTTCTGGAATCTGTCCGAGCCGAAGGCGTAGTTGTTTTCCACCCACCACGCCGCGTGGCCCGTTGCGGGCAGCCAGAGAAGCGCCGCGAGCGCGCAAAGGTTTTTTGCCATATTATCCGTATTATATTATATATCCCCGCGCCGAAACCGGTTTTCCGCCTTAAACTCAAACACCGGGACGGATAAATCCCGGTGTCGGATACGATCAAATGTCGTTTTACGACATTTTATGGGTACTTCGGCCCTCCGGGATTGGGCCTTTTAGGGGTTGTCATATCTAAACCGGCTGATATACTATTGCAGACGGCAGCGATATATAAGGAGACCTCGTGAAACATTTTTTAAGTCCGTTTCTTGCCGCGATCTTTTTCCTCTTTCCGGGCCTGGTCCTCGCTGAATCCGGCGCTTACTCCGGTACCTATCCGGGGATCTCAGTGTTCGATCCGGAGTTTAACTCGTATCTCCCGGTTCCCGCCACTTTGCAGGGCCGGGCCGCCGTTAAAGCCGGGTGGAAAACCGTAAAAGCCGTAAAACCCCTGCCGGTCAAAGAGTGGACGGTCATGGTATTCGTCAACTGCAAGAACGATCTTGAGCAGGCGGGGCTTTACAGCGTGAACGAAATGGAGAAGGTCGGCTCGACCAAGGATGTTAATGTCGTGGTTGAAATGGGCCGTATGAAGGTCCGGGACGGTTCGGACGGCGGCGGCGACGATTGGGCCGGGGAGCGGCGCTATCTTATAGAAAAGGACGCCGATCCGCGCAAGGTCTCCTCGCCAGTGCTGATGAGCGCGGAGGCGGTCGACCAGGGAGATTATAAACAGGCTGCGGATTTCGTCAAGTGGGCTAAGGTGAATTTTCCGGCCAGGCATTATATGTTCGTGATCTGGAACCACGGGCTCGGCTTTTTGGACCCCTGGACCAAACGGAGGGGCGTTTCTTTGGACGCCGAGACCGGAAATTATGTCCGGACGCCCCAATTGGGTTTTTTACTTCAGGAAGCCGGAAAGATCGATGTGCTGGCTTTTGACGCCTGTCTGATGCAGATGCCGGAGGTGGCGTTCGAGGTCGGGGAGCTGGCCGAGGTGATGGTGGCGTCGGAAGACGCCCTTCCCGCCTACGGCCTGCCCTACAAGCTCTTCTTCGAGGCCCTGACGCGGCATCCAAGGATGGGCGCGGAGGAAGCCGGCTCCGTCATGGTGGAAGCGTTCCGGGCATTTTACGAAGAGGCCGGCAGGTATTCCCAGCTTTCGGCCATCCGGACCTCCAAATTGGACGACCTGGCGGAGCGGATCTCCAGGTTCGCCAGGCTTGCCAGGGAAACGGCGGATCTGGGCGCTCTTAAGGCCGCCAGGGACGGCGTAATCCGTTACGATGTCTGCGGCAAGTGGGCGGACCCTGAAATGACCTCCTCTTTTTACGGCGACCTGTCCCAGTTCGCGCGCCTGGTGAGCGAAAACCTGGCAAAATATGAGCCGCCTTACGGCGGATACCTGGGCCTTATACTCCACGGTCGGGAGAGCGCCAACTGGATAGAGGGCCGGACCGGGGTCGAGATGCTTAAGGCCCAATCCGCGGAGCTTCAGGAATTCATAGCGAAGGAACTGGTCATAAACAATACGGCTTTGTTCAAGAACCGCGTGGGTCGCGAGCTGTCGGAAAGCGGAGGGATCTCGGTTTATCTCCCGCCTGTGGAATCTATAGCCAACCAGAGCAGGCTTGAGAACATTTTTGAAACTCCATACACCGATCTGGCCTTCGACAAAGCCACCGGTTGGCATGAATTCGTCACTTTCCTGTATGGGGTGAAATAGCGGCGGGAAGCGGGACCTGAGCCTCGATAAGTTGTCATACGCGGTTTTCTTTTGCTAGTGTTGAAGCACCGATGAAAAGCGTGCTTTTGGCGAATTTTTGCGACTGTCCGGAAAATTTACACTTTGAGCAGGCTTTTATCCGGGCTTTCAAGGGCCGTCCCGGCATAAGCCTGGACATAGTCCATGATTTCCAGTTCGCGTACCCTTTCATAAAAAAATCGCCTCCGCCCGGAGGCCGCCGCGTCCGATATACGGCTCCGGCGGACCTTAAGCGCGAACTGCGCGGTTCCTACGATCTGCTGGCGGCGCTGGATTTTCCCAAACGGAAAACCTGCGCGGCGCCCTTTTTGCGTTTGCTCGGGGAACTTCCCTGCGCCGAAAAAATATTCATAGCCAATCATCTGCTTCCGATGCCGGGGCATAACCCCACCGCGGATATAATCAGAAAACTCGGCCTTTTGAGCGTTATGGACCGCGCTTTTATACTTGAATTCGACGATCCCGCGCTGTGGGCCGGGCTGGGGCTCAAGGCGGGCCGGATGCTTAAACGCGGCTATGCCGTAGACTGCCTTTATTACAGTCCCGCTCCGGCCGCGCCCGGCGACGGAGTTTTTTCCGCCGGGTCCGCCGGCAGGGATTTCTTGAAACTGGCGCGGGCGGCGGGGCGGGCCGGCGCCGCGCTCACCATCTTCACGGATACGGCGCTCCCTCCGTTCGAGGCCGCGCCGGGGACGCCCGTTCTGGCGGCCCCGCTGGCCGAAAACCTGCCCCGCCTTAGGGCCGCGGTGCGGGAAGCCGGGGCGGTCGCCATACCCGTGACCGACGGACACATTAACGGCGCCGCCGGGAACACCATCGCTTTTATCGCCATGGCATGCGGCCGTCCGGTCGTTATCAGAAGGACCCCGTACCTGGAACGGTTTATAAAGGACGGCGAGACCGGATTTTTTTACGAAAGCCTGACGGTCCAGGAACTTTCGCGCCAGCTCAAGCGGGCGCTTTCCCTGGGGCCCGCGGCCTCCCGCCTGCTTTCGAAGGCCGCGCGCGCGGCGGTCCTTGAAAAGGCCTCTCTCGACGCTTTTACGGAGAGTTTCAGGGATAAATTTGTTTTAATAAAATAATTTGTTAGAATCTTTTAGGAGCCTGTCCGGCATAAGGTTTTTAGCCAAAATTCCTTATGTGGGACAGACTCCTATGGTCGTGGTCGCGCCGCTCTTTAAAAAAACTCACCTTTAACATAAATCCGGTCCTCCGCCGCGCGGACGGACCGAACCCGGAGGCAGCCAATGTCCTACTTTATAGGCCGTAACAGAGAAGCAAGACAAACTTATGGTTTTGACGAGGTCGCGCTTGTCCCAGGCAATATCGGGGTCGATCCCGACGATACCGACATCTCTTTCAACATAGGCGATATCAAATTCAAAATGCCGTTCCTGGCCTCCGCCATGGACGGCGTGGTCAATACCCGGTTCGCCTCGGCCATGAACAAACTGGGCGGGCTGGCCGTGCTCAATCTCGACGGCATAAACACCCGCTACGAGGATCCGGAAGAAGCCGTGGACATGATAGTCAACTGCGAACCAGGCAAAACCACCGAAGTCTTCCAGAAGATCTACAAAGAACCGGTCAAGCTCAAACTCATCGCCCGCCGGGTGGAAGAAATAAAAAAAGCCAAAGTGCCCTGCGCCGTGTCCTGTATCCCGCAGAACGCCGGCGAGTTCGGCCCGATAGCGAAGGAGGCCGGCGCGGACATTTTCGTGGTGCAGGCCACCGTGATCACCATCAAGTTCGAATCGACGCGGCAGAAAACGCTGGATATCGCCAAGTTCGTGAAAAGCATGAAGATCCCCGTCGTGGCCGGCAACTGCGTCACCTACCGCGTGGCGCTTGAGCTGATCGATACGGGCGTGGCCGGGCTTCTGGTCGGGGTCGGCCCCGGCGCGGCGTGCACCACCCGCGGCGTCATAGGCCTCGGCGTGCCGCAGGTGACCGCCACCGTGGATTGCGCGGCGGCCAGGGATTTCCATTATAAAAAGACGGGCAGATATGTGCCCATCATCACCGACGGCGGGATGCATAACGGAGGGGATGTCTGCAAATCCATCGCTTCCGGCGCCGACGCCGTGATGATCGGCTCCCCTTTCGCCAAAGCTTCCGAGGCCCCCGGCAAGGGCTATCACTGGGGCATGGCCACCCCGCACGCCAATCTTCCGCGCGGCACCCGCGTCCATGTGGGCGTCACCGGCTCCATAGAGGAAATACTTTTCGGCCCGGCGCGCGTGGATGACGGCAGCCAGAACCTGGTCGGAGCGCTCAGGACTTCCATGGGGGCTTTGGGTTGTCATAACATCCGGGAGATGCAGCTGGCCCAGATCATAATCGCCCCTTCCATCAAAAGCGAAGGCAAGCTCCTGCAAAGGGCCCAGGTGGTCGGCATGGGGAAGACCAAATAGCGATCCGGGCCGGTTCCCGCCGCCGTAAGATGAGCGGAGGAAGAATTGAACGCCGCGCCGCGGGAAACTTTCATGGACCAGATACTTATCCTTGATTTCGGCAGCCAGTATACGCAGCTTATCGCCAGGCGTCTGCGCAGTTTGCGCGTCTATTGCGAGATCCTGCCCTTCAGGACCCCCGTGGAGGAGATCCTGAGCCGCGCTCCTAAAGGCATAATCCTTTCCGGAGGCCCCTCCAGCGTCTACGACAAGGACGCTCCCGTCCCCGACCCGGCCGTTCTCAGCCTCGGCATTCCCGTGCTGGGCATCTGCTACGGCATGCAGCTTATAGCGCGCGGGATGGGCGCCAGGGTCCATAAGGCTTCCAGGCGCGAATACGGATGCTCCAGGCTGAGGGTCCGCGGCCGGTCCGTCCTGTTCGGCGGCGTGCCGAAGGACCTTCAGGTATGGATGAGCCACGGCGACGAGGTCAAGGCCGCGCCGCATGGCTTCAGGGTGACGGCCGGAACCCCGGATGTGCCGGTCGCCGCCATGGAATGTCCGGAACGGGGCCTGTATTCGGTTCAGTTCCACCCGGAAGTCCATCACACAGGCCACGGCGGAAGGATCCTGGAAAATTTCGCGCGCCGTATAGCCGGTTATAAAGAGCGCTGGACCCCCGCGTCGTTCCTGGAAGGCGCCGTGGCCGGCATAAAGAACCAGGTGGGGAAAGGAACCGTGATCTGCGCTCTGTCGGGCGGGGTGGATTCTTCCGTGGCGGCCGTCCTGGCCCACCGCGCCGTCGGCGGGCAGCTTCGCTGCGTTTTCGTGGACACCGGACTGCTGCGCGTCGGCGACCGGGAAAGGATGAAGGAAGTTTTTCTTAAAAAGTTCCGGTTCAACCTTAAAATAGTGGACGCTTCCAAGCTTTTTCTGGGCCGGTTGAAAGGCGTGGCGTCGCCTGAAAAGAAAAGAAAAATAATAGGCCATGCGTTCATCGAGGTTTTTGAACGGGAGGCTGAAAAAATAAAAGGCGCAAGGTTCCTGGCGCAGGGCACGCTTTATCCCGATGTGATCGAGTCCGTCTCCGTGAAAGGCCCGTCCGCCGTGATCAAGAGCCACCATAATGTCGGCGGCCTGCCCGCTAAAATGGGACTTGAACTGGTGGAACCGCTGCGTTTCCTTTTTAAGGATGAAGTGCGCGAGCTGGGACGGGGCCTGAAGATCCCCGAGGAGATCCTGATGCAGCACCCTTTCCCGGGTCCGGGCCTGGCCATCCGGGTGCTGGGCGAGGTGACCGGCGAGCGGCTGGCCGTTCTGGGCCGGGCCGATCTTATAATGCGCCAGGAAATACGATCGTTCGGCTGGTATTCGAAGATCTGGCAGGCTTTCTGCGTGCTGCTCCCCATAAGGACCGTGGGAGTCATGGGCGATGAGCGCTCGTACGAGAATGTCATAGCCGTGCGCTGCGTGAGTTCCGTGGACGGCATGACGGCCGACTGGTCCCAGCTGCCCTATGAATTGATGCGCCGCATCTCCGCCCGGATCGTAAGCGAGGTTAAGGGCGTGAACAGGATAGTTTACGACATTACCTCCAAGCCCCCGGCCACCATAGAGTGGGAATAAAAAGGAGCTTGGCTCCTTTTTACCGCGGCGGAGATAAGACGGAAGGGCTCTAAATTATGATCGACATACTCATCGAACTTGTAAAAAGGGTCCTGGAAAAGGACGAAAAAAGCAGAAAATTCGCCGTAACCCTGGCCGACAGTTATCTGCGCCGCATAAGCCGTTTTCAGGACCAGCTGGTGCTGCTGGGCATCGCCCTGAATTTTACCGCCGCGGGCTGTATGCTGGCGATCAGGAAGGATTGTTTGAACGGGACCGTCCCGTTCTTCGGCGCGGCGGCGATGGTTTTCTTCGTCAACATGCTCCTCGCCAAGCTTTATTCCAACGAACACCGGACCACAAAACTGCTGTTCGCCAGGTATCCCGAACTGGAGCTTATCATGGTGGGGGATAAAAGCTGGAGCAATTTCAAAGTGCTGGCGAAAGTGTTCCAATATGTCCAGACCGGCTGGTTGTTGTGCGCCGCGTTCCTGGGGTATTCTCTGATAAGGGGGAATTGATCTGAAATTGATACACCAGGGCAAAGTCCGGGACCTTTACGAGGCCGGGGAACAATATCTCCTTATCGTTTCCTCCGACAGGCTGTCCGCTTTTGACTGCGTCCTCCCGACCGCGATCCCCGGCAAGGGCGAGATCCTTAACAAACTCAGCCTTTTCTGGTTCGAGCGCACCGCCCACATCATAAAGAACCATGTGGTTTCCGCCGATCTTGAAGAGATAAAAAAATATCTGCCGGGCTTGGAACCGGATGAAAAATATTTAAAAGGCCGCGCCATGCTGGTCCGCAGGACGAAGCGCGTGGATTTTGAATGTATCGTGCGCGGTTATCTGGCGGGTTCGGGCTGGAAAGAATACCTGAAAACCGGCGGCATTTGCGGCATAAAGCTGCCGGCGGGCCTGAAGGAAGCGCAAAAACTGCCGGAGCCGGTCTTCACCCCGACCAGCAAGGCCGACCGGGGCCACGACGAAAATGTTTCGTTCGAGGAGATGTCCGCGGCGCTCGGGGCCGGTCTTGCGCAAGAAATACGGGCTAAAAGCCTGGCCCTGTACGGGTTTGCCGCGGAGTACAGCGCGCGCAGGGGTATTTTGCTCGCGGACACCAAATTCGAGTTCGGCACGCTTAACGGGGAACTTCTCCTTATAGACGAGGCGCTCACGCCGGATTCCTCAAGGTTCTGGGACGCCGCGGCTTATGAACCGGGCCGGAGCCCGGACAGCTACGATAAGCAATTCGTGCGGAACTGGCTGGAGCGGTCCGGCTGGGACAAGGTCCCGCCGGCCCCGCCGCTGCCCGCCGCCGTGGTCGAAGCCACCGTCTCAAAGTATCTGGAAGCCCTGCATAAACTTACCGGCCTATGATCATTGAAGTCTGGACCAAAGGAAAGTATGCGGCGAGCGAAGAAGCGGCCCTTCTGGCCCGGCTGCGCGCCGCCGGCTTGAAGCTCGGCGGGGTAAAACTTTCCCGGCTTTATAAGGTGGAGGCCACCTGGCCCGGGAAGGATTTTGAACGACTGGGCGCGGAACTCCTGGCCGACAAAATAACCGAATCGTATACCCTTTCAAACCGCCCGGGCCTTAAAGGCCTTTACCGGGTGGAGGTTTGGCTTAAAAATTCCGCCACCGATGTCGTCGGCGAGTCGGTGAAGGAGGCGATCCACGATCTGCTCGGCCGGTCTCCCGCCGCCGTGCGCTTCGGCCGCGCCTATTACGCCTTCCGTACCGAAGAAAAAAAACTCCGGGCCGCGGTCGCCAAAACCCTGGTCAACGAAACCGTGAATGTTTTCGGGATAAAGAAGATCTGATGGAAAACTGCGAAGAACTGCTTAAAAAATTCACCGCGCTGGACGGCGCCGGCCTGGCCGCCCTTGATAAGGCCTACGGCTGGTCGCTTAACGCGGCGGAGCTGCGTCAGGCGCAGGCGCATTTCAAAAAGATCCGGCGCGAGCCCGTCCGCGGCGAACTGGAATCCATAGCCCAGACCTGGTCGGAGCACTGCAAACATAAAACTTTTTCCGGCCCGGTCAGGTTCAGTTCCGGCGGGAAAGTCAAAAAATATAAGAACCTTTTTAAAGAGACCATAGTAAAAGCCACCAGGAGGCTGAACAGGCCGTGGTGCCTGTCGGTCTTTAAGGATAATGCCGGCATCGTGGAGTTCGGCAGGGATAAAAAATGGGGCCTGGCTTTCAAGGCCGAGACCCATAACCATCCGTGCGCCGTGGAGCCTTACGGCGGGGCCGAGACCGGGGTCGGCGGCGTCATCCGCGACATCCTGGGCGTGGGCCTGGGCGCCAAGCCGGTCCTGAACACCGACAATTTCTGCTTCGGCCGGCTGGATTCCAAAGCCAGGCTGCCCAAGAACGCCCTGGGCGCGGAGCGCGTGTTCCGCGGCGTGGTGGACGGCGTGCGCGATTACGGCAACCGCATGGGCATCCCCACGGCTTCAGGCGGCATTTATTTCGACGAGGGCTATCTTCTAAACCCGCTGGTCTATGTCGGCTGCGTCGGGCTTATCCCCGCGGATAAGATAGAGAAAAAGGTCCGCCCGGGGGACCTTATCGTTTCCATCGGCGGGCGCACCGGCCGCGACGGCATCCACGGCGCCACTTTTTCCTCGGCCAGCATAGAAGAGGAGACCACCGCCTCCGCCGTGCAGATAGGCCATGCGATAAACGAAAAAAAGGTCCTGGATGTCCTGATGCGCGCGCGCGACCTGGGCCTTTACGACGCCCTGACCGATTGCGGCGCCGGAGGCTTCTCTTCGGCCATCGGCGAACTGGGCTGCGAAACCGGCGCGCATGTGCGCCTTGAGAACGCCGGCTTAAAGGACACGCGCATAGAGCCCTGGGAGATCTGGGTCTCCGAATCCCAGGAAAGGATGATCCTGGCCGTTCCGCCTGAAAAGCTCCCGGCCCTGGAAGATCTCCTTAATTCCGAGAACTGCGAATATTGCGTTCTGGGCGAATTTACCTCCGACGGCCGGCTGCTGGTCACCTTTAACAACGAGGCGGTGGTGGACCTGTCCATGGATTTTCTGCACGAAGGCGTGCCTAATTTTGAAAAAAAAGCGTCGTATGTCCCTCCCGGAATTTCCAACAGGCCGCCCAGGGCCCCGGGCAAAAGCCATGCCTTGGTGCTGAAGCGGCTGCTGGCCCACCCCAATATCTGCTCAAGGCACTCCGTCATCACGCAGTACGACCATGAAGTGCAGGGCGGCACCGTCATAAAACCGCTGCAGGGCAGGTCCGGAGACGGGCCCGGCGACGCCACGGTCATCTGGCCGCATAGCGCGACCGGCGATCTCAAGGACTTCTCCGGTTTCGCCGTGACGCACGGCTTCAATCCCGCCGCCGGCAGGCTGGACCCGTATCAGATGGCTTTATATTCCGTGGACGAGGCTGTGCGGAATTTGTTGTGCTCCGGAGCCGAGGTTTCAAGGACGGCCTTGCTGGATAATTTCTGCGTGGCCAGTCCGCGCGACCCGAAGGTGATGGGCGCCCTGACGCTGGCCGCGGAAGGCTGCCATGACGCCGCCGTCGGTTACGGCGCTCCTTTTATTTCCGGCAAAGACAGCTTTTACAATCAGTCGAAGGACGCGGCGGGCAGGGATTACCCTATACCTCTTTCCCTGCTTATCTCGGCCGTGGCTCCGGTGGAAGATGTCCGCAAGGCGATCACCATTAATTTCAAAGAAGCCGGGGATCCCGTTTACCTTGCCGGCGTCAATAGAAAAGGCCTGGGGGGCTCCGTCTACGGCGAACTGTACGAGTCCGGCAATAATTACCTGAGCCCGGTGGAAATAAAAGCCGCCGTAAGGCTTTACGGAGCGGTGTTGAAAGCCGTCAAGAACGGTTTTGTCCGCGCCGCGCACGATGTTTCGCAGGGCGGCCTGGCCGTTACCCTGGCGGAGATGGCGTTCTCCGGCGAATTGGGGGCGGACTTGGACCTAGGCGGCGCCGCTTCGGAACGCGGCCTGTCGGAGCTGGAACTTTTGTTCGGCGAGTCGCCTTCGCGGCTGGCGCTTGAGGTCGTTAAAGGAAAAGAACGGGAGTTCCTTAAGCTGGTCAGGGGTCTGCCGGTTAAAAAGATCGGTTTTGTCGGCGCGGGCCCGGCGCTGGAGCTCCGTCTCGGGGCAAAGCGGCTTATAAGGGAGGACTTCCGGGCCCTTAAACGCTGCTGGAAAAGAGAGCTGCTTTAAGCGGGACCGGTTTTTATGAAACGACCTAAAGCCATAATTTTAAGGGGAACGGGCACTAACTGCGACATTGAGACCAGGACCTCCTTCGCCTATGTCGGAGCCCGGGCCGAGCTTGTGCACCTTAACGAACTGCTGGCCGGAAAAAAGAAAGTTCTTGATTACGACATCATGGCTTTTCCGGGGGGGTTTTCGTACGGGGACGATATTTCGGCCGGAAAGATCTTTGCCGTGAAGCTGGCGCGCCTGGCCTCGGAGTTCGGAAAATTCATCAAAGACGGCCGGCCGGTCATAGGCATCTGCAACGGTTTCCAGATACTCGTGAAAACGGGTTTCCTGCCGGAAAACAAGGGCAATATCCAGCTTTCCACGCTTTACACCAACGACTGCGGCCAGTTTCTGGCCAAATGGATAAAACTGAAGGTGAATAAGAGCAGCCCCTGTATTTTCACCAGGGGCCTGCCGGATGAAATAGAACTGCCTATGGCGCACGGGGAAGGCAAATTTATCATGGAAGATAAAAAAGCGCTGGCGGGCCTTCTGAAGGCCGAGCTGCATGCGCTGACTTACGCCGAGAATCCCAACGGCTCCATGCACGACATCGCCGGCGTAACCACGCGCCTCGGCGCCTGCCTGGGCCTGATGCCGCATCCCGAAAGGAATTTTTTCGCGGTACAGCATCCGGACCGGCCCGCCGTTCTCAGGGAAGCTGCGGCCGTCGGCTACCACTTCTTCAAGAACGCAGTGGACTATGTCGGGTAAAATTCATGCAAAAGGAAACAGCCTATGTGCGGAATATTCGGCATCACCGATAACAAGGACGCTTCCCGGCTCGCTTTCGTGGGCCTTTTTACTTTGCAGCACCGCGGCCAGGAGTCCGCGGGGATAGTGGCCGACGACGGCGGCCGCCTGCTGCGCCACGGGGGGATGGGTCTGGTCAACGAGATCTTCTCGAAAGAAGCGCTGGCTTCTTTGAAAGGCCGCAGCGCCATAGGCCATATACGGTATTCCACCACCGGCTCAAGCGACCTTAAGAACGCGCAGCCGCTTTTCTTCAACACGGGCTTGGGACCTCTGGCCGTGGCGCATAACGGCAACCTTACCAACGCCTCCGCGCTGCGTTCCGGGCTTCAGAAGGCCGGAGCCATTTTCCAGTCCACCACCGACAGCGAGGTCATCATTCATCTGATGGCCCGGCGCCGTGGAAAAGACCTGGAAAGCTCTATCGCCAAAAACCTGCCCCGGCTCGAAGGGGCCTATTCGTTCCTGTTCATGGCCCCCGGCAAAGTTATAGGCGCCCGCGATCCCAACGGCTTCAGGCCGCTGGTGCTGGGCAGGCTGGGGCGGTCGTATCTGCTGTCGTCCGAAACCTGCGCCATAGAAGTGGTGGGGGGGAAGGTTATAAGGGAAATAGAGCCCGGCGAGATGATCATTATTGAAAAAGGCCGGCCGCGTTTCAGACGGTTCGCCAGGGCGGCTTCTTTTACGCGCTGTATCTTCGAACAGGTGTATTTTGCCAGGCCGGATTCCGTGGTGGCCGGCAGGACCGTCCAGCTGGCTCGCCGCGAAGTGGGCGCCATGCTCGCCCGCGAAATGAAGGGCGTGAAGGCCGATTTCGTTTCAGGGATCCCCGACTCCGGAACCGCCTACGCCTTGGGGTTTTCCCAGGAGTCCGGGCTTCCGTACCAGACGGTGTTCATGCGAAACCATTACACGGGCCGGTCTTTCATCCAGCCCGACCAGGTCATGCGCGAATTCACCGCGCATCTTAAACTGGCGCCGATCGGGGATGTCATCAAAGGCCGGTCCATAATTCTGGTGGACGATTCCCTGGTGCGCGGCACGACCTCGCGCAAGATCGTGGGCAGCCTGAAAAATGCCGGCGCAAAAAAAGTTTACATGGCCATAGCCTCCCCGGCCATCATTTCGCCCTGCTATTACGGAATAGACACGCCGACAAAAAAAGAGCTTATCGCCAATAACCTTTCGACCGACAAGATCCGGGAGTATATCGGCGCAGACGGCCTTTATTACCTTTCGCTGGAAAGCCTTATCAAGGCCTGCGGCAACAATTCCGACAGGCGGTTCTGCTCCGGCTGTTTCACCGGCAAATACCCCTTAAAAAGGAGGCAGGCTCCTTTTTAAGGATGGGGTTATCCGAATGAATGTCCTGCTTATAGGATCTGGGGGGAGGGAACACGCGCTGGCCTGGAAACTGAGGGCCAGTCCTCTCCTTAAAACCCTCCACGCCGTTCCGGGCTCGGCGGCGATCTCGGAGCTTGCGCAATGCCCCGGTATTCCCCAAAATGATTTCGAAGCCATATACGCCTACGCCGTAAAGACGGCCATAGACCTTGTCGTCATCGGGCCCGAGGAACCTCTTGCGAACGGCCTGAGCGATTTTCTGAGGGGCAAAGGTTTTAAGGTTTTCGGCCCCTCCCGTGAAGGAGCCAGATTGGAATCCTCAAAGCAATTCGCCAAGGATTTTATGGCTCGGCACCGGCTGCCCACGGCCGGGTTTGAGATCTTTACCGCGGCGTCGGACGCTAAAGAGAAAATCCGGAAAAATAAAAAATATCCGCTGGTTATAAAGGCCGACGGGCTGGCCGCGGGCAAAGGCGTGCGCATCTGCGGTTCGCAAGCGGAGGCCCTGTCGGCGATAGAAGATCTTATGGAGAAAAAGATCTTCGGCGCTTCCGGCTCGAAGGTTGTCGTGGAAGAATTTATGACCGGAAAAGAAGCTTCCGTGATGGCCCTTGTGGATGGTGAAACATTTTTAATGCTGCCCGTTTCCCGCGACCATAAGCGGCTGCTGGACGGCGACCTGGGCCCCAATACCGGCGGCATGGGCGCCCTGGCGCCGGTCGTTTTGGACGCCGGGGCTATGGAGATAATAAAAAAAGATGTTCTCCAGCGCTTCGTTGACGGCATGAAACAAGACGGAACGCCGTACCGCGGGGTTATATATGCCGGGATCATGCTGACTCCGGACGGACCTAAGGTTTTGGAGTTCAATGTGCGGTTTGGCGATCCGGAAACCCAATGTTTAATGTCGTTGATAAAGACGGACCTGCTGGGCCTTTTAAAAGCCTGCGCGGACGGGGATTTGTGCGGCAGGACGATAGAAGTGTCCGGAGAAACCTGCGTCACCGTGGTCTTAAGCTCCAGAGGTTATCCGGAGAGCCCTGAAAAGGGCGCGCCTATAAACGGCCTCGATGCCGCGGCTCCCGGGGTCCTTATATTCCACTCCGGAACTAAAAAAGAGAACGGACGATTCCTGTCCGACGGAGGCCGTGTCCTGGCCGTAACGGCCAAAGGCGCCGATCTAAAAGAAGCCCGCGACAGAGCTTACTCCGCGATAGCCAATCTTTCCTTCTCCGGTATGCATTACCGTAAGGACATCGGATTATAATCCGGTGACGTAATACTTAATTCGGATTTAATAGGTATTATGTCGCCGGATTATTCGCCTCTGAAATTGGGTTTTCGTTTTTCAAAAAAGGCCTTGATGCCTTCGTCGTAATCGTGGCTGTTGTAAACTTTCCGTCGCAGGGCCTGGATCCGCTCGAAGGCGTCCGCCGTGATGGGGTGGGCGCCGGCCAGCAATCTGAACTGTTCCTTGATGATAGCCACGGCCAGCGGAGAATTGGCGGCTATAGAGGAGGCCAGTTCCATGGTGAAATGCTCGATCTCTTTCGAGGAAACCAGGTGGTTAAGGATGCCGAAATGGTAGGCGCGTTCGGCCTTGACCGGCTCGGCGGTGAAGAACATTTCTTTGGCGATATTCAAACCCACGCGGTTGATGAAATGAACTATGCCTGAGGCGTTGTAAGGAAGGCCTATCTTGACCGGCGTGATGGCGAAGGTGGAGGTTTCATCGCCTATGGCCAGGTCGCAGGTTATAATGAGGTCCGAAGCCCCGCCCCATACGCCTCCCTGTACCATGGCGATGACAGCTCCCGGATATTCCTGTATGGCGCGCAGGGCTTTTTCCATGGGACTGTCGTAGGCCAGCGGCTCGTGGCAGACCTGCGGCAGCTGACGGATATCATGCCCGGCCGACCAGACTTTTGAATCCCGCAGCGCCCGTATGACGACTACCGGCGCTTTGCGGTCCCTGAGATCATGAAGGGCCGAGGTTAATTCGTCGCACAGCTCAAGGCTGAGGGCGTTGCGCCTTTCGGGATTATTCAGGGTAAGAATGCCGATCTTATCCTTCAGTTCGCTTAATACAAGTGCCATTGGGTCTCCATGCCATAAAATGATCGGCGGCTGGTAACTCGCCGCTCGCGGCTCGTTCCTCGTAGGCCGTTGCCGCTCGGCCGAAAACGGCAGGAGCCTGTCCGTCGTCCCGCCGTGTCGTGCCACCGCATTATGTTTAAATTGTATGAATTTATCAGGCGTTTATAAAAGGAAGACCCGCCCAAAATCCGTGGGCGCTATAGGTCTTTCGGCCCATGATAAAACCGACAGTTGCCGCCATACTATATAGACGGCGGCGGTAATGCAATGGCTTGAAAATATTCTTGGGTTGCCCGGCGGTAAGAGGGAGTTTGGCCGTCTGTAGGCCATTGGCCCTGATACGGCCCCTACGCAAGTATTGAGGGAGAAAGGAATTTCTCCCTCAACTCCGATACGGGGATGGATGAAACCCCGTGTCGGGTACGATAAAATGTCGTTTTACGACATTTTCTTGGGATCGAACCGGAGGCTTCTTATGACACAAACCACGATCCGGACTGTAGAGTTCAACAACGGGCATGTTGTGGAATTAATTCACAATCCGTCCAGCCTGGACTTTTCCGATCTTCCCAAAGAACTTGAGCGCGCCGAAGCGAAATATTGGGATTCTTTTAACAAACATTGTACCGCGGAGCAGATCCGGGCTATCAGGAAGCTTGTGGCCGTTGAAAAGAAAATGATGGAGCCGCAAAGAGTGACCTATGTCCTCGCCAGGACCGGGGCGGGGAAGAAGATCACCGGACACTTGATAGTTTATGACGGGGATTCCAGCCTGGGGGGCAATGATAAGCTTCCCCTGGAAATGTGTTTTCCGCATCTCCGGAGCAGGCTGCGCCGGGGGAATAAATTAGTTTTCGAGGTTAAAAGGGCGGTTACCTGGCCGGAAGGAGGGGGAAAATGTAGTTTTGAAGACCTTCTTAAGGGCGCTGTCTACCATATTTGCGGGCTCAAAGAGATCCATCCCCGGAATGCCAGGATCTACGGCCATACAGTCAATCCTGAAACGACCGCTCTTTATCAGAAAAAATACCATGCTGGGATCATAGCCGGACCTGAGCTGACCTCGGCAGAGAATGAGTATCTTATCGATTATCACATAGCCCCGCTTCTCGCCGAATATAAAGACGATTTCCCTCCACGGAATTCCTTTGAAGGCAGGCGCCGTTCCTTTGAGGAGCTTTTAATGGATATCCGGCAGCCGGGCGCGCAATCCCTTCCGTTCTACGGATGAAATATGCGTTTAACGGCTGCGATCGGGTGTTTGATGTTCTCTTTCACATTCTCAGGAATTGGCGGTTGATATTTCTTTTCGTTCTTCAGATACCATAACGCGAACCTGCCGGATAGATCCTCCACGGTGGAGCTTATTCCTATTGTGCCAAGCATGAGGCACCCGGCATAGGGCCAGCCGCCGGCCGCCGCATAAGGAGCGCAGGTCATCGACAAAGGGGCGCTTGCCGACATGGCGGCGACAAACCCGGTCCCGAGGCCCACCGCTTTGCCTGGCTGCCCTTCGCGCGAATGCGCGGCCATTTGTTTTGAGACGGCATATGCGCCGACCGTATAGATCACCGCGCCGGCTATTTCGGGAGCGTTCTCCGCCATCATTTTTTTAAGACCGCCCGGGGCCGCGGCCGCATCGTTAATGCCTTCCGGCAACGGCGGTTTAGCCGTACTCTTCGACCCGGCGGTGAACTTGCCTGGAATTCTGGCTTGGATAGCTCCCCGCGTATTTGTTCCCAATGCCGCTGACTCCGTGTCTGCCTCTCCGAACGCGCCCTGGGTTAATTGTTCGTAGGCCGAATCGTTGGCGGCCTGCTGGGGGCGGTATGGCTGCAAGGCCGTATCGGTGTCGATGCCTTTGGGACTGTACAGGCCGGAGGTGAGTCTCCCTCCCTTTGACACGCTCATCTCATGGTCCAGATTCACGATCACCCGCTGGTATAAATTCAGGGATCTGCCGGTTAAATAACCCTTGCCGCCTTCCACGCGGGGCGCGCTGATCAGCAACTTGTCGGATAACGCGCTTTTTGTGACCGGTAGGAGTTCCAGAGCCCCGTTGTCGGTGGACGCTTTCGTGGCGGTTCTTTGCCATTCGGCGAGTTTGTCGTTCACCGCGTTAATGCCCCTTATATATTCCACCGCGCCTTTTTCATCGCCGGGCTCAAAATCCATCAAGTGCTCATACTTGCGAAAGTTAAAAAGGAAATTATGCGCCGCCTTGCCGCTTGCCGCGCCGATATCCATGATGCTTCCGCTTAAATCGATGTTCACATATTTGCCGTTGACAACGATCTCCGTTACGGCCGGCGGACTGGGATAAAGTCCCTCGACCAGCACATTGCGTAATTCGCCCGTACGATTCCACCTTGCCGTAGCCTGGACAGTGATGTAATATTTTCCATAAAGGTCCTCAAAGGTGACCACTGGGATCAGTTGAAAATACGGCGCCTGCCCGGAGGTATTGGCGATTATAGACGGATCAGGAGACGGCGGGAAACCGGCGGCTGCATTCGCAGCGCCAAAAGCCAGTAAGAGGCCCAGCGTAAACGCTCGAAATACGGTTCCGATGCTCATAACACCTCTCCACTAATGCCGCAGCAGTATATTCGTCCGCAATAGTGTAACTCGCACATTTCCGGAAAACAAGGGCAAAAGTCCCGTACAGGTATGGGTATTCGGGTCCGGTAAGGGAACAAACCGTAAAGTTTCATCGCGGAAAAGCCGCGCCGCGGCGGCAAAATGGTAAAATTTAATCGGCATCCGGACGGTAACAGGAGATCACATGACCACCTATAAGAGATCGGGCGTGGATGTAAAGCTTGCCGACAAGTTCACCGAATTCCTGCAAAAAAAATCCAAGGCGATAGGCGGTTTTGCCGGACTTTTCCCGGTGGCGGAATCCGGGAACAAATACAGCATAGTGGCTTCCACCGACGGAGTGGGCACCAAGCTTAAGCTGGCTTTTCTCCTTAATAAGCACGATACCATAGGCATAGATCTTGTGGCCATGTGCGTCAACGACCTGATCTGCTGCGGCGCGCGGCCGGCTATTTTCCTTGATTATTACGCCACCGGCAAACTGGACCTCGGACTGTCTAAAAAAATAATCGACGGCATCATGGAAGGCTGCCGGCTGGGCGAGTCGGTGCTGTTGGGAGGAGAGACGGCGGAGATGCCCGGGTTCTACCGGCCGGGCGAGTATGACCTGGCCGGCTTTTCCGTGGGCATAGTCGGCAATAAGGAACTGATCGACGGCTCAAAAATAAAGCGGGGCGACGCGCTGATAGGCCTTAGGTCCAGCGGTTTCCACTCCAACGGTTATTCCCTGGTCCGCGCCGCGCTTAAGGACCGGGGCCTTTTGAAAAAATACGCTCGGGAACTGCTCGTCCCCACTCGGATCTATGTCAAGGATATAAAAAAGCTGAGGGCGGCTCTCAAAAAAGAGGGCCGGGATATCCTGGGGCTGGCTCATATCACCGGCTCGGGCATCTCCGGGAATCTTGAGCGGATCCTGCCTAAGAACGCCGATGCCGTAGTGAACAGCAAGAACTGGGAGGTCCCGCGCCTTATGCGGACCGTCCAGAAGGCCGGTTCCATACCTGAAAGAGAGATGTGGGAAGCTTTCAATATGGGGATCGGCATGATAGCCGTCGTCCGGAAAGAGGCTGTGAGGACCGCGCTGAAAAATTTAGAGGACGCCGTGGTGATAGGCGTTATAACTTCCGGCAAGGGTAAAGTGAGACTTGAGGGAGCTATATGAAGAAGATCGTCGTTTTCGCTTCGGGCGCGGGCACGAATCTTCAGGCGCTCATAGACGCCGTTAAGATGAAAAGCCTGGACGGACGGATAGTCCTTGTCATTTCAAGCAAGGCCGGCGCCGGAGCGTTAAAAAGGGCGGGTGAAGAGGCCATCCCCGCCATCGTCGCGGGTCCGGAAGATTTTCGGACCGCGCAGGAGTATGATTCCCGTCTCCGGGACCTGTGCCTCCAGCACGGAGCGGACTTGGTCTGTCTGGCTGGCTTTATGCTTAAGCTGGGCCCCGAGATGCTCGGGGCTTTCAAGGACCGTATCCTTAATGTGCACCCGGCGCTCCTGCCGGCTTTCGGAGGAAAAGGATTCTACGGAATGAAGGTCCACGAGGCCGTTCTGGCTTCCGGCGCGCGCCTGAGCGGCGCGACCGTGCATTTGGTGAATGAGGAATATGACCGCGGCCCCATAGTTATGCAGCAGGCCGTGCCGGTATTTTTCGATGATACGCCTTCGAGCCTGGCGGCCCGCGTGAGCGCCGCCGAACACATGCTGTATCCCAAGGCCGCGGACCTGTTCTGCCGCGGATTAGTTAAGATCGAGGGGGGCCGTGTGGTGATCTCCGGACCGGGGCCGGCGGAGCCCGGACGGGTGAGGCGGGCCCTTATTTCCGTTTCCGACAAGACCGGGGTCGTGAACTTCGCCGAAGAGCTGTTTAAGCACGGAGTGGAGATCGTGTCGACCTCGGGGACCTATAAGCTGTTGAAAGAGGCCGGAGTACCGGTGCGCGCGCTGGAGACTCTGACGGGATTTCCTGAGATGCTGGACGGCCGCGTCAAGACGCTGCACCCTATGGTGCACGGCGGCATACTTTTTAAGCGGAACGATCCCGCGCACGCGGCCGCCGCGTTCAGGTACGGCATAGAGCCCATAGACCTGGTGGCCGTGAACCTGTATCCTTTCGAGGAAACGGCTAAAAAGAGCGCCCCCTGGTCCGAAGAACTTATTGAGAACATAGATATCGGGGGGGTGGCTCTTCTGCGCGCGGCGGCCAAGAACTATAAGGATGTCGCCGTTGTGTCCGGCCCCAGGGATTACCAGGGCGTGATCAAAGCTATGTCCGAGAACGACGGGCGCCTGCCTAGAGAGCTCAAGCAGGAGCTGGCGGTAAGGGCTTTCGAGCATACCGGCCTGTATGACACGGGGATCTTTAGGGAACTGGCTGGCGAAAAAGGGACTCCCCGCGCGGTCCCGATGCTGCGGACCGCCCTGGAATTCTCCGAGCTTTTTGAGTCCAGGCTGAACAAGATAAACGAACTGCGCTACGGGGAAAATCCGCATCAGAGCTGCGCGCTTTATTCGCACAATAAAAAACTGCCGTTCTCCCAGTTGCAGGGCAAGGCGCTCTCATACAATAATATCCTTGACGCCTACGGCACCTGGCAGGCGGTGCAGGACTTCGAACAGCCTGCGGCCGTCATCTTCAAGCATGTCACGCCCTGCGGCATCGGTACCGGGGAGGACCCGCTTGAGGCCTTTCAGCGCGCCTGGGCCACGGACCCGCTGTCGGCTTTCGGCGGCATAGTGGCCGTGAACCGGACCCTGGACATTAAAATAGCGGAATTCCTCGCTAAAAAATTCGTGGAAGTCGTCTGCGCCCCGGATTATGCTCCCGGCGCCCTGGAGATACTAGCTAAAAAAACCAATCTCCGGCTCCTGAAATGGGAGAATTTCCCCAAGGATAACCTGGTCTTTAAATCCGTAGGCGACGAGGTGCTGGTGAGTTCGGACGACAAATTGCTGCTCGGAGATAAATGGGATGTGCCCACGGCGAAAAAACCTTCCCGGGAAGAGGAAGAGGCTTTGAAGTTCGCCTGGACCGCGGTGAAATATGTGCGGTCCAACGCCATAGTCCTGGCCGGCCGCGCTCAGACCGTGGGCATAGGCGCCGGCCAGATGTCCAGGGTGGACGCGGTCCACATGGCGAAGTATAAATTCGGGGAATTCCTGAAGACCAATCCTAAACCGGGAATACTGGTCCTAGCCTCCGACGCCTTCTTCCCTTTCCCCGACGCGGTCGAGTCCGCGGCGGAAACAGGAGTTACGGCCGTGATCCAGCCTGGCGGTTCCATCAAGGATCCCGAGGTCGTAGCCGCCGCGGATAAACTGGGGCTGGCCATGGTCATGACCGGCGTGAGGCATTTCCGGCATTAGGAGCCTGTCCGACATAAGGAATTTTGGCTGTAATTGTCGTTTTTTGCCTGCACCTTTGTTGCGCGCAACTTCGGTTCGGCCTCAAAACCGTCAATTTCGCCTTAAAAACCTTATGTCGGACAGGCTCCTAGCCGGCGGATTGCTGTTCCTTAATCGGTCAATGCCGACGGGTTTAAAAAGCGGTCGCGCATTTGAAGTATTTCCGCTACTTTGGAATCAAAACCGTTGCCTTTTTTCTGGTTGAACAGCTGGTAACTTTGGTTGATATCGGCCTCGCCTATGATCTTTTTGTCGGTGTGGATCGTCACTGTCGAGGAAATATCCCCGACATTCACCAGCTGGATGACCACTTTTAAAAAATCCTCGAATTGCAGGTCCCCCGTGCTTGCCGCCGCCGATAACAGCCCGGCCTGCTTGTTCCAGTCCGATTCTTCCCTGACCCGGATAAGTTTTTCTATGAACCTGGTGGCCGCTCGGGCCATGATCCGGAGCGTGTTCATGGGATTGGTCGAATCCTCCGCGTTATCGATCACATGCAGGCGAGCCTGCACGGCCTTTGAGTCGTAGCCCACCTTCCCGCTCTCGCTTACGGCGAACAGGTCCATGACCTTGCCTATCACGGTCGGCTCAGTTTCCCGCATTACATTCATATACGCCTTCAGGATCTGCTGCGGCGCGGAGAGGATGATGTCCTGCACGGCTTTTTCCGAAAAAGCGAGCTGGAAAGAGAGCACTACGGACCGATATACCTTTTCCGGCAGCAGCTGCGGATTCCCGTCGCCGCCGGTAGCGCCGGTGGAAGGTTTCGGCGGAAAAAATTCCCGCACGGGGAAATAGTTGTCATAGTTGACGCCGTTGCCGCGCATCCCGGCGTATCTCACCACATTGTTGACGGAGTCTAGCGCTTCGCGGGCCCGGTGGTCGCCGTGGCGGATCAATCCCTGCTGTTCCTGATAGAACATGAGGGGATCGGACACTTTGCCGTTGACCCGTTCACGGTTGGCCACGAAGAGGTCCTTCCTATAGTTGTGCTTCTTGATGAGCTGGCCCACGAAGGGGATATGCAGCATCTCGCCGCTGTGCGACCGGTTGGCCTGCTGGATATGGTAAACGGCGTTGTTGTTGGCCAGGGACTGGTAGCGGTGCGTGGCCTGCCCCCAGTTCTCCGATTGGGCGCGTACCACGGGGATGTTGAAGCTGAAGTTAGTGCCGGTCCCGTCATAGTGGTCGGAGCCGGTGAAGGTGCCGTTAAGTTCTATTTTTGAGCCTATGCGGCCGGAAAGATCCGTCAGTTCCTTGACCCCGTCGGCGGCCGTATCCGCGCCCGTCAAAGCGTCGAACTGGAGGCCCATGGAGATCAGCCTGCGCAGGATGTCGAAATCCCCTTTCAGGAATTCCGCCAGGCTTTCCATCTGTTCGGCATCCTTCGGGTCCAGCGTAAATTCGAGCAGGAGTTTCTGGCCGGTGGAGCGGGAAAAATTCAAGCCGAGCTTGAACGCCAGGAATTTGTTGATCTCTCCCGCCGCTGTTTTCTCCAGGGTCTGGGTCAGGAAGTTGGTCCCGCTGTCCAGGCCGAGATCGCTCGCCGGTATGGCGACGGAGGCGGCCGAGGCGTTTAAGGATTTGACGATCACATGCTCGATCCTGAGCCGCAGGCGCAGGGTGTTCTCGTCTTTGCGGTACAGGCTGACCATGGGTTTGCGCTCGCCGTTAACGCCCCCGCCTATGGTCACATCGACCAGTTGGGCGTATCTCATGCCGGGATTGATGGAAATGGAGTAACGGGCATACAGCGGCAGTTTCCAGATCTCGCCCGGGACCATTTTTGTGATCCGTCCGGCGTTCAGAGGGAAAACGGTTTTAAAATCGTACAGCTTCAGAAGCTCCGTCAATTCGGAACAATAATTGGAGGTTTCAGGCAGTGGGCGCATGACGCTGGAAACCCCTTCGATCCCGGCGTTAAGGACCACGGTCACGGGGCCCAGGTTCGGAAGCGTGAGCAGGTCTTTTTTAATATTGCCGGCCAGTTTCAGGCCGGCTTCGTCTATTAAAGCGAGCCGTTTATCGGCAAAAGGGCGGAGCGTCCGTTTGGTCGAGCCGCTGATCACGATGCCGTAGCTGAGGTCGCCCTGTGAGGCGTTAAGGAGCTTTGCGCTCTGGCTTAAGGCGAGCTGCGCGTTTTTGCAAAGTCCGTCGATGCCTCCGTCGCTGAGCTCGTCCCAGAAGTTGGCCAGGTCCCCCGAAGGGGACACATCGACCGGCAAAATGCCCGTCGGCATGCCGCCGCCGACTCCCAGATTGCCGGTGTCGACTCCGAAGCCAAGGGCCGCTGAATCCGTGGCGTATGGGAAGGATGAAAGGGCGGATAAACAAAACAGCGCGGACAAAATTCTAAGGGTTTTCATGGTTATAGGATACAGGCGCAGGGCCGCCGTCGCAAGTCCGAAAGTCCTATGAACGCGCGGTTTTTAGGCCCACGATCCGGTGGGAACAGCTGGACCGAAAGGCCTGGTTTTGGGGGGTCCAATAACGCTTGATTGCGGGCCTAATGACCCTGCCGGGACTGCCGTGATCCGGACTATACTGATGTTATATGAAAAATCAACAGCGCTTTTTATGACGATCGCGGCGGTCGCTGTCAGGTCCGCCCCGAGAAAAACCAAATGATCCGCGGCACTGGGACGAATAAAACCCCGTGCCGGGTACGACAAAATGTCGTTTTACGACATTTTATTCCGCTTTGTAGATCACGGCTTCCTGGAGGATTATGTTTTTGCCTTTGGACCGCGGATCGGCGTCGTTCCTGGTGACGAACCGCAGAGTGTGCCGCCCCTGGGCAAGCCCGTAGGTGTGCCATAATACATTGTCATGCGTTCTTTCCACAATGTATGCGTCGGCATCACGGACCTTCTTCTCGTCGAGGTAGACATCGGCCCTGCCGCCGGACTGCGTCAATCCGCCCAGGATCGCGACCGCGCTGCCGGTAAAGGTTAAAACGGCTTCCGCTCCGGCGCCGGCGGCGGCATAGCCCGTGAATTCAGACGAATGCTCTTCGGTCCAGTCTTTCCAGGTCAAAGTTTTCCATGGGCCGGTCCAGCTCCAGGCCGGGTCTTTGTAGCTGATCCGGCTGCTGGGGACGCCCATGTTCCACTGCTCAAGTTTGGGCGGCTTCGGCGTCTGCATAGGAATGACGATCTTCTCCCCGGTTACCTTGCCGCCGGCCAGCCGTATGATCTTAAGGGACCGCTCCAGGGTCGCTTTGCTGATGTCGTTGAAAGAAGACCGCGTGTAATCGAACTTCGTGTCGGCCAGAGCGGGTATCCCTGATTTCCAGAAATCAGGGATACCCTTATATCCCAGCATCACGCCCAGCACGCCGGCGGCGCTGGAAGGATTGCAGTCTGAATCTTGTCCGGCGCGGGCGGCTATTTCCACGGTTTTGCCCATGTCCTTGCCGCCATAAAGCAGGCCCAGGGCGATATAGGCGCCGTTGATCTTGGCGTCGATGTTGAACGAGTTGAGGGCGCTGTCCGGGCAGGAGGTGTGCTTGTCCCACTTGTCTTCTATCAGCCGCCAGGCGGCCTTCCAGTCCTGAGGGTTTTGGGCGCTCCAGTCCAATACATCCCTGATAAGCCGCCCATATTCGCTTTGCGCGGGGATGGAGGCAAGGCCGGCTTCCACGACCTTGCGGACATCATTTTCAAAATAGGCCGCCGCGTACATCCCGTTCAGGAACATGCCTCCGTACAGGCCGTCCCCCCAGTTCATAACGCCCCCGACGCGGGCGCTGTATTTGTTCGCTTCGCGCGGCAAAGCCGGACACATCAGTCCTATAAAATCAGCCTCGATCTGGAAATCAATGTCGTTGGCATGGATATTGTATTTGGGGCTGCCGGACAAGGGGGCCTTAATGCCCAGGTTGAGCAGGCGGCGGGCGCCGGCGTTGGCGTGCCAAAGATGGTATTGGCTGGCCTTAAAAGCCTCTCCGAATTGTTCGGCGGTGGCGCCCAGCCCGAGGCGGTCCATGGTTTCGGACATGGTCATGCCGACATAAAGATCATCCTGGTGGATGGAGTTCTCCACCCGGGCGGGCAGCCAGGCCGGGATCTCCCCGTCATTGATCCTGCCGTTGTATTTGAATTCCGTCGGATTTCCGTATGAGACGCCTATCATCTTGCCCGCCCAGCCGCCGCGGATCTTATCCGCAAGCTCCGATCTGGAAATTGTGAGGGTGGCGGCCGGGGCGGCCGTCAGGACCGCGCAGAGCTGCAGGCTGGCTGCAAGTACGGCTGGGATTATAAGGGGCTTGGTCATAAGATCCTCCGGTAGAGTGGTCGGGCGTCGGCACGCTCCGTTAACGATACAATAATGCGGCGTTCAGACTCAATATCATCGAAGACTGTTTTCGCGCCGTCACGGAGCCGCGGCGGATTTTTTTAAGAGCAGGGCGCGAAGTCTGCCGATATCTTGTTTAAAAGCGGGGACTTTTTTAAACTGGGCGTAAAGGCCGTCGGCCAGGCGCTTGCCGGCGTCGATATCGGAAGGATGATGGACCCCGGCCACGATCCTGTTGCGCGCGGCATCGTCGGCCTTGGCCATAAAAATCTCTTTTTCCGCGGGAACGAGTTCGGAAAGGAGCAGCGCGAACACCCGTGTGATCGTCGTATGACCGCTGGGATAGGCGAAAGCGCCTATCTTGCCCAGAGCCGGGTCGATGCAGGGGTGGAGCGACGGGTCCCTTTTGAAAGGGCGCCGCCTGGCGTAGTGGTCCTTGAGCACAACGACCGCGGCGTCGGTGTCGGCTTTGATCCCGGCGAGTATTGCCGCGGCCTTTTTGGGGATCGGCTTGGGGAACGGGGAGACGGTCCCGAACACTTCTTCATAAGAGGCGTTCGTTTCCGATTTCGCGCGCTCACACTCCGCGGGAGTCCTTTTCTCCTGCCATTCATGAAGCGCCGCCAGATCGAGTTTGTCGGCATTCGATCCGTTCGCGGGGGGCGGAGGGATCTGCGATACGGATTGCGCGGACGGGTTTATGTAATGCCCGGCGTTAAGGGCGCCCGAGAAGAATACGGATAACGCCAGCTCGAGTAAGAGATTTGTCTTCATAAATAGGCTGTCGATCCTTGCCGAGTTTTTAAAAATTTTTGCGGCAAAAATTTACTTTACACATTACAAAGGTATGCCCCTTTTGGGGCATGCCTTTGTAAGAGGACAGGCGGCGCAAAGCGGTTTGCGCGCGAAGCAGATGCTCCGCCCATGCGCCACCAGGGCGTGGGAGAACCAGATCCAGTCTTTTTTGTCCAGCTCTTTCATCAGGTCCCGCTCTATTTTAACCGGGTCGGTTTCTTCGGTGAACCCCATTCTGAAAACAAGGCGTTTTACATGGGTGTCGACGACCACTCCCGCCGCTATTGCGTAGGCGCTGCCGAGCACGACGTTGGCGGTTTTCCTGGCCACGCCGCGCAGTGTAAGGAGGTCTTCCATGTCGGCGGGGACTCTCCCGCCGAAGTTGTCGGCAAGGGCCTTTGACGCTTCCTTTATGGCCAGCGCTTTGGAATGATAGAAGCCGGTGGAGCGGATAAGGACTTCAAGCTCTTTGAGGGGGGCAAGTCCCAGTTCGCGCGGGCCGGGGTATTTTTTAAAAAGTTCCGGCGTAACAAGGTTCACCCGTTCATCCGTGCATTGTGCCGCAAGGATGGTGGCTATCAGCAGTTCGAACGGGTTCTTGTGGTCAAGCGAGCAGGAGGCTTTGGGATAGGTCCTTTTTAAAATAGAGACCATGCCTGCGAGATGTTTATTTTTCATTATTTTTTAATTTTTTTGTCCACGCCGAAAATGTACGCCATTAAGGCGGCTCTGGCCCACATGCCGTTGCGTTCCTGCCGCCAGAAAATGGCCCGCGGGTCCGCGTCCACGGAAACTTCGATCTCGTGCCTGCGGGGCAGGGGATGCATGATAACGCAGGACTTTTTGATAAGTTTCAGGTGCTCGGATTTGAAATAAAAAGGCGAATAATCCACCGCCTTGGACTCGCCGGCCTTGTCGTGTTCGTCCTGGATGCGGGTCATGTAAATGGCGTCGGCTTCGCCCATTACCGATCTGAAGTCCTCGGTTTCGACAAAAGGCATATTGTGGCGTTTCAGGAATTCCAGGATGTCGGGTTCCATGCGGAACTGCTTGGGGGAAACGAAGGCAAGCGAGATATTTTTATAGTTCTTCATCAGGTAGGTGAGCGAACGCACCGTCCTGCCGCGTTTCAGGTCGCCGACCATCACTATTTTTTTATTGTCCATGCCGCCTTTAAAACTGCGATAAAGCGTGTAGGAGTCCAGCAGAGCCTGGGTGGGATGCTGGTCCTTGCCGGAACCGCCGCTTATTACGGGGACCGGGCGGTTGGTGCGGTTCATGAGCCAGGCGGTCTTTTCCACGAAACCGGGGGTGGGGTGGCGCATGATTATCAGATCGACATAGCTGGAAAAAGTGCGGACGGTGTCTTCCGGGCTTTCGCCCTTTACTTCGGAGGAGGTGGTAGTGTCGCGGATCTCGGATGTTTTTACGCCGAGGATATGGCAGGCGTTAAGGAACGAAAGAAAGGTCCTGGTGGAGGGCTGGACGAAATAGAGCATCGCGCGCGTATGTGAAAGCAGATCGCCCGCGTGGTCCATTCCCTCCTTGTTTTTTGTGATCTCACGGAGCGAATCGGCGGTCCTGAAAAGGTGCGTCAGCAGTTCCCGGTCCAGCTGCTGTGCGAAAAGGCAGTCGTAAAGCCGGCCGTCTTTGGTAAAGAAAGGAAGTTTTTCGGAGATATCTTTTTTATAAAAATCATCCCAATTCGCGTTCACGCTGGTCATTTTCAGGGTTCTTTCCATGGCAGCCTCCGGCAGACAGCTCGGTCCCGCTTCACGAAAATTATATGAATTATGTTCCACACGCTTCAATCGCTTAAGGATTCCCTGGACAGCATCAACAGCGGTATTGTTGTTATGAGGTTGCAGAAACCACCGGGCGGGTTAATTATGCTTTACCATAATTCCAGGGTGGGGTCATGTTAAATATTGAGTATGCGGCAGGTGAATAACTGGAGCGGGATGCCGGGGGTGTGGGGCTGACGGGCCGTCGCGCAGGGTGAGGCTTACGCAAGCGCCGAACCCGAGCGGGAGCGCGGCCACTGTGTGGACGATAGCGTGCCCGGCAGCCCCATGCCCTCGGCACGCCCGCGAACTTGCAGGCCTGCCGTTTCCATAAATTTTTTTTATAGACAGCCGTGTATGCAAAGGCCTAAATCCGGGTGGGCCTAATGCCGCGTTTCGCCGGGACTATGTTCTCAGGCGCTTTCGCGACCCAGGGACGATACTGTATTTAGAAACATGCGCAGGCCGGTAATAGGGTAAGATATATGGACAGGATGACTTTCTTCGCCGAACTGAAAAACCACCCGCTGGCCCTTTTTGCCGATTTCAGGCGGTTGTTCGCCGGGCGGATCGTTTCGGCCGTGGGGGACAAATTCTTCTCCATAGCCATAGCCTGGTGGGTGCTCACGAAGGCGGGAGAGAGTTCCCGGTTCCACCTCGGCCTGATCATGGCGGTAAATATCGTTCCGGTCGTGGTCTTCGGTCCGCTGCTGGGCACGCTGGCCGACCGTTCCGATAAACGCAAAGTGATGCTGGCCGCGGACGGCGCCAGAGCGGCGCTGACGCTGCTCCTGTCGGGCCTTTTATGGACCGGCCGGCTTTCGCTGTTCCGGCTTTATTCCCTTTGTTTTTTGATCTCCGCTTTCGGCCCGCTTTTTGAATCGGCCGTGGCCGCCTCCATCGCGCGGCTCACCTCCCCGGAGAAGATGCCCCAGGCCGTCGCGGCCGATTCTTCCGTGATGCAGCTCTCTAATGTCGCCGGGTCGGCCCTGGGAAGCATCCTGATGGCGGCGGCCGGAGTGGCCGGGGCTTTCTTGTTCAACGCCGTCTCTTACCTGGTCTCCTTCGGCGCCGTGTGGGCGGTCAAAACTTCGCTGGCGCCGGAGGCCCTGGGGGGGGCTTCCTTCATGGCGGAATTTCGCGAGGGGCTGGCCTACATCTCCGACAATAAACCTCTGGGCGCGCTTATACTCGCTTTTGCCGCCTTTAATTTTTTCGTGGGGCCCATCCTGATCCTGATCCCCATGATAGTCAAGTTCACGCTTAACGAATCGGTGACCTGGCTGGCGGTGTTCGAAACGTTCTTCGCGCTGGGTTCGGCCGCGCTGGCCGTGGGACTGAGTTTTAAAAAAACATACGGGGATATCTATGCGTGGTTCTTTGCTTCCCTGCTGGCCGTGGGCCTTTCTTTCGGAGGGCTTTATTTCACCGCCGACAAAACCTGGATTTGCGCGCTGCTTTTCTCCGCCGGCGCGGCGCTTGGCGCCGGCAACGCGGTCGCGCTGACGCTGTTCCAATCCGTGGTGCCCGATGAAATGAAGGGCCGCTTCTTCGCGGTGCTCACCACGCTGGCCTATGCCGTGCTGCCGCTCACCTTCATGCTCAACGGCGTTCTGGCCGAAAAGTTCTCCATAGGCTTTTCAATAGCCCTGAACGCCCTGGCCGTCCTAGCGTTGTCCTTTATCGTCCTTTTACTCCCCAGAATTGAACTCCGGGGACGGTATGCTTAATGCGGGTTCAACAGGCCGCCGGACCGGTCAGACCGGGTTCGGAACGTCTATGAATACGGTTTCGGCCTTGAATTTTGAACGGATAAGGGTTTGAAGCGCCAGGATGCCGGGTTTTTCGGTGTTGTAATGGCCGGCCGAGATGAAGTTGCTTCGGTTCTCCCTGGCCGTTTCCTGAACGAATTCCGAAACTTCGCCGGTGATATAAAGGTCCAGCCCGTCGGCTATGGCCTGGTCGAACATCTTCTGCGCCCCGCCGCTGACTACGCCAAGCGTTCTTATTTTTTCCGTTCCGAAGCTGAAAGCGGTTATCTCCGCCGCAAGCTCGTTTTGCAGCGTTTTTATCACTTCCGCGACGGACCTGGGCCTGTTGAACGCGCCTTTAAAGCCGATGGTTTCTCCGTCGGAGACGCCGAAAGGTTTCAGGCCCGAGGCTCCGAGCAATTTAAGTATACGGGCGTTGTTCCCCACGGTCCGGTGTTTATCAAGCGGCAGGTGCCAGGCGGCCAGTGAGATGTTATTATCAAGCAGGATCTGTAATTTGGCCCTGAAAGGGCCTTTTATGGGGGGTGTGCCGCCCCAGAGCAGACCGTGATGAACTATCGCCATGTCCGCGCCGTACTCCGCCGCGCGCTTAAAAAATTCGAGCGAGGCGGAAACGCCGAACGCGATTTTTTCAACTTCGCTTCCGCCTTCCACCTGCAAACCGTTCCGGGAGGCGTCCTGGATCCTTTCCGGATCGAGATAGCCGTTTATAAAATTTACGATCTCATCCCTGTCGGCCATAAGGCCCTCCTTGTTATTTACGGCCCTGCGTTCCGCCCGTGGCCTGGAGTTCGGACCCTGAACTTTTACGGGCAATGGGTCGGGGCCGGCAGGCGGCTATTTTTTGCCCGGCCTGACGGCATAATAATAACCGTTGGAAAAATCGTCCGCGAGGAAGTCGGTGACGGCGAAAGTCCTGTCATCCGCAGTGTACAGCATGAAAGCCGCGTAGTTCCACAGTTCGGGATTGCCGCGCAGGGCGGTCCGAGGCACGCGCACGGTGAACGAGCCGTTCTCAAAGGCCGTTTTAAAAACCGCAGTTTTCTGGGGCCCCTTGGCGGTGGCGGTGTAGAGAGCCGCCGCATTAGGGGACACTTCCAGCGCATATTCCCAGGCATTATCTGGGAAGACCCTGCCGGCGCGTCCGTCCAGAAGCCGGATCGATCCGGCCCTCGGGCGGCTGTTTATGTCCATGTAAAGATCGAAGCGCGCTCCGTAATGAGCCGCGCCTGTGGGAGGCCCTTCCGGTTCGAGCGTGGCGAAAGAAAAAACAATATCGTCGTCCGTCCACGCGGCCCCTACCCTGGCCAGCTTCCAGAGCTTATAGGGATCCATCCCTTTGGCGGGAGCCGGCGCCGCGGCCGGCGGCACGGCCTGGCGGACGCTGTTTTCCAGTGTGAATGCGAAGGAGCTTTTTCTGACAGTCACCTTGTCTGAGCTTTCCGCTTCCTCTTTCATGTCCGACAAAGCGGAAAAAAGCCAGCCCGGGGGGACTTTGTCCATCAGCCTGTAGGCGTTCCCCAGGGCTCCCTGTATCTCAATTTCGGTTTCCCCGGCCGCTTCCGGGTCCGGATCGGAAAGTCTGAGCAGTTTGGGACCGGATTCTACGGAAAAATATTCGGTGAAGGCGGCTCTAGCGGCCTTATAGTCCCCTTGCCTGGCGTTGAGATATTCCATGAGGCCGGTCCGGGTCCTGGCCAGCGCCGTGAGCGCGCCGGCCTGCGCGGGCAGTCCCGCCCACGGGGTGTAATCCCCGCTCCAGGGTTCTATGAATCGCGCGGCCTGCGCCGCCGGCATGGAAGTCGAAACGGCGTTTTCGAGCGCCTCCGATACGGTCAGGTATGGCCGGCCGGAGCCGTCGGAAAGGAAGGCCAGCAGAGCGGTTCTTGAGTCCGTTCCCGGCCGGTCCATGGTTTCGTCAAAGACCAGGAAGAGCGCGCCCGCGGGCCGCGCCGCGGCGGAAGAGGTAAAGGGGACGAGGGTGACGCCTTCGGCGTCTATGACGCCGAAAGGGGCCGTGGAGACGAACGGTCCGGCGGCGAGCCACTTAAAGCCCAGGGCCTTGGCCAGGGGGATATATTCCGGCGCTATTCCTCCGGGCGCGCAGGCGAAGCTCGCCGGAGGCTGTCCGAAGTTTTTCGTGTAAGAGTCGCGGGCTTCGCTCATCCTGAGCGCGATAAAAAAGGGGTCGCTGGTAAAGGCGGCGCTGGAGGGTTTGTTCAGCCAGCGCACAGTGTCCTCGCCCGCGTAGTAAAAAAGCGGGATGAGCGGGTCCCCGGCGGGTCTTGCCGCAAGTTCAAGACGCCCTTTGGACGCCAGTTTCTTTACCCGGTCCGCCAGGGGCGGAGGGACTTCGCCGAGAGCCGCGGTCAGTTTAAGGGCCCCGTCGGACTCAATGCGCGTTATCACCTCTTCTAGCGGAGCGTGCTCGCGCGGGATCCAGAGGACGGAGGTCCCGGCGCGCAACGGCTCCGCGGTCAGGAACAGAAAGAACGCAAAAATTAGTTTTCCGGTCATACAGTTCTTCAGGTGCGCTTGCCGCGGCTCCGGCTTATTAAGATCACTTTACGGTTATCACGGAAACTTTTTTACCGCCTGCGACGGCCGTATCGGGGTTGAGCGGGTCCAGGATGACCTGGCCGTCGATGTTGTAAAGATACTGGTAGACGCCCGGCGTCAGGGGGACGATGGTCCCCCAGACATTCTTGTCTCGTTTGACAAGAGCGAGCGAGTTCAGGTCCCACTTGTTGAACTCTCCGGCCAGATGCACCGTTTTGGCGTTGGCTATCTTGATCGTGAATTTGATGAAGCGCAGTTCCGGCTGGGGATTATCGGCCCGCTGCGCCGAGGTACGGAGATGTATCGGGGGGATCTGGCCGTTCCGCGAGGGGCGTACGGTCGCAACGCTCCAGTGGCCCATAAAGCTGAGGTATCGGGTAAGCGCGTTGTGGAATAAAACGGTGGGGATGCTCACGAGTCCCAGCGCGAGGAGCGCGGCGACGACCAGAACGGATTTTCTTTCTATCATATTTTATTATAAATTTTTGCCGCAAAAATTTATGCCATACCCCGCCCTTTAGGGCGGGGTCACCTTGCGGTATATGGGAGTTTGAGGGAGAAAGAAATTTTTCCCTCAACTCCGGCACGGGGGTTGCTGAAACCCCGTGCCGGGTACGATAAAATGTCGTCTTACGACATTTTATTCTTCCAGTTTCGCCCGAAGCCTTGGTCTGGCGCCAAGTTCTTCTGCCAGGACCTCGAATTTTTTGATGTCTATGCCGGAGCCTTCTATGGCGGTCACTACCGTTTCCGGGATGACCCCGGCCGCGCCGCGCGCGAATTCAAGAACGCTGTTAAAGGCCTGCCGCGCATATCCAGGGCGCGGCCGCATCATGGCCAGCCATTGGGCCGGGTCCGAAGTGTTAAGGCTGATATGAACGGCGTCTATCAGGCCCTTGAGCCTCGGAATTATATTCGTTTTATTCACCAGCCCGCCGAGCCCGTTGGTGTTAAGACGCACCCGCAGGTCCGCCGGCACCGGCGCCAGGGACCCGCTTTTTACCGCGCCCGCCACCGCTATCAGCGCCCCAAGGCGCATGGTCGGCTCTCCATAACCGCAGAAAACAAGTTCCTTAAAGGGCGCCGCCGCCCATTCCTTTTTTATCAGGCCCAGTACGGTGTGCGTGTCCGGCTCCGCGCCGCCCAGGTCCAGATTGCTTCCCCGGTAGGCCATCTTCCAGCTGTTCTTTATGCAGAAGACGCAGGCGGTCGGACAGCGGTTGGTGAGGTTCACATAGAGCCCCGCTTTGTACCGGTAAACTACCGATGGTACGGCATTCTCCATGAAGTTTATTCTATCATTAATCCCGGCGCGGTGTGGAACAGAACCCTGCGCCGGGTATGCTGAAATGCCGCTTTATAGCGTTTTATTGCGGGATAAAACGCGAAAAAGCGGAGGCCCGGGTTATTGCTACCCCCCGGGCATCGCCGCTTTCCGGCAGATAATAGGAAGCGGCTGCGGCGCAATTCCTGTTCGCGTCCTTGATGATATCGGGCGTATGTGTTTTTGCTATAACTCCTACGATCAGCCCGGTGGTCACAGCCAGCACCGGCGCGCCCGATGCGCCGCTGTTCGCGTCCAGATCGGCTGTTATAAAGTTGTGATCGGCCGGCGGCTGCACCGTCGCGTTCTCCGCGATCTTCATCGGCAGACCGAACGGGTAGCCTATGTAGGCGACCTCCGTTCCAGGAGTTTCCCCGTTTTTGCCGCTTATATGCAGATGATCTCTGCCGGCCGCTTTCCGGTCAAGCCTGATAAGCGCATAATCGGGCGCGGACGGGAAATTGTCCGCGCCGGAGCTTTCAGCGCGGGAATGCTGCAATAATTCCGCGCATTCATAGACATCGTTTTCGGCAAGGCGTTCGGGCGCGGTTCCGCCTTCATGGTAAACGGCGAACCCGAAAACAAATTTCGTTTCTTTGCATTTACCGGTATTTTCAACGCAATGGCCGGCCGTCAGCACCAGGTCTTCTCCGACCAGCGCTCCGGAACAGAAAGGCCCTGTCGGTTGTTTGGAAAAATTTTCATCGGGGCACATTCCCAAATCGTCTTCCAATGTGCCGGTCGACAACGAGTAGGTCTTGGAAACAGGATCGTACGAAACCCGTCCGGAGAGCCAATTGGCGTCCCACAGCGATACCGAAGCCTCGGCCAAAGATCGTAAAGAGCTGTTGCGGGCCTGAAACAGGTCCATTCTGTCGTCAGGATCATAGATATCGGCCCCCGCAAAGCGGGTTAAAGCGCAGTTCAGCGCCAGGACAAGAAACGGAAGCTTTGTGCGTCCTGCCATAAGATACAGGTTACCGGGGCCGCCAATGTCCCGCTGCCGGCTGTCGCGGACAGCAGTCAATACAAAGAGTCCGCTCGTATATTCGACAAGTATGTATCGACGGCTGATATGCTGCTTTTTGTTCCCCGCGTTATTATCTCGTTGGCAATGGCGCCGTTTGCGCTCATCAGCGCGTTTTGCAGTATGAACGGCTCAAATGATGTTAAGCGGTGGTACCGTGCCTTATGGCAGGGATAGTGATAGCGCGTTATAAGCGGGTGAACATGTAATAGCGTCCCGTCGCTTATATACCCGGTTGACTGCGATCGTGAAGCGTGTCATAATCTTTGTGGGCAAAAAACGTCAGACGGCTTTTGCCCGCATTCATGAAGATATTGATCGCCACCAATGCGTTCAAGGGGACGATGGGGCCTCTGGCGGCGGCCCGGGCCGTGGAGCGGGCTGTTAAAAGGGTTGCGCCCGGGGCGCAAATAGAACTGTTCCCGGTTTCGGACGGCGGGGACGGGCTGCTGGAAGCGTTCCTGTTCCGCGGGCGCGGCGTCCGCCGGGTGCTGAACGCTCCCGGCCCCGTGTTCGAATCTGTGCGCGCCGAATGGGCCATCTCCGGGAACGCCGCGATCATAGAAATGGCCCAGGCCTCCGGGCTTAAATATCTTCCAAAGAACCGCCTAATGCCTCTGGACGCCACGACCTTCGGCGTGGGCCGTTTGCTCCTGGCCGCGGCGCGCTCAGGCGCGCGGTCCGCTCTTGTCGGACTTGGCGGCAGCGCGTCCAACGACGGCGGAGCGGGCTGCGCGGCAGGCTTCGGTTTCAGGCTTTTGGATAAGAACGGCGCGCCTATACCGCCCGGCGCGAAAGGGTTGCTTAAGCTTGAACGGATCGTTCCGCCGCCTTTTTTCAAGAAAAAAGGCGGGATGAAAATAATCGCTTTAACGGATGTCGATAATCCGCTGACCGGACCGCGCGGTTCGGCCCGGATCTATGGTCCGCAAAAAGGCGCGGGTCCGGCAGGGGTGGCCGTAATAGAACGGGCTTTGCTCCATTACTCGCGCGTGGTCAAGCGGGAACTGGGCGTAGAAATAAAAAACATAAAAGGCGGCGCGGCGGCGGGCGGGCTTGGCGCCGGCTTGTACGCTTTTTTCGGCGCGGAACTTGTGAGCGGCGCCGATTATGCGCTTCGGCGGCTGGGTTTTGAGCGCGCTCTTGAAAGATGCGACCGCGTTATCACGGGCGAGGGACGGTTCGACGCGCAGAGTTTTTGCGGCAAGGCGCCCGTGGCCGTTTCGCGGCTGGCCGGCCGTTATGGAAAACCGGCGCTTCTGGTCTGCGGTTCCTGCACGGTTAAAGACCGGCGCAGGCTGAGGGCGAACGGCATAAGTGAGATCATAGCCCTGGACGAGGTCCTGCCTCTTACGGAACTTGCGGGGCCGCCGGCCGGGGTTCTGACCAAAGGCCTCCTGATTCCCGGCCCGGTGCTGTCCCGGTTCCTGTTATTGGACTAAACGCTTGTTTTTTAATAATATATACGTTCCTGAGAATTTCCACGATCCGCTTCGCAGCGGGCGGGGGTTTTTAGCTTTCGGCGTTCCGTGAATTTACGAATAAGGATACCGTGATGAGTTCGCATCCAAACCAGATAACTTTCGGTACGGACGGGTTCCGGGGCATTATTTCCCGCGACTTTACTTACGACGCCGTGCGCAGGATAGCGCAGGGACTGGCGGATTATATAGCTTACAAGAACATGCGCGTGGCGGAAAAGCCCAGCGTGGTCATAGGCTACGACCGGCGTTTCATGTCGGACCTCTTCGCGTCCGCCGTGGCCGATATCCTCACCGCCAACGGGATCGTCTGCGTGGTTTCCGACTCCCCGCTGCCCACGCCGGCGGTGAGTTATCTCACCACTTCAAAATTCGGCCTCGGCGTCATGATCACCGCCAGCCACAACAAATACTTTTATAACGGCGTCAAGATCAAGCAGAACGGCCGCTCCGCCCCGCCTTCCGTCACGGCCGAGCTCGAGAATTATATTTCAAAAGCGGTGCCTATGCGCAACGCCGTCGCCTCCGCGCCCAGGAGGTCTTTCAAGAAGGCTTATGTCGACTATCTGAACTCCAAGGTCCAGGTGTCGCAGCTTGTTTCAAAGCTGCCGGGGCCGGTGGTGGTGGATTTTATGTACGGCGTCGGGGCCGAGCTTGCCGGGGAGATCTTCAACTCGAAGAACATCATCAGGATCCGGGAGGCCTCGGATCCTTTGTTCGGCGGCATCACGCCGGAGCCGGTCGAAAAGAACTTGGCCGAGCTTATCTCGGCGGTAAAGAAGAACAAGGCCGTCATGGGGATAGCCCTGGACGGCGACGCCGACCGCTTCGCCCTGGTCAGCGATAAAGGGGTTTACATGACCCCCTGCCAGATAGCCCCGATGCTCCTTGAATACCTGCTCAGGCGCGGCAGTCTTAAAGGCAAAGTCGCTCAGGCCGTCTCCATGGGCTACCTTACCAAACGGATCGCCAAGGCGGCGAACCTGCAGTTCGAGGAGACCCCCGTCGGTTTCAAGTACATAGCCGAGAAGATGATCTCCGAGGACGTTTCGTTCGGAGTGGAAGAGTCCGGAGGTTACGCCTGGAAAGGCAACATCCCGGAGCGCGACGGCGCTCTTACCGCCCTGATGTTCATGGAAATGGCGGTCAAAACCGGTAAGAATGTCTCCGACATCTATAAGGATATAGAAGCGCGGTACGGGAAGTCGGTCTTTATCCGCAAGGATATGAAACTGGAGAAGACGATCCCCAACAAACATTCTTTCGCTGTAAAGCTCAAAAAGAAGCTGCCCAAGACCATACTGGGCAGGAAGGTCCTGGATACGAACACCATCGACGGCCTGAAGATAATCCTCGAGGACGACTGCTGGCTGCTGATGCGCCCTTCCGGCACCGAACCCTTGTTGAGGACTTACGCCGAGACCGAATCCCAGGAAAACACCAGGAAGTTCCTTGAATTTGCGGCCAAGCTGATAGATCAGAGGTAGGATGACGACGGTATCCGGCGCGCCAGCCGGGTTAATTAACATGGAGGAAATGTATGAACTTTACAGGTAAGAGATTCGTATCATCGGAGTCTGTGACCGAGGGTCATCCGGACAAGGTGTGCGACCAGATCTCGGACGCGGTGCTGGACGAGATCATGAGCAAAGATCCCGCCGGCCGCGTGGCTTGCGAGACTTTTATCACCCGCGGCATGGTCATAGTGGGCGGGGAGATCACCACCAAGACCTATGTGGATGTGGACACGCTGGCCCGCCAGGTGATCAAGGACATAGGCTACACGCACACTAAATACGGTTTTAACTATGAGACCTGCGCGGTGATCAATGTGATAGGCCGGCAGTCCCCGGACATCGCCCAGGGTGTGGATACCGGCGGCGCCGGAGACCAGGGTCTTATGGTCGGTTACGCCTCCGACGAAACGCCCGAACTTATGCCGCTGCCGCTGATGCTCGCGCAAAAGCTGTCGATGAGGCTCTCCGAGGTCCGCAAGAAGAATATTCTCCCCTATCTCGGGCCCGACGGCAAATCCCAGGTCACCGTGGAATACCATGACGGCAAGCCCGCGCGCATAGAGACCATCGTTATCTCGTCCCAGCACACCGAAGAGATCCTGGATAAATCCGGCCATCAGATCACCGAGAAGTCCCGGAAAGAGATCATCGACGCGGTGATCATGCCGGTTATAGACAAGAAAATGATCGATAAGGACACCAAGTTCCTTATCAACCCGACCGGCAAATTCGTGGTGGGCGGGCCCCAGTCCGATACCGGCGTGACCGGCCGCAAAATAATCGTGGACACTTACGGCGGCGTGGCTCCCCACGGCGGCGGCGCCTTCTCCGGCAAGGATCCGACAAAGGTCGACCGCTCGGCCGCGTATATGGCCCGCTATGTGGCCAAGAACATCGTCGCGGCCAAACTGGCGCGGGAGTGCACCGTGCAGCTGGCTTACGCCATAGGCGTGGCCGAACCGGTGGGTTTGTATGTCGACACCCACGGCACCGGCGTCATTGCCGACGAGAAACTTGCGTCCATCGTGCGGTCGAACTTCGATTTTACCCCCAAGGGTATAATCAGGCACCTCAAGCTGCGCGCCCCCATTTTCAGGAAAACCGCCGCTTACGGCCACTTCGGACGGAACGGCTTTGAATGGGAAAAGACCAACGCGGCGGAGACGCTCCGGAAAAAAGCCGCCGGAGCGCCCAGGGCGAAGTGCGCCTGTTCCTGTTGTTAAAAGCGAAAGGGCCCGGGCGCATGGCGGAGGCTGCGGGGTGCGGCGATAAGGGATCCCTTGGGGCCAAACCCCGGGCTCCCGGCCGGGGCGCCGGTTCTCTTTAAGTTACGGGGGGGGATTATGAAAGTACTGATAGTCGAAGATAACGATCTTACGCGGTATACCATCAAGTCGCTGTTGCTTAAACTGGGACACGAAGTGGTGGGCGAGGTCGGGGATGCGGAGAGCGCGGTCAAGGCCTATGTTTCGCTTAAGCCGGAAGTGGTTTTTCTTGATCTGGTCCTGCCCGGCAAGTCCGGCGTGGAAACCCTGAAAGAGATACGGGAGATAGATCCCGGGGCCCGGGTGGTAGTTATAACCGCGGTCGAGCAGGAAGAGATCGATCGCGGGCTTTCCGATAAGGGCGTCTCGGCCATCATCCGTAAACCTTTTTCCTATGAGGAATTCAAGGCGGCGGTCGGCGACCTGGCGGTATAAGACCGCGGTCGAAGATGGTCTTAATATGAGTGACAACTCCAACGAGATGCTCGGCCGGGTCGTGGTCGCGGGTCTGCGGAAATGCGTGGAAAAGCTGTCGAAGGTTTCGGCCGGGGTCTGGAGCGTCGCCGGATATGATGTTTCCATCGGGACCCTGGACGAGGCCGTCCGGCGCCGCGGTCCGGATAGCGGCGAGGCGGTCGCGGTCTATTTTGAAGTGAAGGGCGAACTGCCGTTCACCTCCGTGATCTTGTTCGATCCCCGCGACATGGACCGCATTTCCAAATGTTTTCTCGGCTACTCTTTTTCCGTTTCCTCGGGTCTAAGCCAGGCGGGAGAGCTGCTGCTTTCGGAGCTGGGCAATATAATACTGAACTCCTTCACCGGCGCGCTTTCCAACAGCCTTAAACGGATCTTTATGCCGTCCGTTCCCAAGTGTCTCAGAGGCGAGCCGCAATGCCTGTTGGGCGCCCTGGAGGCGTCCATGGATGCCGGCCCGCGCCGTATCATAAGTATAAAACTGGATATACGGTGCGACGGCCTCATCACGCATAGCGAGGTCCTGGGGATGATCCCTGAGGAACTGGCGCGGGAATTATCGGGAACCAGCCAAAAGGATAACCGCTTATGACTAAGTCCCTGTCTCGACCGTCCCGGTCCGGCTTAAACAAATCCGCCGCGCTCCTGCTGGTTTTCGCGGCCGCGCAGGTCTTCTGTCCACCGCTCGGGGCGCAGGTGCGCATAGAAAAGATCGACTGGCAGGTTTCACGCGCGGAAGGAAAGAATAAACAGCTTTTTGAGCCTATCCTGGAATTGAAACTTGAACCCTATCAGAAATACCTGAACAAATTCCGCGCCGTGGTGAATATCGCTAATTCTTCCTCCAGGCCGGCCGAAGGCCTGGTGCTCAGGTGCGCGCTGAGCCTGCACCTCGTGAAGCTTGCGGACACCTCCGGCGCCGGTTTCTGGGCCGTGCCGTTCCGCGTGGAGGAATTGCGCATCTCGCGGGTGCGGCCCGGAGGCGCCTATGAAGCCAGGCTGATCCATTTTGTGCTTAACGAACAGCTTAAGAAACTTGCGAACACGGGTTTCTGGGTGGACGCGCTTAAACTTCAGGTGATGCTGGACCCCAGGCAGGGAGACGACCCCGCCGTCATAATAAAAGAAACCGTCATAGATATTAAAAGGCCGTAACCTGCCGGTTATGCGCCCGCTCACCCGCCTCTTAATCTTGACAGGAGTTTTGTCCGATGCTCGATATTAAACTTATACGGTCTTATCCGGAGAAAGCCAGGGAGGGGCTCGGCGCCCGCGGGGGGCGGTACCTGCCCGCTTTGGAAAAAGTAATAGAGACGGACGAGGCCTACCGCGTGATCTTGGGCGAGACCGAGATCCTGCGTTCCAGACGCAACGAAGTTTCAAAAAAAATACAGGAATTTAAAACGGCCAAAAAAGAAGCCGAAGCCGCGGCGGTGATGGCCGAGGCCAACGCCATAAAAACGGAGATCAAGTCCAAAGAAGAGCGCCTTGCGGCGCTGGAAAGGGAACTGAACGACCGGCTTCTGGGCATCCCCAACCTCCCCGATGAAAAAGTCGTGAAAGGCGGCGGGCCGGAGGATAATAAGGTGGTTTATGAGGAACTTGGCGGCAAGCGCGAGTTCCAGTTCAAGCCGTTGGACCATCACGCCATAGGCGAAAATCTGGGAATGCTGGATTTCGCCGCGGCGACTAAACTTTCCGGGTCCCGCTTCGCGCTTCTCAAAGGGCCCGGCGCGCGGCTTGAGAGGGCGCTCACCCAATTCATGCTGGACACTCATACCCTTGAGCACGGCTATACCGAGATCTTTCCCCCTTTCCTCGTCAACGCGGAGAGCATGACGGGTACCGGACAGCTTCCCAAGTTCGAGGAGGACCTTTACAAGGTGGCCAGCGAACCGCCGCTTTACCTCATCCCCACTGCGGAGGTTCCGCTGACCAACATGTGCAGGGACGAGTTGCTGAAAGAGGAATGCCTGCCGCAGAAGTTCACGGCGTACACCGCCTGCTTCCGCCAGGAGGCCGGTTCATACGGCAAGGACACGCGCGGGCTGATCCGCAACCATCAGTTCAATAAAGTGGAGCTTGTCTGGATCACTAGGCCCGAGGATTCCATGTCCGCTCTCCTGCGGCTGCGCGCCGACGCCGAAAAGATCCTGCGGTTGCTTAAGATCCCGTACCGGGTGCTGGAACTCTGCACGGGCGACATGGGGTTCGGTTCGGCCATGACCTATGACCTTGAGGTCTGGATGCCGGGAGAAAATAAGTTCCGTGAGATCTCCTCCTGCTCCAATTGCACCGATTTCCAGGCCCGGCGCATGAACGCCCGCTTTAAACGCGCGGACGGAAAAAAGACGGAGTTCGTGCACACGCTGAACGGCTCCGGGCTGGCCGTGGGCCGCACCTTCGCCGCCATACTCGAAAACTTCCAGGAAGAGGACGGTTCCGTGACGGTGCCGGAAGTCCTCCGGAAATACATGGGAACGGATAAAATAGGCTTATGAAAAAACTCCTGCTTTTTACCCTTTTAACGGCGCTCGCGGCTGCGCCGGGCCTGCGGGCCGCCGCCGCGGAGGGTTCCGAGCCGCTGCCGGAAGAGCTCAGGCTGCTGTCTAAAAAAGGCATAGATTCCATTTATGCCGTCGATCTGCCTGAGGCAAAAAAGAATTTCGAGCTGGCGGCGCAAAAATATCCCGATCATCCCTTTCCCCAGTTCGGAATAGCCATGACCAAGTGGGCGGAGTTGGAATATCTTGAAGACGAGTCAAACCCGAAACTTTCGGAGGAATACGGGACCTTGACCGACAGCGCCATCAAGGTTGCGCAGGCCTGGATAAAAAAACATCCGAAAGACGCCAACGCGTATATGTGCCTGGGAGGGATGTACGGGCTGCGGGCTCGGCTGGCCGTGATGCAGCACAGGTGGATAACGGCTTATTTCGACGGCAAAAAAGCCATCTCCAACACGCGCAAATCCCTGAAAACTGACCCGGAGATGTACGACGCCTACCTGGGCCTGGGGATGTACGAGTATTACGCCGGGACTTTGCCTGGCGTGATAAAAATACTCGCCAAGCTCTTCCTGAGCGGGGATGCCCAGCTGGGCGTGAAATATCTTGAGATCTGCCGGGAAAAAGGTTATTTTAACTCCCTGGCGGCGGAGCTCCTGCTCATAGAAATTTATACCGAGCCTGGCAATCAGTTCAAAAACCCCAAGGCGGCGGTCAAATGGTCGGCGGAACTACGCAAGCTTTATCCGCTCCAGCCCCAGATGCAGTTCGTGCAGATAGTGTCGCTGTTCGAAGATAAACAATACGCCGAAACCCGCAAAGAGGCTATGGAATACCTCAAGCGCGTAGATGAAGGCGTGCCCTCTTACCGTAGGAATTACCTGCCGCGCATCCTCACCGCCATAGGGACCACCTATCTGGTGGAGAAGAACTACGACGAAGCTCTTGTATATTTCCAGAGGGCCGCCGCCACGCTTAAGGAAGACCCCAAAGCGCATCCCGCGCGCTGGGCGGTCTGGGCACTGGTCCGGGTCGGAAATGTGCTGGACCTTAAAGGCGAACGGGCAAACGCGGTGCGGCTCTATAAAGAAGCCAGGGCGTACAAGGACGAATGGGGTTTTTATGAATCGATAGACGCCTATCTTAAAAAACCTTTCAGCGAACTCGGACTTCCTGGTCCCCTGCCCCCGCCGTAGGCTTCCGGGCCGCCGGCCGTGATGCCGTTGCCCGCGGTTCGCGCCTGCCTTATGCTTACCGAAGAATTCGAGAAACTGGCGGATAAAATAACGCTTTTTCAAAAAAAGGCTTATGCCGATCCGATGCGGAACAGTTTACAGTTTAAAAGGCAGCATGAGCCTTTTGAGTCTAAAAGGCAGCATGAGCCTTTTGTGAGCCTTTTGAGCGTAAAGATGATAAGAAAATATAAACATGTGATCTGGGATTGGAACGGAACCATCCTTGATGATACCGGGCTGTGCGTGCGGATAGTGAATATGCTGAAAGCAAAACGCGGACAGCCCGCCATCTCAGTTGAAAAGTACCGGGCTATTTTCGGTTTTCCAGTCAAAGACTACTACATAGCAGCCGGATTTGATTTTTCCAGGGAATCGTTCGAGGAAGTGGGCTTGGAATGGGTGCATGAATACGAAAAGGAAAAATTTAAATGCGGCCTGCATAGCGGAGTTAAAGAGGTCCTTGACGCTATTTATTCCTATAAGATCGGCCAGTCCATACTATCAGCCTATTCGCGGCGCGCGCTTGGCGAAATGGTGGGGTATTACGGGCTTTCGGATTATTTCACGCACAGTTACGGACTGGAGTCCGTCTATGCTCCTAGGAGCCTGTCCGACATAAGGTTTTTAAGGCGAAATTGACGGTTTTGAAGCCGAGCCGAAGTTGCGCGAAACGCGCAGGCTCCAATGAACCTGTAAGTTTCGCGCAACAAAGGTGCAG
>JBAYJD010000012.1:0-62667 GCA_041665305.1 Elusimicrobiales bacterium
ATGTTTGATGTTTTCTTTTACATTCTCCGGGATAGGCGGCTGATATTTCTTCTCGTTCTCCAGATACCAGGAAGCGAATCTCCCGGACAAATTCTCCACGGCGCCGTTTATCCCCATCGTTCCTAGTACTACGCAACCGAGATAGGTCCAGCCGCCCGCGGCGGAGGGCGCGCAGGTGGTCGCGATGGGCCCCGTCAACATGACGGCGGCGGTATAACCGGTCCCCAGGCCTACCGCCTTGTCCGGGCGGCCCGCGCGGGAATACTCTACCATTTGTTTCTGAGTGAGATAAGCGCCGCCCGCCAGTATGATCCCGCTGGCGACATTCGGACCGTGTTCCACCACCGCATTTTTTAATTTGTTCAGCGCCGGAATCGTCCCGTTCAGGCCTTCCGGCAGAGGGGGTTTTACGGAGATCTTTGACGGTTTAGCGGAAAGATCATCCGCAATATTGTGTTCTATCGCGGCGCCATGATTGCTTCCCAAAATCACAGTGTCCGGCTTGGCGCCGGTCGCCTCATCGGCCAGCTGCGCATAGCTTGCGCTCTTAACAGACAGGCGAGCGTCATTGTCGACAAAGGTCATCGCACGGTAACTGGATATAGTGTTCTGACTCTTCGAGACTCCCAGCTCCTTCTCCAGCGCTCTTACCACTCGCCCGTATTCTTTCATTGTAGGATAATAACTTTGCCCTTGCACCTTAGGATCGCCGATAATCAGATAATCAGACAATTCTCCTGTCGCCGCTTGCTCCGGCATTTTTGAGATGATCGCAAACTCTTTGTTTGTCGCATTTATGGCGGTTTTCTGCCATTTGGCCAATTCCACATTCATCTTATTAATGCCCCGGATGAATTTCGCAGCCTTCTCTACTTCACTGAGTTCAAAAGGCTCAGATTGTATAATTTTCGGAAAACGAACGCGAAAAATGTGCGCTGTCTCGTTCCCGGATAATACACCGATATCGGTAATATCCTTGCTCAAATCAATACCTATTGATTCACGGCCGGCTATGGGAATTTCCGCTATCGTAGGGGGGTTAGGGGAAACGGCATGAATATACTCCGCAATATCCTGACTCCATTTTACAACAGCATTGATCCTGATAAAAGTGGCGCCTGTAAAATCATATCTAAGCATACCTTCAAATGTGACTTCCGGCACAAGCTGAAAATATGGACCTTGGGCTGTCTGTCCGGATATCAAAGCGGATTCCGTAATCTGTGGCGCCCCGACCGGCAACGCATTCACGACGTGGGAGACCATAGTTAAACATAGCGCGGATAGACATAATATCGTTTTCATATTCTGCGTGTTTCTCCTCTAGCTAAAATGTTACATTCAATTTAAAAGTGCAACTCGCTGTTTTTCCAGCGTTTGCGAGTTGCCGGCGCTCATGAACAGCTAATACCTCTGTCGCAATTATAGTTTAGCGCATACCGTAGGCATAGGTCAGGGCCGAAAGCCCTGATTGCGCCGGTATTTGGCCTATCTCGTTTTGGGTATTCCGGCCTAGGAGCCTGCCCGACATAAGGTTTTTAAGGCGAAATTGACGGTTTTGAAGCCGAGCCGAAGTTGCGCGAAACGCGCAGGCTCCAATGAACCTGTAAGTTTCGCGCAACAAAGGTGCAGTCAAAAAACGGCGATTGCAGCCAAAATTCCTTATGTCGGACAGGCTCCTAGACTCACTTTTAAGTCCTCCTTATCATCCTGGTTTTGATATCGTACGAATCTGTTAATCGAAGCTTTTATCAAGGCCGCGCGCGGGGGTGTTATGTCGTGTTCGGCCCGGATACGCCGTATTGCCGCCTGCAAAAGCGTACGGGGATACGGAAGCCCTTCAAATATTGCGCGCATTGTTTCACCGGCAAGATTAGGCGGGATATTTTCGGCTTTACCTGCCGCAGCCGTAGAAACGAGAAGCCGAAATATGGGTAATATCCCGCTTTCTTTGGGACCGTGAACCAACTCCATGTCCTTAAAATGCCGTGCTATTTTCTCGGATACGCCGCCAACAGTGTTGTTTATCCAGAAACGCACAGCAAGGCGCGAGGCATTTGGCGCTAACCCAAGAATATAGAATCGGGCTTTGCCCTCATCTGAATGAAAAGTTCCGTTTTCAACAGAACACAAAAAGCTTTCAACCGCACGGGCGCCCCGGTCGGGGTCTTCTTTAGGCGGCAAGTTGAAGAAATCCGCAAAATCCTTTTCAAGAGAAGATGCTTTTTCCGCCCAAAACACGGTCGTGGCACCACCGACCTGAATGCGTTGTTTTGAGTCCTTGCCTAAAAGGTAATTGAGCGCAGTTGTATAGGCGAAAACCGCGGGTTCACCTATAGGGGCATTTGTACCTTGCTTTTTGCCATACGAATTAAAAGCGTCAAGATTAAAGGAAACTATATTCGCACCCATTGTCTGCGCGCCCCAAACGCCTTTAATTGGCGGATGGAGGCGGGAAGGCTTAGCCTTCTGCCCAGTAACAAGACAAATCCTGTTATTTGCATCCATAGAATCGGTAGGAGCGGTTTTTATTGCATTATGGACCGCTTCCCGCTCCACAATAAGGCGGGTATCCCCCGCTAACCTGAATGAAAGGTTCCTTCCGGTTTCCATGAGGTCTGCCAGCGCCGCGTCCATGGAAGGATTTTTCGCTGCTACATCTTTTAGAACGATAGCTTTATCCGGGAGAGCATTAAAAAGTTTCAAGGCTTGAAGCCCTTCGTCAGCGATCTCCTTTAGATCCTCTATCCTTTTAACGAACTTTTTATGCATTTCCAAAATACGCGCCGGGGTCCGCTGTTTAAGGTTCACACCCAAAGCATATTCAGGATTGTCCCAAAAATAATTAGCGGCAATATTGACGCTTTTCTTAACCGCCTGCGGCACAAGGAATGATTTAGCCCTCTTTGCCTTTCCCTCGCCCTCCCAAGTGCTTTCAATATTAATAGGCTCGCCTTTTTTATCGAGTATGATAATATACGGGATTTCTTTCCATTCAAACCCGTCAGGGGCCATATGGGATTCAGGGTTTATCGCTTTTCTGTCGTAATATTCTTTCAAGGCCTGGAGTATCATCCTCTTACCTCCTCTTTGTTTTCGCGGGCGGGTACATTTATTACACCATTCTGCATTTTTGCGTTAAAAAACAATGGCTTTGGGGTCGAGGGATCGGAATAATCCATATCGTAAAGCATCCAGCCGAATTCACTCGTTTCAGAGATGGGCGCGGATTGCTCTTTCTGCGGATCAACCAGGTAAAACTGGGCGTCAAATTCCCGGCAACCCAGATATGGCTGGTTAAAACACTGGCCCTTTTTAGCCCGGCGTTCGAACATAGCGGCGTATTTAGCCGGCGAGTCGTCTTTACGCAGATCAGCGGTATCCTCCGCGCTCACAAGTTGCCCAGGCAGCGGATTTTGTGTTTTAGGCCGTTTTTCTTTCGGGATAAAGTTAAACTCGGCATACAGCCGATATTTCACATCACGCAGGAAAAGGCCGGCGCGCTGCTGCCGGTCTTCTTCAACATAAATGCAGGCTTTGCGCGGGGAGGCTATAGTCCCCACCTCGTTGCGGCGCACGGAAATCCATTTTATAGGCGAGAGAACTTCAATACGCTTTATGCTCCAGGAAATAGCCGGCTTCCATAAGATAGAATCAAAAATTGCCCGGGCAGCCGACGGGGTTATCACATCGTAACTGACACGTTCCACTTTCATTTCCGGCCTGGTGAAACAGGCATACGGTCCACTAACTTCAAGACAGAATCCCTTCATTTTGCACCTCTCTATATTTAAGCCATTAAATCTTCTGGGTTTATAGTCTCGCTGAAAATGTCTAGCCCCGTCACGGGGTTATAACCTGCCATAGCCTGCATCCAAACCCCAGGATATACTTCCGAAACACCGCCGCCGGCGGCCATTTGGACCAGCTTTCTTTCGGAAACATTCACGATGTATCGCTGCAAACCCCGCATTGTTCCCTTACTGGGCCCGGAAATACGCAGGCGCTCAAGCAATTGCGGCGCTTTTCCATACCGCACAACAACAGGGCGGCTGTAATTATCGATCAATTTGAATTTTTCCGCTGCGGTCCGGAACTGAAAAGCGCCCTCGGCAGCATCTTTTACCAACAGCTCCATTATTTCCTTTCCTGTATTATTAAGCCGGGAATAGAATAACTCGAAATAGCGTTTAAATATTTCAGGGGAATCTGGAGTAACGTCGGAACCAGCAAGCAATTCCCTGGTGATGTTTTCCCCTTTTAGAAGCAATCCCCTGGGTGCCGGGGTAGGCGGCACAAAGACATATACCCTGCCAAGTTGGCCGCTATCATTAAGCTTTCCTTCCCGATTACATCTGCCGGCCGCCTGTGCAATAGAGTCCAGCCCGGCCAGTGCGCGGTAAACTACGGGAAAATCCATATCAACGCCCGCTTCCACAAGCTGGGTACTAATAACCCGGACGGGAAGGCCGGCGGAAAGCTTCTCTTTTATCACCGCAATTACCTCGGAACGGTGGGCTCCGCACATTAATGCGGAAAGATGGATAGTCTCTTTGGGCATTAACTTAAAGAGTTTGTAGCAATCGGCGCGGGTATTAACTATGCACAAAACGCGCTCATGCTTTTGCAGCTCCAGGGCAAGATCCTCCAGTGAGATAGCCCCCGAACCGGAAAGCGAGGGGATTATATAATCAGTGCGCTTGAGCCGCTCATAAAGATGCGCTGAGCCGGGAATAATTTCCTCAATAACGCCTATCTCGTTAAATACCGGCTGTGTGGCTGTGGAAATAACCATTGTGGCGCCATAATTCAGCACAAGCTGCCGCATGGCATCCACGCAGGGCGTACGCAATTCAGGCGGGAGCAATTGGGCTTCGTCCAGGATAATGACGCTTTCGGAAATATTATGAAGCTTCCGGCACCTGCTTGAACGCGCGGCGTAAAGTGATTCAAAAAATTGGACATTAGTTGTAACAATTACCGGTGCGTCCCAGTTTTCACAGGCGAGTTTTGAGCGCTGCGTCTCATTTTCCGGTTCAAAATTGCTGTGATGCTCCACAACATTTTCCGCGCCCAGTATATCGGCCATAGTCTTGGCGGTTTGCTCTATAATGCTGGTATATGGAATTACATAGATAATCCGTTTTTTACCATACTTAAGTGCATGTTTAAACGCAAAAGCCATTGATGAAAGAGTTTTTCCTCCGCCAGTGGGAACAGCTAACGAAAAGAACCCCGGTTTGCCCTCCGCGGCAGATTCACAATATTTCCGTATTTCAGAACGAATTACATTAACCGGAGTGTGCTTGACCTGTTTCTCTAAACTGTTCAGAAAGAGAAAAAAACGATTAGACAATTCGGCAATATCTGCAAATTGCCCGCGACTTTCAGTTATTTCAGATGAAATAAAGTTTTCTGTGTCCAGAAAATCGGCATCAACAAGGCAGGAGTACAGCATCCGTACCCAAAGATGAATATCTTCCGGGCGCTTTATACGCTCAGGCGGCTTTAATACGGTTTTTAAATCCTTTTTAATACTGTCTGGATAATTACCCAACCTACCAAGCAAAGGTCTGCCTTTAGCCAGCCGCTCAGTTAAGGCCGCACCGCCTGTATCCGCGGTATACCAGTCAGCAAGACCTGCGTGATGCCCTGCAATAAGGTAGGCCAAGAGACGGCCTGCCCGGCCTAAATTATCTTCAGCGAACACTGCGCCTTGACTGGAATGCACAACCCTAGTTTTACCGGATATTTCCAAATCCAGATCATATCGCTTTGCTGATTCCTCCAAATAGTTCTGAAAATCCTTGGAAGCTTTCCCAAGGTCATGAAGTAGACCGGCGTTATGCGCCCAATCGGAAGAGGCAAAACTTTCCGCAAATCCGGCAGCCAGTTTGGCGACATTTTTTAAATGTTCCTCCAGCGGCTGCCATTCGCTTTGGGTCGCGGGGGTACTGTCCGGGTTGGTCTTGCTGTGCGCGTAATATTTTTTCTCTACCATTTATTTTCGTCTTTGCCCCTGAAACTTATGAAAACATATTACCATATCATTCGGACAGTGGAATATCGCGGGCATCATAGACTTATTTATTGTTGCACCCAAAACGATTACCTCTTCACTCGTGGCTGCCTTGTTTTTGTTTTTCATACGCCACCCCCTAGCTAGAATACCGAAACAGTATACATCACCAACCCGACAGCCTGCTGTCGCTTTGAAATAGAGTTTTGGTGCCCGAAAATGCCATAAAGGCGGCGGTCTGGGAACCGGGAAGGACAGGTCTGGAAGCGTTGCGCTATAATACCTGTTTTAGGGGAAACACTTAGTGTCTTAGTGCATATAAACAAAACTGCCCCTCAACCAACCGACCAGACCCGGAGCTCGCAGCCGAAATTGTTAATTGCGGATAAGCTCTTAATATTCTTTTCCTGTATTTCCGGGCCAAAGATTTGTAAAATGATAATTAACGGCGGTTCGATAAAAAATGCGCCGCGCATTTTTTATGCGCCCATATCTCAACGGATAGGGTGGGCTACGCTAACCTGCCGTATGTTAACGGACGCAATTTTGCGTGCATCACTAAGAGCAGGTTGCATATACAAGCCCGCGCGTTTCCTTCGTAGCAAGCGCGGGGACCTCCTAAGGGGGGTTCAGTTCACTTTACCGTCACCTTGTAATGGTGATGGGAAAGTGAACGACGATGAAACGGGGGGCTTAGCCCCCCTTGTGGAGCACCGGCCCGAAGTACGACTAGAGGGCCGGCGGCAATCCGCCCCGCGCATGTGTTCAGCGCGGGGTGCGACAGAGGCGCCCATATCTCAACGGATAGAGTCCTAGCCTGCGAAGCTAGTTATCCTGGTTCGATTCCAGGTGGGCGCACCAAAATTTAAGGGCGATTTAATATTTTAAGGATCCAGATGCTCTCCGACGACAAAAATATAGAAGCAAAGGAAAAGGCCACCGGGCGTTATGTCTACGACAAGAAGCTCGGCAAGGTCGTTAAGGTGTCCGACGAAGTCCCGGGCCTTAAGAAAAACTCCGCCCCGCAGGGCATGGGCTGCCCCATGAACCCCGGCGGCCATAATTGCGGCGGCGGTTGCGGCTGCCATGGATGACCGTATGCGCGCAATCCACCGTTCTCAAAAGGGATCATAAAAACAGCCGGCCTCAACCCCGGCTGTTTTTTTATATACATCATGGATACGAAAATAAAAACCAGGTTCCTGGTCGGCATAGCGGGGGGGTCGGGATCGGGCAAAACCACGCTTGCCAGGAAACTTATTGAAGAATGCGGAAAAATAGGCATCTCCGGCCAGATCCTGTCCCTGGATAATTATTACAGGCCGCTGGACCACCTGAAGTTCGAGGAACGGAAGGCTTATAATTTCGACCATCCGAACGCCATAGATTCCGCGCTGGCCCTGAAGCATATAAAAGCGCTCCGTGCCGGGCGTTCGATCCAACAGCCGGTATACGACTTCAAGCTCCACACCAGGGAAAAAGAAACGGCCGTCTGCCACCCGACCAAGCTGATCATCGTGGAAGGGCTCTATACCCTGCATTTCCCCAAATTCCTGTCCCTTTGCGATTACAAGATCTTCGTCTCAACAGGCATGGTCACGGCGATGCTGCGCAGGGTCGAGCGGGATATTAATGAAAGGGGCCGCAGTATCGAGGACACCAAACACCAGATCCTGGCCACGGTCCTGCCGATGTATGAAACTTTTGTGAAGCCCACCCAGCGCAACGCGCATTTTTCCATCAACTGGGTAGGAGAAGAGATCCCCGGAAAAGCCACCGAAGGCCTCGTGCGGATGCTCAGGGACCATTTCCGCTAAAAAGTCCGCCCTCAGCGGGCTTTTTACCGCGGAGCCGCGCGGGCGGAGGCCGCGCAATACTCCATGATATGAAAGGCACCCGCGCGAACGAAAAATTATTCTGGAACCACCGCGCCGCGAGTTACCCGAAACCGTTCGAAAAGGAAACTCGCGCCAAAACCGGCAGGATCCTGCGCCTGGTCGAACGGCTGGGCGTCGGCTTTGAAGGCCGCCGGGTCCTGGATATAGGCTGCGGCACCGGGGTATACGCGCTGCAACTGGCGGGGAAGGCCAAAAGCGTGCTGGGGCTGGATTCCTCGCCGGAAATGCTGCGGATCTTCCGCGGCGAACGCCGCAAACGACGCATAAAAAACGCCTCCTGCCTGCTTTCCGCCTGGAGCGCAGCCCCCTCTTCCCTGACGGCGGGACGCTTCGACATAGCTCTCGCTTCCATGACCATGGCCATAAAGACCGAAGCCGATCTGCGCAAGATGGAGACCGCGGCGGCGCATTGCGTTTATATCGGATGGGCCGGGGCGCGCAGCAACCCGCTCCTGAAGAAGATCTACGCCAGGCACGGCGTCGCGTATAAGGCGCCGGAGGGCGCGGCGGTCGTGCTGAAGTTCCTGAAAAAATTCGGACGGGAACCGCGGGTGAAATTTATCAGGGACCGCTGGGAGAAAAAAGCCTCCCCCGCGGAAACGATGCGCGATATAGAAGTCGGCCTGAAAGTGAACGGCGCTAAAATGGATGCGGCGTGGGTGGAAACTCTGCTTAAAAAAATAACCCGCAACGGCCTGGTAAAGCAGACCACCTCGGTAAGGAAGGCCGTCATCGTCTGGCGCAGCGGGGCGGCGGGCGCGTGAGCCGCCCGTCCTTTCACAGGGACGAACAAAACATTTTATTTACCGCATTTTCCAGGTCTTTAACGGCGGTCCCCGCGCTGATCCTACCGGCTCTCCAGATGACGGCGTTATCCAATCCCCAGCGCGCGCGGACCTTGTCCAGCAGATAGTCGCGGGACACAAGTACCAGCGGCCGTCTTAGATCCTTCAGACATCTTTCCAGCGGGGCCGCCCAGCCGCCGCCTGCCAGTTCGAGAAAACCTATCTCATCCACAAAAACCGCGTCCGCTTCCGAAAGTTTTTCCGGCGACAGGGCCGAAGCCCCGGCGGCAAGGCCCTCGGGATAGAATCCGAATTCCCCAGCCGTCGCGGCGGCCCCGGCGAGGCCGCGGCGGCACAGGGGAACGCGCGCGTCCGAGGCCAGGTCTATAAGGTCGAACCCGGTCCGCAGCCCATCCGTCCAAAGCCCGGCCGCGCAGATGCCGCCCGGTTTTTTCCCCGCCGCGCGCAGCGCCAGGGCCAGCTCCAGGACCAGTCCGCTCTTGCCGGCGCCGTGGGCGCCCGTAATTATGAACACCGGCGGGCGCAAGATGGCGTCAAGAAGGAACGGCGCGCGGGCCACGGTCCCGCCGAGCACGGCCAAAGGCCGACCGGCGAATTCCCGGCCGGACGGAAGCCCGGCGAGGATCGCGGGCAGCGCGTTGAAAGCGTATTGCAAAGTTTCAAAAAAGACCGCGCCGCCGAGCGGTTCCAGCCTGGCGCGGATCGCCGGGTTCACAAGTTCGCTGCCGATGGCCGCGAAAGCCAATGTAAGCGTAAAAGCTCTTAAAGCCATGTAAAGGCCGGCCTCCGCGCTGCCCAGCAGAGCTCCGGCCAGCAGCGAAGCCGCCAGCACCCCGGCCCAGATCCCGGCGCGCTTGAGGAGCGACCCGGCGCGGGGATAAAATCGCGCACAGAGGGTCCCATAAATCCCGGCGGCGGCCGACAGGGCCGGTAAGGGTATCCGGCGCCCGGCCGCCATTACGGCCGAGACGAACAGGAGATGGATCATAAGCGCCGTAACGGAATACGCGCCAAGGGGAGCCGCGCCGGAACCGCGTTGGCCGGCCGGCGGCCGCCGCGCCGAACGCTCCGTAAGGGGCGCCTTTTCCTTTCCAGCGCGCATTCCGGCGGCCGCGGCCGCCGCGCCGCACAGGAAATAGACGGCGAACATCAGGAGCAGCGGGGTCCATGAATTTCCCGGCCCGAAGCCGGAATACGCCCGCAGCCACCCGACGCCGCGCAGGTAGAGCTCGACGGCGCCGGGACCGTAAAAGATCAGCAGCTCGGCCGCTTTATGCGCCAGAGGCCAGCTCATGGCCAGGCCCCCTCCCAGCAGATAGCCGGCTGCGTTCCCTCCCAGCAGCCGCACCCCGGCCTCGGCCAGCAGGCCTTCCATGAAAATGGCGACCATGGGGCCGAAAATAACCGCGCTGGGGGAAACCGATTTCATGGCCGCGCATATAAGTCCGGTACGCCACAGAAGTCCGCGCTCAGGCCACAGCCTGTGGCCTGCCACCAGCACCGCTATGCCGACGGCCGTGAGCAGTTCCCCGGAAAACGGCAGGCGCACATTATGCAGAAAACTGCCCAGTACTATTTCGGAGGCCGCCCAGATGCCGCCCAGGACGGCCGCCTTGCGCCAGACCACGCCGGATTTTCCCCCGTTCTCGGTCTTCACGGTTAAAATTCAGCCTCCAGGGAAATCGTCACGGTCCTGCCGGGAGCGAGATCCGCGCCGCTTTCCTGATAGCGCCTGTTAAAGATGTTCTCCACGGAGAGTCCGGCGCTTAAGGCCCGCGTGAAAGAGCGGCGGGCCGAGGCCGAGACGGTATAGTATCCCCCGACCCGCGCGCTGTTGTCGTCGGTTATATATTGTCCGGATTTATAGGTCCAGAGCAGCGTAAAAGCGGCCGGAGCGGTCTTCAGTCCGACGGAGGCGGAAGCCGTCCCGCGCGGGGCGTACGCGAGGGTTTTTCCTTCCAGCGCCGCGGGACCGGCATATTTCCTGATCTCGCTGTCCGACCAGGCGTAGGCCGCGGCAAGCGAAAAAGCTCCGGAGTAGAATTTTACCGGCAACTCCGCGCCGTAGACCCTTACCCTGGCGATATTCTCTTTTTTAGAGACTTTCACGCCGCCCGCGACATCTCCGGTATCGGTGGTGTACATAAAATTCCGGCCTATAGTGTAGTAAACGGCGGGGTCGGCATATAAACCAGTCAGCGGCGACAGCCTGAACCCGGTCTCCGCCGTGTCCACGGTTTCCGGTTTAAGCGCCGGGTTGGCGATGTTGAGCCTTTTACTCGTTCCCGAGCCGCGCAGCAGGGTCAGGCACAGATCCTCCAGGGCCGGCGGCCTGAAACCTCTGCCGTAGGAAACATACTGCTCCGCGCGGCCGGAATAACTCCACGACGCCGCTAATTTCGGCGAGAACCTGTCCCAGTAATGAGCGCTCTGCGGACCGTTTACAAGATTGACCGTGTTGGACGGGTTGTAAAAAAAGCCGTCGAAATACCGGGCATTGTCGTAACGGAGAGCAGCCAGCAGCTTAAGCCTTTCGGAAAACATTTTTTTTTCGGCCTGCGCGTAGGGAGCGTATTGGCTTATCCGGCCCCGGTCTTTGGAATCGTAGGCGGGCGCCGGCGCGACATTATGGTCCGTGGCGTCCACCGAGCCCAGCTTATAGTCGGCGCCCAGCGTGGCCGTCAGGCCCGCAAGCGGCAGAGAAACGGCGGCCTGGCCCCCGGCATCTTCGCGGCGGGCGTCCGTATTTACCCTGGTATATCCGTTTTTGGACGATTCGTTCAATCTGGAGTAATCCTCAAGCTGATAATAGGCCTGCGTCTGCCAGGCCGTACCGCCCTTTTCCCCATGCCAGGCCGCGCGCGCGAAATCCGTGACATAGCGCCTGCTCGCGCCTTCCGCCGTCCTTATGCGGACGCCCTCTCCGCGCAGGCCTTCGCCGCGCGAATATTGCAGATCGACGGCGCCGTTCTCTCCGAGGCCCAGGGAGGCCTTGGCCGACGCATACTTATCCCGCGCATACTTATCTACGGTGTAGTCCGGCGCCGTCCGCTGGTCCTCCGGGGTCGAATTATAGCCGCCGCTGCTGAGATAGCCGCCGTCCATGGACAGGGTAAGGTTCCTTATCTTCGCTCCGGCCCCGGCGCCGGCCTGAATAGTGTTATATCCGCCATATGCCGCGCCCAGCCGGTAACCGGGGGCCGCTTTTCTCGTTATCAGGTTTATAACTCCGGCGGCGGCGTTGGAACCGTAAAGGGAGGAGGCGGGACCTTTGAACACCTCGATCTGCGCTATCCCCTCGGCGGCAAGCCGGTTCCAGTTCACGGCGCCGGTGGCCCCGGTGTTGACCGGCGCTCCGTCAAGCAGGACCAGCGTGCGGCCCTGCTCCGAAGCCGGCAGGCCGCGCAATGCGACCACGGAGGCAAAGGAATATATGCCGTTCGCCCTGTTGCCGACCGCGCCCGGAATGAGGCCGGCCAGTTTCTCGTCCAGCGCGGCGCCCGGCGCGCTTTCAAGCTGCGCCCCCGAGATCACCTCCACCGCGCCCGGGATCTCGCCTATGGGCCGCGCGGTCCTGGACGGAGTAACCACGGTGAGCCCTATTTCCGCGCCAAAAGCCGCCGAGCAAAACAGGACCAGGATAGAAGCGCTTTTATATATATTCATCAAAGAGGCGTTACGATGGAAAATGAGCCGTGCGTAACGCCCTTCAGGGCGCGCATCGCATCGGAAAGCCGTTCAAGTTCGGCCGGTCTCCCCGTTACGGAAACCGTCGAAAGCATCTTTCCGCCGGGCAGGATATTGGTCTGGATGGAAAGGATATTTTTAGCGTTAGCCGCCATAAGCGACCCAATGCCCCGCGCGGGACGGGGGTCGGCCGGATCATAGGCCACCGAGATGGCGCCGGCGCATTCGCGGCCGCCTTTCCATTCTTTTTTCACTATCGCCCTGCGGATAAAATCCGCCATGGCCTGCGAGCGGCTGGGATAGCCGCGTTCGGCCGTTATTTCATCCAGTCTGGCCAGCAGGCCCTTCTCAAAACATACCGTAAACCTGTCCAGCGCCTTGTCGTGCCGTTTCATATTCATACTATTATATCAAATAATATGAACAACCCCGTAACCGTGCCTGGATTTCGGACGGCCGTAATATTTTGCTACCATTTGCTGAGAAGCTTAAATTTCGGAGGACACGATGAACACCATATTCCAGGTACCGAAACCCGTCAACGAACCGGTTTTAAACTACGCCCCCGGCAGCGCCGAGCGCAAGGGACTTAAAGCCAAACTCGCCGAACTTAAAGGCCAGGTGATAGACATCCCCCTTATTATCGCGGGCAGGGAAGTGCGCACCGGACGCACCGCCGACATAATCATTCCGCACGAGAACAAAAAGGTCATAGGGCGGTTCCACAAAGCCGGTCCGAAAGAGGTCGAGCAGGCCGTAAAAGCCGCCGCCGAAGCGCGCAAAACCTGGGGCCGCATGCCCTGGCACGCCCGCGCCTCCGTATTCCTTAAAGCCGCGGAGCTGCTGGCCGGACCCTGGCGCTCCACGCTGAACGCCGCGACCATGCTCGGCCAGTCCAAGAACCCCTTCCAGGCCGAAATAGATTCCGCCTGCGAACTGGTGGACTTTTACCGCTTCAACACCCATTACGCCGAACAGATCTACGCGCAGCAGCCTTTCTCCCCGCTGGGGAGCTGGAATTATATGGACTACAGGCCCCTGGAGGGATTCGTGTTCGCCGTGACGCCTTTCAATTTCACCTCCATAGCCGGCAACCTCCCCACCGCGCCGGCCATAATGGGCAACACCGTCATCTGGAAACCGGCGTCCACCGCGGTTTATTCCGGCTACCAGCTTATGAAGCTGTGGCAGGCCGCGGGCCTGCCGGACGGCGCCATCAACATGGTGCCCGGCTCCGGAGGCGAGGTAGGCAATCCCGTCATAGACAACAAGGATTTTATGGGCCTGCACTTCACCGGCTCCACCGCGGTCTTCAACGGCATGTGGGCGGCCATCACCAAGAACTTCGACAAATACCGCGGCTACCCGCGCGTGGTCGGAGAGACCGGCGGCAAGGATTTTATCTTCGCCCATGAATCCTGCGACCACGAAGCCCTTAAAACCGCCATAATACGCGGCGCCTACGAGTTCCAGGGCCAGAAATGTTCGGCCGCCAGCCGTTCGTATATACCGCGCTCGGTCTGGAACAAGATAAAGGACGACCTGGCCGCGCAGATCAAGGGCATTAAAATGGGCTCCTGCGAGGACTTCACCAACTTTATGAACGCCGTCATAGACAAGAACGCCTTTACGACTATCAAGGGCTATCTTGATTTCGTAAAATCGGCGCCCGACGCCGGGATCCTGGCTGGCGGCGTCTGCGACGACTCCGAAGGTTATTTTATCCAGCCCACGCTGATCGAAACTTCCAACCCTGACTTTAAGACCATGCGGGAGGAGATCTTCGGGCCGGTGATGACGGTATTCGTTTACGAGGACGGTCAATTCGAGGAAACGCTCAGGCTTTGCGACGCCACTTCGCCTTACGCGCTGACGGGGGCGATCTTTTCACAGGACCGGAACGCGGTGCTTAAAGCGGCGGACCTCCTCGAACACGCGGCCGGCAACTTCTATATCAACGACAAACCCACCGGAGCCGTGGTCGGCCAGCAGCCTTTCGGCGGCGCCAGGGGCTCCGGCACCAACGATAAAGCCGGCTCTCTGCTGAATATGATGCGCTGGACCTCGCCGCGCGCCGTAAAGGAGAATTTCGTCCCCGCCCGCGAGTACAAGTATTCGTTCATGCTGGAAAAATAAAATGCCGTAAGACGGCATTTTATCGTACCCGGCACGGAGAGGGCGCCCTCTCCGTGCCGGAGTTTAGACAAAAATTTTAATAAATCTCCACAAAAACCGGGAAATGGTCCGAGGGGTATTTAAGGTCTTTTGAATCGCTTAAAACCGCGTATTTTTTCACTTTCATCCCCCCTGACCTGGAAACAAAAATATAATCTATCAATTTCGTCGCCGGTATGGCGTGATCGAAGCCGTTGAAGGTCCCGGAAGGCCCGAACGGCTTTTCTTCGGAGATTTCCCGCGCGTCGTTCATTACTTTTTTCAGCTCCGCTATCCGGTCCGCGCCGGGTTCGGTATTAAAATCGCCCATCAGGATCACGGGGTATTTTTTTGCGTTCAGCTCGGCCATTTTTGAAAGAATAAGCCGCAAACCCCTGGTTCTCGCCTCTTCGCCGACATGGTCCAGATGGGTGTTGAATACCCAGAAGGTTTTTTTGTCGCGCCGGTCTTTAAAAAGCGCGTAAGTGCAGACCCTGTTGAAGGCCGCGTCCCAGCCTTTCGAGATCTTATCCGGCGTTTCGGAAAGCCAGAACGTACCGGTTGTTTCCAGCTCGAATCTGTCCTTTTTATAATAAACGCTTGAAGCTTCGCCTTTTTCCGGGCCGTCCCGCCCGACACCGACATGGCCGTACTGCGCCAGGGCCGCGGAAAGATCCGTCACCTGGCCCGGGGTCGCCTCCTGAACCCCGAAAATATCCGGGGCGTAAAACCGCAGCTGCGAAACGCAGAACTCCTTGCGGTGCGCCCAATCGTTCTCACCGTCCGACGCCGTATCCAGCCGGATATTGTAGGTCATGGCGGTCAGGCCCTGCGCGCTGATCCGCAGGGCGAAAAAAAGCAGGAGACTTAATTTTATTTTCGGCATGATCCCATTCTATTAAATCACGGGAGGGCCTGCCTAATAAAATATCGTAAGACGGCATTTTATCGTACCCGGCACGGGGCGCCGTCCATTCCGGCGCCTAATTCCACATCTCGCGATACCGGCGCGCATATTCTTCCGCGGCCCGGGGATCGATGTCATGGTAGTAGCGGCATAATTTATGAAAAAGCAGCAGGGCGTCCGGGTCCCAGCAGAAATCAAGCAGGCCGTCCAGCGCCGCCGTAATGCGCCGCGCATCCTTTGACCGGCAAAGGAGAAGATAATTCACCACCGGTCCATACCCGGTTACCGCCCGTGCCGCGAACCGTTTTATTTCCTTTGCCAGTCTGCCGACAGATTCCGCTATAGACCTGGTTTCCATACCCCCTCCTTACCCGCCGCCGTCGCAATAGCGTAGCAGAGGTCAGCGACAGCGTATTGTCGCCGCCGCCCGCGCGGGCCAAAATACCGGCGCCCGGGGGGTCTTTCGGCTCATTTAAATTTATAGCGGGTCGGCTATAATAGAATAAGCTTAAAGGAGCTCGCTGATGAAATATCTTTTTTTTGTCCTTACCGTCCTTGCCGCGGCCCAGCTTCCGTCCGGCGCCCCGGCGGCCGAGCCGCCCGCGCCGGCCGCCGCCGCTTTGCCGCCTGTGATCCCCCCGCATGAACCGCGGCCGGAGCCGGAAAAAGAATGGACCATCATGGTCTTCATGAACGGCAACAACAACCTCGCGAATTTTGTAAGAAAAGATATCAGGGAAATGGAAGAAGACGGCCCTCCGGAAGAGGTTAATATCCTGGTCCAGGCCGGCCGCGCCGCGTCCTCGGGGCCCGGGAGCGGTCCCTACCCCCACCCGGACTGGAACGACCCCTCCTTTCTGGGCCGCGGGTCCTTTGGCGGAGGAACGGACTTTAACAAGAACGCCGAAGAATGGACCGGAGTGCGCCGGTATCTTATAAAGCAGAACGGGGTGTTCGGGGAATATTCCCAGTTGAAAGGGATCCTGAGCGATGTGGACATGGGGGATTACAGGCAGGTCGCGGCTTTCGGACTATGGGCCAAAAAGAACTTTCCAGCCAGACATTACATGCTTATGATCTGGAACCACGGCAGCGGCTGGAAGAACAAGCCCGTTCCAGCCGGACGCCTGAGGAATATTTCTCACGACGACGGGACCGGGTCGGAGATCACCGTAGATGAGCTCGGCCTGGCCCTGCGCGGCATGGGCGGGGCGGATATTTACGCTTCCGACGCGTGCCTGATGCAAATGGCCGAAGTCGTCCACGCGCTGAAAGGCGCCGCGCAGATCGCGATAGGCTCCGAGGAAAACGAGCCCGCGGACGGCTGGCCCTATGATCTTTTTCTGCAAAAACTTCACGGGTTGCCGGTTCCGAGAACCGCCGAAGCCGTTGCGGCGGCCGCCGTCTCAGCCTATGAAGGGGCTTATGCGGTTACCGGCAAGGCCGCCACGCTTTCAGCCTTACGGATTTACGGCATTGAAGAATTGCGGGGCCTGCTTGACGATTGGGTCGGCCTTGCCATGAACGAAGACCCGCAGGTCCTGGCTTCGGCGCGGACCGCGGCCGACGGTTTTGCGGGAGCGGACTCGCGGGACCTTATAGGCTTTATCGAAGCCGTAGGGGCCCTGGAGGTTTCGGCGCCTTTAAAAGAGGCGGGCCGGCGGCTTACGGCGCATTTTCAAAACAAAATGTTGCTTGCCAACGGCGCCTCCGGCGCGCACCTGGGGCGCGCGCATGGCCTCGGCATTTACCTGCCGCTCTCTGGTTACGCGCCGAATTACGAACAGCTGGACTGGGCGAAGCGCAGCCGCTGGCCCGAATTTCTTCACTGGTTTAACGCCGCAAAAGGCCTATAGCCGGCTGGGCCTGATGGCTGTTGACATTTGTCAATTCAGGCCGTATAACATAACGGAATCCGGCGCGGCGGAAAATTTATGAAAGCTTTGAAAACGACCCTGAGCCTGGCCTTAACCCTGATGGCGCCGCTTTCCTTCTCTTTCGCGGGGGGCGGAAAAGCCATATATGGCGACGACGACCGCCTGGATCTTTTCGCGGCGCCGCCTGAGCTGCGGCTCCTTGCCGACTCGGTGGTATCGCTCTGGAAGATGAAGGACATCGAACCCGCGGACCGCGGCATGAGGAAACTGAAAACTCAAAAATTCGGCGATAAGAACGGCCTTTGCCCGGATGAAAAGTTCCGCGAACAGCCCGTCGGAGCTTTCTGCTCCGGTTCGCTGGTCGGGGACGACCTGGTAATAACCGCCGGCCACTGCATAATAGACGAAGCCGAGTGCAGGCGTACCGGCATAGTGTTCGGATACGCGGTAAAAGAGGACGGCGGCAAGGCCTCGGTCGTCATGCCGGAAAAAGAAGTGTACGGCTGCGCCAAGATCCTCAAGCGGTTTTTATACGGAGAGTCAAGGGTCGACACCCCGCCCGACCGGCTTTACGGCGCCGACTTCGCCCTGATCCGGCTGAACCGTAAAGTGACCGGACACACGCCCCTGGAGGTCGACATGGGCGCCGGCCTCCGGAAGGGCGACGGAATCTTGGTGATGGGTTACCCGAAAGGCCTGCCGCTTAAGATAGCCGGCGGCGCCACCGTGCAGGATTTCAACGCGGACGGCGATACGGACCAGCTTGCGCCCGTCTTAAGCTACTTCACCGCCGACCTGGATATTTTTCGCGGGAACTCAGGCGGACCGGTCTTCAACGCCGGGACCGGGCTTATCGAAGGGATCGTGGCCAGAAAACATGATGAGGACTTCACAAAGACCCCGGCGGGCTGCTACACTTCCTCCGTATATAAACAGAACAGCGGCGGCAACGACATTACCAAGATCTCCGTCCTAACGAACCTGCTCCTTGAATTGCGCGGCTCCGCTTCCGGCAAAGCCGCGGGGAATTCCGTGGAATAATTCTGTTCCCTGATTCCGCAGATGGAACTCACATTGAACTGCGGAATCAGCCAAAATTCCTTATGTCGGACAGGCTCTTAATGCTTTCCGGTGCTGCCGTAGCCGCCTTCGCCCCTGGTGGTGGCGGTAAGCTCCGCGGTTTCGGTAAAAACGGCGTATTCGATCCTGTTAAAAACCATCTGGGCGACTTTCTCGCCTTTTTTTATTTCATAAGGGTTCTTCGGATCCAGGTTGATAAGAATGACGCCGACTTCGCCGCGGTACGGCGCGTCCACCGTGCCGGGCGTGTTTAAAACGGTAAGGCCGTGCTTAAGAGCCAGCCCGGACTTGGGCCGCACCTGGCCTTCGTAGCCGCGCGGGATGGCCATTTTCAGGCCCGTGGGAATAAGGACGCGCTCCCCGGGGTTGAGCGTGTGGTCGATGGTCGAGTAAAGGTCCACCCCGGCGTCGCCGTCATGCGCGTAACCGGGCGTTTTCACTCCGCCGTCCAGTTTCTGCACCGCTATCTCAAGCTTGTTCATAGATCCCCTCCGCTGTTTTATCGTAAAAATTTTTGCCTTAAAAATTTTTATCCCCTGATCTCGCATTTGGGAAGATACTCACGTGCCGCTTTTTTCATGTCTTCCAGCAGCTGCGGCGGAGTTTCCGGACAATTCTCCAGCCTGGGGTCCACCAGACCGCCTTTCCTGGGTATGAATTTCTGTATATAATATTTGTGATCGGCCGAACCTGTGATCTCGGTTATCAAACGCGCCGCAGCGGCCATTTCTTCGGCGGTCAGGAAACTGATCTCTTCTCCGCCGCGAAGCACCGGCGCCGCCGTGGTGCGGAACTCATGGTCCGGGAACCCGGCTACCGCGCGCATGCTTTCTATTATCGCGGACTCCGCACAATACCCGCCCGACAGGACCCTCCACAAGCCGCGCGGCCCCTTAATATCCATGGCCGCGTAATCCACCAGTTTCTCCGCCAGCAGCCGGACCAGCACTCCCGGCGAACCGCCGTTGGTATCCAGCTTTACGGACAGCCCCTCCGCCTTAAGCCTGGAAAGGAAAGGGATGAGGTCAGGCTGGAGCGTGGGCTCGCCGCCGCAGACGACCACTCCGTCGACCCATTGCCTCACCCCGTCCAGGTATTTTAAAAAGTCGCCTTCGGAGAGCAGTTCGTTCTCGTTCAGCAGGGGTTTGGCGTGGCAGGCGGGACACCGGTAATCGCAGCCTGGGACAAAAACCACCGCAGCTATCTTACCGGGGTAGTCTATCAGGTTAAAGCCCAGCGCCGCCCGTATCTTCATTTTAATATTTCCCGCGAGAACAAAAACGACGGCGCCGATACCCGATCCGACTCTCTACTTTGAAGCTTTTACGGTGTATGCGTCTTCCACCATTTTAAAGTATTCCACTTCTTTGCGGCGTAGAGGCTTGCCGCGCCTGAATTCCAATTCGTAGCGGCTGGTGGTGCCGTTATTCTTGACCAGGACCGTGGGGATCGGGTCCAGCGGCACATTCCACCTGGCGGCCGCCATACGGCTGTCCTGGGTCGTCAGGTCGTGGAATTCCACGGGAACTTCGACTCCCCGGGCTTTGAGGGCTTTTGTCAGGCTGTTCTTAGCCTCTTCGCACATGGAGCAGCCTTCCTTGCCGAAAACCATCACTTTCTTTGAGGGGTCTTTCATATGAAGCCAGCCGATGCTGGGGGCGAAACTCGCGTATTGGGCCGCCACGGCTTCGCGGGCCCGGCTTATCCCGAGCTGGGAATCGTTCCAGCCGCTGAGATTGGAGAAATAACCCACTATCTTGGTGCGCTTGGTCACATCCTCGCTGCCGCACTTTCCGCACTTATCCTTGAAACCGAAATAATTGGTATGGCAGTTATTGCAGTGGGTGAACTCCGGCGACACGGTGAGCTGCGAAGCCCGCGTGTTCTTGTAGGTCCGTTCCACCAGGGAGGCGATGGAAGCCGGCGGGATCTGGGACTCGCCGCAGTAGACATGAATGATGGAACCGGACTCGATCATATCATGGAACTTGGATTGAAGCTCTATCCGGTCCAGGATGGAAACATCGGCGCCCGGGTTCAGGTGCACGGAATTGGTATAGTAAGGGGCTTTTTTCATATCGCCCTTGATCACTTTCCGCGATTCCGGATACCTGTTCAGGTCGCCTTTGGCCAGCTTCTGCGTGGCGGACTCGGCGGGGGTTTCCTCAAGCGTGATCTTCAGGGCGTGCGCCGCGCGCAGGCTGTTGATCTTCTGGTGCATATGGTCCACGATCTTAAGACCGGTTTCATACGCTTCCCTGGTTTCGTGAAGCTCCTTGCCGGTAAGGTACTGCACCACTTCGTTAAGACCGATAAGGCCCATTATATAAGTGGCCTTGTTAAGGTCGACATACGGCGTACCGTCGTCCGAAGGGAGGCCCAGAGAACGCAGCGGGCTGCCGTCTGTGTCAAGCAGGGTCTGGGTGTAGGCCTTTTTCTGTAAATGGGCCTTAACCGCCAGTTCAAGCGCCTCGTCTATCTGCTTCAGCGTGCCGGGCAGGGTGCGCCCCTTGAAAGCGGCCTGCGGAAGGTTTATGGTCACATTCTGAAAACCGGTGAACCGGATGCGTTCGGGATGCTTGAGCAGGAACGGATCGGTGACCTTTTCCTTTAGACGGCAGCATTGGGCGAGGGTGGCGCCCGCGCCGTCGCGGTCGAACATGAAATAGGTGGAGCCGTTCTTGGCGGCCAGTCTGCAGCCGTATTCAAAAACCTCCCTTTCATCCGGGTATTCCAGGGCCTCTTTGCTCACATGCAGGTCGCACTTGGGGAAAGCGAACTGTATGCCGTATTTGTCGCCGTCTTCCCACACCTTCATCAGCTCGATGGCGAATTCCTGCGCGGTCCTGACCATGCGCGTATCGCCGTAGGTGATAAATTTGCGTCCGTCGGCGGGATCGACGACGTCTCCGTTGCGGGAATCGCCTTCCACGCCCGCGAAGCGCGGCGCTTCGTCCGTCATTTCCACGCGGCCGTCCTTATCTTCCAGCATATACTTGCCGCCGGGGCCCATGGCCGGGACATTGTGCATGTACTGGGGCACTCCGGTATGGATATTAAAGTCGATGAACAGGGTCTGGCCTCCGCGGCTGAAAGCGTTCTGGCTGGCCGAGAAGATCAGGTTCTGGGCTATCTGGCGCATCTCTTTGCGGGACAGCTTTCTCAGTTCCCGGGTCTCGCCGGTTTTCTTGAAATAGGGGACGCTGGTCCCGTCGGTATAAGAAACCGTGCCGGACTCGACCATGGTCTCCAACGCATCCTTCTTTATCTTGACCGGCTTACCTTCAAGCTCGCCTTCTATCATAACCTCGGGGCAATTGAGCATGGGCGCATAAAGGATATTAAGGAAACCGAAGCCGAGGGCGCCGGCGTAGCGCGACTGCATGGACGCGAGAAAAGTCTGGATATGGCCGTTCAGGACCATGGCCGACTTGGCGGGATTGGACTTGTTCTGGAGATTCGAAACTATCCTGTTCAGGCCGTACTTCTTGATGTACTCCACGGAATGGCTGGAGCAGTACACGCGCTGGGGATAGCCCAGGTCGTGGATATGGATGGCGCCGTTATTATGAGCCTCGGCGATCTCTTCGGAGAAGACCTTGCGCAGATTGTACTGCTTCAGGACATACTCAGCTATGCCGAGATTGACCGCCTCGGGGTTGTTGGAGGTGATGTTGGAGTTTTCCTTGCTGTTGCCGATAACCAGGGATTCTATGGTGGACAGCGGCATGGCCAGCGCGGAATTCTTGAGCGGAATGCCCATCATGGACAAATGCGCTTCCGAAATGCGGCGCAGGAACTGCGTATCGAAATTCTTGGTGCCGTACTTGTCCGACAGCTCGTAGGCGTCGTTCTCGGTCTCTTTGGCTATCATCTCGGCCAGTTCGCGGGCGAGCACATATTCTTTTTCCAGGGCGTCGGCCAGCTTTTTCCGGTCGAAGGCCTCTATGGTCTCGTTGGTGATGGACTGCACCAGCAGCATCTGGTCGGTAATGTCGGTCTTCCCCGCCTTTTTCTTGACGGTGAGCCCGCTCTTGCGCACGCGCCGGCGGTCCAGGGAGTAAGATTCGAACTTGTCGGCGGTGCGGTCGAAGCCTTTTTCGCGCAGGACCTCCACGCAGACGGTGTTGCTGTCATCCACGGTGGGGATCTTTGAGCGGAGGGTGAAATTGGTGTTAAGGCGGCGGGCGACCTCGTTGGCGACTTCGACGGCCTTCTCTTCATCGCGGCCGCCCAGGGTATAGGCCGCCTTGTAGATGGCGGTCTTTATCCTCTCTATATTGAAAGGAGCCACTTTACCGTCCCTTTTCTTTATAACTTTAGGAAAAAATTCGTTCATTTTACTCCCCCTAGTTGCTGTATTGACCTGATCTCTTTCTCAAAATCCGTCACATCCTCGAAGTCCTTATAGATGGACGCGAACCTGATATACGCGACCTTGTCGAGTTTTTTAAGTTTGTCGGCCACCAGTTCACCGATCAGCCGGCTGGGGATCTCGGTCTTATCCTCGTTCCTTAAAGAACTCTCTATTTCCGCCACAGCCTCCTCTATTTTTTCCACGCTGACTTCCCGCTTCTGACAGGATTTAACCAGGCCGCCCAGCAGCTTTTCCCTGGAAAACCCCTCACGGCGGCCGTCTTTCTTTATGACGACCAGCGGGTGCGCCTCGATGCGCTCGTAGGTGGTGAACCGTTTGGCGCACTTTTCACATTCGCGCCGGCGCCTTATTTCGAAGGCTTCGGCGGAGTCGCGGCTGTCGGTGACCTTGGTGTCCTCCGCGCCGCAAAATGGGCATTTCATCTGCTTCCTCCGTTCCTCTTCCCGCGGGCCTCGTCGGGGGCTGGCCCTGGATAAAAACCACTATACCTAGTGTTTTTGCCCGATTACGCCACTATTAGTGGTAGTGCGGATATTTTAACACCTAAACCCGTACCTGTCAAATTTTCATTGGCAACCCGGACATTTCGGGCCTGAAAACGGCCGCAAAATTCGGAAGGTGCAGAGATGTCCGGGGGATGGGTAGGGGGGATCTCTGCACCTTCGTTATCCTGAAAAGTTTCAGTTGAAGCTTCCCCTCGCACAGCGCGGGGTCGTTCTGCGGGGATTTGTGTTGTTTTACGGTGAGGTATCGGGATCAAAACACCCCGGTCCCCCCATGATACAACAGTGCGGTAAACTCTGTCAACTGTTCTGTAGAACCTATCGAACCTTAAGGCGCCGCCGGGGAGGAGCGGCGGCCGCTGACCCGTCCTTAATTATGATGCAGCACAATCAGCCCGCCCAGTGGTTTATGCAACCTGACAAAGGCGGTTGTCAATTCTGCCCCGGAAAAATTTAAGGTATTATGCGGCCGGATTCACGAAAGGTCTATGAGGTTCCACTTTTGCTGGTAAAGCTTTAAAAGATTGTGGCGCAGACCGGAGTTCTCGGCGCTCAGCAGATGCGGGTCCTCCGCCAGCAGCGCGTCCCGGTCTTCCATCGCCTGTTTCAGGATCGCGCCGTCCCTCGCCAGGTCCGCGATCCGGAATTCCATATCGCCGTGCTGCCGTACGCCCAGGACCTCGCCGACGCCCCTTATGTAGCTGTCTTTTTCGCTTATCTCAAAACCTGAATTGGTGGAACACATGGCCTCTATGCGCTCAGCCCCGTTCGCCGTGGCCGGGCCGCAGACCAGCAGGCACCTGGAGTCCCAGCGGCCGCGGCCCACCCGCCCCCGGAGCTGATGCAGGCCGGCCAATCCGAAATTCCCGGCGTTGTTTATGACCATGATCGTCGCGTTCGGCACGTCTATGCCCACCTCTATGACGGGGGTCGCCACCAGGATGTCTATTTTACCGGCGGCAAATTCGCTCATGACCCGTTCCTTCTCCGCGCCCGGCATGGAGCCGTGCAACATGCCCAGTCTGCGGTCCGAGAACTCCTCTTTCAGACGTTCGAACTCCGCCTTCACGGATTTCAGGGTCTTCACCTCCGACTCTTCAATGATCGGATAAACGATATAGGCCTGCCGCCGCTTGGAAGTCTCCAGGCGCACTACTTTAAGCGCGGCTTCCTCGGACACGCTCTCGGTCTTTACAGGTTTGCGGCCGGGCGGCAGTTCGGTAAGGACGGACAGGTCCAGGTCGCCGTAAAGCGCCAGGAAAAGCGTGCGGGGGATGGGCGTGGCGGTCATGACCAGCAGATCGGCCTTGTCGCCTTTCCGGCGGAGCGCCGCGCGCTGCCTGACGCCGAACCGGTGTTGTTCGTCTATGACCACCAGCTTAAGGTCCTTGAACCTGACATTATCCTCCAGCACGGCGTGGGTGCCGATAAGAATATCTATCTCCCCGTGCTCCAGCCGGTCCAGAATGTCTTTTTTTTCCTTGGCCTTCGCCCGGGAGGTCAGAACGGCGAATTTAACGTCCAGCCCGTTAAGGTATTTCCCGAAAGTGAGGGCGTGCTGCTCCGCGAGGATCTCGGTCGGCGCCATAAAAACGCCCTGATACCCGTTCTCCGCGGCCAGGAGGAGCGCGCTCAAAGCCACCACGGTCTTGCCCGATCCCACATCGCCTTCCAGCAGGCGCGCCATGGGGGACGGGGAAGCCAGGTCCGCGAAGATCTCATTTATGGTCTTCTTCTGGGAGGGCGTGAATTCGAAGCCGAGCTTGGCCCTGAACGGCGTCAGGAGGCGTTTTTCCACCTTATACGAAAACCCCTTGTTAATACTCCTGGTCTGCCGGCGCTTGACGGCCCAGGCCAGCGACATCAGGAAAAGCTCCTCGTAGATGAACCTTCTGCGGGCTTCCTTAAGTTCGAAATAATTTTCGGGGAAATGAACCGCCCGGAGCGCCATGTCGCGCGGGATCAGCGTCCTTGCGGCAAGGAGACGGCCCGGGAGGAACTCGCCTTTATCCCGGGCGTGGTCCATGACCACCTTGTACATCGCTTCACGCATGAATTTAGCGGTTATGCCCCCGGTAAGCGGGTAAACGGGGATGAGCCGGTCTATGTGGACACGCCGGGCCCTGGCGTCATCGGCCCGGTAATATTCCTCCGCGCGCAGGCGGGTTTTAAACAGCGGATCTTCGGGCACGGCCACCAGCCAGATCCGCTCCCCCGGTTTGATGTCCCTGCGCAGCGGGGCGAAAACATCAAAACGGGGATTATGGCGCTTGAACCAGCCGGCCTCGGCCTGATACCCGCCGGCGTCCAGCACGGTCTTAAAAATACGGAGCGAACCTGAAGTATACAGGTCCCGCACGGACAGGATGCGGCCGAAAATGACGCAGGCGTCCTCCACGAATTCGGGGCGCTCGTTCCCGGCGTTCAGGCCCCGGCCTTTTTCCGCCGGCGGCGGGGCCGAAGGACGGTGCAGGCGGCGGTCCTCCCATTTTTTCGGGAAATAGAAAAGCATCTCGTCCACGGTCTCAAGCCCGAGCTTTTTAAAAAGCTCGGCTCGCACGGGACCGACGCCTTTCAGGTATCGGATCGAAGTCATAACTCGCAACACCGGCGCTGCAGCGGGACAGTTGAGATTGTTCGGGCCCGCATGAACGATGTCGGCCGCCGGCCCGGCCTATCCTCTGGCATATTCTAGGAAATTTTAAAGCGCGTTATATCCCGTATCTCTAAAAACGGGCCCAAAGACCTCGCCTCGTTAGGACCTTGGACCCTTCCGGTAAAGCCGGCCGTCGGCTAGAATATAGTCATGAAAAACAGGAGCTTCGGCTTTTGGGCGTTACCTCTCGCACTGGCGGTCTTCGGCGCCTCAACGGTAAAAGCCGATGACTTCGCGTTGGACGGACTGACCGCGGCCGGCATTTCCGCGGCGGGAACCGTTCCGGGCGCGGACAAAACACCACCCGCCGCGGCCGAAGCCCCCCAGGCCCCGAAAGACTGGACCGTCATGGTCTTTATGAGCGCCAAAAACAACCTCAGCAGCGCGGAATTACAAAGGGACGCAAAAGACCTTTTGGAAATGAAACAGATCGGCGCCACCGGCAAGGTCAATATCGTGGTCGAACACGGCGCCGCGGGCCGGAGCGTCCGCCGGTTGCTGATAGGCGGAAAAACCGGCGGCGGCCCCGCTGGCGAAACGGTTTATGCCGAATACCCCGGCGCCGATATGGGCGATTATAAGCAAGTGGCGGATTTTGTGCAATGGGCCAGGAAGACCTTCCCCGCCAGGAAATACATGCTGGTGCTCTGGGGCCACGGCTCCGGCTGGATAGACCGTTCCAACGACGAGATTTTCGGCGCTCCCGTAAAAAAAGGCAGGGGGATCTTCAACGACGAAGAACAACAACACTACATACGCACCTCCGAGCTGCGCGAAATGATGCGCCTGGCCGGACATGTCGACATCCTGATGATGAACGCCTGCCTGATGCAGATGGCCGAAGTGCTCTACGAAATGAAGGATTACGCGGGCCTGATCGCGGGGTCGGAAGCCTCTCTGACGGTGACGGGCTTCGACTACGAGGCCTTGCTGGACTTTATGAACAAGAACCCCTCCTTCACCGACGAACAGTTCGGCGACTTTATTACCGGCTGGTTCCGCGGATTTTATTCCGACAGCCGGGTCATGGACGGCCAGGTTTTCCCCCTGGGCGTCATGCCTGCCACCCTCTCCGTGGTCCGCCCGTCGGCCTTCAGCGAACTGCCGGCCCGCCTGGACGCCTTCACCGGCGCGGTCATGCGCAACAACGAGAGCGCGGCCGTAATCACGGCCATAGACAAGGTTATACGCTTTGACGACCCGCGCGGAGACGCTATAACAGGGTCGCCGTACGCGGACCTCTATGACTTTGTCCGGCTCGTCGGCGGCGCCGCGGGCTCGCCCGAGACCCGCCAAGCCGCCGGACAACTGATGGATTTCATAAAAAACCGCCTGGTCCTGAATTCCATCGGCCTCCATAGCCTGCACTACACCAACAAGTACGACTACTCCCAGGTCGGAGGCCTGTCCATCAATGCCACAAGAAGGCCCGCCTGGGCCGTGGACCTGAAATCAGAATATACCAAATACGGAGATCTCGCCCTTTCTAAAGATTCGCAATGGGACGAGTTCACGGCCTGGACCGACGGCGTCCGACACGGCGCCGACCGGCGATGAGCCGCCTTTACTTTTTTCCGCGCCCCGCGTGCGGCGGCTCCGGCGGATAATCACGCGCCGGTTTATTGCGAAATCATCTTGAATTTCATTTGAGCGCATCTTGAACGATTCTTGAACGACAATTACTATACTATATGGGTAACGAAACCACGCTCTTTCAAAATTTACGGATATCCAGCGCTGCACGGTGCGCCCCCCTAACCCAACCCCCAAAGCAAAAAGTCTTTAACGACTGTATGCTTAGCATCTGCAGCGCTGGCCTTTTTAAAGCCCCGCCGGGCGCACCATGTCAGGCACAGTATAAGACACCTTGTAAGACCAATGAAAACCGGCGGGGCGCTTTTTTTACCCGTACCGCCTGTTTGTTATATAATGGACGCAGCGGAATATCTTCCAAGATCTGAACAACATGCAGAAAAAAGCGCTGATAATCGACGACGACGACACAGTATTGGACATTCTCGCCAAGTACCTGGCCGGCCACGGATTTTCGGTCCTGACCGCACGCAACGGCAAAGAGGGCCTGTCCGTGCTCGGGGCGGCCGGCCCCGACATCGTCATAACCGATGCCGAAATGCCGGGGATGGATGGTTTCGCCTTCTGTAGAAAAGTCAAGGGGAACCGCGCCACGACCGACATCCCCGTCATAATGATGTCCGGCAAAAAAATAACCGAGCGCGACCTGGTTTCAGGCTACGACACCGGCGCCGATGATTATATCATCAAGCCCTTTTCTTATCCGGTGCTGCTGGCCAAGGTCAAAGCCGTTCTCCGGCGCGCAAAACCGCGCACCCCTCCAGCCCCCGTTACGATCAAAAAAGCCGGCTTTGAGCTGGACATGGGCGGCCGTGTCCTTAAAATCTCCGGCAAACAGGTAAAACTCACCTCCAAAGAGCTGGACCTTTTCTCCATTTTGGTGTCAAGATCCGGCCGGGTGGTCAGTCTCGACCAGCTGCTGGAGACGGTCTGGGGTTACGACCCCGCCAGATACAATGACCCTCACACGGTCGAGGTTCATGTCTACAATCTCCGAAAAAAGCTCGGCCCCAAACTTGCCTCGCGCCTGAAGGCCGTTTCCGGCCACGGCTACAAATTCGAATAAAATGTCGTAAAACGACATTTTATCGCGCCCGGCACGGGGTTTTATCCACGCCCCGCGTCCGTCTTCGGCCGCGTATGCTTTCCGGCTTACGATTCTGCGCCGCATATTTTATATAATAGGCCGAGGTTAGGAAAAATGAAAAAGAAACCCATCAAAAACGGACCTGCCGGATCCGGCGCCCGCGCGCCGCGCGCGCGAAGGTCCGCGCGCCGTGAGAAAACTGCGGCCGGGCCCCGGCAGATGGATTCCGCGCTTTTAAAATTGACCAGGTGTTTTTTGAAATTCGGGCTTGTCGCGGACAGGAACATCGATATCATAACCAGGACCGCGGGCGAGATCCTGGACAGTTCCTGCGTCCTGTACAACCGCCTGGAGGGGGATTCCCTTCACACGATAAGCTCCTGGCAGGCGCCTCCCGACATGCCCCGGAGGGATACGGCAAAAGGCCATCTTTGTTTCGACATGCTCTCGCACATGAAAGACGGCGCTTTCATAGTAAAAGACCTGGACAACTCCGCCTACGCCGTCAGCGATCCCAATGTAAGGAAATACGGCCTCAAAGCCTATATAGGCTATCCGGTCAAGGTGAAAGGCAGGACGACCGGCTCGCTTTGCGCGGTATTCCGGACGAACAGGGAGATCACGACGGACGAGATCAGGATCCTGACGATCCTGGCCAAAGCCCTGGGCATAGAGGAACAGCGCAAGCTGGCCGATGACCGGCTGAAGGGCAGCGAAGAAAAATACCGCACCATAATCAACGCCTCGCAGGACATCACCTACGCCGCCAACCCGGAGGCGCGCATAACCTTTGTAAGCCGCCAGATCTGCCAGTACGGCTATACCCCCGGAGAGATGATAGGGCGCCACATCAGGGAATTCTGCCATCCGGACGACAGGTACTATCTGCAGCAGGCTTTTGAAAACGCCATCAGGACCGGCGTCCCCCTGCCCATGATCTGCTACAGGATCAAGAAAAAAGGCGGCGGATATTTCCACGCCGAACAGAAAAGCTGCGTGATAATGCAGAACGGCAAGCCCCTTATGCTGTCCGGGGTCATCCGCGACGTGACGGAACGCGACCAGCTTAGAAGCAGGGCGGAGGAGAACGAAAAAACGCTCCAGACCTTGTTCGACACGGCCAAAGACGCTATTTTCATCAAGAACACCCGCGGGCGTTATGTTAAAGCCAACAAAACCTGCGCCGAACTTTTCGGCACAGCTCCGGAACGGATGATCGGAAAAACCGACGCGGATCTTTTTCCTGAAGGCGCCCCGGACGAGGTGCTGGCGCAGGACAAGCTGGTGCTGGCCAAAGGCGAAACGCTTTTCGTGGACAACCTCCGGAACACCCCTCAGGGCCGCCGGTTCATGAATGTGATGAAAACCCCGCTTAAGAACGCCAACGGGGAAATAACCGGCCTGCTGGCCATCGCCCGGGACATCACCGACCGAAAAGAAATGGAAGCGGAACTGATCAGGGTAAAGGCCATAGAGGCCGTAAACCTGGTGGCGCAGCCCGCGGCCCACGATTTCAACAACATACTGTCCGCGATCACCGGCTACGCCACGCTTATAATGGAGACCCTTAAAACAGGGAATCCGGTGAAACCGGAGATCGAACAGATCCTGAACGCCGTAAAACGGGCGGCGGCCATCACCAGCCGCCTCCAAACATACGGCGCCGGGGCAGGCGGGCCGGCCCGGCCGGAAATTCCGGTACGGAGCGCGGGGCGGGCAAGGAGGCCGAGCGCGCGGCAGGGGACGCGGAATTGATCAAAAATTTTAGGGACGGAACTCCGCGCGCGGCGGACAATGAATTATGGCGAAAAAAGTTCTGCTTATAGACGACGACCGCCAGATGCTGGAAGTCATGCGCCGGTATCTTGAAAACCTCGGTTTCACGGTGGTTTTCACCGACAACGGCTCCGAGGCGCTGATGCTCGCCAGAGAGTCCAGGCCGGATGTGATAGTTACGGATGTGGATATGCCGGGCCTGACCGGGCTGGAGCTCTGCAAGGCCGTTAAGAACGATAAGGCGGCGCCGATACCGGTCATAATCATCTCAGGCAGTAAAACCGGGGAGGACGAGATCGTCTCCGGTTACGACATGGGCGCCGACGATTATCTGATAAAGCCTTTCTCTTTCCCCGTCCTCGCGGCGAAGATCAACGCCGTGATGAGAAGATATACGGCCTGCGGGAAAAACAACTCCGCCGGGATCAACAAGCTGGGGCTTATGATAGACCCGGCGGCCCGCTCCGCCCGCCTTGAGAACAAGACCGTGAACCTGACCCGCAAGGAATTCGACCTTCTGACCCTGCTTCTGGAAAAGCGGGGCAGGGTCTTAAGCGTCCCCTACATGCTTGAAACGGTCTGGAGCTACGACCCGGCAAGCTATAATGACCCTCACACGGTGGAAGTGCACATTTCCTCCCTCAGGAAGAAACTGGGGCGCAAGATCGCCGCGCATATCGTGAGCGTTACCGGCCACGGTTATAAATTCGAGTAAACCATGTCCATGCCCGGTCTATGCCGTCGCCTGCGCCCCGCGCTTGAACCTTCCTTGAGCTTTATCTGAGTTTTACTTTAGTATCGCGGGTTATACTTTAATTGGGGAAGTTATATTCAATGGTGGCGGCGGGCTGCCGGCGCGCCGCCTCAGAAGTTCCGGTACGGAGAACTAAGATGACCGTTCAACCGTCGAACCCGAAAAAGATCCTTGTTGTGGACGACGACCAGTGCATACTTGATATCTGCAACAGGAACCTGACCAGGGAGGGTTTTGAAATAGTGACGGCGCAAAACGGCGCGCAGGCCGTGGACACGCTCAGGCAAAGCGACTTCAGCGTGGTTTTCACCGACCTCACCATGCCGGGAATGAGCGGCCAGGAACTCCTGAAACATGTCAAACAAAACCACCCTTCTACCTGCGTGAACATTTTTACCGGCGCAGGCACGGTGGAAGGGGCGGTGGCCTGCATGCGCCTGGGAGCGTGCGACTATATCTCCAAACCCTTCGACCTGGACGAACTGACCGCCATGGCCTTCAGGTGCGTGGGGCATTATTCCCACCGCCTGGAAACGGCGAGGCTGAAACACGACATTACGGCGTACGAAGAACTGGACAAGCTGAAATCCGAGTTCGTTTCAAATGTCTCCCACGAACTGAGGACCCCGCTTTTTTCCATAGGCGGCGCTATGGACCTGCTGCTTCAGAGCGTCCCGGAGATCACGGACCCGACCTCAAAAAAACTGGTCGAGGTGATACAGAACAACCTCGCCCGCCTGAGGGGCATGGTCGCGAACATCCTCAATTTTTCGCGCATAGAAAAGGCGACCTTCATCCCGGTTTTCAAGAGCATGGACCTTGCCGCTCTGGCGCAAAAGACCATCGCCGACCTGGATCCCCTGTTCAAGCAGCGGAATATCTCGGCCGAACCCGTTTCCAGCTCCGCGGCCAGCGCCCTGATAGAGGCCGATCCGGAACACATCGAACAGGTCCTTATAAACCTGCTCGGCAACGCGATAAAATTCACCCCCCGCGAAGGCCGGGTGGGGATAACGCTTGCCGACTCCGGCGACTCGGTGGAGCTTTGCGTCTGGGACACCGGCTGCGGGATCGCCCCGGAATACCGGGACAAGATCTTCGACAGATTTTACCAGATAGACGGCTCAAGCACGCGCGAAACGGGCGGCGCCGGGATAGGCTTGTCCATAGTGAAGGCCATCGTAGATATGCACGGCGGAACGATCCGGGTTGAAAGCGCCCCGGGAAACGGCAGCAGGATGAATCTGACCCTGCCCAGGCGCCAGGCCCCCATGAGCCCGGCCGAGTAATGGCTTTCAAGGCGCATTTTACGATTTTGAAGCCGGGCGCGAAACACAATTCAGAGAAAACAGGCGGCGTGACGGCGCGGGCAAAAAACGGAAATTGCAGCCAAAATTGTATTATTCGGACAGGCTCCAGGGAGGGATGAACATGGAAGCCGGAAACACGGGGAAAAACATACTTATTGTGGACGATGAACCCGACATAGTTTTCGTCCTCACGACGGCCATGAAAAAGAACGGCTACCTCACCCGGGAGGCGTTCAACGGCCTGGAAGCCCTGGAAAAAATAAAAGCCCAGACCCCGGACGCGATCATCATGGATATCATGATGCCCAAGATGGACGGCCATTCGGTCAACATCGCGTTAAAAAAAGACCCCAAAACCGCCTCCATACCGGTGATAATCATAACCGGAAAAGGTAATTTCAAAGAGCTGCTGGATATCCAGGAAGGCATCAATGTGGCCGCGTACCTGGAGAAACCTTTCCCCATTTCGCTGCTCTTGGAGAAGCTGCGCGAGATCCTGGGATGAAGACTTGAATTCGGACCGAAGCGGAGCATATGAACCGACTCCTGACAAAAAATGGGGCCCTTACTCTGTTCGGGGCGGTCCTTTGTCTCATTTTGCCGCGCGCGGCCCTTTACGCCGGAAGCAGCCTTAACATTTCAGCCGACGGTTTCGCCGCCGGCACGAAAGAATCCCTGGAACTGACCGGGAGCACGCTGACCCTTATAAAAGCCTGGGGCGGAGGCACGCAGGCCGCCATACCGGCCCGCTGGCAGCTTGGTTTCGCCTTTGACGAAACAAGGAACAAGGCCCTGGTATTCGGAGGACAGGACTCGCAGGGAGCCGACCTTAACGATACCTGGCTTTTCGACGCCGCCGGCGGCTGGACCCGGCAAAACCCGGCCGGGCCGCCCGCTGCCCGCCACGGGCACAACCTGATCTGGATAGGCGATAAATTCCTGATGTTCGGCGGCTCCGGAGTCCCCGGCAACGAGGCCTGGAAATACTCGATCACAGGGGATACCTGGACCAGCATCCCCGTCACGGAACCCTGGCCCCCGGCGCTCGATCTGGCCGCCATGGCTTATGACACGGACCGGAGCGAGGCCGTTCTGTTCGGAGGCTCGGCCGACACCACCACCTGGATCTATGATGCAGCGGCCTCCACCTGGACAAGCCTGGTTTTGAACCCTTCCCCGCCCCACCGGCGCGGCGCGTCGATGGCTTATGACAGGATCCATAAAAAAATGGTGCTTTTCGGCGGGGAGAACTACGACGGAGCAAGGGTCATGGACGATACCTGGGTTTTTGATGTCGCCGCCCGCGTCTGGACTGAAGAAAACCCCGGCGGCAGCCCGGAGGCCCGCAAACAGGGGGCTATGGCTTATGACCCGGTGAACGGCCATGTTTTCCAGTACGGCGGACTGACGGCAGCCTCCGCGAGAGCCGGAGACCTCTGGTACTATAATTTCACCGGACCCGCCTGGTCCAGGCATCACGAGGCGCTGCCTAATGAGCCGGGCGGACGGTACGGACACGGACTCGCCTACGATCCGTACGGCCGGAAAGCGCTCATTTTCGGAGGAGATAACGGCGGCACGCCCTCCCCGGTCGTTAACGCCCTGTGGACCTTCACCTTCCTTTCCACCGGGTCCTGGACCTCGGGGACGCTGGATGCCTGGCAGGGACAGGCGTCCACTGGGCCGATGACCTGGGACAGGCTCACACCCGTGTTCGGCCTCGCGCCGGACGGCGCCGGGGTTTATTTCCAGCTGGCCTCTTCTTCCGACACGGTCACCTACAATTCTTTCAGCGGTCCCGACGGGACGGCCGGAACCTTTTACACCACGGCCGCGGCCCAGGCCATCTGGCCCGGCCACGGCAACAGGCGGTACCTCAAAATAAAAGCCGACTTCTTTTCCACCGATCCTCCGGGCAGGCCCGAGTTAAACCTGATAACCCTGGCCTACGACCGCGCGCCGCACATTCCCGCGCTTGTTTCTCCGGCCGACGGCGGCAGGACCAATGACTCCACGCCGCCGTTCACCTGGGATAAAACCTCCGATCCGGACCTGGACGGCCCCCTTCTCTACCAGCTGCAGGTGGACGCCGACCCCGGTTTTTTTTCGCCGGAAATAAACGAGGAGAATATCGCCGCCGGAACGGCGGATGTTTCTTTCTCCACTGGGACGATACTCCCGGAAGGGATCTGGTACTGGCGGGTCAGGGCCAAGGATCCGGCGGGGCTCTACGGCTACTGGTCGGGCGCCTACAGCGTAACGGTGGACACCACCACGCCGCCCCTCGCCGTCTCATCCATGACCGCGGCCTACGGCGCGGACATAAATTCCATCCTGCTGACCTGGACCTTTCCGGGCGACGATAAAGGCCGGGTGGACGGCGGCGCCTATATAATACGCTTCTCTTCACAGGGACCGGTCCTGACCGGAACGGCCTGGACGGACGCGCAAGCCGATGAAAGATCGGGCGTGTTCAGCGCCGCGCCGGGCGAAACCGTCCAAACGACCGTATCAGGCCTGTCATACGCGACCACCTACTATTTCGCCGTCAAAACCCGTGATGAATTGGGGAACCTTTCGGCGCTTTCCTCCACAAGCCCGTTCGCCCTTACCGACTCTTCGCCCACCATCACCCTTACGGCCCCGAACGGAGGCGAACTTATACTCGGGACCACGGTCATAGCCTGGGCGCAGTCGGACGCCAATATAGGTGATTCCATCACCAAGAGCATCTTTATTTCCTCCGACTCCGGCGCGCATTACTCCATACTGATAGCCAGCGATCTTGCCCCCGGCGCGACTTCTTACTCCTGGGATTCCGCCTATCTGGCCAACGGTTCCCATTACCGGATAAAAGTAGAGGGGACGGACCAGCGGGGACTTTCTTCGGGCGACGCCTCGGATTCCGACTTCGCCCTGGGCAACACCAACAATCCGCCCTCGGTCCGGTTCTCATCCGCTCCGGCGCAGGGGGAAGAGGTCTCCGGCAGTATGACCGTTTCCTGGGAAGTTTCGGACATGAACTCCACCGACACGCATACCTACGGTGTTTATATCTCGGCGGACTCCGGGACCGGTTATTCGCTCCTGGCCGGCGGTCTTACCCAAACCAGTTATCTCCTGGACACAAAAACCTTCGCCAACCGGTACACCTACCGGCTCAAGATCACGGCTGCGGATTCCGGAGCGCCCCGGATGACGGGCGAAGCGGTCTCGCCTGTTTTCGCGATCGTCAATTCGCTTCCCCCCGGGGAATTCGCCCTTATAAAACCGGCCGCGGACACCTTCCCCTCCATCTTCGACCTTAAATTCGCCTGGGAACCGGCGAAGGATCCGGAGGGGGGCGCGGTAACATACCAGCTGCGGTATTCCACCACGGCGGGACCGGCCGGCGGAACCGTTATCTCCGGCCTCACCGCGACGGACTACACTCCCCCCCTGAACTCGCTTCTGCAGGACACAGAATATTTCTGGACGGTGACCGCCGAAGACCAATACTTAAAAAAAACCTCCGCTTCTCCGGGGGGTTTTATCATCTCGAGGCTGAAAGCCAAAAGCCCGGACGGGCTTCTTATGGCCGAAATACTTTCCGGGATGCCTCCGGGCGGATACCTCGCCTTCAGGAATGCCGTAAGTTCTCCGGGAAGCCTGCTGGAACAGGCCGGCCGGGACGCCGGAAGCAACCGCCTCATCAAGGTGCTTGCCTATCCCTTTTGGGAAGTGCTGCTGAAGGACGCGGCCGAAAGCGTACTGCCGTCCGCCGGCGCGCAGGCCAGGATCTCGTTCACCTGCCCCGAAGCGGCGCAGGCGCAGAGCCTTGACCCGGCTTTGGCGGACATAGAGCATCTGAAACTGGCCCGGCTGGACGAAACCGCGGGCCGCTGGGAGATCCCCCTGCTGCAAACGGTAGTCCCTGAAAAAAAACAGGTCAGCATGTCGGTGAACGGCTTATCGGTTTTCAGCGTTATAGCCGCCGTGGTCCCCTCAAAGGCGCTCTCGGGGATAACAAATTTTCCCAATCCGTTCAGCGCCGGCAAAGAAACGACCCGTATCCGCTACGCGCTGACCGCTGATTCCTCCGTCGGAATACGGATCTACACCCTGCTGGGAGACCTGGTGCGCGTGCTGGACTGCCCCTTTGCGACTCCGGGCTGCGGAAAGGGAGGCGCCTCCGGACAGTCCAACGAACTCGTCTGGGACGGGAAGAACGGCGCGGGGAGAATTGTGGCCAACGGCATGTACCTGGCGGAGATAACCGCCGAATCCGCCGCGGGCAGACAAAAGGAAATCCGCCGCATCGGGGTGCTCAAATGACGCCCCGCCGTCCCGCCGCCCGGCCCCGTAAGGCCCCGGCGCCCCGAAAGCGGGCGGCGGGGTTATGCCTGCTTTTATGTTCTTTGACCTGCGCGGCCTGGGCCGCGGCCGTGCCGTTCCGCGCCAGGCCGGCCGACGCGGGACTTCCCGGCGAATGGCTTACGGCGTTTTCCGCCGGGGTCAGGGATGCCGGTCTTGCGAACGCCTCCACCGCGCTAACGGGCGCCGCGGCGCCCTACGCCAACCCAGCCGGAATAGCCGCCAACACCGCGGGCGAAGTGGTCCTGATGGTCGCCCCTCTTATAGCTTCCGGGCAATATCAGGCGCTCTCCGTCTCCTACCCCCTTTCCGTGTACGACAGCATGGGATTCAGCCTTCTGCGCCTGGGCTCCGGTTCAGCGGAAAGAACCGACGCTTTGGGCGGATCGGCGGGAAGCTTTGAGGAACAGGATTACGCCTTTTTACTTTCCTACGCCCAGCATCTCTCCAATAACCTGGCCGCCGGGGTCACCGTGAAAGCGGTACGGCAATCCATGGCGGAATTTTCGGACACGGGTTTTGGAATAGACCTCGGACTACAGGCAAAACCGTCGCCGGACCTCACCCTTGGACTTTCGGTCCTGAACCTCCTGCCGCCCCGCGTAAAACTTATGGAGAAAACGGAGGTGTTCCCTGTTTCCTACAGGGCCGGCGCCGCCTACAGCCTGTCGGCGCACCGCACTTTCCTGCTTTGCCCGGATGTGGTCATAAGCCTCCCTCCCGGCGGCCGCCGCGTGATCCGTCCAGGTTTCGGCCTGGAACTGCAACCTCTCTCCGACGAAGCGCCCTTCCTGGTGCGGCTGGGAGCCGACCGGAAGGAATACACCCTTGGCTTCAGCGTCAGGGCCGGCCCCGTCTCGTTCGATTACGCGGTCGCTTTTCATGAACTGGAGACCCTGCACCGGTTCGGGCTCACCATGCGTTACGATGTTCTGCCTCTTTTCGCCGAGAAAAAGAAAAAAGCGGAGGTCCTGAAAGACCTGAAACAGGAAGCGCGGGCCTGGCTGAAAGCCGGCAACTACGCGGAATGCGAAAAGACCATACAGCGCATCCTTGAGCTGAACGGGTCGGACCCCGACGCGCCCATTTTAGCCGTGGAGATCCAGCGGAGCCAGGCGGCCGCGCAGATCGCGCAGCGGGCGGCCGAAAAAAAAGCGCAGGCCGAAGCGAAGCAGGCCGAAGCCGCCGCGCAGGCCCAAACGCGGCTTACCGAGGCAAAAGGGCTGTACCTTGCCAAAAAGTACCGCAAAGCGCTGGAGACATTGAACGATTCCCTCCCCATGCTGCGCGACAATTTACTGGCGCAAAGCATAGCGACAATGTGCAAGGCGCATCTTTTCATGGAAAAAGGCGACTATACCGAGGCGATGAAACTGCTCGGGAAAGCGGTGGAAATGGACCCCGATAACCGCGAAGCCGCCATGCTTTACAAAAGGGTCCAGGACATAACTGGAACAGACTAAAAGCCGTCCGCTGCCGCGGGCCGCGAACGGACGTTTTTAATTTATCCGACCGGAGGAATTTCAACGATGCTCTACGCCGCAAAATACCGTATAGCCGCCTATGCGCTGGCGCTCTATCTTATAGCCGGCGCGGCCGCGGCGCAGCAAGCCGAGCCGCGCGAGCTGGTCTCCGGAGAAACGACCACCTCCGTACCCGAGATAGGAGAAATGCCGGAGATGCCGGGCATGCCCGGGGAGGAAGCCGGCGCCCGGGAGGACCTTACGCCTTATCAGGCGGGCGTCCAGGCCTACCTCAAAGGGAAAGACGAGGAGGCGGTCTCCAGGCTCCGGGAGGCCCTGAAACTGAACGGCTCCGATGAAAAAGCGAAACGGCTGCTGCTTAAAGTCATGCTGAGGGCCATAAACGGCGGGTATGAACGGGGCGATTATAAGAAAGCGCGCGCCCTGGTAAGGGAGGCCCGCAGGGATTTCCCCTCCAATCCGGAGGTCGAACTTTTGTACAGTTCGATGCAGGAATCGGGCGCGGCGGGAAAAAGAAAAGCGCCTGCCGCCGGACCCGAGGCGGCCGCGGACGCGCAAAATGCGGAGCCGGCCCCCGCGGCCCGCCGCCCCCGCCGGCAGGCGATAAAGCTCCAAAACCCCGAACCGGCGCCGCAACAGCGGCAGACCGCTCCGGCGGCCCCCCTGCGGCCGCCGGCAGCCGCGCAGCCGCAGGAACCGCCGGTCCTTAAACAAACGGCGCGCGCCCCGTCTCCCGCAGCGGGCCGGGACAATACCGCCTATTTCGCCGCGATAGCGGCGGCGCTTATATTGTCTGCGGCGCTTGTCATCCTCATCTATCTCCAGCAAAAACAGGAAAAAAATCTTTTACTGAGGATAGAAACCCTGCAAAAAGCTCTGGTGGACGGAGAAGTAAGAAGGACGGAAATCTACAAAGAACTGGAGACCTGGAAAGGTCTGGGAAAACAGGACGAAGAGCTGTCCGCGCTGAGGAAAGCGAAAGAACAGCGCATTCACCTGGAACTTGAGAAATTAAAAGCCGAAGAGGAAGCGAAGATCCTTGAGGAGCTCGCGGCAAAACGGCGCGCCGCCGAACTCGCAGCCGACCGGACCCGGGAAGCCGGGACAATTCCGCCCCCGCCCCCGGCCTTCGCCGCTCCCGCCCCGGCGACGACGCCTTCCGCCGCCCCTCCGGCCGCGGCCGGCCCGGAGCCGGATAACGCCGGCGCCCAGGAAAAAAAGATCCTGGAGATGCTAGTGGGCATCACCCCCCCGGAGAGAGAGGCGGCATGGGGAAGGATCGCGGGCCGGGCTACGGATCTTTATGAAACCTCGCCGGAAGCGGCCATAAAGTTCCTGTACGCCCTCTCCAGGGACGCGAACCCGCTGAACCGGGCCAGCATTATAGGGGCGCTGGCGGCGATAGGCGCCCCGGCGACGCTGGATATCCTTTTTGAATTATACGGCGACGCCGACCTGGAAGTCCGGCGGGAAGCGATAAAACAGCTGACCAGGCTGCAGAAGGACCTTACCGCTCCCCTTGATGAGGACTACCGGAAGAAAATCTCCGCCTGTCTGGGGGAAGAAAAAACCAAAGGCGACTGGATCTTCTGAGGGAGAAATTTATTTCTCCCTCAAACTCCCTCTTACTGCAAGGCAACCCCGCCTTAAAGAGCGGGGTATGGTAAAAATTTTTGCAGCAAAAATTTTTAATTATTATTTTTCTGGACCAACATACGGGCCCGGAGAATGGTGCCCAGGAAAACAAGGCTGATCGGTTTGGAAAGATAGTCAAAAGCGCCGTTCTTCAGGCAGGCGCGGGCCAGCTCTTCATCTTCATTGCCGGTGATCATGACCACGCCTATCTCCGGCCTGCTCCTGGCAAGCTCTTGCAGCACCTCGACTCCGCTCTTGACCGGCATACTTATATCAAGAAGCACGATATCCGGATTTTCTTTCTCCACGACGGCCAGGGCGTCCGCGCCGTCGAAAGCGGGAACGGCGGTATAACCTTCCGAAGACAAAAAGCGGCAGAGCACTTCGCGGATGTTCGCGTCGTCGTCCGCCACAAGGACCTTCCCGCCCCGTACGGCCGGGCCGCCGGAGGCGGCCCCGGCGGAAGGACTCTGGAAAACCTGCCGGCCCGCCTGCCGGGGATCCGGACCGAGCAATTTTTCTATTTCCGAGATCACATTGGATAAACCGTCTCCTTTGGAAAGAAAAGAAGTCGCGCCGGCTTTAAGATACCGCTCCGCGTCCCCGGAGTCGTCGAAACCCGTCAGGATAACGACTTTTGCCCTGGATCCGGTTTTCCTTATCCCGGCCAGGACCTCGGAACCGCTCATGACCGGCAGGTCCCGGTCCAACAGGACAAGGTCCGGCGCGGCGTTCTTGAATACAAGCAGGCCGTTGGCTCCGTCCACGGAGGTCAAGACCTCGTGGCCCGCGCGCGTCAGAAAGACCGAAAGCGCGTCGCGCACTATCCCGTCGTCATCTATAACAAGTATCTTCGCCATAGCCGCTTTCCACCTCGTGGGTTATATTATATATTAATCCCCCCCCCAGGCAAGGGCGCGGGCGCGGCCTGTCCCGCAGCGATTCCACGGCCGTTTGCGGAATTGCCGATCTTTTGGGAAGCGGATTGCGTTCAGGGTCAAAGTAATCTAAAATCATATCAGGGTCATGAATCCGCTTTCGACTGAAATTTCGGCGATAGTTTTTTTATCCGGCGCTGCGGCGTCCGGATTTACATATCTTTTTTTCCGCAGGACCCTGTCCGACGCCTCCAAAAACGCCGACCGGATCCTGGATGCGCTGCCCGACATGACGCTGCTGATAGACCGCGACTACAATATCCTTAACGCCAACCGAAAGGCTCTTTTGATACTAGGCCTGTCCAGGAAAGAAGCCCTAGGGCGCAAATGCTATTCCTTATTGCACAGGGCCAAAGCGCCGCCCGCGAACTGCCCCTGCGCGCTGTCCAGGGCCGACGGGTACGCCTATACCGCGGAGCTTGCCGACGCCTTACCGGGCATGCCCGCGGAAGCCTCCAGCTTTCCGGTCATGGACGACCACGGCGCGGTGACCGGTTTTATTCATGTGATCAAGGACCTCTCCGCGCAAAAGAGCATGGAAACCCGGCTGTTCCAGTCCGGGAAAATGGAAGCCCTCGGACGGCTGGCCGGCGGCCTGGCGCATGAATTCAACAATATCCTGAGCGTCATCAGTTCCGCTTTTTACATGCTGCGCGGACACCTCGACAAAAGCGAAGCCGCCGCGGAGGACGGAGCGGCCATCCAGAAAGCGATCTCCACCGCTTCGGACCTGACCCGGCATCTCCTTACCCTCAGCCAGCGCCAGCTCATGGACCTGAAACCGACCGACCTTAACAATATAATAGGGGAGTCGATGCAGATAATAAACAAACTCCTGGGCGAAAATATAAAAATAAACACCGAGTTCGGCAATGATATCCCCAGCATCATGGGCGATCCCGCCCAATTGAACAACCTTTTTATGGGGATGCTTATACATACCGAACCGCCGAAAGGCGTTAAAAGGACCATCTCCGTTAAGACCGAACGCCTTACGCTGGACGATCTTTTTACCCGCGGGGCAGGCGGGGCGCTTCAAACCCGGTCTTTTGTCCGCGCGCGGTTCACAGACACGGCCTGCTCCGTAAAAAAGGAGCTTATCAACCGCATCTTCGAACCTTATTTCAAGTCCAGGGATATGAACCTGGCGATAGCTTACGGCATCGCGCGCCAGCATAACGGCTGGATAGATGTCGCGGGCGACGAGTCCGGGGTGACTTTCGAGGTCTACCTGCCGGCGGCGGACGCGGCCGGCGCGCCAGGGACTCAGGCCGCGCCGGCTGAAAAGCCGCGCAACGCCAGGCCTTTGCGCGTGCTCCTGGCCGAAGACGACGAAGACCTCAGGCTCCTGGCGGCCAGGACCTTGAGGAAGAACGGCCACGAGGTCTTTGAAGCGGACTGCGCCGAAAAAGCCCTGGAGATCTTCGACTCGCAGAAAGGTAATTTCGACACGCTTATTTCCGATGTGGTGATGCCTGATAAAAGCGGCGTAGACCTGGCCAACGCCATCCGCGGGATCAAACCGGACATAGATGTCATCCTGATGAGCGGATATATAGACGATAAAGTGCACATAGATACCATACAGAACAGAGGCTACAAGTTCATTTACAAGCCTTTTGATGTGGACGCCATGCTGGCGATGCTGAGATTTTAACCCGGCGGCCGCAGGTTCCTGCGGGATCACAGGGAGCCCTCGGCGCGGAACGGACAGCAGCGGCCCAAGGAACACCATGCCTGAAAACTTCACTCTTCTGGTAATGACCGCCGTGCCGGACGACAGCGGGTTTCCCGAAAGAACGCTTAAAGCCGCCGGCTTTAAGCCGTCGATCCTTACCGCCCGCGACCGGGCGGAACTGGAACGGACGCTTGCGGAGCGGCGCTGCGATATAATTCTCTCCGACTACCCGCCGCCTTCGCTCACCGGCAAAGAAGTCGTCGAACTCGCCGCCCGGCTTTCCCCCGGAACGCCGGTGATCCTGGCCGCAGCCCCCGCTTCCGGTGAAACAGCCTCGGAGCTGCTGGGATCCGGCGCCGCCGATTATATACACAAGGACCGCCCCGACAGGCTGTCTTTCGCCGTCGGACGCCTCCTCGCTGAAAAAGAACGGAAGGAACTGGAACGCCGGGCCTGCCGGACAGGGAAAATGGAAGCCCTGGGCCGCATGGCCGGAATAATAGCCCACGATTTCAACAATATCCTCGGCGCCATAGAGGGCTACGCCACGCTCCTTCTCAAAGCCCTGCCCTCCGGCGACCCGGCCAGGTCCGACATCGAAGAGATCCGCAAGTCGGAACAGCGCGGGGCGGCGCTGACAAAACAACTTATAGCCTTCAGCCGCGGACGCGTCCTCAGGAAAGCTCCCGTCGAACTGACCGCCCTTCTCTCCGATACGGCAAAACGCCTCTCGGGGGAGGGGCTGACCGTGGAGGTGCGCGCGGCTCCGGACCTTAAGCCGATCTGGGGCGATGCCGAACAGCTCGAGCAAGCCTTTATAAATCTGCTGGCTAACGCCAGGGACGCCATGCCCGGAGGCGGGCGGATCGAAATCTCCGCGGCGAACGCGGTCGTTTCGGGCGCGCGCAACAACTGCCCGGAGCCCGCGAAAACGGGAGGGGAATTTATAATGTTCTCGGTAACCGACTCCGGCGCCGGCGTGCCGGAAAGCGCGTTTGACCGCCTTTTTGAGCCCTTTTTCACCACCAAAGCCAAAGGCAAAGGCGCCGGACTGGGCCTTTCCACCGTCTATGGGATCGTCAGGCAGCACAACGGCTGGATAGAGGCGAGCGGCAGGAAGGAGGGGACGGGGGCCGTTTTCACCGTCTACCTGCCCGTGGCTCCGACGGCGATCGCGGCGCCAGGAGAGGCGCCCGGCGGCATGCCCGGCCGCGGAGAAAGGGTGCTTGTCGTGGAAGACGACGAAACGCTGAGAAAACTCACCGTAAGGATGCTTAAAGAGACCGGTTATGAGCCGGCGGGAGCCGGGACCGCCTCGGAAGCGCTCAAGCTCCTCTCGGACGGAGACCGGGACTTCGGCATCGTATTTACCGACATAACCCTCAGCGACAGGAACGGGACCGGGCTGATAAACGATCTTAAGAACGCGGCGCCGAAAGCGGCGCTGATCCTGACCGCCGGCTCCCTGAACGACCAGGACGTCATAGCCCTGATCAAGGACAAAGGCTACCCATTCATCCCAAAACCCTATTCCATAGAAACCATCCTGAAGACCTTCAAAACCCCGCGTGCATCCGAAAAACCCGATTAACCGGGTTTTTCGGATCCGAGAGGATAAAAATTTTCGCCGCGGAAATTTTTAGAGATTTTTTCCGTAGGCGCCGGCTACCGTCCGTTTTATAGCGGCTATGGTCTTGCCCGGCAGTTTTAAACTTTCCAGGAAAGGCGCCCCGGCCCGGCCCATGGAAGCCGCCACCGCGGCGAGCCTCGGCATGGTCCCGGCAAGCCCGGCGGCGTTCGGGGGCCAGATAAATTCTTTGCTGAGGAACCTGTACGCATCCAGGTTCCTTAAGATGGTAAAGGCTTCGGTAGGGTCTTTTTCTTCCAGGAATTTAAAGAACTCATTGCGGATCCGCTCCCTGGACAATAAGGCGGGCAGCGCCTCTTTCACGCATTTCCCGGCCAGTTCCTCCGTCTCTTCCTCGAACTGCCAGTCGAACCGTCCGGCAAAACGCGCCGCCCTGAACAGCCTCGTGGGATCGTCGATAAAACTGGCCGCGTGCAGGATCCTTATGCGGCGGGCCTTTATATCGGCAAGCCCTCCAAAAGGGTCCACTACTGGGCCGGCGCCGTCCGGACTGACGGGCAGGGCCAGGGCGTTAACGCTGAAATCCCGCCGCTTAAGGTCCTCCTCTACCGAACCGGCGGAGGAAACCTCGGGGAGCGCCGCCGGTTTGCCGTAGGTTTCCCGCCTGAACCGGGCAAGGTCCACCCTTCGCCCGTTTTTCAGAAAAACCCTGGTGGTAAGGAATTTATCAAAGCGGGTGAACGCGCCGCCGTGTTTTTCAACCAGCCCTTCGGCGACCGGGACCGTGTCGCCGCTGAGCAGGAAATCTATGTCGGCCGAAGCGCGGCCCATGGACCAGTCGCGGACGCAGCCGCCCACGGCGTAACATTCCAGGCCGAAAGCGGCGGCAAGCGCCCCCGTCTCCTCTATAAGCGGCAGATCGTTCAAAGGCCGGATCTTCATCGGTTTGTTTTAGCTTCCGCTTGCCTTATGAACGGCAGCTCCCGGCCTTCCAGTTCTTCCAGCGTCTTAAGCAGATTTTTGATCCGTATCAGGGCGTCGTTGTCGGCCGCGAGACGGCGCGCGGCCTTCAGGGCGGAATCCCGGTCCGGCGCGGGCCCCGCATAAGGCAGGAAAAAAGGCAGATCGTGCCGCCGGGCGAAACCGGAAGAGATCTTCGAGTGTTTAAATCCCTTCTGACCGGCCATGAAAAGCATCACCTCGGTTTCCTCTTCCATGTCGCGGTCGCGCAGCAGCAGCTCGGCCAGCGGCGCGGCCCCGAAATAGTACTGAGGTTCGAACACAAAAAGGCCTTCCTCTCCGCAGGAGCCTTTCAGCGTCTCATAATCCAGCCGCATCTTTTCCAGCCATTTCTCCTTTTCCTTCAGGTAGCTTTCCGGCATCACGAATACCAGCAGCTCCTTTTCGGGGTCCATGTAAATAAAAGTCTCTTCGCAGGGGAAGACATTGGAGCAGGACGGGCACATGAGCAGGTCGAATTCGCCGCTCATGATCGCCTCTTTAAGGTTCTCGTCCCTGTCGCCGCGGATCACGGTCCAAAAATCCGCGTCGAACCGCTCATTGCAGGACGGGCACTCCGCTTTAAAAACGCCTTTTATGGACATAACCTGATCCCCCGCTATAACAAAGAGGTCACAAGATCCCCACTTGTTTATTGAACTGCTCTATTAATTTATCCCACTCCGCCGCCAGCGAGAAGGTTTCATCCCAGAACGCGGGATCCCAGAGCCTGCGGAGGTCCTCCGAAGTGCGGCCCTGCTGCTCCACCCAGGTGAAATATTTAAGGTTGTGAACGGCCTTGCGGTCGTAGTAATTCAGCTCGCGCATGTGGCAGGCGGCCGCACCCCTTAAGCGGCGCTCAAGGTCCACAAGGGCGTTCTCCCTGGTGTAAGGGCCGTGCTCCTTTTCAAGCTCCGCCAGCCTGGAACCGTACAGGTCCATGGAGTCGGTGAAGACCGTAAAAATAATATCGTTGGGATCCATCTCGTAATATTTGGCGGTTTTGACGGCGCTGAGCAGGTTGGAAACGCCCGAGATGCCCAGGAGACCCAGCCTGTCCGACACCTCTTTCTTAACGCCCTGCTCGGCCAGGACTTTTTTACCTGCGGGGTCGTTGAACAGGCGGATGAGCCGCATGCAGTCCTCGTCGTCTATGGCGGTTACCAGATCGGTATTCCTGACATTATGCACCCAGGGGATATGTTTGTCGCCGATCCCCTCGATGCGGTGTTCGCCGAAGCCGTTCATAAGGATGGTGGGGCACTGCAGGGCCTCGGAGGCGGTTATCTTCATTCCTGGGAATTTCTTCTTAAGATAATCCCCGGCGGCGATGGTCCCGGCGGAGCCGGTGGCCGAAGTGTAGGCCGCGAGCCTCGAACCGGGCTTCTTCACCGCGTTAAAGACCTCTTCGATCGCGGCGGCGGTGACATGATAATGCCAGACCGGGTTGCCGAATTCCTCGAACTGGTTGAAAACGACGCAGTCCTTGCGGGTTTTTTTTATCTCCCAGCACTTGTCATAGATCTCTTTCACATTGGATTCCGTGCCGGGGGTGGCGATCACTTCGGCGCCTATGGATTTAAGCCAGGCAAAGCGTTCCTTCGACATGCCCTCAGGCAGGATGGCCACGGCCGCCGTGCCGAGCAAGGCGGAATCGAAAGCGCCGCCGCGGCAATAATTGCCGGTGGACGGCCACACGGCTTTCTGCGTGGTCGGGTCGAATTCGCCAGTCACCAGGCGGGGCGCAAGGCAGCCGAAGGCCGCGCCGACCTTGTGCGCGCCGGTGGGGAAATATTTGCCTACCACGCCTATGACGCGGGCTTTCACGCCGGTGAGAGCCTCTGGAAGTTCAAGATAATTGACGCCGCCGTACAGCCCGGTCTTGTGGTCGTTATGCCAGTTGATCCGGAAAAGATTAAGAGGATCTATGTCCTGAAGCGCGACGTTCCGCAGTCCCTTCTTTATCTTGTCCGGGATCAGGGCCGGATCCTTCATCTGGGCGAAGGTGGGAATGACTATCTTTCTTTTACGGCACAGTTCAGCCGTCCTTTTAAGCGTTTCCTGATTGACCTTGAATTTTGCCATAAAAAACCTCTGAGATCAGCGTGGATTTGTCTCCTTATTATACAAATAAAAAATACCCGCCGGTCCGGGGGCGGGCATTTTTTACGGCGCACACGCTGTTGTTACATTCCCCGATCAAGGGCGACCGGTTCCCTGGGATGGAGAGACTGGCATCCTTGAGCCCACTGTGCGGCCTCCGACATGGTAAAGCTGCTGAACCTGCTCAACACGGAAATAATGCAGGCATCGCCGTCATTATGTGCGCAGCCCAGGGCCACCTCATTGGCCTCCAACAGGGTATACGAGCTGAATCTGCCCAGGATATAATTCACACAAGCCGGCCCGTGGTTTTCTTTGCAGCTATGCGCTGTTTGCGCGGCTTGAGCCAATGTAAAACTGCTGAATTTGTTCAATATGGAGCTGACGCAGGCGTCACCTTCATTACGGGAACAGCCACGCGCCACCTCACAAGCCTCTTCCAGCGTAAAGGAACTGAAACGGCTCAAAACGGCACGGACGCAACCATCATCATAGTTGCGGGAGCAGCTCTGGGCCACTTTAGTGACATCCGACTGGGAGATGGCGCTGAACCGGTCCAGGATATAATTAATGCAGGAGCCGGAAGCGAACGCGCCCCTGGGGATAAAGAGAACGGTCAATAACAACACACCGAACATCTTGTTTAGTTTCATAATATTTTCAAGCTCTCCTAAATGGTTATCGGATTTAACTACACTTAGAGTATAGGCAGAGACGCATATATTGCAAAGGGTCGTTGTACCCGCCCCACCGGCGACAAATAGCCTATGAGGACCTGGGCATTTCAGCTCAAAAATTTTCGCGTGTTTGTTATAAGATTGCAGTAACCGGCGGGCGGATTAATTGTACTGTATCATGATTAAGGGTGGGGACATGTTCAATATTAAAACAAGCGGCAGGTGAATAACTGGAGCGGGATGACGGGGGTGTGGGACTGACGGGCCGTCGCGCAGGGTGAGGCTTACGCAAGCGCCGAACCTAGTGTAGCGTCTCGCAAATGGCTTTGCTCTTGAAGGCTCAGATTTGAGCCGGATGTGAGGCGCTCGGACGATGACATACTACATGTATGTTGAGGACGAGCAACGAAACAGCCGGCCAAAGATGAGCCTCCCCCAGGGGGCTGGCCGCTTTTGGGCTGCAACCGCGTCGCGAATCGCTTGCATAGCCCAGCTATGCCGCGCTCTTCGCTCCTTGTTGGTCCGGCAGTCTCCGAAGCCGGGTTTAACGGCGGCTCAGTCGACCCGCTCCAAAACTCGGCCAGTCAAAAGTAAAGCCATTTGCGAGACGCTACACTGGCGGGAGCGCGTCCACGGTGTGGACGATAGCGTGCCCGGCAGCCCCATGCCCCCGGCAGGCCCGCGAACTTACAGACCTGCCGTTTCCTTAAAAATTTATGAGACAACCGTGATTTTGGCTCGCATTTTAGCAGGGTCCATATAGGGTAACCCAAAAGGCGCCAGGTGCCTTCCGAGTTATGCTGTCCTTACATCTTTGCCTACCCAGATAAACGCGGAGGGAAGGATCAGGCATTGGCAGCGGCCGCTGAGGACGGAACCCTGCGCCGGCAGAATGGACACGATGCCGTTGGTCCAGCTTACATACAGGATCTGCTCCGCGTCCAGCCATTCATAGACCCTGGGCCCCACCCGCGGCATAATGGTCCAGACCACGGCCTTGTCCCACGGGATCTCTTCCGCATCGGAAGAGAACTTTATTTCCGGGATCTTCCTGGCCAACGAATCCATGTGACCTCCGTTCGTGAACCCTAAAATCCGTCCGACGCCGCAGCAAATTTTTTTGATCGCGGACTGTACCCCGAATTCTGTCTTTATGCCTCGCGGCATAGAGAGGATCATTTATCTGTTGCGGCCCACTCTGCGCTTCCACCCTTTCGGGCGGGGGACGGGCAGTCCGTAGCGCATGTTTGGCCTTGCTCCGGGCGGGGTTTGCAATGCTTTGCCGGTCACCCGGCAAACGGTGCGCTCTTACCGCACCTTTTCACCCTTACCTGAGGCCTTGCGGCCCCCGGCGGTATGTTTTCTGTTGCACTTTCCGTGGCCCGGGGATCTGGCCCCGAACCCCCGGCCTATGGTCCGCCCTTTTTCCTCGCGGAAAAAGCGGGCGGGCTTTGGACCGGCGCCTTGCCGTATGGAGTTCGGAAGTTCCTCCCCCCCGTTCGCAAGCGAATGGGGAGGCGACCCTCCGTCCGCGATCAAAATCGTCCGAAGGCCAATAAAGCTTCAGCCTTCAGCCTTAACAGCCTGTCCGTTCACCGTCTTATCCATGTAGATCATCCGCTGGCAGCTGTCGCAGAAAACAAGGGCATGAGGCGTCTTGATATCCACTATTTTTTGCGCCGTCAGCCCCATATTGCAGCCGCCGCAGGAAATGTGCCCGGTTTTGTCTTCCTTCACACGCACTATCGCCAGGCCTTTGCGCCTGGACCTGATAAATTCGTATTTTTCCATCACCTCTTCGCCGATCTTGCCGGCAAAATCCGCGCGCGCGCTCCTGGCGGCCTCAAGGCTTGTTTCATGGCCTTTTTTCTCCGCTTCCAGTTCCAGGATCCGCGAATTTTTTTCTTCCTCCATTTTTTTAACTGCCCGCTGAAGCTCCCTGTCTTCGGCCGCGGCTTTGTCTATGGCGTCCAGCAATCCCAAAATTTCGGTTTCTATCTCATCCTGGTCCTTTTTGGCCCTTTCTATCTCCGTCAGTAAAGCTTTAAAGGCCGCGTTGTCCTTGATCGCGTTCAGATCGCGCTGGTGCTTGCGGACCTCCTCGTCCTTTTCGGCTATGGCCAGTTCTTTGTTTTTTTTCTCCACCTGGAGCTTGACCAGCGTCTCCCTGGCGGCGTTCATGGTGCTCTTTTTTTCCTCAAAAGCCTCATTGAGCGCCCTGATCTCTTCCGGCACGGCGGAAATCCTGCCGGCAAGCTCGTCGAGGACCTTATCCCTGGCCTGAAGTTCTATCAGCGACCGTATTTCCGTGGTGTGCATTAAATTCACAGTTCATCCCCCCCCTGTAACATTTTACAGTCCAAGCCGCCTGCGGATCTCTTCCAGCTCTTTCACTTTATCCGGAGGTATAAGCCGGCCGCCGCCGGCCAGCGCCGCCGCCAGGGTTATTTTGGCGGCCTGTTCTACCGTTTCCATGCGCTGGAAGGCCGTTTCCAGGTCCCGCCCGCAGGTCACTACGCCGTGGTTGGCCAGCATTATGGCGTCATGCTCTTTTACCAGTCCGGCTATGGACCCGGTCACTTCCTCGGTGCCGGGCGTGGCGTATCCGGCCAGCGGCACTTTGCCCAGGGAGATGACCATCTCGGAGGTAAGAGGCTTATCCAGCGCCGCGCCTGAACAGGCCAGGCCGGTGGCCAGCGGCGGATGAGCGTGCGTCACCGCCATCACATCCGGCCTTTGAGCGTACACGCACAGGTGCAGGCGGTATTCGGAAGACGGTTTTTTGCCGCTTATCACCCCGCCGCGCGGATCCAGCTTCGCCAGCCCGTCGGGGATAAGCGCTCCTTTGGAGACCCCGGAAGGAGTTATCAGGATCGAACCGTCGCCCAGCCTGACGCTGATATTGCCGTCCGTGGCCGGCACAAAGCCGAGGGCGTAGAGCCTGCGCCCGATTTCGACTATGCTTCGCCTCAGCTCCTCCTCGGTCCGCGCTTGCACGCTCCACCCCGGCGTACGGCCCGCGGCAGACGGCCTGTGACTTGCCGCAGGAGCGCCGTAATCCAGCCGGTCGAGCGAAAGCGGGCTTATGATGGCGTTCTCCGGCGCCGTCCCGGAGTTTTGCCGCAGTTCCCAGTCGCTTATAAATATCTTTTTTCGCTCCGGTTTTTCTGTCATCGTATATTTTTCAGGATCTCTTTGGTGGCCTTGGAACGGTTCAGGGTATAAAAATGCACGCCGGGAGCCCCGTTCTTAAGCAGCTCTTCTGCCTGGCGAGAAGCGTATTCCACGCTGAACTTCAGGAGCGAGTCCTTGTCTCCGGCGTACTTTTCAACGCTCTCTTTTATCACCCGCGGCAGGCCCACGCTGAACATGCTGGTAAAATTACGAAGCTGATTATAGCTTGTAAGCGGCATGAGGCCCGGGATGACCGGGGAACATACGCCCGCCTTACGGACTTTCTCCACGAATTCGAAATAGAACCTGTTCTCAAAGAACAGCTGGGTAATGATAAAGTCCGCTCCGGACTCCGTCTTGATCTTCAGCGCCCGGATATCGGAGTCGAGATCGGAGGCTTCAGGGTGCTTTTCAGGATACCCGGCGCCGCCGAGGGCGAAACCGCCGATCTTTTTAAGGTCCGCGGCCAGTTCGCAGGCGTAATTGTACTCCTTTTTGGGGGGCCGGCCCGAAATATTATGGATATCGCCGCGCAGCGCGAGGACATTTTCTATCTTCATGGCCTGAAGCCGTCCGGCAATGGCCTTTATCTCCTCTTTGCTGTGGCCTATGCAGGTAAGATGCGCCATCACCTCAAGCCCGAGTTCCTCCTTGATCCTCCCGGAAAGGTCCACGGTCCTGTAGGGAGCGGCGCCCGTGGAGGAATTGGTGATGGAAATAAAATCCGGACCCAGGGTTTTAAGGTCCTTTATCGTGTCAAAAAGTTTCTCCGTGTCCTCCGCGGTCTTAGGCGGGTAGAACTCAAAAGAAAAGATCTTTTCCGGTTTTTTCAGTCTTTCCGTGATCTTCATAGAAAAACCGCGTCCTTATTCCGGGATCCCCATCCGCGACGGGGGCCAGTAGATGAACCAGGCCCTGCCCTTTATAAGATACGCGGGCACCGGTCCCCAGTAGCGCGAATCGCAGGAGCGGTCCCGGTTGTCGCCCATGACCATATAGTGGCCGGGAGGAACCGTAACCGGGCCGAAATTATCCCTCACCAATTCGGAAACCCTCTTGGCCAGCGTCCGGTTCTCCCAAAAGGCCTGATAGTCGGCCGGAGGCATCTTGCTGATGTGCGGCCCGGGATAACGCACGGGATCCAGATACTGGGTATACGGCTCGTCCGGCAATTTGGTCCCGTTGATATAGACGACGCCGTCGCGGAGCTCGACAGTCTCTCCCGGCAGGCCTATGACCCGCTTTATAAAATCCTTGCCGTACTGCGAGCCCCCGCACTGCTCTTCGGCCGGGTCGGAGGACGGGAACTGGAAGACCACGATCTCCCCTCGTTTTATTTTTTTAAAGTCCAGGATCTTCTTGTGCGTATAAGGTATCCTGAACCCGTATATGAATTTATTCACGAACAGGTGGTCTCCCTCAAGAAAAGTCACCCTCATCGAGCCGGAAGGGATCTTGAACGCCTGGATGAACAGATACATGACCACCGAGGCCAGGACCACGGCTGAAAAGATGGTTTCGGACCACTCCATGTCCTCTTTAATGGCTTCCGGGACCGGCGGGTCCTTGACCGCGGCGGGTTTGCCCTTTGCCGCGGACTTAACGCCGCCCTTCCCCAGATAGGCCCAAAGTCCGCCCGCCAGGGCCGCGGCGAGGCCGTACAGGACCTGCTTGCCGGAGAACAGCACCGCGGTCACGACTTCGCCCTTGCGGTTGTCCAGGCTTACCATCAGCAGCAGCATGCCGGCAAAGGACACGATGGCGATAAAGACCGCGTGCCAGGCGCGGGCGAATTTATCGGATTTGAAGACGCCCTTTTCGCTGAAGTGATGGGTCAGGAACAGATGGACGCCCACCAGTATCCCGATCCAGAAAAGTTTTTCTTCCATGGTAATTGTTCTCCTTTTGATGAAAACCCGCGATCATATATCTCCGCCGCAAATTTTTCATCGTGAGCGCGGATCGCGCGCGCACGGCAAACGGGGCTCCGGCAAGCCGGAGCCTCATTTACTCTGGCTTATCTTCAGCAGCGACATGAACGCTTCCTGCGGGATCTCCACGGAGCCCAGCAGCTTCATCTTGCGCTTGCCTTCCTTCTGCGCCTCCAGGAGTTTGCGCTTGCGGGTGATATCGCCGCCGTAACATTTGGCCAGCACATCCTTGCGGATCGCGCCGATGGTCTCCCTGGCTATGATCTTCCCGCCCACCTGGGCCTGGACCGCTATCTCGAACATGTGCCTGGGAATGAGATCCTTCAGCTTTTCGCAAAGCAGCCGGGAATTATGAAGCGACTTCGAACGGTGCACGATGAACGACAAAGCGTCCACCGTCTCCCCGTGCAGCAGGATCTCTATTTTGACCATGTCGGAAGACCTGTATTCAAAAGGCTCGTAGTCGAAAGAAGCGTAGCCCTTGGAAACGGACTTAAGCTTGTCGTAAAAATCTATGATGATCTCGCTCAGCGGCAGATAATACTCCACAATGACCCTGGTGGCGGAGATATACTCTATCTTCACATGTTCCCCGCGTTTTTCCTTCAGCAGGTTCATGATCCCTTCCATATAGACCAGCGGCGCTATTATATTGGCGTGGACATACGGTTCCATGATGTCCAGAACGTCGCCGTAATGCGGGAAATCGGCGGGGTTGGTAACCTCTATATACCTGCTCTCTTTCGAAGTAGAATGGGTCTTGGCCAGGACCTTGTAGATGACGTTCGGGTTAGTGGCGATAAGCGGGATATTAAATTCGCGTTCGATGCGCTCCCTGATGATGTCCAGATGCAGGAGCCCCATGAAACCCAGCCGGAAACCGAAACCCAGGGCTTTTGAAGTCTCGCCCTGGAAATTGAAGGAAGAGTCCGTCAGGTTCAGCTTCTCTATGGCGGTCTTCAGGGCGGTGTAATCCGTGGTGTTCACGGGATAAAAACCCGCGAAGACCACCGGGTTCACCTCCTTATAGCCCGCCAGCGGCTCGGCGACGGGCCGGCCCTTCTCGAACATCGTATCTCCCATTTTTATCTCATGGATATCCCTGATGCCGGCGATAATATAGCCGACCTCGCCGGTCCCGATCGACTGCGCCTTGACCAGTTTGGGAGTAAGGTAGCCCACCTCCTCCACCTTGTAACTCGCGCCGTTGGAGTAAAATGTGATGTGCTTGCCGGCGGACACGGAGCCGTCCACGACCCTGGTGAAGATAATAACGCCTTTATAAACATCATAGAAAGAATCGAAGACCAGAGCTTTGAACGGCTTCGCGGGGTCGCCCACCGGGGCGGGGATCTCGCTGATAACGCGCTCAAGGACTTCGCGGGCGCCGCGGCCGTCTTTGGCGCTGATGCGCGAGGAATCGCGCGGGTCTTTGAGCACCTCCCAGATCTGTTCCTCGGTGGCGTCCGGGTTGGCGTGCTCCAGATCTATCTTGTTGATGACCGGAATGATGGTCAGGCCCAGCGACTGGGCCAGATGCGCATGGGCCAGCGTCTGCGCCTCCACTCCCTGGGAAGCGTCCACCAGAAGTATGGCGCCTTCGCAGGCGGCCATGGCCCGCGAGACCTCGTAGGAAAAATCGACATGGCCGGGGGTATCGATCAAGTTAAGGATATAATCCTTGCCGTCCGCCTCCGACTTATAGAGCATCCTGACGGCTTTGGCTTTTATGGTGATGCCGCGTTCGCGTTCAAGCTCCATGCCGTCCAGGAACTGTTCCTTCATCTGGCGTTCCGGGATGGTGTTGGTAAGCTGTATAAAACGGTCGGCCAGCGTGGATTTGCCGTGGTCGATATGGGCGATAATGGAAAAGTTCCGTATGTTCATAGCTCAACGGCGCATCTTTCGGCGCCGGCCCGTTATTTCACTTCCTCCTCGATTATGCGGCGGATCTCGGCCGCGGTGGAAAGGCCGAGCAGTTGCTGCGACAAAACGGAGAATTTCTCAAAATTCATGGAACGGACCGCGTACTTGGAGCGCAGCTGCATTTTGATGGGCACGGAAAGGATATCCACGCCCAGCCCCACCAGCACCGGTATGGCGTAGGGATCGGAGGCCATCTCGCCGCAGACCGAGACAGGCTTGCCTTTCTTGTGCGCGGTCTGGACCACCAGGTTGATGAGCCGCAGGACCGCCGGATGGAAGGGTTCGTAAAGCTCGGAAACATACTGGTTGATGCGGTCCACCGCCAGCGTATACTGCACGAGGTCGTTGGTGCCGATGGAAACAAAATCTATTTCACTGAGAAGCGAATCGAGGATTATGGCCGCCGCGGGGATCTCTATCATGACGCCGAATTCCGGGCAGCCTTTGAGGGAATAGCCTTCCTCGGCCAGTTCGGTCCTGACATCATTGGCTATTTTTTTAACCGTGCACAGTTCGTCCAGCGAGGAGAGCATGGGGATCATGATCTTGATATTGCCCTCGGTGTTGGATTTATAAATAGCCCTGAGCTGGGTCTTCAACAGTTCCGGATACTTTATGAACAGCCGGATGCCGCGGAAACCCATGAACGGGTTGCGTTCGTCCTTCAGGCCTTTGATGCCCAGCTGGGTGGCCCTGTCCCCTCCTATATCCGCGGTACGGATCGTAACCGGCAGATGCGGAACGGCTTTCGTGACCGCCGAATAGAACTTGACCTGCTCCTCCTCGGCGGGGACGGACTCGCGGTTCATGTAAAGGGACTCGGTCCGGAAAAGCCCCACGCCTTCGGACTTGATGGCGGCCAGCTCCTCGGCGTCCTCGGCGGAATCCACATTGCACATCAGGCTTATCTTATGCCCGTCGCGCGTGGTGGCCGGCAGGCCCTTGAGGCGCAGAAAAAAATGCTCCTGCTTGTGCAGTTCCACCTTGCGCAATTTGTATTTTTCTATTATCTCCGCCGTGGGGGCGATGATGACCATGCCCTGCTCGCCGTCCACGATGATGGTATCGCCGCTGACGATCTGGCGGCTTATATCCGAAAGCCCGACCACGGCTGGAATACCCATGCTCTGCGCGAAAATGGCGGTATGGCTGGATTTGGAGCCCAGGTCCATGCAGAAACCCAGCACCTTATTGGACTCCCTGATGTGCAGGGTGTCGGACGGGTACAGGTTGTGGGCGACGATGATCACCGGTTCCCTAAGGTCTTTAAGCGTCACTTTTTCGCGATTGACGAGGTTGGAAAGGATTTTCTTGCCCACATCAAAAAGATCGTGCTTGCGTTCGTGAAAGAATTCGTCGTCGATCTTCTCAAAATCCTCTTCGGCCTTGTCCAGGATCTCGGAAAGCGCGAATTCCGCGTTCACGCGCTTGGAGGCGATAAGCTTGGGGACTTCCCGGGTGATCAGCGGGTCCTGCAGGATCATGTGATGCGCGTCGATGAGCTTGGCATGCTGCTTGCCCAGGACATTGAGCACCTTGGAACGGATGAGGTCCAGGTCAAGCCTGGTCTTTTCCAGCGCTTCCTTGAAACGCTTCACCTCCGTCTTGAGCTTCTCCTTGGGGATCTCTTTCTGCTCGATAAGGATGTTCTCTTCCTTGACGATGTGCGCCTTGCCTATGGCGATGCCGAGGCTTGCCGCGATACCTTTTTTTATCAGCATAAGATCCTCTTCATGATCTTTGATCCCTCTTTATTCCTCGTCGAATTTGTTCAGAAACAGATCGTGGATCGCCTCAAGGGCCTGGACCTCGTCCGTACCGTCGGCGACAAGGGTTATTACCGACCCTTTGCCCGCCGCCAGCGTCATTATGCCCATGATGCTCTTGGCGTTGACTTCCATCTTATCCTTTACAAGTTTGATCTCGCAGGAGAAGCGCGAGGAGGCGTTGGCTATCATGCCCGCCGGCCTCGCGTGGATACCGAGTTCATTTATTATTTTGATCTCTTTCTTGGTCATAAATACACATCGAACCTTACGGGATCGGCCGCGGTAAAAACGATCACTGAAACCGCGACTATTATTGCCATGGCGAAAAATATGGACCGTCCCAGCCTCCTGGCAACGCGCTGCAGCGCCATCACGCCCAGGACCAGCGACAGCCTCGCCGCCAGCCCGGGCGCGGACTCGCCAGGCAGGTTATGGACGATCAGCAGGCCGAAGGCCCCCAGAACTATCAAAAGCGAGAATGCGAAACCGGCCACGCTAAGCGCCCTTATAAGGACCGGCCAGCGCATCGTATCCAGGCCGCAATTGGCGGAACCGCCGCACGAGTAGCCCTTCTTCAGGCCGACCCACCGCAGATAAACGGCAAAAACGCCGCAAAGGACTATGCCGGACAGCGGTCCGCAGAACACGACAGGCACGGAAGGACGGAAAACCGCCCCCGTGAATAGCCAGCCGTGAAATCCGGCCAGAAGCCAGACCGCGATACAAAGCTGCGTAGTAAGAGGCTTCAACCGCCCCCAAAAAACCCTGTCCCCGATGGCCGCGAACCCAGAGGCCAGGGCCTGCTTGACCCCGAGCAGCTTGCTTTCAAATTCGGCGTCTCCCGGCCTGCCGGACAACTCCTCCTCCATCCTGACCACGTTCCCAAGCACAAAACCGGCCATGTACGGCTGGGTGTTGAAAATACCGAGATGCCGCAGAACCGCGGCGTTAAAAGCTTCTCCGGACCTGTAGATCTTCCTCAGCGCGGGCAGGATGGCGAAGGCGAACCCCAGGTTCTGGAACCTCTCATAATTCCATCCGGCCTGTATCAGGAACGACCGCAGGAACACGGCGGCAAGCGGAAACCGGCCGGCGGCCGGCGCCGGCCCGCATACCCGATCCCGGCCTGATTGCGTGTTCATAAGGTCATCTCTCACGGATCATTTCTTGCGCACCTGCGTCCTGAACCTGAAATAAAGCCCGCTCAGGCCAAGCCAGGGCATAAGCGAATAGGCCAGATCCAAAGCGCGGAACAACGTTCCGGAAACGGCGCAACGGCACACCCCGGCCGCAAGGAACAACAACCCGGAAAAAATAAAAACATAAGAACCGGAAACGGCGCTTTCCGCCAGGAGCGAGCCGGCCAGCCGGCGGCCCAGCCGGAGCGTCCCGGTCACGGCTTCGGCCTCCATGCCGGGGATCCAGGAGGAGCGGACCGCGCGCAGGCGGGTTTCCACGTTCCCGTACAGAAAGCCCGCCAGGATACCGGAAAAAAAGGCGGCTGATTCCGGCAGGCCGCCCCACCCGTACCCTAAAACGCCCGTCGCGGCGGCCACGAGGCCGTTAGGCGGGACCACGCCCCCTACCGGTATAAAATCCAGGTAAATAAGCTCGGTAAGCAGGCCGATCTTGGCGCCTTCCGCCGGACAGCCGTTAAGCAACCCCAGCGCCGGGCCCACAAAAGCCGGCCGGGAGAAAAGGAACTGTCCGGCCTGCACGGTATCAAGCTGGAGCAGCCCGGCAAAGAAGCTGGAGAGAAGCGCTTTCATGACCGGCATCATACCGGACCCGCCTCGACGGTGAAGCCGCCGGCCTGCCGGCGGCCGTGGACCGCGGAAAATAAAATGCCGCAAAAATTTTTAATAAATTCAACCATGTTTTATAGCCGCCAGCAGGTCCATCGGTTTATCGGTGGGAACCCCGCGCCCTTCCAGCTCCACACCGGCGCCGGAGATGAACTCGAGATAGCCGCAGTCCTCCGCGCTCAGAAAGATCGCCTTGCCGATGGAAACATTCTTGCCCGCGGAATAATGCATCCCGCCGATATTGAGCGAACGGACCTTCAGGCCGCTGGTGATCAGGTCCGCCGCCTCTTTCAGCCCGGGCAGCAGGACCAGGATGCTCCCGGCGGACGGCGCTCCGTTAAGATAAGCGACGGCCTCCTTGACGCCCAGGATCTTCAGCGCCACGCCTTCCGGGGTGGAAAAACGCATTATGGTGCGGCGGACATCGTCGAAAGAGATCTCGTCGGAAACCACCACGATCTCGTCCGTCCTGAGATACGGGACCCAGGCCTCCACGACCTGGCCGTGGATAAGTCTGTCGTCAACCCTGAATAAAGTGATAGGCATAATAATCTAAGAGGGCGGGCCGGAGGATCGTCTTTTGCGGGGTTCCCGGCCCCCCGTTTCCGGTCTTTAAGATCCTCCGCTCCTTTACCCTTGTTGTCCTTTCAACAGCATGCTCTTAACCTCGCAAACGGCCTTCCTGCCGTCGTCCAGGATCTTTTTGACGAGCGCGTCGAATTCCAGGCTGTTGCGATAGGCGAACGCGGAGGTCAGCATGTTTATATTAACGCCGCAGATCACGGCGCTTTTCCGTATATCTTTTACCAGCGGCAGGACCACGTTCATAGGCGTTCCTCCCGGCATATCTATAAGGAAGATCAGCCCTTCGTCCGGATCCAGCCCCGCGATGGAGGCCTCTATCGCGCCATGGATCTTGTCCAGCGACATCCGCTGGGAAATGGAAATATTCTTCAGCCCTTCGTGCTGCGAGCCCACAATGCCTTCGGCGGCCTCGATCAGATAGGCGCCGAACTCACCGTGGGTGATAATGATAAGGTTGATCATAAAAACACCGCCGCGGGACCCGCGGCCGCCTATTTACGGATATCCCTGTGATATTCCGAAACGGAAAACCCGACCTTTGAAAGGCTTTCCGCGACCTGGTGCGCTATAAAAACGCTCCGATGCCTGCCGCCGGTGCAGCCGATGGCGATGGTCAGGTACGACTTGCCTTCCTTGATGTAGAGAGGCAGCAGATGCTTTATCTGCCTTGTATAGTCCCTGATAAAAGTTTTAAACCCCGGCTTATTGCGTATGTAAGTTCCGACCGGACGGTCCAGGCCGGTCTTGAGCTTGAACCGCGGGACATAATTGGGGTTGGGCAGGAACCTGACGTCCATTATAAGATCGGCGTCCAGGGGGATGCCGTACTTATAACCGAAAGAGATCACGGTAAGTTTCATCTCGGTCGAACGTTTGAGCTCAAGCGCGCCGGACAAGATCTCTTTTAATTCCCCGAGGGTCAGTTTTGAAGTGTCTATAACCTTGTTGGCCCGCTCTTTCAGTTCGGAAAGTATTTTCCTCTCTTCCCTGACCGCCTCGGAAATATTCTTGCCGAGCGGGTGGCGGTGGCGCGTCTCCGAGAAGCGCTGCAGGAGGATCGGGTCGGAGGCGTCCAGGAAGATAACCTTGTAGTCCAGGCCGAGTTTGCGCAGACTATCCAGGGATCTCACGAAGCCCTTGAAGAAACGGCCTTCCCTTATGTCTATGCCCAGGGCGACATGCCTGAAATGCCGGTTGGTCTTTACAAGTTCGGAAAACGCCGGGATCAGCGCCACGGGCAGGTTGTCTATGCAATAGAAACCGAGATCCTCGAAGCATTTAAGGGCCTGGCTTTTACCGGCCCCCGACATGCCGGTGATTATGAATATTTTTCCCCCGGTTTTGCTGGAGGTCACTTTTTCCCCATCTCCCTTATAAGGCTTTCATTGAATTTCTTGGCCACAAAATACCCCTGGTTCTTAAGGCGCTGGTTGAGCGAAGCCACTTCTATAAGCACCGCCAGGTTCCGTCCGGGAGTCACCGGCAGGCGCAGCGAAGGCACCGGCACATCCAGAATTATGACTTCGCTCGATTGCAGGCCCGTACGATCGTAATTCGACAGGTTGGTCCCCACGGGCACGCTTTCCAGCTTCACATGCATCTCTATAAGGGACTGGTCCAAGATGGACCCGATCCCGAAAAGAAGCTCGACATCTATGATGCCCAGGCCGCGCACCTCCATATAATGCTTTATGTTCTTGGGAGAATTGCCCACCAGCATATAGCCGATACGGCGCTTGATCTCCACCACATCGTCGGCGATGAGGATGTGGCCGCGCTTAAGGAGTTCCAGCGCGCATTCGGATTTCCCCACTCCGGAATCGCCCTGGATAAGAACGCCCAGGCCGTACACATTCACCAACACGCCGTGCGCGTAAGTGATAGCCGCCAGCTTATCGTCCAGGAAAATGGTAAGTTCGCGGATAAAGGAAGAGGTGTCGAAACTCGTGGTCAGCAGAGGGATCTTCGCCTTGCGGCAGGCCTCCCTGATGACCGCGAGAGGTTTCAGCCCCCCGGTTACGATCACGCAGGGGATGTCGGAGTATGCGAACATCTTAGCCAGGCAGATCACGACTTTTTTAGGGTCTTCTTTTAAACAATAGGCGTGCTCGCCCTGGCCGATGATCTGAATGCGTTCCGAACGGAACTGCTCAAGATGGCCCGCTATGGCCAGACCGGGGCGGTTGATCTCGCTGACCAGGATCCTGCGGGACAGATTCTTGGCCCCGACGACCACCTTAAGCCCCAGGATCTTCCCTCTGGATTTAAGGAGTTCCCGAACGGTTATGGACTTGGCGCTGGTCTGCGTTTCCGGCATGAAGGTCCTTACTGGAGAATAAAACGCCGCTGCGCGACATTTTATCGTAAAAATTTTTGCCGCAAAGATTTTCGGCCGGCCCGCTGCGCCGCTATTTCTTCACGGGCAGCAGAAGGCCGTAGGTGCTGTCCAGTCGTTTAAAGACCACCTGCACCTGCCTGGAATCCCGCTCCAGGAACATCCAGAAGTTGTAGCCGAGTTTCTCCATCTCCTTCACGGCCTCTTCCCTGTTCATGGGCTTGATCGGGACATCCTTGATCACTGAAAAAACCACCTGCGGGCCCACCAGCGTGGTGAATTCGCTCATTTCAGAACTGGAAAGACCGCGATGCTCGGAAAACTTTTCCTTGTATTTCTTGATCTGCGCTTCCATCTTGGTCATGGCCTTGTCTATGGCCGCGTAAAGGTCGTCGGAATCGGCCGCCGCTTTCATGGTCTGATGCCCGGCGTGCACTACGACTTCGGCGGAATGGATCTTCTTTTCCACGCTCACGATAACCTGGGCCCAGACGATATTATCCACGAACTCGGCGAGTTTGGAGAGTCTGGATTCTATGAACACCTTTATAGGCTGGGTAAGCTTCATTTTTCTGGCTACTAGATGTATTTTCATTTTTCCTCCGGGACTTATCCGAACGCTGCGGCGCAAGATGTCAAAAAACGGCGACAGGCGGTCCGCGCCCCCATAAACACCAGACCCGCTCTTGCGGAGAACCGTTCCGCGCAAAAGGTCCGTACATGATTGAACGCTATCTATATATATTTAATCAATTTACCCGGTTTTTTTCAAGTAAATATTACCTAGCGGGCCCAGGCGATCCTCCGGATTCGCCGCTCCGAGCGTCCGTATTGTCGCGGCTTCGCAGGAACTAGTTCCTACGAAGCGCTGAATTTAATTACAGCGCGAAGTAGAAGGGTGGCTGGGTAGATCAAGTTAGAACCTGTTTTATGAGGGTTTAGCCAAAAACCTATCAAAAAGCGCTCAAAATCCCTCTTTTCAAGCAAAAAAACAGCCAAAGGCATGAATTTCGCGCAAAAAACTGGGGATTTTAGCCGCTGGCACAGTTACTGCGGATAAAGGCTGGTCCTGAATTCCAGCTAGGAGCCTGTCCGACATAAGGTTTTTAAGGCGAAATTGACGGTTTTGAGGCCGAACCGAAGTTGCGCGAAACGCGCAGGCTCCAATGAACCTGTAAGTTTCGCGCAACAAAGGTGCAGGC
>JBAYJD010000013.1:0-60476 GCA_041665305.1 Elusimicrobiales bacterium
CGCGGGGTTCCAGAAAGCCGCAGAGGCGTCGTCGGCAGCGGCAGTGTACGCGCCGCCCATCGCTATCGCCCTTGCGCCCGCGCCGAAGCTGAGGAAGGAGCCGCCCGTGGTGCCCACGGCGGAGGATTTGAAACCGGCTGCCTGAAGCCCGGATACCAGGAGCAACATCGCCGAGACGAGAGAAAGTGCCTTTTTCATAATGCCTCCTGGTAATAGTGTATGATACGCCGGTTAAACGGCGGTTAAACGACAGTTACAGTTCGGTTACATTTTTCCGTCTTCCGGCGGGAACCGGAGCGGTTTATCACACGACGACACGGAGGCACAAAAACGAGAGTAACAATCGACATCGATATACAGGATGGACAGGATTTGATCAAAGCAATGGTGCCTGGTTGTTATCCTGTATATCCTGTGTATCGATGTTAATGTTCGGATCTGCGTTAATCTGTGAAATCTGCGGATCGCTGTTTCTGATGTATTTTATTGTAAAAAAGTTTAACGGACGGAGGTTATCCGCAGATTACGCAGATTTTCACAGATTGGGAGCGTAATGTTTTTCAAGAATAAAATATCGCAAAGCGTTAGCGCAATGTGACCGGCGAGAACTTCACCGGCTTGAAATTGAAGCTGCTCGAAGGATATTCCACCGAAAAACCACGAGCGTCCCGGCCCGCATAGAGCCTCAGCCACTCCCGCCAGGGGGCCTCCATTCCTGCCGGACCGTTCAGCCGGTAGAATTTCCAGAGCGCCGGCTCAAGCTTCCCGCCTTCGCGCAGGAACGCGCAGAAATTCCTGAACTGCAGCCTCGTGCGCGGCGTAAAAAGGTATGAAACGACGCCGAACGCCTCAAGGTACCAGTAACCGATCTGTTCGTCCGAGGACAACTGGCCGACTCCGAGCTTAAAAAAGTCCTTCAGCGGCGCCGCCGCCTCCTTGGGAAAGTATTTAAGAGCCTGGCTCCAGGGTCCTTCTCCGGAGTAGGACATGTCTTCCACAAGAACGGCAAGGCCTTCATTAAGCCACTGGGGAGGATATTTAAAATGTTCCCCATAATAACTTTCAAAGTACAGGTGCGAAAGTTCATGCGCCGCCGTGGCGCGGAGCTTAACCATGTCGCCTGGGTCGAAGATCACGACCGTTCTTAGGGCAAAATACGCCAGCCCCTTGGACCATGCGGGCGGATTGAAATCCCCCCTGAGATAGGAGTCCTGGTCCTTGTAGATATAGACTTTGGTCTTTTCCTTCAGCATCCAGGGCGCGAACATGGAAATGTTGAGACGGAGCTTCCCGTAAAGCCGTTCAAGCTCAAGAGAAATGGAATCCGGGGCCCAGTCGGCTTCGTAATAGATCTCGAAATGCGGTGAGCGTTTAAGGTGCCAGGCGGCATCGGCATGAACGGCAGGCGGCTCCGAAGCCGCCAGATTCAGAGCGGAGAAGAGGATAAGCAAAAGCGGGGCGGACATATGGGATAACGGATGCTGCTGAAGCGGAGGACCGGAGGCTCAATATGTGTCCACTACGGTGACTTGGTATTTCGTGCCGGCAGGGATGCATTTAACCTGTTTATTATCCATAACAGCGGGACGAGTGTCGGGAGTGGTCCGGTTAAGCCGGACCGCGGCAAAACCCTGCGCGTTGCCGGTATCCCTGGCGCTTTGCTGTACGCGGTTGACCAGGAGGTAACGAGCCATGATCCACTGCATGACCATGACCGAGATCATGGAAAGAATAACGGACATGACCAGCGTTTGGAGCAGTATGGCGCCTTTTTTCCAGCCTGACCGGTTTTTCATAAAACAAACCTCAGTCCCACATATAGTCTACCAGACAAAACCGGAAGTTTCAAGGGCGGCCGCATTAATTACCGGCGCAGTTGGCTTTGATAGTGGTGTTAAGTGTAAAGTCCACGGGCTTGTCGGTAGCCGCGAAATTATGGAGGGCCGTGGCACGGGCCCGGGGGTCCCAGAAGACGCGCAAATTGACATTAATCAGGTCGTTGCCGGTCCGGGAAAATATAGTGGGGGTCGGCTGCACATAGGTCGCCAGCAGGGTTATGGTCCCGCCCGCAGCGCCGCAGATCGGGACCGGGTATGCCGCCGGCCAGACCCGGCCGCTGGGGCAGTCCGATTCCGGCGGCACCGCCGCGGCGGCGGCGATCAGGCCGGTGTGATGGTACAGGCAGCCGCCGGGACATCGCGCCGTGGCGCCTGGAGCATAGCAGTAATAATGCCAGCGGGTCTCCTCCCCCCTGTTAAGGGGGTAGCAGCGGCCCATCCTGTCCACATTGACCGCAAAAGCGAGCGTATTGCCGGCCGCGTTCGCCGCGGGCTGGTCCACTACATTCGCCTCCGCAAGCCTGGCGGAGATATCCTTAACCGCCAGCGTGGCGCCGGACCTGAAAGCGTTCAGGCGGTAATTCTGGAAGAGATGCTTGTGAGCGGTGGAAAAAATAGTGACCAGAGCCAGGACCATGAATCCGCAGATAAAGACCGCGACCACAAGTTCTATCAGGGTGAACCCCGCGCTGCTCCGAGATCTGGATTTCATAGATTTAATCCGGGTATGTCATATTAAAAACCACCGTTTTACAGGCGTTGGCGGTGGCTATGCCGAAGCCGCAGTTGACATCGGTCACGGTATAAACAAAGGTACAGGCTCCCGGCGGACAGAGGGCCGCGGGCATGAGCGACACTATATTATGCGCGCCCTGGGCCAGAGCCCAGCCGCCGTACGCATCCGCCGGCCAATGCCCCCCCGCCGCCACGGAGTAAGCGCCTTCGGCGGGCACCGCGCTGACATAGGCCTGCAGGGTCTGCTGCGCCCGCTTCAGGGTCATCGCCGCCAGCTCCTTCCTGTCGGATTTCTTTTGGGAGACGAAGCTGGAAAGGACGACGGAGAACACGGCGACCGTGGTAAGCCCCGCTATCATGGTGGCGACGACGACCTCTATCAGGGTCTGCGCCGGCCTTTTTTTAAAAACGGATCTGGGCATATTTTTACATACCTGGACAGGGCGGCGCGCCGCCGCTCGCGGTACAGGCGCCCGTATTCATGTCGAATGTATAGCGCCAGCCGGTGTAAGGCGCCTTTGTCGTGCCTGGGGCCGCGCCGTTCCTTCGTGTGACGATGGCGGAGAACCCGCCGCCTACGGAATAGTTATAAGGGGCTTTGGCCCAGTCCTGATTGGCCATATAATTACACCTGATCAGCTGGCACATAGAGGTATTCCCGGCCGTGCAGTTGCCGGAATTGCAGGTGGCGCTGAGCTGGCCCCCGATCAACCCCCCCGACGGGTGGTCCACCATATACATGCGGAAAGCGTTGGAAACCATGCTGCCGATCCCCACCGCGTTGGCGGCCTTGGAATTTTCAACCGTCCTCTGATATTGCGGGATGCCGATGGCGGCCAGGATCCCTACTATCAAAACGACCACCGTCAGCTCGATAAGCGTGAACCCCGCCCTTTTGACCTTGTTCTTGCCGTTCATAATTCCCTCCTAAAAACCGCCTATTTCGCGCTGATCTGGGACAGCTGGAAGATAGGCATGAAGATGGAGGCGACAATGACGCCTATGACGCCGCCGATCCCGACCACCAGTATAGGATCTATCATGGAGGAGAACCGGCGGATCCACTGGTCGATATGCTCCTGATAGTACTTGGAAAGCACGACGATAATGTCCGGCAATTTTCCGGATTCTTCGCCCATCCACATCATCTCGGTCACCAGGCCGGGAAAAATGCCGGTTTTTTTGAAAGATTCCGAGATGGAGCGCCCGCTTGCGATATCGTTCTTGGCTCTTTTAAGCGCTCCCTGATAAATAAGGTTCTTCCTGAAAGCGCCCTCCAGCACCGAAACCGCGTTAAGGATGCTCACGCCGGAACGGATCAGCGTGGACATCGTAGTAAGCAGCCGCTCCGTCTGGATGCTTTTTATCAGGCTGCCGAAAAGCGGAAGCTGGAACTGGATATGGTTCCAGGTCAGCCTGCCCGGCGGAGTGGCGATGTAAGCCCGGAACGCGACGACGCCGCCTATGCCGGCCACCAGCATGAAGACGAAGTATCCGGCAAAAATATTGGAGACCAGGACCACCATGCGGGTTATGAGCGGCAGCTGAAGATTAAAGTCCTTGAAAATGCCCGCGAAAACCGGCACGATGAACAGCACGAAGTAAGCCAGCACGCCCATAGAACTGACCGCCAGCACCGAAGGATAGGCGAGCGCGGTGATGATCTTGGACTTTATATTCTCCTGGGATTCGCAATAGGAGGTTATCTGGCGCAGCACCACGGGCAGCTGGCCGGAAACCTCCCCCGCCTGCACCAGCGAGGTCCAGATCTCGTCGAAAACCTTCGGATGCTTTTCAAGGGCTTTATGGAAGGTGCCGCCTGCGGAAACTTCCTTGGTGATCTGGCTCAGTACCGCGGCCAGGTTCTTATTTTCGGAATGTTCCCCCAAAAGCGAGAGCGCGCGCACCAGAGGGATGCCGCCGCCCAGAAGAGTGGACATCTGTTCGCCGAAAAAAACCAGGTCGCGGCCGGAAACCTTTCCTTTGTTGAATTTCTTCAGATCGAGAATTCCGCTGGACTTGTTGTCCTCGGACTGGATGGAAAGGATGAACAGTCCTTTGACCTGAAGGGACTGTACCGCCTGCTCCTCGTCATCGGCGTTAACATGGCCGGTGGTTACCGTGCCCTGGGCGTCCTGTACGGTATAAATAAATCTTCCCATATCAACACCGTCCTTTACAAAAGTTCAACCGGCTCCATGATAATTAGACAAAATAAAGCGCCGCCTGACAACCTCTTATCTTTCCGTGACCGTCACCGAAAGCATCTCCTCCACCGAGGTGACGCCGGCGAGGACCTTGCGCCAACCGCTGGCGCGCAGGCCCCAGGCCCCGCCCTTTTTGGCGGCCTCATCGAGTTTGGCGATATCGGCGTCCTTGAGAATGATGCGCCTCATTTCTTCCGTATTGAAATAAACCTCATAGATGGCCTTACGGCCCTTGTAACCCATGTTAAAACATTTAGGACAGCCCTTGGGTTTGTAAAACATCAGTTTGGACGGGTCGGGCAGAGGGTTCAACAGGCATTCCGCCATAAGCTGGTCCACTTCCTCTTTAGGCGGCCTGTACGGCAGTTTGCAGTCGGGACAAAGTTGGCGCACGAGCCGCTGGGCCGCCAGGCACAGCAGCGTGCTGGCCAGCAGGTAGCTCTCGATCCCCATGTCGATCAGCCGCGGAACGGCCTCAAGGGCGCTGTTGGTGTGAAGCGTCGAAAGGACGAGGTGTCCGGTCATGGCGGCTTTGAGGCACGCCTCGGCGGTCTCGTCGTCGCGGACCTCTCCGACCAGGATGACATCCGGGTCCTGGCGGAGGAAAGAGCGCAGTCCGGCCGAAAAGGTCAGGCCTATCTGCGGCTTGATCTGCACCTGGCTTATGCCCTCCATCTTGATCTCCACCGGGTCCTCCAGCGTCATGATGTTTATCTCCGGGGATTTTATCGTGTTGAGCACCGAATTTAAAGTGGTGGTTTTACCGGAACCGGTGGGTCCTGTGAGGAAAATAAGGCCGTGAGGGGCTTTCGCGGCCTTCATAAAATCTGCGACCTGCCTGGGTTCGAAACCCAGTTTGTCTATGTTCAGCTCCACGGCGCCCTTATCCAGCAAGCGCTGGACCATCTTTTCGCCGAAAACCGTGGGACAGACCGACACGCGGATCTCGATGATGCGGTTCTGGTATTTGATGGAATAACTGCCGTCCTGCGGCAGACGGCGCTCGGAAACGTCCAGCTTCGAAAGGATCTTGACGCGGGAAATAAGGGCGTCGACCAGGTCGTTGGGCGGGGCGCTGCGCTCGTAGAGCACGCCGTCTATGCGGAAGCGAAGCGAAACCTTTTCGTCGAATTTCTCAAGGTGGATATCGCTGCTCCGCTCGGCGATGGACTGCTTAAGGATGGCGTTGATCAGTTTGATCGACTGCGCCCCCTTGGACTCGCCGATGACCACCTTGTCGAGGTCGAGTTTGCCGTCGGCGGTGATCACGTCGCTTTCGGAGGCCTCTCCTTTCCCCTGGTCGGCCGCGTCCATGACCTTGTCTATAAGGTCGGCGGCGCCCTGGTAAAAGGAGTCGATGACCTTAAGAATCTGAGCCTTGGTGGCGATGAACGGCTGCACATCCATGCCGGTAACGAGCTTTATGTTGTCTATCAGCAGGATATTGGCGGGATCCGTCATGGCCGTGGCCAGAACATTGTTTTCCACAAAAAGCGGTATTATAATGTTCTCGCGCGCGAACTTCTCGGGCATTATTTTTTCCAGGCCCTGGCCCCTTTCCGGGTTGAGGATCTGGTTTTCCTTGCAGGCGTAAGGCACGCCCAGCTGTTTGGACAGCCCCATGGCGACCTTCTCCTCGCTGGAAAAGTGCATCTTCACGATGGCTTCGCCGATGAGGCAGGGATTCTGCTGCTGGAATTTAAGGGCCTTGGCGAGCTGGTCGTCCGTTATCCAGCCCGCCTCCACCATTATTTCGCCGAGTTTTTTTCTAGCCATAAGATAAGAATACCGGCCCGGGGCGCGGGGCCCGGACATAAGAGCCCGGTGAAAAGATCCCGCCCCCCTCACACCGCGCATTCACCACCGCATTAGTCTACCAAAATAGTGGGCGTCACAAAAATCACCAGGTCGGTATTGGTGCGCCTTGAACTGACGCTGGTGAACAGCCAGCCGACGATCGGGATATATCCCAGCAGCGGCACTTTTTTCACGCTCTTGGTCTCGGTGGAGGAAAGCATCCCGCCTATAACCACGGTCTGGCCGTTCTTGACCCTTACCATGGTGGACGCGCCGCGGCTGATGGGATCGAAGATCGTAGTGCCGCTGGCGGCGATCGCTGAGGCGACCAGGTCCGTGTAGGAAGGCTGGACGACCAGCGTGATATAGCCCTCCTTATTGACCTGCGGCGTAACCTTGAGCGTCAGTCCGATCCTGCGCCTTTCCGCCGAAGTCGAGGCCGAGCCGGTGGAACCGCCGGCGGAAGAAACCTGGGAGGATTGGCCCACGGCGGCGTCCCTTGAAACCGTGACCACGGAAGTTTTGTTGTTCATGGCCACGATCTTGGGCTTGCCCAAGTACCGGGCTTCCCCGCGCGAAATAAGCGCGCGGAAGGTGGCCTGCAGCTGCGCAAGGCTGAAAACCCCGTAGAACACGCCCTGGGGACTGAGCTGTTTAGTGGCGTAAATGGGGTCCACTCCGGTGGGAGCGGAGCCGGCGTCGGGAGACTGTGAGACCGTGAACTTCTCCGGATAGAAATTCTTCCACTGGTCGCCGGAGAAGAAACCCGGCCTCAGGCCGTAGTCCGTCAGGCGGGCGGGCCCGGCGAAGTAGGCCATCTCGCCGCGCGTGCCGCCCCACTCTATGCCCAGCTCGTTAAGGCGGTCGGTATTGATCTCCACGATCTGCGCTTCTATGAGGATCTGCGGGGCTTTTTTATCGAGCTCGGCTATGATCTGCTCCACCTGCGGGAAAACTTCCGGGACATCGGTTATAATGAGCGTATTGGTCCTGGGATCGTTGGCCATCTTGCCGTATCTCTTGGAAAGAACGCTCCTGATGATCCCCATGATGGCGATGCCCTTGTCTTCATCCTTGGTCGCCCCCTCCTTGGAGCCGGCCTGCTGCTGTACCTGCGTTCCGCTGGCGGAAACATCCTGGGAAGTGATGGCCGCCATCTCCTGCGTTATGTCGCCGATCGGAATGAGCGGGATATAACTCAGCACATAGATCTTGGTGATGAGGTTGGGCATATCGGCGGAGCGTTTCTGGACCACATAGGTATTGCTCTTGCCTATCCGCTGGTAGGTCAGGCCTTTCACCCTAAGGAGAAGTTCCAGGGCTTCGCGCACCGTGGTTTTCCTTAAAAAAACGGTGATGGTCTTGGCCTCAAGGCCCTCGGTAATGATGAAGTTGACCTTTGACTGGGCGGACACCACATCGAGGAACGTGGACAGGGGGGCGCCTTTGAGCCTGATGGGGCCTATCTTCCGGTCCAGGGGCGAGATGGCCTCCACATCCTCATACATCGGGGCTTCCTTCGGCGTCGCGCCGACTTGTACCGATTCGATGGGTGCGCCGGGCGTGGCGCCCTGCGGCATCGTCTGGGGAGGAGGATTGCCCCGCTCGGACTGGTCCAGAATGGGGCCGCTCTCCTCCGAGGGCGCGCCCTGAAGGTCCTGGGCAAAATTCTTATCCGCCTCGGGAGCCTGGGCCTCCTGCGCGAAGACCGCGGCGGCAGGCGCCGCGAATTGCTCGGCCAACAGGCAGATAGTGAGTAAAACCCTAAGCTTGTTCATAAAACCTCCGCTGTGTTCGTGTTATAAGCTTTTCCTAAACTTCTTGCCCTTGTACTCTCCGATGATGTAATTAGGTCCTATCTTAAGGATCTTAACCCCGGCCACGGTCCTGCCCACCGAATACATCTCACCGTTGATTATCACGCTGTCGCCCACTATGCCCTGCAGCTTTATCCGGTTTTCCCCGCCGGACTCTTTCTGCTGTTTGCGCGCGGCCAGCTGCCGCGCGCGTTCGTCTTCGAGCCTTTGCCAGGCCTCTTCCCGCATTTTTTCATAGTCCTCCGGGGTCATGGTCGGGTCACGGTCGGATTTAGGACTAAAATATGAACCGGTCGCAAGGGCCGCCGCGGTGGACCTTACCGTGCCCTGAGGAACGGCGGCAGGAGAAACCTCGTCCACGGGGCGGCCCGCGGCCCGCTGCGCAAAGGTCGCTGCGGAAGCCGTTTCCTCAAGCCGGCCCGCGGCCTGCGGGGCGGCGGCGTCCGCCGCGGGCTGCGCGGCGGGTCTGTCCTGGGCCCCGCCGAAGACGGTCGCCGTGGAAGCGCCCCGGACCGGGACCTGAACCGGCGCCTCGTTGGTCTTAGCGCCCATCCACCAGCTGTAAAAAAGAAACGCGGGCACGACCAGCGCGGCCGCCAGAAGGAACCAGCCGATAGCGCCTGTCAAACTTTTCATACCGCCCCCGCCGCCGCGTCGGACCTGGCGAAAACCGTGGAAAGCTTCATAGTGACCTTGATCCACCCCGCGCGGGAACTGTCCTTTTTTATAGTCACATCGGCGACCTTAAGCATGATCGGAGAAGACTCGATGTCCGCCACCCACTTGCCGAACTTGGCGTAAGTAGTGGTGACGGCCACCTCGCGCGACACCAGCAGAAACCCGCCGACCTCCGTTTCGGTCTGCGCGGAAAGGGAATCGAACACTATGCCGTGCGTCTTGGCCGTGGAAGTCATCACGAAATTAAGCCACTCTTCCTTATCCTTGATAAGAGGCAGCCTCCGCTGATACGCGGCCAGTCTGGCCTTGGCGTCCTTATACTCGTCATAATGGTCGACGATGAGGCGGACTTTATCTAGTTCTCGCTTATCCACCGCGAGCTTCGAACCCAGCGGCGAATATACGGCGCCGTACAGGATCAGCACCGAGGGTAAGGCGAACATGAGCGGTTTCTTGAAAGGCTCTATGCCCTTTTCGGTATAGATCATGAGGATGTTATCCGTCATGCCCCTTAAAAAGACCGTCGCCTTGCCGGCCAGCGCCATGAGGAACTGCATCAGCTTTTCCTCCTGACCGTGCACAAGATGCTGAAACCCGTGGTCTTAAGCGCCGGATCCTGCCGCTCGTTGTAACCGCCTCCGCCCTCAGCCTCGGTCATGAATTCCATGCCGCCGGTCGGAGGGCTGAAGATCTTGAATTGCGGAGAATTCTTAAGGTTTTTATTAAAACCCTCCACCATACGCTGCTTCATATCTCCTGTGAGAGAGGTCTCGCCGGAAAGCTTCATCTCGAGCGCCGTGGACTGCATCTCCGAGATCGCGAAAGGCCCGGAATACTGGATCTGCGACAGCCAGAGATCGGACGGGATATTTTCGGCGACAGCCTGAAGCTTGGGCGCCAGGAAATCCGTATTGGAGACCAGGACGGAAAGCAGTTTCACATCGGCCTGCATTTTTTCTATCCTGGCCGCTATCAATTCGGAACTGCCGCCTTCCAGCTCGGGAACATTCCCCACCCTGCCTTTTATGGCGGAAATTTCCGATTCCATCAGCATGATGCGGACCTGGCTGAGGAGGGACAGGGCCAGCAGCAGACCGCCCAGTATAAAAGCGATATTCCACACGGACGCCTGCACCTGCTTTTCAAGCATCGCCGCGGAACTGATGCCTGAAATGTCCAACGCGAGCCTCTCCGTGACGCGGCCGCGCATGGAGGCGCCCATGGCAAAGAAAGAGGAGGAATCGTTCTCCTTAAGGGAGGCCGCCTGGGCCGGTTCCCATACTTCCACGGGCATGGGGGACTCATGTTCGGCTACGGGCTTCCAGACCGCGACCCCGTCGCCGCTGAGCATCAGATGCTTGTATTCCTGCCCGCCCACATATCTGTCTACGAACTGGACCGCGCCTTTTACATCCAGGCGTTTGCGCTCCGACATGGTGCTCGCGGCTTCGTAATCGGCTTCCCGGTAAAGGACCGGATAACCGGCGCTTGAGAACAGCATGAGGCTGGCGCCGCCGGAAAAATGGATATAACCCTTGGACGAGTGTTCTCGGGGGTCGAGAAAAGAGAAGAATCTTTCCACGGAACAGGGCGCCACTTCTATCGCCGTAAGTTCCATGCCGGAAGCTTTGAGGATATTCAGGATGAATTCCACGCTTTTGCGCTGCGTCAGGCCGAAAAGGACGCCGAGCTTTTTTCCGCCTTCCAGGGGATAAGCGGCGAAATCATACACCACCTCGTCGAATGAAACGGGAATATACTTCTTGGACTCAATGGGGATGGACTTGCTCCAGAAGCGCCTTTCCACGAGCGGCATGACGAAGTAACGGAGGATGGCGAACTGCGGCGAGAGCGTGACCACGACGTTGGAGCTGCCCCAGTTCACTTTCTTGACGGCGACCCTGAACGCCTCCAGCCAGGGCGCTTTTTCGTCGAAGAAATCGCCGTTGAGCGACAGCGGACGCAGAAGCCCTTCCTTCGCCTTGAAGGCAGTGGGGATCCGGACAAGATGCTCGGCTTCCATCTTCCCGTCCCTTTTCAGCCTTGTCTGGGCGATACTGATCTCTTTCGGGGAGATATAGAGGCCTACCGAATTTTTAGACGCGGGGCTGTTGGCCATATGAAATCTCGGATCGGGGTCCCTGTGCGGCCGATCTTACACCGTCCAAAAAAATATCACTACGAAAGTATACATTTTTTATCCCGAAAATCGCAGTCCCGTGCGGTTTTCACGCTATTCCTTGCCCAGCATTTTTATTTCCACTATGCTTTTGGGAGCGTCGGAGATCTGGGTGGAAATATCCATGCGGTCTTTTTCTATCTTATACTTGCCGGCAAGGCGCGTGACGACATAATTAACCCGGTTCTGGGCCATGGTCTCGGAATTGGCCTCGCCGGAATAAGCGTAGCCGATGAGCCTGACCTTGGCCATGGGATAATACCCCATGGTTTCCGCGACCTGGGCCAGCTTTTTTTCGCTGTTGGGAGTTACCACGGCCGTCTCGTCCCGGAAGTATATTTTGTAGCTCACCTGGCCGCTGAACTCCGTCTGCGACTCCTGCGTCCCTTCCTCCTCTTCCTGGCGTCCGGACGAAGGCCCGGCCTCCGTCTCCTTTTTTACCGCCGGCGTCCTGACCGTTTTTTTCCTTGCGCCAGCCGCCGCCTTCCCTTTAGGCCTCGCCGCCGCGGCGCCTGCATGGCCGCCCTTAAGCGCACGCCCCATCTTCGACGCGGCAGGTTTTTGCCTGGCGGCCCCGGCCGGAGCGGCCTTTACGGTCTTCCCGAGCGGCGTCAGAAGCTTCGCGGCGGGTTTTTTGGCCGCCAGCGCCTTCTCCTCTTCCGGACCGGGTTTAATGATCAGAAAACGGCGGATGACCGTTTCGCGGCCTTCCGCGTCGGCGGCCGTCACGGAGAACATATACTTGCCCGCGGGGTAGGCCGCGCCGAAGAAATTCTTGCGGCCGTTCCAGTAGCTCTGGTTGTACTGGGAGCCGTAGCCGTCCAGTTTTTGCAGGGAAAGGATCGTATTGTCGCCCTGCACGGAAAAGATCTCGAACTTCCAGGTGGGTTTGCCGACGGGGGATTCCAGCACGGAAAACTCCACCAGGGCCCCTTCTTTTTTCTGAATGGAAATGGCGGTGGGATAGACGCCGAGGGAAACCTTGGGGCCTTTTGACCGGATATCCTCGCTCTCCTTGAGTTTGGGCGCTTTGTCGTAATCAAAAAGCAGGATCAAACCGCTGAGGCTGCTCAACTCCTTCGGCAATTTAACTTCGCCCCCGGTCAGGTTCAGATCGATGCGGGACTGAGAGATGCCCCTTGAAACCAGATAGGAGTTAAGGGCGATAGCCTGCCTGATGCTTTTGATCTTTACCTCACCTCCGACCGTGCCTTCCGGAAGTATGAGGACATTCGCTTTGCCGAGGGTAAAAATAAGGCCCGCGAGGCTTGAGAGCGTGCCTGTCGCGCCCGCCTTGAAAGAGGTTTCATTGGAGAAGAAATACTGCGGGTTAAGGGTGACGCACCGGGGCAAAGGATCGCCCATGTAAAGCTTGAGATACTCGGATTTGCTGAGTTCGACCAGCGCCGTTCTGCGCATCTCCGCGATCTTTTCGTTTATCTTCTCGACGACACGGTCCTTCTGCGCCTGCCGTTCCTCCTGGACGGACGCCTCCTCTTCCGAGACGGCCTGGCCGGGGCCGTTCGCGAACCGCCTCCGTTCGGGAGCCTGTTCCGGTTCCTGGACATCCCTCGTCATTCCGGCGCCGGAGCCCTGGTCTTTGAAAGTCTGGACGCCGGTATTCATGCGCAGCGTTATCTTGGTGATATACTCATTGGCGAGAGATTTTTCGGCGGGTGTCCCTTTTACCAGAATATCCATGAACCGGTCCATAGCCTCGTTATCCTGCCCTTCGTGATAAAGTTTTATGGCCTGTTCCATGGTGCGGGTGATCCCGCCGCCGGCCGGGTCCCCCTGGCCGCTAAGCCGCGAAAAATTTCCGCCGAAAACCAGAAGCGCCGAGAAAACGGCGGTTATGGCCCTGATCCTTGGAATTGAAATTGTTTTCATCGTTATATTTAACATATTCAAGTTTACCTAAATATTACCGGATTGTTACCCAAATGTTAACCGCATCGCTCAGCGGGGCAGATTCTTAAGATGCCCGGCCACGGACGCATTGCCCGGGTCCGCCTGGAGTAAAGCGGTCCATTCGTCCCTGGCGGCCGCAAAATCCCCCTCTTTCTCGTATACCGCCGCCAGTCCGTAGCGCGCGGCGGCGTCGGAGGGACTAACGCGCAGGACCCGGACAAGGTCGCGCTCCGCGCTTTTATAATCCCCCGCCTTGAAACTGAGCTTGGCGCGCAAAACAAGCGCGCCGGCGTTTCCGGGGTCCAGTTCCAACAGCGCGTCCGCCGCCGCCCTCGCGTCGGCGGACGCGTCGCCGGACGCCAGGCGGTCGCGCACTTCCTGATATTTCCTAAGCCAGAGAACATCGGGGTCGTTCTTCAGACCCAGCCGCGCGGCCACGCCGAGAAGGTTCCGCTCCGGCATGGGATCTCCCGGATCGGCCCTGACGCTCCGCCCGTACATCTTCTTGGCCGAACCGTAATCGTTAAGAAGGGCGTAGAAATATCCCAGGGTGTTCAAGATCGCCGGGTCTCCGGGGAAGATGTCCGCGGCCGGTTTTAAGACCTCCACCGCCTCTTTGGCGGAGCCGGCGCCCGCTTTTACATAGATATCCGCCATGGCGTTATAGGTCGCCACGCTGAGCGGGTTTATGAACGCCGAAACCTTCAGATGAGCCAGCGCAGCCGCCGTTTCCCCCAGGCGTTTTTCAACTATCGCCGTATTGAAATATATTTCGTCGTATCCGGCGTTGGATTTAAGGGCTTCGCCGTACGCCCACTTGGCGGCGGCCAGGTCTCCGGCGCGCACATAGGCGTTGGCCAGTTCGTAATTGTTGTTCACCTCGCGCCCATGGTCGTCGTACGCTTTTTTAAGCTCGGACGCCGCGCCGCTGAAATCGTTCCGGCGCATGGCTTTGAACCCGCGGAAGTAATGCGTTTCGCGCGCGAATTGCCTCTGCCAGTACCGGACCCCGCCCGCGCATAGAATGAGCATAAGCGCGGCCGAGGCCGTCGCGGCCGCCGGCCTCGGCCACGGAGCGCCGCCGGTTTCGCCGGAACCTGAAAGTTTCTTCGAGAGCGCTCCCAGGAGCCACCAGAACAGCATGGCCGGCACCGCGAAATGCAGCGACACATTGAACATATTATCCGCGAACATGCCGAGCAGGGCCGCCGCGAACGGCGCCGTCCGATACCGTTCTTCCGGACCGGAAGCCCGGTAATAACGCAGGAAGGCCGCGCAAAGAACGGCCAGCAGCCAGATATAAATGCCCAGACCTATCAGGCCGGTCTGGGAAAAGAGCTCAAGGATCTCATTGTGCGCGTTATTGGCGTGGGTCCGCAGATGGCGGACATTCTCAAAATTCAGGACCAGCCCGCCCTGATAGAACGGGTAGAAATTCTCGAACAGCCCCCAGCCCTTGCCCAGCATAGGGCTTTCAAGCCCCATCTGCCAGGCCGACGACCAGATAAGCAGGCGCTGGTGGAAGGACGAGTAGACCCTGTCCTGAGGGGCGTCCAGGAAAAGGGCGGAGGGCGAGGTCATTCTATCCGCGCCTTCGCTCATCCGCTCGGTCAGGCCCGAACTGAAAGGTTTAAGCGACTGCGCCGGCCACATAAAAACGAGACCCAGCGAGACCGCGAAGAGCCAGCCGAGGAACCTCCGGTTCTCCAGGAATTTCATGCGGTATTCCTTGAAAACGAAGACCGCGGACAAAGCGACGGCGGCTCCGAGCCACGACGAGCGGGTCAGGCTGGCCATCAGCATGGCCGCATAGGAGAGGAAAACGAACCCGTAAAAGAACCGCTGCGCCGCCCTCCTGGCGGACATAACGCCCGCCAGCGCGAACGGCATGAGCATAACTATATAAGAAGAGATGAAGTTGGGGTTGCCGAAAGTGGAAACGGAACGGTTGCCGTAAGGATTCAGGATCTTGGCCCAGATCAGTTCGAACCGGAAATACTGGAGAACCCCGTAGCAGGAAGCGAGCGCGCCCACCGCCATGGCGAGGTGCAAAAAATCCTCCTGTTTGAACCGCCGGACCAGATACCAGGCGGCGGCCGTTCCCGCCAGCCAGAGCGCCCCTCCGTAGGGATCCCAGAAACGGGCCATAAGGCCGTCCCCGGCAGCCGGGGTCTTCAGGTCCGGGAACAGGAACCACAGGCCGCCCCAGAGCACGATAAAAGCCAGCCAGCCCTGCGTGGACCTGTACTGCGGGTCGGCGTCGAAGGGAACCTTCTGCGCCACCAGGAACGCCAGGACGCAATTGACGGCCATGAACATCCCGGCGCGGGTGAATTCACCGGCCATCGAGGGACGGAAGAATGCGGCGTGGCCGAAATAGGCGCGCGCAAAGCTCAGAGCCATAACCGCGAGCAGAGCGGCAAGCGGCGTATAAAGGATATTGGGGGCGAATCCCCAGGCCTTGCGCCTGAGGGCGGAGATTAACAGCACCGCTCCGCCTCCCAGCAGCGAGATGTTCAGAAGCGTTATCTGCAGATAATAGGGGTTGCGCGTCAGATCGGTAAAAAAGAGCAGCGGGGAAACAAAAAACGCCGTTACAAGCGACAGCGTGAGCAAATGCCTGTCTATCGTTCCGGTTTTTTCAGGATTCTGCGGCATTATTATAAATTTTTGCGGCAAAAATTTATCCCTCAACCCCGGCACGGGGGTGTATAAAACCCCGTGCCGGGCACACGGAACAAGGCGGTTCCCCCGCCGGATCACTTGAGCGCGGCTTTTTCGGGCTGCGCCGGCGCAATGAAACCGAATTTTTGTTTAAGCGCCGCGTACTGGCTTTTGGCCGGCTGGGCTTCCGGACTCAGGGCAAGCGCATGGCCGTACGCCTCGAACGCTTCTTTATATTTGCCCATGGCTGATTCGAGATTCCCCAGATAGGTGTAAGCCTCCGGGGTCTCGTGCAGATGTCCGGGACGGTCACATTTCCAGGCGTTGATGTTGTTCAGATATTCCCGCTCGGCCGAAGGATAATCCTTCTTTGCTATATAGATCTGAGCCTTCCTGTAATGATTGGGCGCGTAGACAGGGTCCAGGTTCTCATACAGGTCCAGGCGGGCCAGCGCCTTATCAAGGAACCGGTCGGCCTCCGCCGTCCTGCCCTGGTTCAGATAATAATCGTGCATCTTCATATAAAGCGTGCCCACCTGGTGGTGCATCTGCACGTAGTTGGGCGCGATCGCGCGGGCTTTTTCATACGCCGCCATGGCACGGTCATAATCGGTGCGGGGGATATTGTTTTCATCCCCCCACTCTTTGCGATACTGGCGTTCCATGTTGAAACGGTCGTTGAATACATTGCCGACAAAATAATAAGGCATGATGAAGTACTGATTGAGCCGGTTGACGCGTTTATAATAACTTATCGCCTCCTCCCATTTGCCTTGTTTTGAAAAAAAGATCGCCATATTGTGGTAAACATCGCCTTTGAACCAGCCCCAGAAATAATAGATAGGGATAAGCATGACCAGCGAGATCAGCGGCACCGCGCGCGAAAGCCCTTTCAGGTTGATCTTGATGAACGCGTAGGAAAGGCCCGTGATTATGGCCAACATCGTAAGCCAGGAGATCCACCACTGGAGGATCTCGCCGCCCGCGCCGTAGCCGCTCAACGGTCCCTGGAGCCCGGAGAATTCCCGTATCAGCAGGAAGGCCGCATACAGAACGCCCGCCGCCGCCGCGGCCCTCAACGCCCACAGGGAATAGATATTGAATCCGGGACCGGATTGCGCGGGCTCCGCGGTCTCAGACCGTTCATCCTTATAATGGAGTTCCCAGAGCGCCTGACCGCGGGACAGGTTTATGATAACACCCGGCAGGAGGCCCAGAAAAATGCCTGAAGACACGAAGCGCATGCTGACATCCGTAAAATTATGAAAAAGCATTCCCAGCAGCGCGGTCAAATAGCCGAGCAGATCGTAAGCCGCGGGCGGAGGCCGGTTGCCCTTGAGGGTTTCCGTCATGGAATTAAGCCCCCGCAGCCCCACCGTGGTAACGAAAAAAATAAGCCACAGATAGATGCCGAAGCCGATAAGGCCGTTGTCCATCCACTGTTCCAGATGCTCTTCCTCGGCGTGGTCGGTCTCTGTATTATGCTTTCCTTCAAGATGGAAAATGATCGGCCGGCGGTATGTCGGGTAAATAACCTTAAAACTGCCCACCCCCACGCCGATAAGCGGGTGGGTCTCCATCATTTCCCAGGTGGAGAGCCAGGTAGCCACGCGGAAAGGAACGGAGGTGGGACTCTTCAGGGCGTAATCAAGCACTCCGGCCACTGCCACCGCCGCGACCACGGCAAGCGCTAAGAAGACCTTTATCAGCTTCTTCCGATCGATCTGCGTAAAAAAATATATGTAGATCGCCGCGAACACGCAGGAAGAGATGCCGAATCCCATCCAGGCGCCCTTGGTGTCGGTGCCGTAAAGGCACAGAAGGTCCAGGGCGATGAGCGGCAAAAGGTAGACCGACCGATTCTTAAGATATTGCGTCACCACTATCGGCAGTATAAGGACGAGAAAGTTGCCGAAAAAATTAGGATTGCCGTAAGTGGAAAAGATGCGGGTCCCGAAGGCCTGGCGCCAGATAAAAGGATCCAGCCCGGGCCCCACATCCTTCGGCGGAAAGCACCTGGAATCCAGGAACTGGATGAAACCGTACAGGATCGCGATATAAGCGGTCACGAGCAGGACTTTGGTCAGGCGGTTGATGGCGCTTTCGTTAAACTCCCTGATAACGATCAGGGAAACGGACATGTAAAGCACATACCGGACCAGATCGTCCACGCTCGAGCCCTTGTAAGGCGCGTGACAGAACGAGATCAGGACATAGACAAGATAGGCGAAGAACGGGGCAAGGAAGACAAAATCCTCCTTTCTGAAAGCTTTACGCCCCTCAAGTGCCAACAGCGAAACCCATAGCCCCACCAGGGCGAACCCTCCCATCTGGAGCAGGGAGATCTTTACCTGCGCCGAATCGTAGGTGCGCAGATAGAACGCGTCTGAGATGAGAAGATACAGGAGAGGCAGCCACCACCAGATCGCTTTTCTAGCGAAAGCGACGCCGGGCGCGAAGCTTATTTCAGAAAATTCCGGCAGTTGGGCGTTGTTTCTTTTTGACATATTAAAGATATATCCGTACGCTGACGGCCGCTGCTGCGGCCTTTTCATCCACCGGATGCGCGGGAGTTGGCTTCAAATCCCTTCCTTAAAAACAGCCGAGGATGGGATTTGAACCCACAACCTATCGCTTACGAAGCGATTGCTCTACCGTTGAGCTACCTCGGCATCACCTTGCGAATATATATTAGTAAATTATAAAGATTTTGCAAAATCCACCGGTTATTTTTCTGCTCCATAAAACTAAAAGGCCTGATACCGGCTGGGTCTAATGCCTTACAATTCCCGGGCTTTGGGCCCAGGCCGCCGTGCGCCGACGGGACTATACTATGGTCGGACAGGTTGTGGCGATAAAATACGGCAAAAAAGCTTTGAGGCAAAAATGTTCAATAAAATTCTGGCGATAGCGGTACTCGCGGTATTTTCCAGGACGGCGTACGCCGGGCCGGCGGCGGACCAATTGGGCCTGGGGGACGGCGAACTTAACCTGCCCTCGCCCACAGCGGCCGGAGCGGACAAACAAGATCCCTTGGACGAGATCGGAATACTTCACACCCTGATGTATGAAAACCTCTCAAGTTGCGGAGGTTCCACCGTCCGCCACCCTCAAAACAACCACCTCTTGTTTATCACGGCGGCCCATTGCGTAAAACTGGACGAATCATTCCTTATAGGCTTGGGTAAATCGACCTTTGTTGAAGGAGCGCGCGGCGGAGTGATCCTGGAAGTACCCAACAACAGGATCATCGCTTATTATCCCGAGGAGGCCGGTGATGTCGCCGTATTTGACTTAAACGGGCTTAAGATCGAAGGACAGGACGACCGTTTTATTAAGATCCTGAAAGTGAAAAAGGCAGGTGAGGCTCAAGGCACGACATTGCTGAACTATGGGGCGGTCGGCGGTTTTTCAGATCTGGCAGTCCGTAATTGTACATTCGGTACGATAGCAAAAGATTACGAAAACGGGATCCAATTGGCCCGCATAACATGCTCCATCCCGGACGAACTGAGGGATATGCTCGCAGCTACGGACTCCAGGCAGGGAGAGGGAACCTCGGGCAGCCCGGTCGTGGAAGAAAATGACCCCATGGTCCTGGCGGGAATAGTGAGAGGAGCCCTTTTTCATGCTGGAGATATGGAAAACCTGTCCAAGATGGGGATCGCTGTTTTCGACCTGAAGCGGATACTTAAACAACAGCAAAATCTCTCTTCTAAAGAGATCAGAAAAAGGATCGCTCGTGAAACTTCTAAACCGAAGAGCGACTTCGTCAAAATCTGAGAACTCCGCCCTTCCCGCATACCGGCATAGCTTCGGCTCACATTGATCAAAAACTTTTTGCCGCCATAGGCCCTGACACGGCGTCTACGCGCTCAAGTATCTAGGGAGAAATAAATTTCCCCCTCAGAAGGCCTCAGAAGGCGTATTGCCTCAAAACCCCTAAATTTGTACTATTTCAAAAATTCAATGCCGGATCAAGGAGAACCATGCAAGCTTTGTTCAGGAAAAAATCCATCAGCGCGCTGATGGCTCAGGCTGAGGATAAAGAGCATTCGCTTAAAAGAGCGCTCGGGCCGCTGAACCTTACCCTGCTGGGCGTGGGAGGCATCATCGGCGCGGGTATTTTCGTGCTTACCGGGCAGGCGGCCGCGCAGTACGCGGGCCCTGCCATAGTCTTGTCGTTTACGATTTCGGCGGTCGGCTGCGCCTTCGCGGGACTGTGCTACGCCGAATTCGCCTCCATGATCCCCATAGCGGGCAGCGCCTACACCTATTCTTACGCGACTATAGGAGAATTGCTGGCCTGGATAATAGGCTGGGACCTGATCCTGGAATATCTGTTCGGAGCGGCCACGGTTTCCGTAGGCTGGTCGGGTTATGTGGTCAGCTTCTTAAAAGATTTCGGAATAACTATCCCTGCGGCGATCTCACAGGCGCCGTTCGCGTTCGACCACGCCGCAGGTTGGTCCGCCACAGGGGCCATAATAAATCTGCCGGCAGTGTTCATAATAGCGGCGGTTACAGGCCTTCTGGTAGTGGGCATAAGCGAATCCGCGAAAGTGAACGACCTGGCGGTGTTCGCCAAGGTCACGGTGGTAATACTCTTCATAGCGTTCGGAGTTTCCTATGTCAACACGGCCAACTGGCATCCGTTCATTCCGGCCAACACCGGCACCTTCGGGCAGTTCGGCTGGAGCGGCGTAGCCCGCGGAGCCGGAGTGATATTTTTCGCTTATATAGGTTTTGACGCCGTAAGCACCGCCGCGCAGGAGGCCAGGAACCCCCAGCGCGACATGCCGATAGGCATCCTGTCCTCGCTGGCGGTGTGCACCGTCCTTTATATCCTGGTGGCGCTGGTCCTTACCGGCATAGTGAAATACGACCAGCTGCTGGTGCCGGACCCGATAGCCGTCGGGGTCGACGCCGCGGGCGCCGGGCTTTTCTGGCTGCGTAAGTTCATAAAGATCGGCGCCATCGCCGGGTTAAGTTCGGTCATGCTGGTGCTGCTGCTGGGCCAGCCCCGTATTTTTTATTCCATGTCGATGGATGGGCTGCTGCCGCAGGTCTTCTCCAAAGTGCACCCGCGCTTCCGCACGCCGCACATTACCACGATGGCGACCGGCGCTGTGGCGGCCGTGCTGGGCGGACTTTTTCCTATCGGCGCGCTGGGTGAAATGGTGTCCATCGGCACGCTGCTGGCCTTTGCCATAGTATGCGTCAGCATAATAGCGCTCAGGAAAACCCACCCGGACCTGAACCGGCCGTTCAGGACCCCGCTGGTCCCGCTGGTGCCTGTGCTGGGGGCCGTCGTATCGCTGGCGCAAATGGCCTTTCTGCCCATAGCAACCTGGATACGGCTTATAGTGTGGATGGCCATAGGCATCTCGATATACTTCCTCTACGGCAGACATCACAGCAAACTGGCGGCTGCAAAGCGGGACGATTGGAATAAAATATCCTAAAACGACATTTTATCGTACCCGACACGGGGTTTTATCCATAAAACCGCATAAAGAACCGCCGTCACCGGCGTTTACGGTGACGGCGGCTTTGTTTTGGAGATTCCTTACTATTCGGCGGCGGCCAGCATCGAGTATAGTTTGTCGGTGGCGCTCTTTATCCCGCTGGTAACGGCCGCGACCATCCCTGGATCCCAATCCTTCTTCTCAGCCCGTAGAAAACTGGTCTTATCGACGCGGTTGTCGAAACGGCCTATAGGCAGATGGAATTTACCACCCCGGGAAGAGACTGTGATGGTACCCGGCACTTCGGAGTTCTTCTCCAGATAGTCCATGTCGTCGCAGCCGTAGTCGTTGAGCATGACCTCCATCGGCACGCCGTGATGCAGGATGGAACCGGGATCGTCGGGATTGGTGCGGGCGGTGTTCTTGCGGCGGCTTTCCTCCGGCGTGACCCAGACATAAAGGATAACGGCGCGCCGGAGTATTTCGGGGTCCAGCTCTCCGAGCGAATACTGATAGCCCAGCGGGGCCGGAAGCGGACAAGCGGCGCCGTCGGGTCCGCCTCGGGCCGCCTCGATAACGATGGTCTTCCCCTCGAAGGATGCGGGGTAGGCGGCGTGCTTCTCGTCCAGCATGGAGCGGGCTTCTTTTTCAAGCGCCGCGGAGACGGCTGCCCAAGCGGCCTTATCCAGCTTCGCCAGCCTCGGGGCAAGATGCGCCTTTTCGCCGGCTTTATCCATACGCCGCATCAGCAAGTCGGCGGCGGAACCGGTCTTTACCACGGTTTTCCTCATCAGGTCCTGATAATCCTCGTTAAGCAGGTGTATCAGCGTCCCCCAGTCCTTGGTGTCCAGAAAAGGACTGTCGCCCGATTTAAAGAACAGGCGGCGATGGCCGAGCTTCGCCAGCTCGTCGTCGGCGCGGCGCATCATATGTACATAAGGGAAATCATCCAATTGCAAATTGGCTCCTATGTGAAATTCGTTTTTAAGCCGCTCCGGTTCGACATTAGCCAGGAACCGCCGTACCTCGGATTTGCCTGAAGCCGGCAGGGCCAGCAGCAGCACGATATCAAATGTTTTTTCCATTATTAGCCTCCGTAACCTGTATTCTGTAATCCTGATTTTAATTTATATACCTCCCCGTTGGCAAGGCAGTAGCCCAAAAACCCAAAAGGCTCCTGCTGCCTTTTGACCCCAAAAGGCTCACGCTACCTTTTGACAAGGCCGTCAGGCGGCCGCCCCCAAAAAGGCTCATGCTGCCTTTTGTATATTGTCTTGCCGTGTTGACGGCGTACTGGTATAATTTACGCATGTCCAATCTCGGAATAATGTGGCTCATCTTCACGCTCACCGCCACGGCGCTTTTCGCCGCTGATCTTAAATTCTCTGCGGGCAGGCTCCATGAGATCTCCCGGAAAGAGGCTCTCACGCTCTGCGCTTCATGGGTTCTGATCGCGGTCCTTTTCGGATTTTTGACCGGCTATATGCTGGGCTACGACCGCATGCTGGAATTCTTCACGGCCTATGTCATAGAGTATTCGCTGTCGATGGACAATATGTTCGTGTTCATCATGATCTTCGCTTATTTCAGCGTGCCCGGGAAATACCAGCCGAAGATCCTGACCTGGGGGATCCTGGGCGCGGTCGTTATGCGCCTGATCTTGATCTTCGCGGGCGTGGGCCTGATAAACGCCTTCGGCTGGATAATTTATATTTTCGGCGCGGTGCTGGTCTTTACCGCGGTCAGGATGTTCCTCCAGGAAGACGGGGAAACGGACCCGGGAAAGAACCCGGCCCTCAAATTGCTGGCCCGGATCATGCCGCTGGACACGGCCGACGATACCGGCGTTTTTTTTACAAAAAAAGGGGTCTGGCACGCCACGACGCTTTTCGCCACGCTTCTGGTGATAGAGACCACCGATCTGATCTTCGCCGTCGACTCCATCCCCGCGGTGCTGGCCATTTCAAAAGAGGCTTTCATAGTCTATACCTCCAATGTCTTCGCGGTGGTGGGTCTGCGCTCCCTTTATTTCCTCCTGGCCGCCGTCATGGGCTCTTTCCGCTTCCTGAAAGCCGGCATCTCCGTCATCCTCCTCTATGTGGGATTGAAGATGCTTTCCTCCGGCGTAGTGCATATCCCCGCGCTCCTGTCCCTCTGCGTCGTTCTGGGCATCCTGGCGCTGTCCATCGGCCTCTCCGTCCTGATCAAATCCAAAGCCGAATAACCCGCTGCGGCCTGCCGCACAGATCGACACAGGATAGGGATAGGGGACGACAGTAAGTAGGCTGCCGTTCCCCTCCCACACCACCGGACATGCGGGTCCGCATCCGGCGGTTCAGAAAGCAGCGGTATCTTCCGCCAGCTTTGGAACACCGAGTTTCGCAAAGTAGCTGTTAGGCAAGGCGATGTTAAGGGCTGAGGTTCCGGCCATCTTCCACCAGCGGCGGGAACATGCCGACACCGAGGCCGCAGCTTTCTGACCAACTCCCGCCGCGCGCAGTTCCCGGTATGTTGTTTTTCCTCGCTTCCACTGTTTTAGACGCGCCATCCTCAACCGACGGCCTATCCATCCGTCCAATTCAGCGAAAATGCCGGGCGTTTCCGCCAGTTGGAAGTATTCCCTCCAGCCGGTTAGATATGCCTTAAGCTCTTTCGCTGTCTGTTCCAGACTTCGGCCACCATTGCGCGACGTTATCTGCCGCACACGCTCTTTCATCGCTCTCAGGGCTTTGGGGGCCACGCGGCATTTAACCGTCTTTCCCTTGGCCGTCCAGAACCCGAAGCCAAGGTATTGACTGTTACGCATACTCGTGATTCCGCTTTTGGTCTCGTTGATTTTCAGCCTTAGCCCGGCGTATAAACGCTTCAGCGTTTCCAGCACATCGTTCGCCGCACGCTCTGACCGGACGTATACGTTCCCGTCGTCAGCGTACCGCACGAACGCATGACCGCGCCGTTCCAGTTCCTTGTCAACTTCATCCAAAAGCACATTCGCCAGTAACGGCGAAAGGGGTCCGCCTTGCGGCGTTCCCTCCCAGCGTTCCACCACCACACCTTGCGCCATTACTCCGGCTTCAAGGTAGCGGCGGATTAGCCCAAGCATTTGTTTGTCTTTAATCCTTTCGGCAAGCCTGCTCATCAGGATGTCATGGTTCACCCGGTCGAAGAACTTCTCCAGGTCAACGTCAACAACCCACCTCCGCCCATCTTGTATATGCCTACGGGCCGCTTTCACCGCTTGGTGCGCGCTCCGTCCGGGCCGGAAGCCGTAGCTATGCTCTGAGAATGTCAGGTCAAACTGCGGCTGAAGCACATTCAGAACCATCTGTTGTATCATCCGGTCTACCACCGTCGGGATTCCCAATTGTCGGACCCCGCCGCTGGACTTCGGAATCTCAACCCGTTTTACCGGCTGTGGCTGATAGCTTCCGGCAAGAAGTTCCTGCCGGATTCGCGACCAGTTCACAACCATGTAGTCCGTCAGTTCTTCAATGCTCCTGCCGTCTATGCCGGGACTGCCCTTGTTACGCCGCACTCGCTTCAGCGCGGCCAACATATTGCCTTCAGCTACCACTTGCTCCATCAGGTGCACGGTGCTTGAGCGTTTCTCATCATGGGCCGCCGTCAATGCTTCGACGCTTCGCTGACCATTCGGGGTTTCACCCCTATATATCAACGGGAGCTCCAATTGCTCGGACTTCTGCCGCTTGGCATTTTCAAGATCCATGTTCGTTTCGCTCTCTTTCTGTTCGGCCCTTCCCCGCTTCAGGCGGGTACTACGGCCTCTGCTGACTTCTCGCGCCCCGTTCTGGCGGGTCGCCCTTTCAGGCGTTAGGCGAGACCTCCCCAGGTAAGAAACCACGCTTTCCGTCCACAACCGCCGAATCTACGCCACCGCCCTTTGGTCACAGGGGCTTTGCGGTCATTGGCCCGCTCGCCCCGGTCGGCAACGCCTCTTATTCGGTTTCTGTTCGTCGGCTCGGACTTTCGCTACGCGCTTCTTTCAGCGTACGCCTCACGGCGTACTGCCTTGCGTTTCGCTTGAGTTTTCTGCAACCTGTATCCTCGAAGGACTTGCACCTCCAAGCTTGGTTTCATGCTGGGCACACCAAAAGAACGGGGAGCGGATTTTTTCCGCTCCCCGTTCTTTTACACGAGAAAATATCGCCTTACGCCATTTTATTTGGCCGTTTGCGCCGCTTTCACGGCGGGCTTGGTCTCGGCCTTCTTGGCCGCAGCCGGCGCCGCTTTCGCCGCGGGCGACGCTTCCTGTTTCACGATATCCAGCAGTTCGACTTCGAACACCAGAGTGGCTCCGCCGGGAATGGCGCCCGGCATCCCCTGGTCGCCGTATGCGGTATCGGAGGGGCAGACCAGTTTGGCCTTGCCGCCTATTTTCAGTTTCTGAACGCCTTCCGTCCAGCAGGGGATCACGCCATTAAGCGGAAATTCCGCCGGCGCTTTGCGGTCCACCGAACTGTCGAAAACTTTGCCGTCCGGGAAGGTCCCGTGGTAGTGGACTCTCACCATATCGGTGGCCTTGGGACTGAGACCCTTGCCTTCCTTCACCGGGATAAACACGACTCCGCTGGCAAGCTTCTGGGCGTTCTTTTCTTTGGACATCAGTTCGAGGAAAGCCCGGCCCTTCTCTTTTTCTTTCTGGGCCACGGCGGCCTGCTTCCTGCCTATCAGCTCATTGATCTTGGAGCCGTAGGACTCATCCACTTTGCCGGGGACGTTATTAAGCGAGTCGGTGAGCCCCGCGAGTATATATTTGGACTCTTCCGGAGTAAAGTTGAACTGCTTAAGATTCCTGGCGAGAACATTGTTCCCGAGGAAATACAGAGTTTTCTGGTCTTCCGTCATCGGCTTCTCTTCGGCCATGGCGACAGCGGGAATGATGAACATCAAACCTAACAGGACTGTGTTTTTCATATGCATTTATCGTCTCCTTAATATCGCGGGGCGCGTATAACCGGACCGCCGCCCTTTTGACAACCCTGGTAAATGATAGCAAATTTTTTTCTCGTTCTGCGCGTTTCAGAATTATCCCTCGGTTTTTGCTAAAATATAGGCGCGGTAAGATCTAAAGGAGGCTCTATGTTCTCAATGGGCAAAAGAATTTTCCTCTTCCTGACGGTAAACATCCTTATCCTTTTGACGCTGTCGTTCACGCTCAATCTTCTGGGAGTTGGCGCTTATTTCAGCGCGCGCGGGATCGATTACCGGGCGCTCATGACATTCTGCCTCGTCTGGGGCATGGGCGGGGCCTTCATTTCCCTGGCGCTGTCCCGCGTAATGGCAAAATGGATGATGGGCGTTGTCGTGATAGCTCCGGATGCCCGCGAGCCCGAACTCGCCGGACTGGTGAACCTGGTCCATGAACTGGCCAGGGCGGCCGGCCTGCCCAAAATGCCCGAAGTCGGGTACTACCCCAGCCCCGAGGTCAACGCGTTCGCCACCGGGCCCACCAAAAGCCGGGCGCTGGTGGCCGTATCGGCCGGCCTGCTTGAACGCATGGACAGAACGCAGTTGGAAGGCGTGCTGAGCCACGAAATAGCGCATGTGGCCAACGGCGACATGGTCACCATGACTTTGATACAAGGCATCATAAACGCTTTCGTCATGTTCCTGGCCCGGGTGATAGCTTTTTTCATAGCCGACCGCGGAAGGGACTCCGAGAACGGCTCGGCTCCTAGTTACCTGGTCGTTTTCCTGCTGGAGATGGCGTTAAGCGTACTGGGGATGATCGCGGTGTCCGCCTTCTCGCGCCGCCGCGAGTATCGCGCGGACCTGGGCGGCGCACGATTGGCGGGTCGCGACAAAATGATAAGCGCTCTTGAAGAACTGCAAAGAACGGCGGCCTACGCGGATCTCACCAACCAGAGCTCCCTAGCCGCGCTTAAGATCTCGGGCAAGCCCAAAGGTTTTTTCGCGCTGTTCGCCACCCATCCCCCGCTGGAGGACCGCATAGCCCGGCTTAAGCAATAACCTACGGAATATTTTCGACGTTTTTAAGGATCTGATCCAGTTCGAAAGGCTTGAAAATACAATCTGCCGCGCCCAGGTCCACGGCGGCCTTTTCAAGGACCTGCCGGGGGTCCGAGCCGCTGCTCATTATTATAACCCGCTGTGACGGCTTCGCCTGCCTGATCGTTTTCAGGGCCTCAAGTCCCGTCATCCCGGGCATATGCACATCCAGAAATACGGCGGAATAATCCCGCTCATGGAAACGCGCCACGCCCGCCGTCCCTTCGTATGCGGAAAGGACCGTGAAGCCCAGGGGTTCCAGGACAAATCTGAACAGGTCGTGATACCCGTGTTCGTCATCCACGACAAGGATATTCCTTCCGGCGCCGGATGTCATGCCGTCCTCCCGGAAGAAGCGGGCGGCGGCTGGATCGGCAGAAGGATGGTAAAACAGGACCCTTTCCCTTCCTCGCTTTCCAGCTCGATAACGCCGCCGTGATTGTGGACTATCTCGTATACCAGCGACAGTCCGAGCCCGGTCCCCTTCCCGACCTCTTTAGTGGTAAAGAAAGGCTCGAAGATCTTCTCCCGGCGCTCCTTCGGGATCCCTTCGCCGGTGTCGCGGACCCTCAGCTCGACGCATCCCGGCCGCAGGCCGGAAAGCGCGGTCCCGACGGTAAGGGTCCCGCCTTTCGGCATCGCGTCGATGGAGTTGTTGGCCAGATTGATGACTATCTGCTGCACCTGGACCGCGCTGAAGAAAATTTTAGGAAGCCCGGAAGCCAATTGCCGCGACAACTCCACATTGCAGGTCTTAGTCTGGGCCGTGATCATGGACAGCGCCCCCTCCACGGCGGTGTTAAGGTCCAGTTCCGTCACAGGCGCGCTTTGCTTGGAACTCCTTGAAAAAACCAGCAGGTTCTGGACCAGATCTTTACAGCGGATCGCTTCCCGCTCTATGGTCTTAAGCGGCATAGCCAGCCTTTCGCCTTCCTTGACCCCCCTGGCGGCGCTCTGGGCGAAGCCGAGAATTATACCGAGCGGATTGTTTATTTCATGGGCCACCCCCGCCGCCAGCTGCCCGATAGCGGACATTTTTTCGGACTGGATCATGGCCGCCTCCAGCTTCCGGCGCTGAGTTATATCCCGGTTCACGCCGCGGTACCCTGCCAGCGCGCCTGAACCGTTCAGTACCGGCCCGCCGCTGGTCTCAAGAATGACCTCATGCCCGTCCTTATGCGTGCGTTTGCTTATGAATCCGGAAAATATGGCGTTCGCGGACATGATCCTGGCGCACTCCGCTAAAAGATTCGCTTTTTCCGTTGGAATGAAAAAATCATGGAAATATCTGCCTTTGAGCTCTTCAGGTTTATAACCGAGAATGGCTTGGGCCACGGGGCTTGAGTATGTATAGCGGCCTTCGGAATCGGTTTCCCAGATCCAATCGCCGGACCGCTCGGAGACCTGGCGGAATCGTTCGTCGGAATAAAGCAGCGCGGCTTCCACGCGCTTGCGTTCCGCGGCTTCCTCTATAAGCCGGTCGCGCGAAACCGTGGTATTCTTCAGATTCGCGGACATAAGATTGAAAGCCCTTGTCAATTGCCCGAGTTCATCGTCCGCTCCCGCCGGGACCGCCAGTCCGTATTCTCCGAGGCTGACCTTTGCGATGCCGGACGCCAGTCGCCGCGCCGGACGCAGGATAACCAACGCGACATAAACGACCAGAATCAGAGAACAGCCGCCGACCGCCAGAATAAACAACGCGGTCTGCCGCATAAAAAGCCTGTCCTGCAGCTGGATCGTATGGGTCAGGGGTATCCCCAGTAATATGGTCCCGAGCCGCCGCTTCCCGGAGTTGTTTCCGGCCGAGAGCAGAAAATCTTCTTTTTCCGGCTCTTCGCGCCATACCGGCGCCGAAATTTCAAGCACCGGCTCTCCTTTTACCCCGATCTCATTAAAGACCGGCAACTCCTCGCCCAGCATCCGTACCGTAAGAGCGTCAGAGTAGGTCTTACTTTTCTCCATCACATTCGTATGAGCCAAAACCTTGCCGGTACCGTCCAGGGCCGCCGTCTGCACGCCGCGGACCTGCTCCTTCAATGACTGTAAAAGCGGAAGGAGAGCGGCCTCGGACCCGGTTTCAAAAGCGGCGGAAAATGCCCGGCTGTTCACGGAGATCTGGGCCAGGCCGCGGTCGCGGACCTCACCAAGAAGGATCGCGTGCATGCCGCGCCTGGACGCGAACAGCGCCGTACCGAGCAAAAGCAGCGTCAGAGGAACAAAAAAAAGCAAAAGTTTCGCCAGGAGTTTCACGGGGAAACCTTCCTGGCGTTCTTAAGGAATTCCTCGCTGAAAACAAGGCCCGCTTTTTCCGCCGCCGCGAGGTTCACCGTGAGCTCGTTCACTTCGGGATACACTTCCTCTCCGACGGGACTACCCGCCGAAACTTTGCGCGCGGTCTGGGCCGCCGCGCGGCCCAGTTCCGCAAAGCTGGGAGCCACGCACGCCGTGGCGCCCTGCTCCACCAGGCCGGAGGTCGGAGCGTAAAAGGGCACTCCGTTGGCCCATGAATAATCCTTGAGCACGGCGAAAGTCTGGGCGTTAATGAGCGCCGGATCGTTAAGGACCAGCAGCGCGTCCGGCTTCGCGTTCATGGCCCGCATCGCGTCGGGCAGATCTTCCCTGCGGCCGAGTTTGCCTGCCTGTATCGCAATCCCGAGCGGCCTGAAGGCCGACCGCAGTTCTTCGATGTACGCGGTGAGGTGCTCCGCCATGAAAAATATTCTCAGCAGTTTAAGTTTCGGCTGTATTTCCTTCAGGCGCGCGGCCAGAATGTCCGGACGCGGGGCCAGGTTGATCTTGATAACACGGCCGGCGCGGCCTGTCTGCTCTCCCCCCATGGCCGGGGCCCAATAGATCAGCGTCAAGCCGTCCGGATACGGACGCATGGCCGCTTTTGCGCCGAAAGCCGCGATTATACCGGTATTACGGGGCAGCTCGGCGTTGGCGCCAGCCATATTTATCACTGGCACGGCCCGCCCCCATTCTTTCTCGAATCCAGCCAGGGAATTCGTATAAGCTCCGGAGCCGGAACTCAACACGGCCGCCACCACCTCCTCCTCCTGGGCCCGCACCGTCACTACGGCCGGAGAACAGGATAGCAGCGCCGAAGCAAAAATCGCATGAAATTTCATATTCATAAATGCGGCGGCCCGTATGCCGCCCCGCTTTTAAAACCGGTGCTCCAGTCCGACGGTATAATTCCGCCTGTCCTGACCTATGGCGGCCTGTATATTATCGGCGGTCCCCGAGGCCTGGTAATTCGCGTTCGCAAGGTTGTAAATGCCCAGATAACACCGCGGCCCCGTCTTCCAAAGCCTGGCTGAAAGATTAAGCGACAGCAACGCGGCCGGGCGCAGGCGGGTTTCCTGAAATGTGGTGCGCGTTCCCACTACGAAAAGCTCCAGGCCCGCCGACGCATCCCCGGACGCGAGCCGTCCGGTTATCCCGGCGGAACCGGTGTGCCTGGGCGAATTGGATAAACGGCCTCCGCCGTCTTCCCTGGTGTTCTGCATCGTATAGCCCGCATGTCCTGAAACGAGGGAACTGAAACGCAGTCTGGCGTTCAGTTCCAGCCCCTTCGTATTGATGCGGTCCTTATTGATGAATTGAGGCAGGCCGTCTGCCGGGTCCACGATCTGGGTGATAAGGCCGTCGATGGTGCTCAGGAAATATCCGGCGCCGGCGGATCCCCATCCCCCGGGTAGTTTTCGTTCGCAATAAGCTTCATAGGTGCGGATCTTTTCCGGTTCCAGCGAAGGATTTGCCTTGTTAAGACCTGGAAAGGAATAGAACATTTCGAACGGCCCCGGCGCCTTAAAAGCCGACCCGCCCATAAGTTTTAAAGTGGTATCCTGCGAAAGGTCGTAAACCGCGGCGAACCGGGGATTGACCGTTTTCCCGAAGGCCTGATACCGGTCATAGCGGCCGCCAAGCGTCAGCCTTAGGGCATCCGCCGGTTTAAGCTCCTGCTGCGCGAATATCGCCCAGCGGCTGGGAGCGTAATTCACGTCGAGATTATCCGAAAAAGGATCGAGAACGCGGGATTTCTGCAGCCCGATGGTGTTGTATTCGTATTCCTCTCCCACCGTAAGGATATTCTCTCCGCCGAGATCGTATTGAAGCCTGCCCTCTTCTCCGTACCAGGAAGCTTTTGAAGTATCGTTGCTCACGCTCTGGAGCGGCGGAGGGGCGGCGTTATCCGCGAAAAAAAATCCGTTATAATAGTACCAGTCGTAGTAGATCCGGGCGGTCAGCGTAAGATCATCCCGCAGGCTCGTATTTTTACTCAGTTCCAGGAAGCTGCGCGAATCCGTGGCCCTGGAGCGGGGATCGTTGAAGGTATCCCCAAAGGGATCGGCGGACAGGCCTTTGGTGCGGCTGTTCGTATTTCCCCGCAAATCCCAGCCGTTCACCGCCAGATCCAGATAAAAGGTATAGTTCTTCTCGGCATCGGCGGTCGCGTTCGCATGCCCGTTGTTAACGGAGGAGAATTCCGAAAAATGCAGCCGCTGGCCCTGCATCCTGCGGTTGGACCCGGCGGCGTAAAGGTTGAGCCCGTTCAGATAGCTGTGCGAAACTTCGGCGAATTCCCTGGTCGTGCCGTAGCTTCCGGCGCTGAGCTCCGCCGCCGTCCCGGTTCCATGCTCCGGCGTTTTCGTTATGACATTTATCACCGCGAAAAAAGCGTTGTCGCCGTAAAGAGCGGCGCCGGGCCCTTTTATGATCTCGATCCGCGAGATGGAATTCATATCCAGCGAGAACTCATTGCCGACAAAGGCCTGGCCGTAAATATTGTCGTTCATCCTGTGGCCGTTTATAAGCAGCAGGACCCTGGAATTAAAATCCCCGGGCCGGCCGAAGCCGCGCACCCACAGGGAGGTATAACTGCGGTCGTCCGTGGAATAGAACCCGGGAACGCTTTGAAGCGCTTCGCCCAGGGTGCGGTAACCGTAAAGCCTGATCTCCTCGGCGGAGATCACGGAGGCGCTGGCCGCCGCCTTGCTGAGAGGCTGAGCCCGTTTGGCCGAAGTTATAACCCCGGCCTCCTCTTCGAAGAACTGAAAAGCGGCGGGATCCGCCGCTTTGGCGAAGGCCTGCGGAAGGTTTAACAACGCCAGTATCGCGAGCATCCTCATCTGTGTTTTCATTTCACCTCTCCTTACCGCTTTCCTGGGGCGCCGCCGCCCCGGTTACAGGCAGGGAAATAATAAAAGCTGTCCCGATGCCCGGCTGGCTTTCCACGCGGATCGTGCCGTGGTGCTGCTGGATGATGCCGTAGGAAATGGATAACCCCAGTCCCGTCCCCTGTCCCACCGGTTTGGTGGTAAAAAAAGGATCGAACACTTTGCCGAGATTCTCCGGAGGTATGCCGCAGCCGGTATCCTCGACCCTGAGGACGACCAGGCCGTCCTTGCGCGAAGCGCTGATCTTCAGAAGCCCGCCGTTTTTGCCTTCCATCGCCTGCCGCGCGTTGCCCAGGAGATTCAGATACACCTGTTCCAGCTGCGCCGGATCGCCCTGCACCACGGGAAGATCTTCGGGAAAATATTTTTGAACCTCGATATTCTCGCGCATCAGGTCGTATTTCATCACCTGCAGACTCACCTCAAGCAGGGCGCGCAGATCCACGGCCTCATTATTTCCCTTTTTTTTACGGCTGAATTGAAGAAGATTCTGCACGATCTTGCGGCAGCGCTGGCTTTGCTGCAGTATGGACGCCACATCTTCGCGCTGGCTCGCGGAGAGGTCCTTGCTCTGAAGCATCAGTTCCGCGAAGCCCATGATCCCGGTAAGCGGATTATTGATCTCATGGGCGACCCCGGCCGCCAGTTTGCCGATGGCGGCCAGCTTCTCGGATTCCACCAGGTGGGCCTGCATTTTTTCTATCTCCCGCATTTTGTCGTCCAGTTCCCGGTAAAGCGTGGCGTTGTGTATGGCCTGCGAGATCTGGGAACAGAAAACAGAAGCGTACCGGAGGTCGGAGCCGGTGAACGGCGCCTCGCGGACGGTGCGGTTGGCGTTCAGGATCCCGAGCAGACGCCCTTCCATCACCAACGGGAAGACGATGGCGGAACGGATCTCCCGGAGAGTGTCGATGTTGGTGAACCTCGCGTCCCCCTCCAGCGGCCCGTCGATAATGACCGGCCCAGCGCCCTGGGCGACCCTGCCCGCCACCCTTTCTCCCAGGGCCAGGCGGGTTTTGGCCCGCTTGTCGTCGGACAGTCCGGCGGTCGCGCGGACCACCAGCCGCCCCTCGCCGTCCGCCAGCATGATCGAAACATCGTCGGCTTTAAGGATACGGGTGGAAAGCCCGGCCATAACGGGCAGAAGCTCTTCCAGCTTGATGGAGGAGAAGATATTCTTACTGGCCTCATAAACCCCGAGGAGGACTTTCAATTCGCTCCTTTCCAGGGCCTTATCTATGATGGCTAGGATCTCGTTAAGATCGAACGGTTTCTGCACGAAATCATATGCTCCCATCTTCATGGCGCTTACGGCCGTTTCTATCGTGCCGTAGCCGGTGGACATGATGACCTCGATATCGGGGTTTATTTTTTTCATGGCCTCAAGCATTTCAAGCCCGCCCAGCCGGGGCATCTTGACGTCGCTGATGACAAGGTTGAAATTGTCTTTCCTGGCCTTTTCAAGCGCCTCTTCTCCGTTCTCCGCCGTGATCACCGTATAATCGTGGGAACTGAGCTCGTACGAGAGCAGATCGCGGATCCCGGGCTCGTCGTCCACCACAAGTATTTTGACCTGGTCTTTCATAATGTATATCCCGCCGAACCGCGATCCCCTATCATAGAATTTTGCGGTCCGCTCATACCCGTATCCCGCCAGCGATTATAGTACAAAATTATGCCGTGTTTTGCATTTACAAATGCGCTTACGGCCGGATGTTTTGTATCATCTACATATATCAGGGAGGCCGACCAATGCCGGTAGACAGGGAAGTGCTGGACGCGCAGCTTGCCGCGCTCGGGGATTTCGACAAGTGGTTCACCAGGAAGGAGCGCAGGCACCTGCATGAGGTGCTGACTCCCGGAGAGACTATCCATGCGATAACCAGCGGCCTCCTGGACGGCAACACCTGGCTTGTCACGGTGACGGACAGGCGGGTCCTTTTCCTTGACAAAGGAATAATCTACGGGCTCAAGCAAATGGAACTGCCCCTGTCCCATGTCAGCGCCGTTTCATATAAGACCGGCCTGCTCTTCGGCAAGATCCAGGTCTCGACCTCGGGCGGCACCAAGCTCATAGAGATGATAGAGAAAAAATACGTATCGAAAGTCGCGCAGAGCATCTCGGATCTCATCAACAAGATGAAAACGCCCGCCCATTCCGCCGAGGCCGCCGGCCGGAACGATGTGGTTTCACAGCTTGAACGCCTGGCGGCGCTTAAACGGCAGGGCATCCTGACCGACCTGGAATTCGCCGCGCAAAAAACCCGCATCCTCTCCCCGTAGGCCGCCCCCCGTCCGGCGAGCTTCCGTGCTTGCGCGGACGCCGTATCAGGGACTGTCTATAAAACTTTTAAGGAAACGGCAGGTCCGCGGGTTGGCGGGCGTACTGGGGGCATGGGCCGCCGGGCACGCTATCGGTCAAAAATTATTGCCGCAAAAATTTTTAATGGAACACGACTTCACTTGCCGGCGTGAGCGGCGGGGGCTTCGGCGGGCGCGGGCGGCGCCGGTTTCTTTTTTTCGTACAGGATCTTGGTGCCGATGAAGGTGTTTTCAAACAGGCTCCGGGCCGCATGGACGCTCACCCCGGCGCAGACATGCGGAAACGCCTCGTGAAGTTTTTTGTTCGGAGGCGGCCCGTGCACGATAAGCGGACTGTCGGTGAAAAGCACATACTCGCCAAGCCCGCCGCTCCGGGGGTCGCTGCCCACCTGCGGTGGCTCCCAGGTTATCTTCCCGTCCTTTTCCTGGACCTTTCCCCTCTCCGGGTGCGCATACCGTTCTTTTGAAATTATGCGCGCGACCGGCGGCATATTCCGCCCCGCAGGACCGAAGACCCTGAGCGGCAGATATGAAAAAGGGTAATCCTTAAGCGCGTGATCGCCCCGCATCAGCAGGATCTTTCCGGTTTCCTCGTTTATATCGACATAGGTGGTCATTATTTCAAGCTGTTTTTCAAGGAGGCGCTTTTCCTCCTGCAACGCCGCCCCTGCCTCATAGACCGTTTTTTTAGACCGGGCCCTGTTCTTGAGCGCTTCCTTGTAATCGTTTACATCCTTCACCTTAAGCTCGCGCAGGACGCGCAATTCCTCCAGCGCGGCCCCGGAGGCGGCCGCCTCTTCCTCCAAACGGCCGGCGTCGGCCCGCGCCGCGTTCAGTTTCAGCGTCGTCCTGTGATCGGCGAACCACAGGACGGCTAAAAATGCCGCGCCGGCCGCGACGGACCACGCGGCGTAAATTTCCCTGAACTTTTCGTCTTTAAGGGCCATTGGATCTCAGTAAATGTAAACTCGGGTACCGACGGGAGCAGCCCGATAGAGCTTCTCCAGGGCTTCCGCTCCCAGCCTTATGCAGCCGTGCGAAACCGGCCCGCCCAGGCTCGCCTCATTTTTTGTCCCGTGGATAAGATAACCGTCCCCGATATCAAGAGCGTACTTGCCCAATTCCCCTTCCACCTTGCGCGAAGGGTCGTCGGGCGGAGGAACGGGCTCTTTGTTCTCGACGAAAGCCCAGTCCGGCTTTATCCAGGCAGGGCTGTCTATTTTGGCGAGGACCCGGAACTCTCCTCTGGGAGTGGCGAATTGCCAGCTGCGGCCGGTTTTCCTGTCTTTTATCGTGCCGCCTTTTCCCACCGAGCAATCTGCTTCCCATAAAAGGCGCAGCCCTTTTTTAAAATACAGCTTATTGGCCCTGGTATCGACGGCAATATGCAGCTTGCCGTCCAGCCGGCCGCGGGTTTCCCTCCTGAGAGCTTCGACTTCGTCGGCTATGACTTTCTGGGTGCGCATATAGCTCTTGTTCTCCGGGTACAAATCCAGAAGACTGCTGAAAAAAACGGCGTCTTCGGTCTGGGCGCGCACGGCTTTTTCAAGGTCCGCCTCCTCCGCCTTATCAGCGGCGAGCGACATCGAGGCTTTAGCGAGGGCGGCGCGAGTCTCATGGAGCGCAAAAAGACGGACCGCCGTTCTGCCCAGAAGAACACAGCAGGCAAGAGCCCAAAACAGGAACAGCGGCCGCCGCAGCACTTTTTTCATTTGTCAGCCTGAGTTCCGCGATCCGGCATGAACGAAACCCGCACCGGGCGCGATGAAACATTATTTTACAACATTATGTTGGGAAACGGGCGGAACGGCAATTCCGGGACAGGCCGGATAAATGAAGCCGGGGCCGTCGGTCCTGAGGTCAATCCGTCGCAAAGATCGACAACACATCCCCGACGATTATTTTCCTGTCGCCGGCGCTCAATTTGGACAATTCGGGCGACACGCGTTTAAGGCCCGCGCTAAGCAGCGCGTCCCTTATATTCTCATCCAGATCCTTTTTAAAATTATCCACCAGCGGCGAAAGCGAAAGGCGCAGGCGCCTCTTTGATCCGGCGCCGGCGCTGCCGCCGGCGGCGGACCCGGCGGACGGTTTCTTTTTGGCCACAAAGACCCGCCAGGGATTGGTCTTAAAGCCGTAATATTTGACCCTGGTGTTTTCGGTTATGTCCCAGGAAGCGGCGCTCCTGAAGATCGAGCGCAGCATTTTCACACCCGGCTTGAAACCGCGAAGGTCTGAAAAATCCCATCGGATGGAATAGTCGAACGCCACTCTTTCTCCGCCGCCGTCCTTTGAGATGTTCAGGATCAAAGGGCTCATCCCGGACGGAGCGGCACGGTTTTTTTCCGCCGCTGCGGGAAAAGCGGTTACCGCGGGAACAGCCGAAGCCTCCGTGGCGGCCCCGGGGAACGCGACCTCCGGCTGGGTGGCATCGGCTAGGCCGCACCAGCAAACGCAAACTCCCGCTAGTATAAGACCGCTCTTCATAGGCCGTTCAAAACAGTTCCGGCAATAAATTCAGAATGGGATATCCTCGATGCCGTCTCCGCCGGTCCCGGAGGATTTCGCGGCGGTCCGCTTCGCCGGTTCGCCGGCGGCCCCGCCCTCGCGCCTTTCCAGGAATTCTATTTCATCTCCGTAAACGACCATTTTAGACTGTTTTCTCCCGTCTTCCTTACCCGCCCACTCTTCCAGGACGAGATGTCCTTCGACATAGATCTGGCTGCCCTTGCGCAGGTATTTTTCCACCAGGTCCGCGAGCTTGCGGCCCGATTCGCGGTTGAACACCTTAAGGTCCACCCACACCGGAACTTCTTCCCACTGCCCGCTTTGCTGGTTCTTGCGGCGGTTGTTCACGGCAAAACCTATATTGGCGACCTTCCCTCCGTTGCTGAATTCTTTGATCTCCGGGTCCCGTGTCAACCGGCCTATAAGCATAACCTTATTCAAATTTGCCATGATCCGTCTCCTCTTATCCCGCGTATGATATCCCCACTACTGTAATAATACAAAAAAATATCCCGGAAACAACAGCCGCGTTCTTTCGGCTCCCCGGTAAAACCGGACGCCGGAGCACAGCGGAAGCGCCGCTATGCTCCGGTAGATCCGGAAAAACCGGTTTTGGCCGGTTTTTCCGGATGTTATTTAACCGCTATCCGGCACGCTTTAGCCATCTGCTGCTTTTGCAGGGTTATTTTCAGCACCCCGTCTTTATATACCATCGGCATCTCAGTTGGCGTTCGCCCACGCCTCTTCTCCGGCCTCCTCCCGGTCCCTTTGTTTAGGTTTTAAACGACCGTTCGGGACCTGCGCCGGCGCGGGGAGATCCGTCCTCAATTTCGAGAACTCCCTTTCAAGCGCCGCATAGAACTTTTTGCAGTGGTGAAATCCGGCGAAGGCCCTGTTGCCGTATCTGAATTCGTGGGTCCTGTCCCCGGAGGACAGTGTGACAAGAAGGGAAAGATGTTCGTCCACGACCGAGCACTCGACGCCTTTTTCCGCGTAATAATCGATGATCTTCCGGGCGAAAACGGTTTTTTCACGAAGCATAGCCCCTCCTTATTGTTTCACCGCGGATTGGATATTTCATCAAAAAAATCCGCGCGCGCCTGCGCCGCGCTCCGCCCGGTTCAGCTCAGATCACGCGCAAAATAATTTTTCCACGCGCGTGCAGCGTCCGGCTCAGTTCCAGCGCTTTGCGGGCCTCCGACAGCGGGAATACGTTCTCAACGGGGACGACAAGCGCGCCCGTGTCAACCAGGCCGGCCAATCCGGAAAGCTGGGAGGAATCGGGTTTGACCATGACCATCGCCCGACGGATGCCAGGGGTTTCCGCGTTCCCGGGAGAGGGCAGACCTACCGTCGACACCAGGATCCCCCCGGGTTTAAGCGTTTTCAGGGAGCGCGTCTGGGTCTCGCCTCCGATAGTGTCCAAAACTACATCCATCCCGCTTACGACGCTTTCGAAGGGGTCGGAATTATAATCCACGAACTCATCGACGCCTAAAGTCCGCACAAAGTCGCTGTTTTTCCGCGAGGCCGTTCCGGTCACATGCGCGCCTTTCCATTGCGCCAGCTGGACCGCGAACCCGCCCACTCCGCCCGCCGCCCCGTGCACAAGTATTCTCTGGCCGGCCTGCAGCCGGGCGATATCGAACAGCGCCTGCCACGCGGTCAGCCCGGCCAGCGCAAGGCCCGCGGCATGGACATGATCGATGGACACGGGCTTGCGCGCGATCTCAGAACTGCGCGCCACCAGATACTCGGCATACGAGCCATCCCGGCCCGTATCCGGACGGCCGAAAACCTCGTCGCCCTTTTTAAACGCCGCGTCCGGCCCGGCGGCCTCCACCACCCCGGAAAAATCCCAGCCGGGCGTCAGCGGCAGCGTTCTTGTTTTGAACATTCCTTCCATGATCTTCCAGTCTATGGGATTGACGCCGGAGGCATGGACTTTGATAAGGACCTCGTCTTTTTCCGGTTCGGGACGCGGCGTATCCTCGTACTCAAGGACTTCCGGCCCTCCGAATCCGTGTATACGGACGGCTTTCATCGTCTGTGTTGCAACCCGCTGCATAGTTTTCATATATTCCTCCTTTTTTTATCCCGCTAAAAAATTTTCGCCGCGCCCCGTCCTTCGGGGCGGGGGCCCTTGCCGCGACGATCAGGTTTTATAAAAGTGCCGCTCCGGTATTCTTCAAAAGCCGTTTCCAGTTCGGCTTCGGTGTTCATAATTATGCCGCGATAAGTTTTTTCGCCGCTTCCACCCCGCGGCGGATCAGACCGCGCGCGGATTCCACCCTGTCCCAGACATTGCACATCATAACGCCGCGCACTTTCCCTTCCCTGGCGTAATAAAGTACGCCTTTCTCGTACGGCTTTTCCCAGTCCGCGCTGATCTCAAGGCGGGAGTCGACCTCGCCCACCGCCTCGTAGCCCAGCTCGAACAGGTCTGAGAAGAAATAGGGCATATAGCCGTATTGTTCGCGCGCGCCCGCCATGTTGCGGCCGGCGGTTTTGCCCTGGTTAAGAGCGTTATCCCAGTGTTCCAGGCGCATCTGCCGGCCGAGCGCCTGGTACGGGAAGCGGGCGTTGTCGCCGGCGGCGTAAATCTCCGGGTGGGAGGTCCGCAGGTATCCGTCGACCGTGATCCCGTCCCCCGTTTCAAGCCCGGCGCCGGCCGCAAGCTCCGCCGAAGGCCCGATCCCGGCGCCGACGATTATAACATCCGAATCCAGCTTTTCGCCCCGGTCCGTACGGGTCGCGAAACGTCCGCCCTCTTTTTCAAAAGACACGGGGGTGCGGCCCTTAAGTATGCGCACTCCTTTGCGCTCGAACAACGCCTCCATAGCTAACCCCATCTCCAGGGGGAACACTGTGTCGCAAAGGCAGGGCGCGGGATACACCATGGTCACCTCCACCCCGGTTTGCCGGAGCGCGGCGGCCATTTCCGAGCCGATGAAGCCCCCGCCGATTATCACGGCGGAGCTGCCGGGCAAGGCGAGCGATCTTATGCGCTGGTAGTCGTCCAGCGTGCGGTAATAGCAAACCCCGGGCAGCCAGGCGCCCGGGATGGGAAGGATATGCGGCGAACCGCCCGTGGCCAGCAGCAGTTTGCCGAAGCGGTAACTATCGCCCCGGTCGTCGGTTACCGTGCGCCGCGCCGCGTCCAGAGCCGCGGCCCTGCGGCCGAGCGCCAGGGCGATCCTGTTCTTATCGTAGTAGGCCCGGTCATGCACGAAGATCTCTTTAACGTCGGTTTTTCCGGACCATAATTTTTTTGAAAGCGGCGGCCGTTCGTAGGGGAGGTGGCTCTCAGCGCCGAGCAGGATTATGGAGCGGGTCTTATCGAGTTCACGGATCCCCGCGGCCGCGGAGGCGCCCGCAAGCCCTCCCCCTACTATCAGATAATCGCAGCTGATACCGGACATACGCTCCTCCTTATCAGGTCAGCGCCTGAGCCCGCAAGCGGTAAAGAACTCTTCGCGCAGTTTAATGAACCGGCGCGGAGTTTCCGCCGTGGACGGGGTTTCAAGGTCCATGCCGAAGGCCGTAAATATTTCCGACGCGTAGCCTTCGAACCTGCGCAGCTGTTCGTCGCTTACATTGCGCCGGTTCAAGGCCGGCGCCGAGGCAAAGGTCTCTTCATCCGTTTCAAGCTGGGGCGTATTGTTTTCTCCGTGATCCCGTCCTTCGCGCGCACCGGGCCGTCGTTCAAATGATACGCTAACTTCCGCGCCGGAACAACCGGCGAATTCCTTTTATTATTGACCTTTTTCCACGTGTCCGGCGTACGGTTTTTTATTAAAATGCCTGACAAACTCCCGCCTGGCGGCGCAGGGACGATCCGAAACGGAAAGAAGTCGATTAAAAACAGAAATCGGCGATTGCGCGCCGGGCGATTATTCCGGTATCCTACAAAGGCGGCGGGGCTCTTAGGGAGGAATTTCTTTTACATACTACAAACTGGAGTGACGGGAGGAACTATGAAAACGATAGGCATATTAATACTGATCGCGGTCCTGGCCGCGGGGAGCGCAACGGCCGCCGCAGCGCGCGGTCCGGGACAAGCCGGGCGGCCGCACAAAAAAAGCATGTGCACCGGCATGTGGCTTGAGCGCACGGCTGGAACGACAACGAGCGTGGCGGAGATCGAAGACGGGGTGGAGGTCCTTATCACCTCTACGGACCCCGTGACAGCCGCGAAATTGCAGACGGACGCTCCGGATTATTACGCCAAAAAGAAAGACACCGATTGCGGCTGCTGCGCCGCCGCCCTGACCGGGGCCTCCACCGTAGTGGAGAACATAAACAACGGGGTTAAGGTCACCATCACGGCGAAGGAACCCGCGCTGGCCGGGAAAATTAAGGCCGCCGGCTGCGCTATGGGCCGCCCGAAAGCGGCAAAAAAATCCGCTCCCGTAAAAACAATGAAGAAAACCGTCAAATGGGTCTGTCCCATGGGCGAATACGAGAGCGACAAGCCCGGCAAGTGCCCCAAGTGCGGCATGACCCTGGTGCGAAAGAAATAAGGAGTTTCCCCTCCACTCCTGCACCGGGAGGGATAAGGCCCCGTGTCGGGCGCGATAAAATGTCGTCTTACTACGTTTTATTCCGCCTGGGCGTCGATCTCGAATTCCGGCGGATCAGCGAGGTGCCGCTTTACCGTGCAAAGTTCCGCCGATTTGATTAGCGCGGCCTTATACTGCTGCGGAAAACCTTTGGGGAGCGCTATCTGCATCTTCACTTTTTTCACCAGATGAGAGGCCTCATCCCAGTCGAAAGAAAGATTTATTTTAAACCCCTCCGTGGGAAGACCGCGGCTCTGCAGGAATCCCACCGCGAATATACCGGCGCAGGTCCCCAATGAGGCCAGGAAGAGGTCGAAAGGCGTAGGCGCCGAGCCGTTCCCGCCGGCGCTTTCGGGTTGATCTGTCTTGATCTCGAAACCGTGAAACGACGCGTTGATCTTCTTATTTCCGCCGAAAGTAATTTCCATGTTCGATATCTCCTTTTGCTTCCGTAATTTAAAAATGGAACTTTCATCCCCAAGCGTACGCGCGCCGCGCGTACAAACACAAAACCCCGGGCTTACGCCCAGGGCATGGTCCTGATATTTCTTGTTCCAGGTTCGAAACTCAAAATCCGGTTACTAAACTACTACATGAATATCATAGCATTTAGTTTAAATCTTAACAAGGAGAATAAATCGCCCGCCCCTAAAAGGCGGGCTTCTTGCGCATAATGCTTTTTTTTATCATTCCGTCCTCAGTGCGTAAGCCGGTTGCAGATCGGCCGCCGCCAGGGCAGGTGCGAAGCGCAATTCAGGCGATCAGGACGAAGTTGCGCGAAACGCTCAGAGATTAATACGATAGCCCACTCCGGGGTCGGTAATGATGAAACCGCGCAGGCCGGGGTTGCTGTCTTGCAATTTCCGGCGGAGCTGACCGACATAAATGCGCAGATAGTGGGCCTGCTCTACGGCGTGTGGGCCCCAAATTTCCGCCAGCAGATGTGATTGCGTCACTATTTTCCCGGCATGGCTCACCAGCGCCTTAAGCAGGTTGAATTCTGTGGCCGTTAAATGGATTTCCCGCCCCTCTACGGAAACCTGCCGCTTCCCGAAATCTATTTCGAGCGGGCCATGCCTGAAGGCGATGTCGTCCTGCAGATTTACCGAATGGCGCAGCGCCACACGGATCCTTGCCAGCAGTTCCGTCAGGCTGAAGGGTTTTACCAGATAGTCGTCCGCCCCGGAATCGAGCAGCAATTCTTTGTCGGCTTCCGCTCTTTTTACCGTAAGGACGATCACAGGCACTCTTGAAAATTCCCGTATTTTCTTCAACACGGCAACCCCGTCCAGATCCGGTAAATTAAGGTCCAGGATCACCACATCAGGATGCCCCTCGGCGGCAGCTTTTGCGCCTTCCTGCCCCGTTTTTGCCTGCAAGACCGCATAACCCTTGGCTGTCAGGCTGGCGTCCATGAACCGTCGTATGGACTTTTCATCGTCGATAACCAGGATCCTGGCGCCCGGTTTCATTTGCCCTCCAGATCTGGCTGCGGTTCGAGCGGCAGCGCCAGCAGGAATTGGGCGCCGCCGTCCTTGCGGTTGGACGCCGTTATGGAACCGTTGTGAAGTTCGGCCGCGGCTTTTGCTATGGCAAGACCGAGCCCCGTGCCGCCGGCCGGGGCGCCCGGGACCCGGAAGAACCGCTCGAACACCTTGCCCAAATATTCCGGCGGTATGCCCCGGCCGCTGTCGGCGATGCGTATCATTATTTTTTCGTCCTCGGTAAACGCGGTCAACTCGATTCTGCCGCCGGGCTGGGTATAATTGAGCGCATTGGACAAAATATTCCCCAAAGCCTGCTCCATAAGCGAATAATCGGCGTGTAGATAAGGAAGTTTTTCCGGGATCTCCAGCCGCAGTTCATGACCGCGCAGTTTCTGACGCAGCTTTGCGGCGCATGACTCCGCTAATTCGCGCGCGTCGAACCATTCTTTTTTAAGGCTTAGCGTCCCGGAAGACAGACGGGACATGTCCAGGATATTCGTCACTTCCCCGTTCAACCGCTCGGCGGACTCGGAAAGTTCGTCCAGGATCTGCCTGCGAGCTTTGGGGTCGGAGATAACTTTGTCGTCCTCCAAAGCCGAGGCTAGCCCTATTATGGCCGTGATCGGGGTCTTTATCTCGTGGGAGACGCTGTTCAGTATGGTCTGGTAAAGTTTCTCCGAGCGCTTCAACTCTTCCGCGGACTGCGCCTGCTCCCTGTAAAGCTCCTGCTTAAAATAGAACGCGATCTGCCCGCATATGGCAAGCATCAGGCTTTTGGCTTCCTCCCCGAGAGGCGTTCCCGGGTTGTTCGGCATGTAGGCCAATACTCCCGTGACCTTGCCGTACGCTGTCAGCGGCATGTATAGCGCCTGGGAGGAGCTCAAAGTATCCGTGCTCCAGCCGGCCTCCTTGCCGTTATCCAGCGCCCACTTCGCCACCGCCCATTCCCGCGCGTCCGAAAGCCAGCGATAGGGAGCGGCGGTAGTGGTTTCAAAATCTTGCCCGCCTTTGGCGAAGATCACTTCAAAAGAGCCGCCGAAAAAACCGCGCATTTTGTCCATCACGGTTTGAAGGCACTCTTTGCGCCTGGATTGAAAAGCGAATTGAGCCAGGATATCCAGCATCGCGTCGCTTGATCTTTCTTTTACCCGCAAAAGCTGCTGATTGCGGAGTATGCGGTGGCTTAAGAGCCCTGTTATGGCGGCGACCAGCAGGTAGGTCAGGCACATCAGCGCGTCTTCCGGGCGCGTGATGGCGAATGTGTATTTCGGCGGGATGAAAAAGAAATTCCAGGCCAAGGCGCTTAAGACGGCGGATAACAGTATGGGCCCGGCGGTAAAGAAGGCGCCGGCGCCCAGCACGGCAAGCAGATACAAAAACCCGACCGCCTGATAACTTACCGCCGGAGCGAGCAGGGCTCCCAGGATGGTTATCGCGCCCGTCAAAACGAGCGCGGATCGGTAGGGTCGTTTGCCGGCCAAAAATGAAAACGGCGGATAAAATCTTTCTTTCGAACCGGTGGACAACGGCTCGTCGCACAACACCTGGACATCTATATCCGTTTCTGCCAGGAGTCTGCCTAGCAATGAAGGCCGCAGCCTGGAAAAAAACTTGCGGCTAGGCCTGCCCATGAGGAGTTTCGTCACTCCGTGCTGCTTCCCTGTTCTTGCGATAGCGGAAACCAGATCGGTGTCCGTAGTCGTGATTATGGCCGCGCCGAGATTGCGCGCGAGTTCGATGTTTTCTGAAAGCCTGTGCTTGTCCTCCTGCGATAAAGCGATTCCGGTGTCCACATGCAGGGCGAGCCAGTCGGCTTCCGCCGCGAACGCGATTTTTCGGGCCGCGCGGATAAGTCTGCGCGAATGCGGGCTGTGGCTTACGGCCACCAGCAACTTATCATGGGCCGATTTTGCCCCCTTACCGGCGGAGGACAGTTCCCGCAAGTCATTGCCCACCACCTCGCCTGCGAAGCGCAGCGCTATCTCGCGCAAAGCGGTCAGCTTGTCCTGGCGGAAGAAATTATCAGCCGCGCGGACCGCTTTTTCGCCCAGATATACTTTTCCCTCGGCGAGTCTTTCCAGCAGCGTTTCAGGAGGGAGGTCCACCAGTTCGATCTGTTCGGCGCGGTCTATGACCGAATCCGGCACCGTTTCGCGCACTACGATGCCGGTCGCAAGTTCCACATCCTCCTTGCGGCTTTCCACATGCTGGATATTAAGCGTGGTGTAGACATTGATCCCATGATCCAGCAACTCCACTATATCCTGCCAGCGTTTGTCATGGCGCGAGCCGGGCACATTCGTGTGCGCCAGTTCGTCCACCAGGGCATATTCGGGCTTACGCTTCAAAAGGGCGTCCATGTCCAGTTCGGCGAACTCTTTATCCCTGTATGAAACGCCCGTTCTCGGGAGCAACGGGATGTTTTCCAGCAGCTTTTGTGTTTCCGCGCGGCCGTGCGTCTCCACTATTGCGGCCAAGACATTTGCGCCGTCTTTCATGAGGGCGTGAGCCGCCTCCAGCATGGCGTAAGTCTTGCCGACGCCGGCCGACATGCCCAGGAATATTTTAAGTTTGCCGCCCTTTTCCCTTTCCTGGGCCTTCTTAAGCGATTTTAAAAGTTCGTCCGGGTCGGGCCGGACCGCGTCATTGTTAGTCATTTGGGTATTTCTCATCCAGCTTCATATTGAGCAGCAGAACATTGACCCTTGGTTCGCCTAGAAAACCGTCCTGCCTCGGTTCAGCCATACCGTCAACTAAGGATATAATATCAACTTTCGCAACACCCCGCGCTTTCGCAACCCTGTCACATTGAATGAACGCCGCTGCCGGGCTGAGATGCGGGTCAAGACCGCTGCCGGACGCAAAGACCAGATCGGCGGGCACATCCACGCCTCCGAATTTCCCCCCGCGTTTTTTCATGGTATCCCGCAATTGTCGGCTGGTCAACGATAAATTGCTTCCGCCGGACGGCATGGGGTTATATGCTATCGCCGATGGCCGCGGCCAAAAATACCCGGGCTTGGTGAAATTCTGTCCTATAAGCTCCGCGCCGACCGCTTTGCCGCCGTGGATAATAACCCCTCCCTCGGCTTTATCGCTAAAAAACGCTTTCGCATAAACCCATACGGTAAGCGGGTATACGATGCCGGTTACGACCGTCATGCAGACGAATAATTTTACGGCGGTAATCAGGGTTCTCATTTTTATCTCACCAGCCCGGCGGCAACGATAAACAGATCCAGCAATTTAATGCCGATAAAGGGCGCGATGACTCCTCCTGCCCCGTAAATAAGCATATTCCGGCGCAGCAAGGTCTGCGCATCCACAGCGGAGTATTTAACGCCGCGCAAAGCCAGTGGAATGAGCGCCGCTATTATCAGCGCGTTGAATATCACCGCGCTCAGGATCGCGCTTTGCGGAGAATGCAAACGCATTATATTCAACGCTGAAAGCGGTCCATCCTGACCTTTAACGGCATACAAAGCCCCGAAAACCGCCGGGATAATGGCGAAATACTTGGCGACATCGTTGGAGATGCTGAATGTGGTCAGCGAGCCGCGCGTCATCAGCAATTGTTTGCCTATCTCAACTATCTCTATAAGCTTCGTCGGATTGCTGTCCAGATCCACCATATTGCCCGCTTCCCTCGCCGCCTGGGTGCCCGTGTTCATGGTTACGGCCACATCGGCCTGGGCCAGCGCCGGGGCGTCGTTCGTGCCGTCGCCGGTCATGGCGACCAGCCTGCCGGACGCCTGTTCGGTCCGTATACGCGCAAGTTTGGATTCGGGCGTGGCCTGCGCCATAAAATCGTCCACGCCGGCCTCGGCGGCGATGGCGGCGGCCGTAAGCGGGTTATCGCCGGTTATCATCACGGTTTTTATGCCCATTTTCCGCAGCTGCGCGAACCGTTCCCGTATGCCGCCTTTCACAATATCCTTCAGGTGGATGACGCCGAGTACCTTGCCGTTATCCAGGACCGCAAGCGGCGTACCGCCGAGTTTTGAGATTTCGGCCTGGGCTTTGTCCAGTTCAGGAGGGAATTCCCCTTTTTTTTCAGCCTTAATAGCGGAAATCGCGCCTTTAAGTATTCTACGCAAAGGTTTATGTTCGGCGTCCAGCAATTCCACGCCGCTGTACTGCGTTAAAGCCGAGAACGGTATGAACCGCGCTTCATGCGGATGCAGCTCTTTTGCCCGGAGCTGGAATCTGGTCTTGGCCAGCACGACTATGGAGCGGCCCTCCGGCGTTTCATCGGCAAGCGAAGCCATTTGCGCCGCCTCGGCCAGTTCGATCTCGGAAACTCCGGGCGCGGTCACGAAAGCCGAGGCCATCCGGTTGCCCAGCGTTATGGTGCCGGTCTTGTCCAGCATAAGGACATCTATATCACCGGCGGCTTCCACCGCCCGGCCGCTTTTGGCTATCACATTGCGCTGCACCAGCCTGTCCATCCCCGCTATCCCTATCGCGCTCAGCAGGCCGCCGATAGTCGTCGGGATCAGGCATACCAGCAGCGAAACCAGCACAGGAACCGTGACCAACCCGGACAGATCCTGACCCGCCGCATTCGCGCTGTAATCGGCGAAAAGCTTCAGCGACCCGACGGCCAGCAGGAAAATTATCGTGAGCGCGGACAGGACCAGGCTTAACGCTATTTCATTGGGCGTTCTTTGCCTGCTGGCATTCTCGATAAGCGCTATCATCCTGTCCACGAAGCTTTTTCCTGGCTCCGCCGTTATTCGCACGACTATCCGGTCGCTTATTACCCTGGTGCCGCCCGTGACCGCGCTTCTGTCCCCGCCGCTTTCGCGGATAACGGGCGCGGATTCGCCGGTTATGGCGGATTCATCCACGCTGGCTATGCCTTCTATCACTTCGCCGTCTCCGGGAACAAAATCCCCGGCTTCGCAGACCACGAGATCGTCTTTCGCCAGGCTGGATGCCGGGGCTTTTGTTTCCTTGCCGTTTTTCAGCCGCCGCGCCGTTATCTCCACGCGGGATTTACGGAGAGACTCCGCGCGCGCTTTCCCGTGGCCTTCCGCCATAGCTTCCGCGAAATTGGCGAACAACACCGTGAACCACAACCACAGCGCGATTTGCAGCTCGAAGCCGGAAAAACGCGGCAGGCCCCGGATAATGCCGGCGGTCACCATAACCGCGCAGATAAGCGTGACGAACATCACCGGATTCCTGGCCTGGACCGCCGGGTTCAGTTTCCTGAAAGAATCCGCGCCGGCCTGCACCGCCAACTGTTTGTTCCAAAATGTTTTATTAACCATAATCAAAATACCGATCCCTTCAACAGGAGCAAATGTTCCATAAGCGGCCCAAGAGCCAGAGACGGGAAAAATGTCAGTCCCCCCACGATCAGGATCACCGCCGCGAGCAGGACGCCGAAAGTAGGCGTGTCCGTCGGCAAAGTTCCGGATGAAGGCGGGCATTGTTGTTTCCTGCCCAGGCTGCCCGCTATGGCAAGGCACGGCAGGATCACGGAAAAACGCCCTATGAGCATGGCTATGCCGAGGCCGATATTATAAAAGGCCGTATTTGCGCTTAATCCGGCGAAAGCGCTGCCGTTATTTCCCGAGGCGGAGCTCCAGGCATACAGTATCTCGCTTAACCCATGCGGTCCTTTGGCGGAAAGGCTTGTCAGCGCGACCGGGACGGCGCAGGTCAAAGCCGCGCCTGTAAGTATAACCGCGCTTGGCGCCAGGATCCCCGCTATTGTCATCTGGATTTCCCGCTTTTCAATTTTCTTGCCGAAATACTCCGGCGTTCGTCCCACCATTAGTCCGCATAGGAACACTGTCAGCAGAACGAACAGCACCATCCCGTAAATGCCCGCTCCCACGCCGCCGAAAATTATCTCTCCAAGCATGATATTGAACAACGCGACGCCGCCGGAAAGCGGCGAGAGACTGGAGTGCATGGCATTCACCGAACCGTTTGAGGCGGCGGTAGTGGATACCGACCACAGCACGCTGTTGGTTATGCCGAAGCGGGTCTCCTTGCCTTCCATCAGTTGTATTCCGCCTGTTGTTGCCGGGGCGGCGTACTCCGAATATAGAGAAACACCCAATCCGACGGCCCAGACAGCGAACATGACGGCAAATATTACGCGCCCGTGGCGGATATTGCCGGACATTTTCCCATAGGCGAATACACAGGCGGCCGGCAGCAGGAGCAACGACAACATTTCGATAAAATTAGAGAACGGGGTCGGATTTTCCAGCGGATGGCCGCTGTTGGCGTTGAAATAGCCGCCGCCGTTAGTTCCCGCCTGTTTTATCGCCACTTGCGAGGCAACAGGCCCTAAAGGTATCACTTGTTCAAGGCCCTCCATAGTTCTTACCTTCGTATTTGGCTTAAAGGTTTCCACCACCCCCTGGCCCACCAGTAAAAACGCGACCAGCAGGGACAGCGGTAATAACACCCTGATCGTAATGCGGGTCATATCCGCCCAAAAATTCCCGACATCATCGCTTTTGTTCGCCATGATCCCGCGCGTCAATGCGGCAAACACCCCCATTCCAGTGGCCGCGCTCAGGAAATTCTGGACCGTCAATCCCAGCATCTGTGTCAGGTAACTCAAGGCGGTTTCGCCCGCGTATGCCTGCCAGTTGGTGTTTGTCATGAAGCTCACGGCCGTGTTAAAGGCCAAAGCCCGCTCCACCGGCCCGGCATTATTCGGATTAAGCGGCAGCCTGTGTTGAAAAAGCTGAAAGAACAACACCGCGAAAAAGCCTAAAGCATTGAACGCCAGCAAAGCCCGCGCATAGCCTTTCCAGTTCATGGGAGTATCAGGGTTTATCCCGCATAAACGGTAAAGAGATCTCTCAGCGAAGCCGAAGAGCCGGCCTTGAAAAGGGCTTTTGTCTTCCAATACCGCCGCCAGATATTCGCCAAGCGGTTTGGCTAGGACTATCAGCACGGTTATGTAAAACGCAATTTGCGCAAAATCGTATTTATTCATAAATCAGAATTTTTCCGGATGGAATACCGCGTAAACCAGGTATGCCATTACAAAAACGGCAACGACAAAGGCGATGGTAAAGTTCATAGAATTTCCCAACCCATAATATACATTCTTCCTACAAAGAGCGGAAGTAAAAATATGACTTAAACCTGTAAAGATCGCGTAAAGAAAAATACGATCGTCGCCGGAGGGTGTTTGTCAGGAAAAATTGCAGTAAACGCAAATCGGCCCACCGAATTTTTCGATGGGCCGATTTGCGGGTGCATTTCAACAGAGCCTTACGCCATTGCAAAAGAGAGCTCACTTATCCGGCAACAAGAGTGAGTAGCTGGTGCTGCGGCCGCCGGCAGGGTCTTTCCGCATGATACCTTTTTCCACCAAGTCCATAATGTCCCTCTGGGCGGTATCCTGAGAACAGTCAGCAATTTTAGCCCATTTGGTGGAAGTCAGTTTACCGGGAAAGCCGTCCAATAATTTATTTATCATCAGGCGCTGCCGTTCGTTTAGTTCGCAGGAAATCCATGTCTTCCAAAACCGGTCCTTTCTAAAAACAAGAGAGAGTGAATTCTCCGTGTCCTCGATAGCGCGGTCCAGGCAGCCGATAAACCACACCAGCCATTCGGTGATATCCAGTCCGCCTTTTTGCGTTTGCTCAAGGATAGAGTAATACTTGTTGCGTTCTTTGCGTATCTGCGCGGACATACTGTAAAAACGACGAGGAGAGGATTCGGCACGGGCCAAGGCCCAATCTGCGATCGCACGCGCAATACGCCCGTTCCCATCATCAAAGGGATGTATCGTAACAAACCACAAGTGGACGATAGCAGCCTTCAAAAGAGGATCTTCATCGCCTGTCGCATTAACCCATTTTAAAAAAACGTCCATTTCCGCCGGGAGCAATTCTGCGGACGGCGCCTGATAATGAACCTTCTCCCGTCCTATCGCGCCGGAAACAACCTGCATGGGACCATTTGCGTCGTCGCGCCAAGTCCCGGTCTTAATTCTGTCAGTGCCGGGTGCCTCCGGAGTAAAAAGCAGCGTGTGCCAGAGGCATAGCCGTTCTTTGGTAAGCGGCTTGTTATAATTTTGAGCGGCCTCAAGAGCCATTTCAACCACTCCGTCTACCCGGCGGTCAGCCGGGACCATGCCCGCAATTGCCATGCCAAGCCGGCGAGCTATTGAGGAGCGCACCTGTTGCGTGTTTAGAACTTCCCCCTCTATCTCGCTGGATTTAATTACATCTGAGGTAAGTGTCCCCAATACGGCTGCATCGCGTTGTGGAAACCCCAAACTTTCCATGCGGCCAAAAAGACGGCCCTGTCTATTGTGAACCGCAGCCAGGGGCAGAGCAATGACTTCACGGTTCCAGTGAAATTTAGGCCAATCGGCTTCTTGATAGATGTAGTGCCTCATTCTACGCACCTTATGCGGATATTATAGCCCCTAATCTCCGCATAGTCAAGGCTATTATCCGCATAATATGCGGATAATACGATTTAACCACATATTTCAAGCATACAAGATTGCATTTGATTGGCCATATAAACACAAAACCCCGGGCTTGCGCCCAGGGCATGGTCCTGATATTGCTTGTTCCAGGTTCGAAACTCAAATTCGGTTGCCCAACAACCACTACTAAGATTAGTATAGCATTTTGTTTAAACTTTAACAAGCAAAATATCTTTCCCTCGCCCCATAGTCCGCATTCCCAAGACAGCCTCCCGCATCATTTCCACTTTCCCATAACATTGTGCTATTTTAACACCATAAAACTAACTGGGACGGAGATAAAAGACTTGCCGTTGCGCAAAAGCGTAAAATAAGCCCGGTGTGAACCCGGCTTCAGTTGCCAGGCCACGCTTTGTCCCCGCTCCGGCAGGGGCAGGGAATCCACTGACCAGACTATATCGGGGCTTTCTTCCGTCGCCTTCAGAAAAAACGCCTGTGCCGCTTGCGGCATATGCGGGTCCAGTTTAAAAATATCCCCGTCCTTAGGGAAGTTAATGGTCGGTTTTTCCTTAGGCAGAGCTTGAGCGAGCAGTTGTTGCGGCCCTCTGTGCTCGTGGCATTGCGCCGAAGGGGCATTGGCTGCCGTAAAAATCTCGTCTATCGTGGCCGGGCAGAACGCCGACGGCAGCAGCCCGGAAACCGGACAGATCCGCGCCGTCTTTACGGTCAGCGGCCGCCGGAAAGATGTTGACGGATAAATGCGGTTCAGCCCCAGCGCCACTTCCTTGAGTACAGGGGCAGCGCCGGTGATCCCTGAAACTTTGCGCATGGGACTGCCGTCGAAATTGCCTACCCAGACGCCAACCGTCCATTCGGGAGTATAACCGACGGCCCAGTTGTCACGGTAGTCTTTAGTGGTGCCGGTCTTGCCCGCAAAAGCGAACGGGAGATTGAACGCTGAGTTCACTCCGAAAGCCGGCGCCCTAGCGGAATTGTCCGAAAGGATATCCGATATTATATAAGCCTCGTTGCGGCCGATGAAGCGGCGTGGGGGCTCGCCGGAACCGTCCGTAGTGAACTTGGCCGGCAGCCAGATGCCGCCCCGGGCCAGAGACGCATAAGCGTTGGCAAGCTCCAGCAAGGTCACCTCACCGTTCCCCAGAGCAAGCCCCTCGCCGTAAAACTCTGCGGTTTTGCTCAGCGAATCAAAACCCGCGTCGTGAAGTTCAGCCAGCAAAGCCGGCACTCCGATCTTTTGGGCCAGGCGCACCGCGGGCACATTATAGGAACAGGCAAGTGCCTCCCTGATACGCACCTTGCCGTGGAAGGTCTTATCATAGTTGAACGGGGTATGACCGCCGGCCGCATAAAGAGGTTCGTCCTCGAGGATGTCCGACGCCTTTGCCCCTTTTGACAGGGCAAGAGCGTATAAAAAAGGTTTAAGAGCGGACCCCGGCTGACGCGGAGCGGTAACCCCGTCAATCTGCCCCTCGTTGGCGGCGTCAAAAAAATCATTGGAGCCTACCCAGGCGAGCACCTCCCCGGTGGCGTTGTTCATGACAAGCACGGCGCCGTTCGTAACGTGATTGGCCGCCTGGAGTTCCGCAAGGTGGTTTTTGAGGGCTTCCACCGCGAATTCCTGCACGCGCAGGTCCAGCGTGGTCTGTATACCGCCCGAACCCGGCGCCACATGCTTCAGCACATGATCGGAGAAATGCGGAGCCTCGAAATATCTGATCTTTTCCTTGATGTTCAATTTTTCCACGAACGCCGAAGCGTAATTTTCCCCGTCGATCAAGCCGAGGTCCAGCATGCGGCGCAGAATAAAACGCTGGCGGGTCGAAGCTTCAGCCGGGTGTTTATACGGGTCGTAATTTACCGGGGATTTAGGTATGCCGGCGATCATCGCCGCCTGCGCAAGACTTATGTCTTTTACCGGCAGGCCGAAATAGGTTTCAGCGGCGGCCCCGGCCCCTGTCAAAAGATTGCCGTACGAAACACTGTTGAAATAGCCTTCAAGTATTTCCTCCTTGCTATGCCCGGCTTCAAGTCGCAGGGCTGAAACCATTTCGGAAAGCTTGACCCAAAAAGTGCGCGGCCTTGGTTCCAGGGCCCGGGCCAATTGCTGAGTTATGGTCGAAGCGCCGGACACCGTGCGGCCGCTTTTGGAATTCTGCCAGAAAGCGCGTGCTATGGAACGGAAGTCCACGCCGATATGCGAAAAATACCGTTTATCCTCCGCGGCCACGGTAGCCAGCACCAGCCAAGGCGATATTTCCTGCAGCGTCACCGGCAGGCAGATGGAAGCCGCGGCGCCATCCAGGTAGGCGCGTATCGGCCTGCCGTAGCGGTCCGTTATCTGCGTCGATGCTTTTGACGCCGGCACCGCAGGCGCGGCCGCCACCCTTGGCTGAGCGGCCAGCAGGATTACCGCCAGATAAACATTCAGCACGAGATGACCTCTAAAACGTTCGATAGCTATTATAAACCCAGCCGCTTTGATCCCGGACTACTTTTCTATTTCCACTTCGGACGCGGCGGTGCGGCCGAAGATTTCGGGCTCGTACATGCCTTCCACCAGCCCGGAAGGCCAGTAATATTTCCCGGGAGTGGTGGCCTGTACTATATAGGAATACTTATGTTCGCCCGCTGTGAGATAATCGGCAAAGATAAGCATGCGGTCGTTATAGCGCTCGGCCCGGGCAAACTCGCCCCAGCCGCCTCCCCGCGCGCTCTTGCCAGCCAGAGCGCGCGCGTCCTCCGAACTTTCCACCGCGAACGCGGTGTTCACGATCTCGAAGCCCGCCGGCACCGGATCGTTGACCGCCACAAAGGTGCGGTCCTGCGGAGTTTTCACGGTAATGGTCATGACCGCGCGCGCCCCGGCCGTAAAAGGCCCGGATCCGCCGGTCATCGGTTTTATCTCACGGCTTATTTCAAACCCCTCTGAGGCCGGTTTATCGCGTTTAGCCGGGACAAAGCCCATCCTGAGCGTGTAATACAGCCTCCCCGTGCCCGTCTTTGTAAATACAAGCTGGGTTTTATCTCCGTCCCCGAACACCAGCGGGAACGGGAAATTTTTCTCAGTCGCGTTCAGCGACCGCCCGATGAACTTTTTCCCCATGAGCATGCGCGGTGCGCCTTCCTTTCGCGAAACCACTGCCGTAAAGGAAGGTTCCTCTTTTTCGTAGCGGCGGAAGAAAGTCTCAAAAGCGCGCAGCGACCATGAATTTTCCTGCGTGGTACGCCAGCGCCCCTTATCCCTCCGCTCGGTAGTCAGCCACTGTACGGCTTTCTCATCGCCCGGGAAACCGCCATCGGCTTCGATCATCGCGTCCAGCATCACGGCGGTGGTCTTTACCGGCGTATTGTGGATCCAGGGCATGGCTTCCGCATCCTCAAAATGCAGTTGCGTGGGCGAATAACGCGCCTGCGTCATAATCTCCGCTGACAGCTTTTTGGCGGAGGCCTCGTTAAAGTTCAGCAGCTTGGCCGCCTTCACCATGTAGGCCTTGGCAAGGTACGGCAACTGGTCGCGCTTCATATACAGCCGGTTGAAATACGCGCTCGTATTCTCACCGTTCATAGCCAGCGCATAAACGGCGTAGGCGCGCGCGGCGTAGTCCTCGCTCACACTGTAGGGGTACGCCCAATCGGTCTGCTGGGAACCCAAATACTGCGTCAGCCACTTTACCGCCTTCCCTATCACAGCGGAGTCCACAGCATACCCCTCTTTGACCGCGAGCGCGGAAGCTTCAAGCGTGTAAGCGGTCAGGTAGGGGTCCGGAAGATAACAATAATCTGTCCAGTAGCAGAAACCGCCGGAAGGATGCTGGTATTGCGGCAGTTGGGTAAACACCTTCTGGGTTTCGGCTTTAAGGGTGCCCAGGCTACCGAGCTTGAAGGTCTCGATGAGTTCGGCGCCGGTTATAACCGGGATGGAGCGGGAAAGCTTCTGCTCGAGGCAGCCGTATGGATATTCCAGCAGATAGCGCGCGCCCTCGGTAAGCCCGCTCAGGGCGGTCGGCGAAAGCGACACCAGAAGGTCCCCTTCCGCGCCGGGGTAGGGCCGCAGCAGCATTTCCTCGCTCACTTCCTGGGATACGCCGCTTGTGGCCGCATATTCGCGCGGCTCCCATGTTTTGACGGGAACGCTCCACTCAAGCCCGTCGGTTTCCGCACCGGCGGCAGCCCGGAACCGGAAAATGGTCTCGCCCGGGGTTTCTGCCGTGCATTTCCAGGTGGACTCAGCGGCTTTGCCGCTTTCAACGGCCACCTCCCGGGACTCCTCGCCTTTTACCAGTACGGCGGTACCGCTGCTCTCTATCGAAAGGGAGACAGCGGCGGCATTCGGCGCGTAGTTATGGATAACCACGCCGCAGTCAAAGGTGTCTCCCACGCGGGCCAGGCGCGGCATGCTGGGCCGAAGTATAAGCGGCTTTGAAACCGTAAGCGACACGTCCCCGGAGCCGAAGGTCTTCCCCGAACTGGCGACAGCCATCAGCCGGAAACGGGTTAGGCTGTCCGGGAGCTTGAACGATACCCGGGCCCTGCCGTCCGCGCCGGTCCTCACTGACGGGTTCCAATACGCCGTAGGAATAAAGTTCGAGCGCAGGTCTATGCCGGCCAGCGCCGCGCCTCCGCCCCCGCCGCGGGATTCGCCCTTTTCGCCGTAACTGCGCTGGCCGATAATATGCAGGCGTGAATCCGCGGTTAAAACATTCAGCGGTCGGGGCCCGTAGAACGCGGAAAAGACGTCCGGGGTCGCATAACCGGTAAGACTGAGAACACCTTCATCCACTGCGAAGATCGTGAACTCGGAAACGGCCGGCCTGCCGGCCTCGTCCACAGCTTTGACGTCCAGTTTAACTTCCTGTCCAGGCCGATAATCGGACTTATCGCTTTTCAGCATTACCGACAGCCGACGCCCGGCGGGACTCACTTTCAGCGAAACATAGCCGAACTTGGCCTGCGGCTTTGAAAGATCATCTTCCCCGCTCTCCGAGAATTTCTGATCGGCGGCACGGCCTTTTATAAGTATCACGCTCACGTAGGCATTAGGGAGGTATTTTTCTTTGATCGGCACGGTTATAAAGTCCGCACCGCCTTTGGTCGTGGTCACCCAGCGGTCCAACACTCCCTCGCGCTCCACCGTCACAAGAGCCTGGGCCTCGTCGTACGGAGACTTCACCATTATTTTAGCGGTCTCGCCGGGGTTAAGCTCTGACTTCTCCGCGACCAGCTCAATAATGTCGGAATCTTCCCGCGCCCACCATGCGTTGCCTTTGCCGAACACATAAAAACTGAATGAAGTCTCGGTCTTGCGGTCTTCTTCATCCTTGCCTGCCACGCTGAAAATATAATAGCCGCCCTCGTTCGGGGTGAAAGCCCAGGTCTCCGTCGACGCAGTGGTGGTAAAAGACAAGGTTGAGACCACCGTATCCTTACTCTGGCTGACCCATTCAAGGCGCCCCCCCAGACCTGCGCGTCTCGAACTCAACCATTGCCTCTTCACCATTTTGCCTTCGCCTTTGATCCCCGCCGCGACAGAGCCATCGGGACGTACGCCGATAATTTCGGCGTTCCAGGGTTTGCCGGCCTCAACGAACCCGCCGGAGGCCTTTATGCCGAAATAGAGGTTCGCCTTATGCACATAAACGCCCGCTCGTCCGAACAGGCGCTGCCGCTCCGGATCCGTGACGCCCGCCTCAAAAGAAGCCCATGCCGCATTGCCTCCGCCCCGGATATTTTTTTCAAGTTTGACTTCCACGATCGCCTTGCCTTTGCTGTCAAGCTCGACGGTGCCGGAGCCCGCCAGGCGGTTATTTGAGCCCTCATGGAATTCGCGGCCAAAGCTGAACCCCTCTTTTCCGGGCGGGGCATAATAAGCGTTTTCAAGCCGCAGGTTCCAGTCCGCCTTGCTTTCGGACATGGGAGCGCCGAACAAATACCAGCCCTCCACCGAAACCCTTAATTTATCCCCCGCCAGGTAGTGATCTGCGAGCGGACGCGCTTTTACCTCAAAGACCGCCGGTTTGAATTCTTCCACCCGGAAGGAGGTGGTGAAACGGAAAGGCCGTTCCTTGCCCTGGTAATTGCGGTATTCATCCTCTTCATCCTGTTCAACGGCGCGGGCGGTGGACCTGTCGTCCGCATAAGGTTCGGCCGCTTCAATGGTCCAAACGCCGGTGGGTGCGCCTTCAGGCATCGTGTAGACGTCTTCGAATGAGGAAAAATCCGCGCTGACGGGAACGGTGGTTTTGTACACCCGATTCCCGCGCGAATCGGTTATTGAAAGCTGTACTGCCGGGATATCCAGATCCTCCCAATCGCCCGAAACCAGCTTTCTGCCCAGGCCCTTGATATTCACGCTTTCACCGGGGCGGTAAATGCCGCGGTCAGTGAAGAGTTCAGCCGCGTACCGCCTGGGACGCGGGAAATTATCGTAATTAAGCGAAAATCGCCACGGTTCGACTCCATTGGACCAGGACGAATTCATAACAGCATCGCCATTTTTGTGTTTGGCGAAAACCCAGAGCACGGGTCTTTGCCAGCGCGACCAGTCCGTAATACCCAGGCCCTGCCAGCCGGGGGCGTCGGCGAAACCCTGATGGTCGGTCATGCCGGACCACAACACCTTGTTTTCATCATTCCTGATCTCGACAGGAATATTCGCCGCAGCGCGGCCTCCCTTCAGATAACTGGTCCAGATAAGCGTGGAATCCTGAGAGCTTTTGACCGTTATGCCTAGACACGTGATATTGTCCAGAGCGCGGTATGGATCGTGTGGGCCGGGTACCCTTATATAACCAAAGCCGCCCTCGTTCTGATTAATAATGCCGGCGTAATCCAGGAAAGTGCGGATGCTCACATTGCGCTGCCCTTCCGAAGGGTCCCAGCTTTTTTCCTCAGGATCGCTGAGAAGGTTTTCAGCGGTCATTCGGCTTCGGTAGAAAGGTATCAGGTTGTCTTCAGTGATCTTGGCTTTGTAAATCTCCAGGGAGCCGGCGTTGGTTGCGGATACGGGGTGGCGCAGCGGCAGATAACCCTCCAATATGCCGAATCCGGACGGCATCGACCAATAAGGGCAGTAATCCCCGGTTTCAAGTTTAAAATCGGCTTTAGTCCTTAATTTATTGCCGAAAATATCCGTCAGTTCCGGCGAGATTTCAAATGAGTAAGCTGACGCCACTTTAAAGATGGAATCAGGCAGATGATTGTAAACAGTGCGTTTCTCAAAGTCCCTGTAACCTTCGCGCTGCCGTTCTTCGGGACGAAGGAGCGGCATGGCAGTGGACGGCTTTACGGAGAGCTTGTCATACAATTCGCCGTATTTGACTGGATTGGAAAAGCCGAGGCTGAACGAATGCGGCATGCAGTCCGTTCCCGGAAACTCCTTTACCCGGAAAGTGTAATAGGCTTCAAAATTCAGGACCCGGTCGGCTACCAGGCCAAGATTACCCACACCGGCAAGCAGGCCTTTTCCGAACTTCAGGGAGTAGGCGTGGTCGGGTTTAAGCCGCGCAGCCGGCCTGACAGCCAGCACGGGACCGGTTGAGACGCCCTGCCAGGGGTTCGGCCACAATTTTTTCACTTCCTCATCCTTGGCCATGCGAACCCCCACCGGGAGTTCGCTTGAGGTGCCATCCGGGGCTGTTTCCACAAAGGTAATAAAGTCCCTGGCGTTGGCGGAAGCCATGGGCAGATTGAAGGTGGCATAGAACACGGTATCAAGAGGAAGCCAGCGCTCCTGGTTGCGCGGCAAGCTATCTTTTATAGCGGGGCGAAGGGTCTCAAAGAACCATACGGCATCATTTTCCAGTATCCGGCCGCTGTTACCGGACACAAACCCCTTTCTTATACGCGCGGCATACAGTGTGGAGGTATTAAGCGCTGATGCCGGCTCAAAAGTAACGGTCTGCGTGCCCTGCCAGCGGCAGCGCCCTTCGATCGTCCTGACATCGGTAAAACTATTAAGAGATGCGGATGAAAAGTCCTTATAATTATTTTCAGTGAGGATATCCCGGATCTCCAAGACCTCAAGCGGGCACACCTCACCCATTTTTTCTGCAGAAGTGAGGGCGGCCATCGGCTGATTAAAAGTAGCAGCGATAGAACGTACAGCGTTGATATCGCTTATAGGGCCATAAGGTGTTTTTGACACCACTTGCACTGGAAAATCTACGGCAACAGAATTTGTATTTAAAATAAAACTAAGCACTAAAGCTGAGAATATAGCACGTATATGCATAGACGCCCCTTTAACAAGTTTAACCGAAAAGTGGAACCGATCTGACTCCGTCCCCTAAAGCAAATTCAAGATTCAAGACCCTAAACACCAGATAAGGCAATCGTCCAGCAGCACGGTCTTAAGTTTGTTCCGGAGATACTTCCCTCCGACATTAACTGCGGAAGGAAGGTCGAAGTGGACTGCGGCATTGGCCGGGCCGGTAATAAGCAGCACGGCGGCAGACATTAACCCCAGAAATATAATATATCGTTTCAGCTTCATCCCCAAATCCCCGAGAGCCCCATTTATTGAAGGCTAGGAGCCTGTCCGACATAAGGAATTTTGGCTGCAATCGCCGTTTTTTGCCTGCACCTTTGTTGCGCGAAACTTACAGGTTCATTGGAGCCTGCGCGTTTCGCGCAACTTCGGTTCGGC
>JBAYJD010000014.1:0-59377 GCA_041665305.1 Elusimicrobiales bacterium
GCCGAACCGAAGTTGCGCGAAACGCGCAGGCTCCAATGAACCTGTAAGTTTCGCGCAACAAAGGTGCAGGCAAAAAACGGCGATTGCAGCCAAAATTCCTTATGTCGGACAGGCTCCTAGAAACGGCTGGGTCCTTTTCCGCTGGTGGGGGACTTTAGACCCTTACGGATATTGGCTCTGATGCTGGATGCCGAACCGGTGCGGCCGGGGGAAACAGAATGTGCGGCGGCGCTACGGCTGCTTGAACGGTGCAGATTGTTGTATCCGCGGTTTATAGATGCGCTTACGCTGGACGCCTTTTACCTGCAGGCGCCATTTGTTCGGCAAGCCGCGTCCATGGGATACCACCTGGTCATAGTTCTTAAACAGGAGAACCGCGACTTGTATTGTGATGCAGAGGGATTGTTCAAAAGGATTGATCCTCAGGTGATCAATGGCGTGGATAAAACAATTCATGTTTGGGATGTGGATGAAGTGGCTTCTTGGGAACAGTTGGGGCGGTCAATACGAGTGGTACGGCAGTTGGAGCGCCATACAGTCAGGGAGCGGATTGCCGGCGAGCGGGTTTTGCGCAATGTGGAACGGGATTGGCGCTGGGCCGTGATTTCGCCGGACGGCCAAAGTGGCCAGTCGGCGGAATTGATAGGAAAGTGGGGACATGCGCGTTGGGATGAGGAAACGCGGGGTTTCGGGGAATTGACGCAACATTGGCATCTGAACCATTGCTACCGGCATCATCCCACCGCAATGCTGTCATATCTGTTGATTTTATTTCTTGCGTTCGCTCTGTCAACGGTGTTTTTTACAAGGAATCTTAAACCTCCGTTAAGAGAAGGGCGAACCCGCCTGTCCCTTGCACGGTTGCTGGCTGATGATCTGGCATTGTGCAGTACAAGATCGTTTTGGCCGCGACCGCCTTAAAATAACATTATCTCATCTTGCATACCGAGCAACCCCGGTGATATTTACATGCCGGGGCGTTGGTGCCGGCTTGGCTCATGTTTTTATGGTGCATATGACGGAACCAGCAATATTGTGGGGTCAAAAATCAGTCGTGCGACCTCCCATACACGGTAAAACATCACCGACGCAGCAATTCCGCGTCAGTTTGCGGAATTGCTGGGACTTAAGACCCCGTGTTTCCCAAAGGATTCTATTAGTGTATAATGTCAAAGCAGTAATATTTCCGAAATACACAGGAGGCTTGCTATGGTGGAGATTGTAATCAACAGCGGTTGCCAGGCCTCCTTTCCTTTTTAACTCAGATCAACTGTTGGGACGCCGGCACTTGTCAGCCCGGGCATAAGCCCGTGCGGCCGCGCGCTTTACGCGCGCCTGTCGGCGTCGAACAGGGGATTAAAAATGTATAAACAGAATATGGTGACCGTTCTGGTCACCGCGGAACAGAGAGGGATGTACACGGTCATGGCGCGCGGCAGGGAACTGCCGGCTGTTATGGCCGGGCGGCTGACGGGGGAGGCCGGGTCGCGGCTTGACTTTCCCGTGGTGGGCGATGAGGCGGAGGTAACGCTGCATGACGAAGGGCAGAAAGCCATAATACACGGTGTGCAGCCGCGGCGCACCATGCTGTTGCGCAAGGGGCTGGGAGCCTCCGGGGACGTGCAGCCGCTGGCGGCCAATATAGACAAGGTGTTCATAGTGATGGGACTGGACGGCAATTACAACATCGCCCGTCTGGAGCGCCTGCTCGTGGCCGCGTGGGACAGCGGCGCTATGCCGGTAGTCGTGCTGACCAAAAAGGACCTGTGTCCCGGAGAAGAGCTTGCCGCCAGGCTGGACGCCGTGGCGCTGGCCGCGCCGGGCGCGCGGGTGCTGTGTCTGTCTTCACTGTCAGGTGAAGGCGTGGCGGAGGTCGAGGCCGAACTGGCCGACGGAGTCCGCTGCTGTCTTGTGGGCTCCTCCGGCGCGGGCAAGAGTACGCTGCTCAACCGCCTGGCCGGGCGCGAAGCCGCCCAGACCGGGGGAGTAAGGGAGAACGACGCCCGCGGCAGACACACCACCACGGCGCGGCAGCTCTACTTCCTGCCCTGCGGCGGGCAAGTGATAGACACGCCCGGCATAAGGGAGTTCGGCGTGGCGTACGCGGGTGAAGGCCTGGCAACCTCGTTTAGCGATATAAGCTCGTTGGCCGAAGGGTGCCGGTTCAAGGATTGTTCGCACACCGGCGAACCGGACTGCGCGGTGGCGGCGGCGGTAGAATCCGGCGCCATCACGGCAGAGCGGTTGAAGAACTACCACAAGCTGCGGCGCGAGACCGAAAGGCAAGAGTTGCGCACCGACCTAAACAAGCGACTAGAGGCTAAGCGCCGCCTGCGGAGCTTCGGCCGGCTGGTTCGGGACATAAGCAAGGAAAAGCGCCGTCTGCGCGGCGGTTGAAAGCTGAACCGCCGGACAACCCGGCGGTCCAGTCTGATACGCTCAGATTTCTTCCGGAGACATATCTCAAAGCTTATCAGGTTGCTGTTCTCATAGTTATTTATGCGGGCGTCTGGATTCAAAATGCTAAAATAACCGAGACGGTAAAAATTTTTAATAAATATGCTCGAAGTCCGGAACCTTAAAAAGCTTTACGGCGATCTTACCGCGGTCGACGGCATTTCATTTAAAGTGGGGGTTGGCGAGACGCTGGGCTTGCTTGGGCCCAACGGCGCCGGAAAGACCACTACCGTTTCCATGATCGCGGGCTTGCTGCGTCCCGATAGCGGGGAGGTCCTTCTCGATGGCCGCGCATTGGGAGGGGACACCGACCCCGTTAAACTGAAACTGGGGCTTGTGCCGCAGGACCTTGCCCTGTATGAAGAGCTGTCGGTCCTGGATAATCTGCGATTTTTCGGCGCCCTCTATAGCTTGACCGGCGTCAAACTGGAGAATGCCATTACCGAAGCCCAGGAACTGGTGGGGCTTGCGGACCGGGCCGAGGACAAGGTAAACACCCACAGCGGCGGCATGAAGCGGCGTTTAAATCTCGCGGCCGCACTTTTGCATGATCCACAGGTCCTCCTTTTGGACGAGCCTACGGTCGGCGTTGATCCGCAGAGCCGTAACGCCATTTTCGACAATCTGGACAGGGATCCAGTTTATGCTTTTTATGGCCCTTGAAACCGGCGTTTCGCTGCTCCTGCAACGGCAGCGCGGACTATGGAAACGCCTCCGCTCGGCGCCCTTGTCCAGGTATTTGCTGCTTGGCGGCAGGGCCTTAAGCGGAGCCTTCATCGCCCTGCTTATTCTTCTTTCCGGCTTTGTTTTCGCGCGGATAGTTTTTGGGGTTCGCATCGAAGGCAGTTTTGCCGGTTTTATGGGAGTCTGTGTCTCGTGCGCTTTAATGTCCTCGGCGTTCGGCTTGCTGGTGGCCGCCTTCGGCAAGACGCCGGAAGCGACCCGCGGCATAGCCATTTTTGCCGCCTTGATGATGGTTATGCTGGGGGGCGCATGGGTCCCGTCTTTTATATTTCCGCCATGGCTCCAGAAAGCGACGCTTTTTATTCCGACGCGCTGGGCCGTAGACGGGCTTGACGCGATGAGCTGGAGGGGACTTGGATTCTCATCGGCGCTTGGGCCGATCGCCGTCCTGCTTGCGTTTACCGCGCTTTTCGGTATTCTTGCCGTAGTCCGGTTCCGATGGGAAGCTGAAAATTAATTTTTCACAGGACAAAGACTGTACTTTTTATGAAAAAACGATCCAGAAGAACTAAAAATGCGCCCTGCCTGGTTTTATGATTGGAAAACAGCCCCGCCTTTCGAGATAGAACGGGATGCCCCTTTAATGAAACGCATCCGGACGGCGCTTGAGAAGCTGTATTCCCGTAAGTAGCCGCCTGCAGAAACGATCTCTGGGGGAACAGGACGGCTGTCGGTGTTTCTCCGGAACACATTCTCTCCAGGGGCAAGCGTAGAAAACTTCTTTTCAAGATCTTCCACTCCGACATTCACGTCTTATACCATTAAAAATCGGGGACTGCCGATTAGGACCTGGCAAAAATCTCCTCCCGGGGTCATTGCCGGCATTATCGGCGCGAACGGCGGCTTGACCGTTACGCCGGATGGACGCATTTAAAAGCCATACTTCTTGAACACGAAAATAGTCGGTAAAAAGCGGGAAATTGATGTTGCCCGCCGGCGGCACTAATACTATCTTAGTCTTATTGGCACCAAGGCGCCGGGCCGTGCGTTATCCGCCGGCGCTGCCCGGCACAAGACGGAAAAAATGAAGATCAAAGATTGCGCGATTAAATATTCCCGGAAGGACATCTGGCTGCATCCTACAGCCGGCGGCTACCGGGTCAGGATGGACCCTAAAGCTGTAGAAACCCTCAGGAGCATGCTCGCGCGGACCGACCCGCATGAAATGACGGAAAATGAGGGATTTATTTACCGCAAACTGAAAGCGCAGGGAATAATTTCGGCGGATACGGGCCGCGAAAAAGACCGCGTCCCCGCGGTAAAAACTAAAAGCTCCCTGGATTCCATAGAACTTGAGTTCTCCGGCGTATGCAACCTGAAATGCGCGCACTGCTTCTCATCCCTGTCGGGAAAGAACATGGACGAAAAAACTCTGGACAAGGTTTTTCAGGGGTTGGACGAACTGGAGCCTGTTAACCTGGTCATCAGCGGCGGAGAGCCGCTGATGAACCCCCTGCTGCCGCGCGCCATAGAAGGCGCCCGAAAAAGGGATATGCGCGTGAGCCTGATGACGAACGCCGTCCTTGTTACCCGCGAAACCGCCGCAATGTTCAAAAGCCTCTCCGTTGCGAAAGTTATGGTCAGCCTCGATTTTTTCGAAGACACCCACGACGCTATACGGGGCGCGGGAGCGTTCGGGAAGGCCGTTGCGGGGATCAAACGGGTCGTAGCGGAAAAAGTGCCCGTCTTCGTGACGGCCATGGTTCAGGGAAAAACAGCCGGACGGATTGATGATTTTAAAAAATTCTGTTTGTCGGAATTGGGGGCTTCCGGGGTAAGGTTCTCCGCGGTCATGCCCATAGGCAGAGGAAAAGAGAGCAGCGAAGAACTGGGTATCCCGGACATGCTCCTGAAACGGCTCTTCAGGAAAGGAGCCCTCGAAGACATGGACGCCGGCTCCGACGCCTTTGCGCGCCTTTCCACCGGAGGATATTTCAATTGTAACGCCGGGGTGGGCCAATGTTTCGTATCTGCCGACGGAAATGTCTACGCCTGCCACTATTTTCAGAACCTCGGCGAACCCATGGGCCTTCTCGCGGAAATGTCGCTGGCCGAAATATATAAGAACAATCCGGCCGTCGCCGTCGCTTCCGGCTTCGACTGGAACGGGCTGAAGGAGTGCAGAGCTTGCCCGGCTTTCGCCGTCTGCAAAGGAGGGTGCCGCGCCCGCGCAAAAATACTGGCCGGCGGCTGGTTTCGTCCGGACCCGTTCTCCTGCCGGATATATAATACAGGGTTTTCCCTGTTAGGTTGAAGTGCCGGCTGTACGTATTCGGAGCGAAACAAGTAGTACCGATCAGCTGCAAAGTTAATTACACTAAAGGGGGTGAGACCATATGTTATTCGAAGAACATCATGATGTTGAAGTTGTCGCTGTAAGCAAGCCCCATTGCGCGGATATGGGATGCGGCGACTAACATGCCGGTGATTACCTAAAGTTCCCGGCATGGCGATGCTTCCCGCGCGCCCTTAAAAAGGCGCGCGGGAACTGCTTTTTCTTGTATAATTTTACTTAAAATTTGATTCCTTAGGATGCTCATCGCAAGAACGCGGGAGGACCGATGTTCGACGAACTTAAAAAAATGCTGGAACGGCTTGAAGCGGATTATGCCGACATCCGCTATGAAGTTAAAAAAGAGACCGAGGCGGCCTTCACCGGAAAAGAACTTGCCAGGGTGAACGCCAACTCCACCGACGGATTTGTCATGCGGGCGCTTTATAAAGGCGGGTTCGCCACCGCGGCTTTTACGAAACCGGAGGACGCGCCGAAGGCGGCCGCGTCGGTTATGGAAAACGCGAAACTCATGTCGTGCAAGCTAAAAGAACCGGTGCGCCTGGCAAGAACGCCCGCGATCAAAGAGTATTTCCGTCCGGAAATGGCGGAATCCCCCGCAGGGGTGACGCTGGAGGAAAAAATAGAGCTGGCGCGCGGCTACAATTCCATACCGCTCAAAAACGCCAAAGTGGTTTCCACCAATATGGCCTATAATGAGACCAGCAGGGACAAATATTTTGCTTCCAGCGAAGGCGCCGAGATAAGGGAAGAACTGGTGACGGTGTCGTTTGCGGGCCAGGCCATGGCCAAAGACGGAGCGCTTACGCAAAATCTGCGTTATGCGATAGGCGGCAGCGACGGCTTTTCCAGCATAAGGAACCGGCAGGAGCATTTCGAAAGCAACACTAAAATTCTGGCCGACCTGCTGTCGGCCAAACCGATGGCCGGCGGCGTCTACAATGTAATACTGAACCCGGAATTGGGCGGAGTTTTTACGCACGAGGCGTTCGGCCATTTTTCGGAAGCCGACCTTATTGAAAATATGCCGTCTTTGCGCGAAAAAATGCGGCTGGGAACGCGGCTCGGGAGTGAAATCGTCAACATAACCGACAACCCGACCCTGCCTCACCAGTTGGGATTTTACAAATATGACGACGAGGGAGTCCCGGCGCGTCGCGTCGAACTTATGAAAAACGGCGTGCTCTCCGGACGATTGCATTCCAGGCGGACCGCCGCTGTGTTCGGCGAGGAGCCTACGGGGCATTGCGTGGCCGAGGATTACAGATTCGCGCCGATAGTGAGAATGGGAACCATAATGATAGTGCCCGATCCCCGCATGGACCTTGGGAAGCTGCTGGCGAAGCTTGGCGACGGCCTCTACCTATGCGACGCAAAAGGCGGGCAGACTTCCGGAGAAAATTTCACTTTTGGCGCCGCTTACGGGTTCACGGTGAAAGCCGGGAAGGTGGCGGGGATGCTGCGCGACATCAATATAATGGGAAACATGTTCACGACATTGAATAATATCGCCGCTGTCGGCAAAGAAGTTGAGCTTGCCGAACGAGGCGGCTGCGGCAAGGGGCAGCTGAATATACGCTCCTGTCATGGCGGGCCCCATGTGCTTGTCAATAATGTCGTGGTGGGAGGCAGGTAATGAAGAACTTGGTCGAATATGCCGCTGAAACCGGAGCTGAATTTGAAATTTATTCCTGTTCCGAAGAATTCAAAGGCGTCAAAATAGAAAATTCGGAACTGAGAGAACTCACCTCCGACATGCACTCCGGCGTAAGCCTGCGGTTGATAAAGGGCGGGATCTCGGGATTCGCGTATACTAAGAACCTCAATGACCCGCGGGAACTTGTGCAAAATGCGTTAACTTCGCTTAAAGGGGGGGTTGAAGCCGGATTCTCTTTTCCCGAACCCGGTAAATTAAAAAAACTGCGCGCCTGTTCGGAAAAAGCGGAGCGGATAACCGCCGCAATGCTCCTGGAGGAATGCGGCAAGATGCGCGATTTCCTGGCAAAGAGAACGAAAGGACAGATAAACGCCTCCGCGTCCGCCGGCGCAAGCTCATACCACCTGGTCAATTCCAAAGGGACCGATCTGGCCTGGGACGAATCCTCCATGACGGCCTGCAGCGGTCTGGTATCGGAAGGGGGCGACGAACTGTACGGGTTCGCAACAGGGGTGGATTTCACCAGCCTCGCCGAAAGTAAAATGGCGGCCGTGGCGGAACTGTTTGAGGCCGGACGCAAAGAGGTCAGGCCCAAATCCGGCCGGCATAATGTTTTGTTCATGCCGGACGCCATTCATACGCTGCTATGGCGCGTGCAGAGCGGCGCAAGCGGCCAAAGCCTGTATCAGAGAACAACGCCGCTGGCGGGCAAAGAAGGCGAAAAGATATTTTCGGAAATCCTGACGCTGCGTAATAACCCGCTTAATGACGCTATACCCGGAGCAAGGGCCGTGGATGACGAAGGCGTCGCCTGCGTTGATTTTCCCGTGGTTGAAAAAGGGGTTTTTAAAGGGTTTTATTATGATCTGAATTACGCCGCCAAAATGGGAGTGAAGCCCACCGGACACGGCTTTCGGCGCATGCCGCTCTGGGGCGGCGGCGATGTCGTGACCCTGCGGCCGCAACCCACCCTTACCCATCTGTATTTTGATAAAGGCGCAAAAACTTTTATCGAACTGTTGAAAGAAATGGGCACGGGGATAGTGGTTTTCGGCGCGTTGGGCGCCCATAGCGGAAATATACCCAACGGTGATTTTTCTATAGGGCTTGCGCCTGGCTTCTATGTTGAAAACGGCAACATCTCCGGCAAAGCGAAAAGCACTATGATATCCGGTAATATCTACGATATGATGAAAAGAGCCGTGGCGGCAGGCTGCGAAAACGACCCGGCCTTCGCCAACAACCCGCCGGTACTGTTTGAAGGGGTCGATGTAGCCTGTTAGGTTTTAACGCTAAAGCAAGAATTTCTATGGAAAAAATAACGCGCCACGCCCGAAAAGTATACGACCAATACGCGCAAGCGTACCACGCATCCATTGAAAAAGAGGACCGGATGGACCAATTCTATTACGGCACCATGGAAAGCCCCGTGGGGAAAATTCTTATCGGAGTTACGGGAAAGGGAAAACGGCTTTTTCTCCTGCACTATCCCTGCAAAAGGCGTCCGGAAGCGGAATTGAAACGGCGTCTTGGCCCGCGCCGTGGGCATGGCAAATAATAAAAACAACATCGGGATCGTAGTCCCCTGTCATCGGGTTATCGGCGCGGACGGAGGCCTGACCGGTTACGCCGGAGGGACGCATCTAAAAGCCATACTTCTTGAACACGAAAATCCGCGGAAAAGGCCGGGCCTTTGATCCCGCAATGAAGGACACACACATTGTCGGCAGCGCCATAATTTACGCTCACATGCGGGCCACCGGCCTGGTGAACGACCATCTAGGAGCCTGTCCGACATAAGCAATTTTGGCCGCAATTGCCGTTTTTTGCCCGCACCTTTGTTGCGCGAAACTTACATAGTCCTTGCTTTGAAAAAACGCGGATATTGTTAGAACAGAACCCGCATTCGTCGTAATTTTATATAATCTGGAAGTAGCGAATCCTCACACACCGGCACGGATACTCATGAAAAGAACCGCCACGCTCTCACTGTCTTTTTTTACCCTGTTTCTCCTACGCCAGTCCGCGGCGGCTCAGGAGAACCTGATTTTTCAAACCCCGCCGGCCGAGATCCTGGCGCTGGCGGATTATAAAAGGGCGCCCTCCGTAACCATGGATTCCAGGAAGGAATACATGCTGCTTACCTACCGCAATACTTACAAGTCGCTTGACGAGTTGAATCAAGAGGAACTGCGCCTTGGCGGCATAAGGATCAACCCGGCCGCCAACATCTCGACCCTTGTCACCTACGCCAACGACCTGAAGCTGAGGAAAGTTTCGGAAAGCGTCGAAATGCCGGTCTCCGGGCTGCCGCCGAACCCGAAGATAACCAATATTTCGTGGTCGCGGGACGAAAAGAAGATCGCATTTACCCACACCACCGACACCGGAGTGGAATTATGGGTGATAGATGTCGGATCGGCCGCGGCAAAGCGGCTGACGGGACCCGTGGTCAACGCCAACCTCGGCAGGCCGTACGATTGGCTGGACGACAACGAAACGCTGCTGGTAAGGCTGCTCCCTAAAGAAAGGTCCGCCCTCATAGATACAAAGAAGGAACTGCCGAAAGGCCCCTCGATCTCGGTGGGCGACGGCTCGGTCTCGCAGAACCAGACCTTCCAGGACCTGCTGAAAAATCCGACGGACGAAAAGAATTTCGAGACCCTGGCCGCCTCGGAATTATACAAGGTGTCTCTCTCCGGGGAGGCCGAACTTTTTAAAGCCTCCGCCATGTACTCGGATGAAAGCGTTTCGCCGGACGGGAAGTATGTGCTGGTTACAACCCTCCAAAAGCCTTTCTCCTATATAGTGCCGTTCGAGCGATTCCCGCAAAAGTCCGTGGTTTACGACCTGAGCGGCAAAGAGATCAAGACGGTCAACGAGGTGCCCCTGAACGAGGCGATCCCGAAGGGTTTCTGCTCGGTCAGGACGGGCAAAAGGGAGATGGCCTGGAGAGACGATAAGCCTTCGACCCTGTACTATGTGGAGGCGCTGGATGGAGGGGATCAGGCAAATAAAGCCGAATTCCGGGACGAAATCTTCCTCTGGGACGCGCCCTTCTCCTCCGGGCCGGTTCCTTTGTTCAGAACGCGGCAGCGGTTCAACGCAATTATCTGGGGCGACGAGAGTTCCGCCGTCGCGTTCGATACCTGGTATGATACCCGGAACATGAAAACATATCTGATAGACCCCTCAAAACCGGGGGAAAAGCCGAAGAGCCTCTATGACCGCGATTATCAGGACATTTATTCCGATCCCGGAAGCTTCGAAACGAAAAGGAACGCGGCCGGGAAGTGGGTGCTCCTGAAAGAAAACGGCGGCCTTTTTCTGCTGGGCGACGGCCATACCAAGGACGGGCAATACCCGTTCGTGGACAAACTCGATCTTAAGTCCTTAAAGACCGACCGCCTGTACCGGTCCTCGTTTACCGACAAAAAGGAAGAGTTGCTCTCCATACAGGATGCCGCGGAGGGCAAAGTGATGGTCAGGATACAGTCAAAGAACGAGTTCCCCAACTATTATTTCAGGAGCCTCAAATCCGGCGCCCTGACCCAGGTTACCGGCTTCAGGAACCCTTTCGAAAGCATCATGGATGTCCGTAAGGAAGTGATAAAGTACAAAAGAAAGGACGGCGTGGGATTGTCCGGGACCTTGTACCTGCCGGCCGGTTACAACGCGGAAAAAAACGGAAAACTGCCGCTGCTCATCTGGGCGTACCCGGAGGAGTTCAAGAACACGGACAGCGCAGGGCAAAACTATAAAAACCCTAACGAATTCACCTATCCCCACTACGGCTCTTTCATATACTGGGTAACCAGAGGCTACGCCGTCCTGGACGACGCTTCTTTCCCAATAGTGGGCGAAGGGAAAAAGGAGCCGAACGACACCTTCATAAAGCAATTGGTCCTGAACGCTGAAGCCGCCATCGACGCCGTGGACAGGTTCGGGGTTATCGACCGCAGGCGGGTCGCGATCGGCGGGCACTCCTACGGCGCGTTTATGGTTGCGAACCTCCTGACCCACTCGAAACTTTTCGCCTGCGGCGTAGCCAGGAGCGGCTCTTATAACAGGACCCTGACGCCGTTCGGCTTTCAGGGAGAACAAAGGAATTACTGGGACGCGCCCGGGACCTACAACGGCATGTCGCCGTTCATGACGGCCGACAAAATGAAAACGCCGCTCTTGATGGTCCACGGAGACGCGGACAATAATCCCGGCACCTTTACCCTTCAAACCGAACGCTATTTCCAGGCCTTGAAGGGGCTGGGCGCGCCGGTCAGGATGGTGCTGCTGCCCAAAGAGGCCCACGGCTACGCCGCCAAAGAAAATATCCTGCATCTTCTCTGGGAGCAGGACCGATTTTTTGAAAAATACCTGAAAGACCGGCCGCCGCATAAATAAGGAACCGCACCGCTTGCCCGGAAGCGCCCGCGTCCGCCGCTAGAAAAAGTTATTTTATCCTCGCAGAAAAACAGCCTCAGGAGAGTACGATGCCGAGAGCCCGCGTGCAAAAGAACGCCCCTAACTTTAAGATCTCCCGCTTTTTCACATCCGGAAAAAACCGCCCCCTTGACGAGGTCGCATACGAACGCCGAGACTCGCGCATTTCGGACGCGGACGGAGAAGCGGTTTTCGAAATGAAAAACCTCGAAGTGCCGGCTTCCTGGACCCAGCTGGCGACCGATATTCTCGCTTCTAAGTACTGCCGCCCCGTAAAGCCGGACACCTCGGCGCGCGAAACAAGCGCGCGGCAGGTCGTAGGCCGTGTGGCGCGCACGATACGAAAAGCCGCGCGGGACCAGCGGCTGCTCTCCGCCGCCGACGCCGGCATTTTTGAGGACGAACTCTCGCACCTCCTGATCCGGCAAATGGCCGCGTTCAACACCCCGGTATGGCTGAATTGCGGCCTGGCGCAGGAATACGGGATCCGGGGCCAGGGCGGGAACTGGTATTGGCACTCCGGCAGGAAGAAAGTCGAGAAAACAAAAGACTCCTACACGCATCCCCAATGCTCGGCCTGCTTCATCCAGGGCGTGGAGGACAGCCTGCCCGCGATCTTCGATCTGCTCAAGAACGAGGCCCGCATTTTCAAGTACGGATCCGGTTCGGGGTCTAATTTTTCCAGGATCCGCAGCCGCCACGAGAAACTTTCCACCGGCGGCAGCCCTTCCGGTCTTATTTTCTTTCTCGAAGTCTTCGACAAGGGCGCCGGCGCCATCAAATCGGGGGGGATCGCCCGACGCGCGGCTAAAATGGTCTGTCTCGACATGGATCATCCCGAGATAGCGGATTTTATACAGTGGAAACAACGAGAGGAAAAGAAGGTCGCGGTCATGGTCGCGGCCGGTTATGCGTCCGATTTCAACGGGGAGGCGTACCGTACCGTCAGCGGGCAGAATTCCAACAACTCGGTCCGCGCCTCCGACGCTTTCATGGAGGCTGCGCTCAATGACGGGATCTGGGAAACCACCCTCAGGACCTCTGGCCGGGTGTTCGAGAAGCACAAGGCCCGCGACCTGATGCGGCTGATCTCCCAGTCGGCCTGGTCCTGCGCCGAACCCGGGGTCCAATTCGACACGACCATCAACCGCTTCCACACCTGTCCCGCTACGGACCGGATCCGCGCCTCCAATCCGTGCTCGGAATATATGTTCCTGGACGATACGGCCTGCAATCTCTCGTCCCTGAACCTGCTGAAGTTCCTGCGCGGCGACAATACTTTCGATGTGGGCTCCTTTTGCCGCGCCGTGCGCGTGATGTTCCTCGCGCAGGAAGCGCTGGTCGATTTTTCCAGTTATCCCAACGAACGGATCGCAAAGAACTCGCATGATTACCGGCCGCTGGGCCTGGGATACGCCAATCTCGGCACGCTGCTTATGATACTGGGGCTTCCCTACGATTCGCCCGCGGGCCGCAGCTGGTGCGGAGCTCTGACCGCCCTGATGACCGCGCAGGCTTATAAGACCTCGGCGGAAATAGCCGCCGTGCGCGGGCCGTTCGAAGGCTATAAGGCCAACCGCGGCCCCATGACGGGCGTCATGCGCCTCCATCAGGCCGCAGTGGAACGCATCGAACCGGGCTGTCCGGATTATCTGCTCGAAGCGGCGCGCAAATCCTGGGCGGAGGCGGTCGAACTGGGCGGGCGCCACGGGTACCGCAACGCCCAGGCTACCGTACTCGCCCCGACCGGGACCATCGGACTGCTTATGGATTGCGACACCACCGGGATCGAACCGGATTTCGCCCTGGTTAAATTCAAAAAGCTGGCGGGCGGCGGCACGATGAAGATCGTCAACCACTCGGTCGAACGCGCGCTCGGCAATCTCGGCTACGGCGGAACGGAAAAGACAGCGATCATGGCCCATATACTGAAAACCGGGGGCGCCGAGGGCGCGCCGGGCCTGCATCCGGAACATCTGCCTGTGTTCGACTGCGCCAGCCCGCCTCCCGGAGGCGCGCGCTTTATCGCGCCTCTGGGCCATGTGCTCATGATGGCCGCGGCCCAGCCCTTTATCTCCGGCGCGATCTCAAAAACCGTCAATCTCCCGCACACCTCGACTGTGGAAGATATCGAGAACATCTACATCCGGAGCTGGAAGCTCGGCCTTAAGGCCATAAGCGTCTATCGCGACGGCTGCAAACTGTCGCAGCCGCTCTCGGTGTCGCAAGCCAAGAAAAAGAAAGAAGCCGACAGCGATATCGAGCTGGCCGGAGCCATACTTGAACGCCGCTACCTGCCCTACAAGCGTTCCGGACACACCTATGAGGCGGAGATCGCGGGACAGAAGATCTATGTAAAGACCGGAGAATATCCGGACGGACGACTCGGGGAGATCTTCGTGGATTTCCATAAACCGGGCTCGCCCATGCGGGAAATGCTCAATTGCCTGAGCATCGCCGTTTCACTGGGGCTTCAATACGGCGTGCCGCTCGGCGATCTGGTCCAGCGGCTGACTTTCACGCGTTTCGAGCCGTCGGGCATGGTACGGCACCCGAACATCAAGATGTCGACTTCCGTGGTCGATTTTATTTTCCGCCTGCTAGGCCTGGAATATCTCGGGCGGACGGACCTGGCCCATGTGCCGCCTGAAGAGATCAAGGCTCCGCCGGCGGCCGTCCAGCATCCGCCGACTGCCGCCGGCGCCAGGCCGGCCCTCTCCGGCGACGCTCCTTTTTGCGATAATTGCGGTCATGTGACCGTGCGTAACGGCACCTGTTACAAATGCATAAATTGCGGGAATTCACTGGGATGCTCCTAGACGGGACCGTCCCGCGGCTGAGATCGATGTTTTCCAGAAGCTCCATCTTTTTTCGCAAGCCGCCCCGCCCCGAGAGGCGGGGCGGGGTGAAATTTTTGCTGCGAAAATTTTTAGTCTGCCATGGGAGTTCAGGCGGCGGAGATCGTTTTGCCGTCCGCGCCCTGTTCGTCCTCGGCGCCATAGCCGTCGTCCTGGCGGCGGCGCCTTACCGCATATTCGATCTCGACCGCTTCTTCGCGCCCAAAGAACTGGCGCTGCACGCGGCCGCGCTGGCGCTGGTACTCCTGACCCTGCGCCGGGTGAAGACGCTCGAATTGAACCGGATCGATCTGCTGCTTTCATTATACCTGTCGCTCAGCTTCGCGAGCGCGCTGTTCGCCTCCGACCATTGGCTCTCCACGCGCGCGCTGGCGGTCACGCTCTCGGGTGCGGGCGTGTTCTGGGCCGCGCGCGCCGCCGCGAACGACGGCGGGCGGCGGATGATCGTCGCGGCCGCCGCCGCGGCGGCGGTAATGGGGGCCGCCGCCTCGCTGACGCAGGCCTACGGCGCGACAAGCGATTTTTTCAGCCTCAATCGCATCCCTGGCGGGACCCTGGGGAACCGCAACTTCATGGCGCATCTTGCCGCTCTCTGCGCGCCGGCGCTTATCCACGCGACGATCACTGCGCGGCGCTCCGTGACCGCGGCCTGCGGAGCCGCGGGGATGACGATCATCGCGGCCGCACTGGTGCTTTCACGCTCGCGCGCCGCCTACCTGGGCCTGGCCGTGGGCGCAATGATCTTTACATACGGGTTTTGGCTGGCGCGCAGCCGCTGGAGCGATCCGATAACCGCGTTCCGGATAAAGTGTCTCGTGCTCGCCGCCGCGTCGGGCATCCTCGCGGCGCTGCTTCTCCCGAACACACTGGAGTGGAGGAGCGAATCCCCGTATATCGACACGGTCGCCGGGATGGTGGACTACCGCAGGGGCAGCGGACACGGCCGCGTCGTCCAATACGCAAGAACTCTGCGCATCACGGCCTCGCATCCTCTGCTCGGCGCCGGACCGGGCAATTGGGCCGTTATTTACCCGAAGGTCGCCGCGCCCTATGATCCCTCCATCAACCATGCCAACGGAACGACGGCAAACCCGTGGCCGAGCAGCGACTGGATGGCGATCCTCTCCGAGCGCGGGGCGCCGGCCCTGGCCGCGATACTGCTCGCGCTTCTCGGGCTGCTTGCGGGCGCATGGCGGAAGGCCGCTCATGCAGCCGGAATCGAAGAATATTCTGAAGGGCTGACGCTGACGGCTGTGCTCTCAGTGACCGCGGTCGTCGCTTGTTTCGACGCCGTGCTGCTGCTCCCGGCGCCCTCGTTCATCGTGTGGTCGCTCTTCGGCGCGCTCGCGGCGTTTTCGCCGCCGAGATGGTCGGCGGAGCTCTCCCAGCGCGCACTGCGGCGGCTGACGGCCGCTGTGGCGCTCGTAGGGACAGCGGCGGTGCTGCGCAGTTCCGGGCAGATCGCCGCGATGGCGCTGTCAAGCAAAGCGCGTTCGGCCGCGCAATGCGCCAGGGCGGCGCGGCTGGATCCCGGCAACGCCAGGATCCGTTCCCGGTGCGCGGCCCTGCGGGCGGCCGCTCTGCGGCGGCCGGACACGGATCCAGGCGGACCGCCGGCGGCGGCCTGCCAGAACTTGACGCCGGAGCCTTGATTTTTGTCACGGAAAATTCTATAACCTAATCAGGGGAAAGCCGTTGGATCAAATGTAAGAGCGTCCGCCGCGGCGGCGGGCGTCGGGCGCCGCCTCTCGGCGCCGCGGAAGAACTAACAAGGGGGAAACATGCAACAAACGGTACAAGTATACAAAGCGGCCCAGTACCCGGACCTTTCCGGGATGCCCGGCTTCAGCAGCCAGCTGATAGCCGATCACATGAAACTGTACCAGGGCTATGTGAACAACACGAATGCCCTGTCGGAGAAGCTGGCGGCGCTGCTCGCCGAAAGCAAGGAAAAAACGCCGGAATACGCCGAACTTAAACGGCGTTTCGGCTGGGAATTCAACGGGATGCGGCTGCATGAGCTTTATTTCGGCAACCTCGGGGGGACCGGAACGCCCAGGCAGAACAGCCGTATCTATACGGCCATCCGCGAGGACTTCGTGAGTTTCGACGTCTGGAAAAACGACTTTGTCTCTACGGGCCTTATGCGCGGGATAGGCTGGGCGGCGCTGTACCGGGACAATGTTTCGGGCAGGCTGTTCAACGCCTGGATAAACGAACACGACGGAGGCCACCTGGCGGGCTGCACGCCGCTGCTGATAATGGATGTGTTCGAACATGCCTATCTTACCGACTATCAGCTGGAAAGGGCCAAATATATAGAGGCGTTCCTGTCGGCGGCGAACTGGGAAGAGGCGGATAAGCGCTGCCCGAAGTAGCCGCGTCGCTCATATGCTGCGATAAGAAAATGACAAGGAAGTCTGACGGTCCGGCCCGGCCGCCGCGCGGGAACAAGGGAGGGCGGGAGGAGGCTCCCGCCTTCTTTGTTCCCACGAAGGCGAAAAGACGACATTTTAAAGTTACGGGAAATTTTTAACCGGGATTACAGGAACAAAGGCATATATGGGGATATTTGACGGTGTTTTCGGTCCTAAAAACGGCCCTAACAATGTGCCGAAGAAAATCCTGGTCGTGGAAGACGATCTGCAGGTGGCGGAGCTGCTGGTCTCCAATCTTGAAAGCCTGAATTGCAAGGTTCTTGTCGCCTATGACGGAGAAACGGGCTGGGAACTTGCCCAAAAGGAGCAGCCGGACCTGGTCATACAGGACCTGGGCCTCCCAAATATGGACGGATTTGCCCTTTGCAAACTGATAAAGAACAAAAGCACCACCAGGCATGCGCGCGTTATCATGCTCACTGGGAAAACTCTCGTCGGCGATATGGAAAACGCCTTTCAGGGCGGCGCCGATGCCTATGTGAATAAACCTTTCGTCTGGGACCGTATGCTGCAGCATATCCGGAAACTGCTGGGCCCGGAGATCGGATAACTCCTCCGCGGTTCGGGATCAGGAGGCGGGACCGTCCATGACGCTCTTTACCGTCTTTAAAAAAGTTTCGACATCATAGGGTTTCAGAAGGAAAAGGTCCGCGCCGAACCGCAAGGCGCGCTGCCTTTCCACCGCGAAGGATTTGCCGGACATCACTATCACCTTTATATGCTTAAGAGCGGGGTCGGATTTGACCGTCTTGCAGATGTCCATACCCGAAATACCCGGCAGCATAATGTCGGCAAGTATCAGTTTCGGCATTGAGGTTCTTATGACCGAAAGGGCCTCATAGGAATCCTGGATCAGAAGCACAGCGTAGCCCGCGTCGGTCAGCAGGCCGCAGGAGATCTCGCCCACCAGGGGATCGTCTTCGATTATAACAATGTCCGGTTGCGGCATACACCGTTTATTCTATAACAATCGCATGGCTTTTAAAAGGCTGAATTGCAGCCGGGGCAGGTTCCTAAGGACGGGGTGGAACGGGGACGTTGTTTTGAAAAGCGACGCCCTCTATCCCGGCAGGATGGTTCGAGCGGTCGCGGTAGCCGGCGCCTCCGACAAGCACCAACTTTTCAGAGACCGCCACGGTTTTTAAAACTTTGTCCCTGGTTTTCTGATCGGCATTCAGAGCCTGGGCGATAAAATAAGCGGCGGCTCCGAAAGGAGCGCGTTCCATAAGGTCAATGCGTTCCCACTCCTGCCGCAGCCGGTTGCTGCGCTGACGGCGCGCCGCAAGCCGCTGTTCGGCGTCCGGGACCCTGTAAACGCTCCAACGCAAAAGCTTCTCCGCCGTCTCTTTAGCCGAGTCATAGGCGGACTCGGCCATTATTTTTTTGAATTGTTTGACCGCGTCATAATTGGAAGGCCCATGGAGCGGCTGGTTCATCTCATCCAAATCCATAGGCTGCGCTTTCATGACCATGACCGGTTCAGGCAGCGGCACGGCCCCCGGCGGGATCTTACTTTGCGCCAGAAGCCCTTTTAACGCTTCCTGCCCGGCCGCGGGCCCCCGGCACACGAACATCGTCAGAAGCGTCACTATCGTCAGCAATCCTTTAGCATGTCGCAGCATAAATGTGCCTCTTGCCATATTATACCCGACCGGACGGCGTCCGGGTAAGAGCCGAAAGTCTCATGCGTGGATGGGCACATTGACCCACATGGTCCGTGCCACACGCCGGGAAATTTGCGATAATAGCCATACGGGCGGCCGGAGGTTTGTTCCGCTCCATGCCCGCCTCTTACCGCAAGGCGACAGAACGACATACGGGGGCTATCATGGACAGGCTATCGTGGCAGAATTTGTTTAAAAAACGGTTTACGTTGGACCCTGACAGCACGGATTCCAGACCCGGCGAGTCGTCGTACAAACTTGAGGAGAAGCAGTTCGTGATCATAATCAGGGCATCGACGCCGGCCGGAGCCCTCAGAGCCGAGTCGATAACCGATACCGAGGAATGTCTGATCGTCAACAGGGGACAGGGAAACCGCGCCTTCGTAGACTGGGAAAGGATAGAAGCCATCTCCACGGTAGACAATTAGGGCGCCCCCTGTTTTACTGAGTTTTCCCTGCCGCCGCCTGTCCGTATTCGGAGCGGAACAAACAGGTCCCAAACCCGTAAGCCGCGGCCTCCCGAAGACAAAAAATATTTGGTATCATAGGCTTTTAAAAGCCGTTCCGGCAAATGCGACGCCGTATCCGCGGGACCTTATGGAATTTATAAAAAAATATTTCGGCTTCGCGGAACGCGGCGCCGCCTTCAGGACCGAGCTGGGCGCGGGACTGGCGACCTTCCTTACCATGTCCTACATTATCTTCGTGCAGCCCGCCGTACTCGGCGCGGCGGGAATGGACAAGGGCGCGGTTTTCACGGCGACCTGCCTGGCTTCGGCGCTGGCCTGTTTTATCATGGGCCTTTACGCTAATTATCCCATAGCCCAGGCCCCGCTGATGGGAGAGAACTTTTTTTTCACCTACGCCGTCGTGCTGGGCATGGGCTACAGCTGGGAAAAGGCCCTTGGCCTGGTGTTCATCTCAGGGCTGGCCTTTCTGGCGCTGACCCTGACAAAACTGCGCGAGCGCCTGGCGGACTCCATACCCGAAAACCTTAAATACGCGATAGCCTCCGGCATAGGGTTGTTCGTCGCGCTCATCGGCTTCAAGGAAGCCGGACTGATCGTCGCCGCCCCGGCCACGCTGGTCAAGCTGGGCTCCGTCGCTTCGCCGCCGGCGCTCTGCGCCATGGCGGGGCTCGTCGTGATGGCGGCCCTGTTCGCGCGGAAGGTTAAAGGCGCGGTGCTCATCGGCATCCTGGTTTCAGGCGCCGCCGCCCGGGCCGCGGGTCTGACAAGTTTTAACGGACTGGTCAGCGCGCCCCCAAGCCTGGAGCCCACCTTGTTCAAACTGGACCTCGCCGGGCTCATGACCCCGGACGCGGCATCCGTGGTCCTCATCTTCCTTTTCATGTCGCTGTTCGACACGCTGGGCACGCTGCTGGGCGTGGGGGTGCAGGCCGGCCTGCTGAAGAACGGAAAACTTGAGCGCATCTCCCGGGCCCTGGTGTCGGACGCCGTGGCCACCACCGCGGGCGCGCTTATGGGAACCTCCACGGTTTCAAGCTACATAGAAAGCGCCGCGGGCGTGGCCCAGGGCGGCCGCACCGGGCTCACCGCCGTCACCGTGGGCGCGCTGTTCCTTTTAAGCCTGTTCTTCTCGCCGCTGGTAGGCTCCATAAACGCCGCCCTGCCGCTTGCGGACGGCACTATGATCCACCCTGTCACGGCCCCGGCCCTTATACTGGTCGGAGCGCTCATGATGAGCGCGGTCTGCCACATAGACTGGAGCGACCTGAGCGCGGGCATTCCAGCCTTCATCACCATGGCGCTCATTCCATTTACTTTTAATATCGCCGACGGGATATCCTTCGGCTTTATCTCCTTTGCCGTCATAAAGACCCTCTCGGGGAAACGCAAAGATGTGCCGCCGTTGTTATGGGCGGTCTCCGGCCTGCTGGCCCTCAGATACGCATTTTTAAGAGGTTAAATGGAAATACTTGTGACTAACGACGACGGGATCTACTCCGAAGGCATCTTCGCCCTGGCGACCGCCCTTAAAAAGGCGGGCGTCGTGACGGTGGTGGCCCCGGACACCCAGCGCAGCGCGGTAGGGCACGCGATAACCATAGCGGATCCCTTAAGGGTCGTGCCCGCGAACCGCAACGGGAAGTTCTTCGGCTACGCCACCAGCGGCACCCCGGCGGACTGCGTGAAACTGGGCATAAAATCCATAATGAAAAAAAGACCGGACCTCGTGGTGTCGGGGATCAACCTGGGCGGGAACCAGGGCTACAATATCCTGTATTCAGGCACGGTTTCAGGAGCCACCGAGGGTGCCCTGCTCGGCATCCCCGCGCTGGCCGTTTCGCTCGACACTTTCGCGAAACCGGATTTCGGCGCCGCGGCGGCGTTCTCCGTAAAACTCGCCGGGCTGCTGAAAAAACGCAAACTGCCGCCGGGCACGCTGCTTAATGTGAACCTGCCCAATATCCCCGCCGCGCGCCTGAAAGGGGTCCGCGTGACGAGCCAGAGCCGGACCTCTTTTAACGACTGGTTCGACAAACGGATCGACCCGCACGGCAATACCTATTACTGGATGACGGGGGATTTCAAACCCAGGGACCGGAACCGGGCGAGCGATCTCAACGCCCTGCGCGACGGCTATATTTCCGTAACGCCCATACAATTCGACCTGACCGACTACAAATTCATGTCCGAATTGGAAAACTGGAAATTCGAATGACAGGATTCTCTACCATGCGCGGACCTTTAAGGCAGGGACCGGAGAGAGGGACCGAAAGCCCGCTTTTAACGGTTATCGCGGCTCTTTTCTTGTCGATAGCCGCCGCGCCGCTCGCGGCCGCCGCCGCAGGTCCGGAACCGGCGGCTCAAAGCGGCGGCATCGCCGCCCCCGCGCAGGGCCGCACGGCGGCCCCGGAAACCGTACAGCAGCCGCCGCTCTACACGCAGGAAATACTAAGCGCTCTTAAGGATCTTGCGGCCCTGCTCAGCCATAGCGCCCGCGTGGACCGGAAAGAACTGGACCTCACGGCGACTGAAATCGTCAAGCTCGACGCCAGGATAAAAGAACTTCTCGGCCCCTCGCTCCTCAGGGAAATAGAGGCTCAGGAGCGGGACTCGCAGAACAAAACCCGTCTGGCCCGCGCCGAAGAAGATCTCGCCGGGATGCGCTCGGCCATAGCGCTCTATTACAGCGACCTTGAAGGAAAATATCCCGCGTCACCGGCCGGACTCGTACCGAAATATCTGCCCGCGCTGCCGGAACTGGAACTGCCCGCGCATACGAAAACCGCGGCGGTGGAGCTGACCGCCGCCGCAGGCCCGGACATAGCGAAAGCGGTCACCGATACCGGCGGCTGGCTTTATTTTGCCAATCCCGTGTCCCAGAACTTCGGGATGCTTATCCTGAACTGCTCGCACAAGAACGACAAAGGAACGGAACTGTATAAGTATTAATAAAATGTCGTAAGACGACATTAGGGCGGGATATGGCAAAAATTTTTAATCATTATATGAAAACCATTCTGGCGGCTTTCGCCGCGGCAATATTCCTTTCGACGGCGGCGGCGCAGCAGGACGGCGGCGGGGCGGAAGCGCCGCGAAACGAAGAGACGGCGGCGGGGCCGGAGAATACCGCCATTTCGCCGGAACCTCCGAAAGCCGGGATAAGCCCGGCGGCGCAGACCGCGCCGGCGCGCAAGATAAGAAAGATCCGCCGTAAAACAACCGCGGGCAAACCTGCGCCGGTGGACCCCAAAAAGGTCAACATCCTGTTGTACGGGACCATGGAAAGACTGGATATACTTTCTTCCCTGTACGAAAATCTCGGACTGCGGCTATCCACCGACACTCTCAGGAAAGCCTATGAGTTCGACAAGGCGGTAAACAGGGCCGCCGCGCCTTATTTCAAAGTCCAGGAACCCAGCCCCGGGCGCGAGGCCATTCGTAATTACCGCGGTCTGCTTGAGAGCGTGCTTCGCAGCGTTAAGATCCTGAAAGAAATAAAAAACCGCCTGCGGCCGGCCGAGACGGAATCCGCCGTACTGGCGGCCCGCGATCTCTACCTCGCCATGGACGACGAACTGTCCAGTCCGAAACTTATCCCGGTGGCCATAGAGCCCAAAACCAGACCGCAGTCTCCCAGGCCCCAGGCCGCGGGCGCGGGGGGAGAGCACCTCGCCAACGAAACCGAAACGCTGTTCGCCATTTCCGAACTGACCTTCGCGCTCAACGCCTACAAGAAGGAGGAGGAAAGTTTTCCAAAGCGCCTCAAGGACCTGGCGCCCAGATATATACCGGCCATTCCCTACATCAGCATAGCCGACCACGCCAGGACCGCGGAAGTGGTCGAGATAGACTCACAGGCTTACGACGCCGACTACACGAAAGCTTTCAGGGACACCGGCAAATGGCTTTATTTCTCCGGAAAAAAATCCGCGTATTACGGAAGGATCTTCGTAGACTGCACGCATAAGAACGCCCAGGGAGTGGAATTCTACAAGATAGGCGAAAGGAAATGAAAAAAGAAGAACTGAGAAAAGCCTGGCTCGCCGCCGCCGTAACGACGGTGGCCGTTATAAGCGCCATCTTCATCTACGCCGCCGTCGTGGAAATAATCGGCCGCGCCGCGTATTTTAAAGCGCCGGTATCCGGCGCGGCGGCGGCCGCCGTGAAATACGCCTTATACTTCCTTGGGACGGGATCCGTCTTTTCGCTCAAATTCATAAGGCCGGCTATGGAAGCGCGGAGGGGAACGGCGGCCGAAGCTCTTTCCGCGCTTGTCAAAGAAGCGGCCGTAACCGCGGCAATTTGCGAAGTACCCGCCTTTGCGGGTTTTGTGCTGTTTTTTCTGACCGGAGGCCGCTGGGATTTTTACCTTCTGGCCTCCTTCTCGACGGTCATGCAGCTTTTCTTTTTCCCCAGGTATCCCGTCTGGGAAGAAAAACTGCGCGCCGAGTACGGACTGGACGGCTAAAGGAACCGCGATTTTCCGCCCGGGCGCATATGTTCAAAAATATCCTTAATTCAAAATTCGGGGAATATCAGGCCTTCACGCGCCGTAAGATGGCGGAAGACCAGCTTATCAGGCGCGGCATCAGGGACGGCAGGGTTCTGGAGGCGATGGAGAAAGTAAAACGCCACGCCTTCGTGGACGATTATCTCAGGACCCGCGCCTATGAGGACCACCCCCTGCCCATAGCCGAAGGCCAGACCATTTCCCAGCCCTATATCGTGGCCCTGATGACGGAACTGCTGGAGCTGAAGGGCGGCGAAAAAGTGCTTGAAATAGGAACCGGCTCCGGCTATCAGACAGCCGTCCTGGCCGAGCTGGCCAAAGAAGTTTATACCGTGGAGTTTTTTCAATCCCTGGCCGGCAAAGCCAAGACGGCGCTGGCCGCCGAAGGCTACTCAAAGATACGGTTCAGGACCGGCGACGGCGCGCAGGGCTGGCCGGAACATGCGCCTTACGACGCGATAATAGCGACCTGCGCGGCGCAGAAACCGCCTGAAGCCCTTTTCGACCAATTGTCGCCGGAGAAAGGCCGGCTGGCGGCCCCGGTGGGCGGGGAAGGCGCCCAGCGCCTCATGCTCTACACTAAAACCCGGGACGGCATAAAAGAACGGTTCATCCTCGAAGTCCGTTTCGTTCCCATGCTCTGACGGCAAGCTCAAACCTTGCACGCCTGTACGACGCAATGTGCCCTGTACCCAATGTTACACACAAAAATCCGGAAAAACTGCTATACTCTACAAGGCATTATTTCAGAATTCCATGCATTTCAATCGTTACGCAGGCCTCAATAGTCCACACAACCGAGAGGAGGGATCTCCAATGAGAAGACTACTCATATTCACCGTGCTGCTGGCCGTAAACGCCGCGGCATCTGCCGAACAGTGGCAGATCCTCGGCACGCGCCCCATGGGAATGGGCGGCGCTTTTGTGGCCGTGGCACAGGGTCCGATAGCGCAGTATTGGAACCCGGCCGGCCTATACACTTCCACCGGCAATGTTTCCGGCATGGAACTGCCCGTAGCGGCCGGAATAGAATTCACCGGCAAGACCATGGAAAACGCCAACAAACTTGGGAATGTCGCAAAGGATTATGCGGCCATACAAAGCAAGCAGACCGCCGGAGGCGCGATGAACGCCCAACAGCTGTCCGCTTTCGTACAGAGCCTGCCGCTTATCGCCGACATGAACAGAAAAGGCACCGGCGCGCTGGTGGAAGCCAACGGCGGTCTTAATCTGAAATTCGCCAAAGTGGCCGTATCGGTGAACAACTACACCGCAATAGGGGCCAGCCCTTTCGTGGACACGACCAACATAGGGCTGGGAACAATAACCGGAACCCCTGGGAGCGGCGTTAACTTCGGGACCGGAGTAGTGCCGGGCCCGGCCAACGCAACACAGACGGCGGCCGCCACCACCATCGCAGGCGCCATCAATACCATCAATTACGGCACTCTTGAAAGCCTTATCTGCGGAGGCGCCGGCTGTCTCGCCCTTCAAACCGGCAATAATATCACCAACGCTACAACGCTGGCAAATGCTTTGGTAAACCAGGCGGCGACCACCGGAGGGCTGAGCGACCAGCAGATCCTCGATGCGGCGAATCAATTGTCGGCCAATGCCGCCGCAGCGGCGCCGATAATAGCCGCGGGAGCCTCCGGCAATCCTTACACGAACAACCAGACCGACCTGACGATAAAGGGCGGTTCGTTCACGGAAATAGCCTTCGGCCTGGCGCGGCCGCTGCCCGTGAACGGACTTACCGCCGGCGGCAATGTGAAACTGATAAACGGCCGGATGGCCTATGCCAAATTCAAGGTCCTGGAGAACGAATCGGAGATCTCCGATCCGTTCAAAAATCTGGCCGATACGATGAAAACCACCTGGGCGCCCGCCATAGACCTGGGCCTTATGTACGATCTAAACAAGCTGTCGCCCAAGTTGCCGATGAAACCCCGCGCCGGGATCGTAGTAAGGAATGTGAACCGCCCTTCGTTCAAGAATCCCGAGGCCCAGGGCGGCAGCTCGCATCTGGACACGCAGGCCCGCATGGGTTTGGCGATAAGCCCGGCCGGCTTCTGGACCGTGGCGCTGGACATGGACCTGACCAAAAACACAACTCCGGTCAACGGCTACGACTCACGCCAGCTGGCGCTCGGCACGGAACTTAACCTGGTGAACCGCAGGGCATTCAACATTCCGCTGCGCGCCGGCGTGATGAAGAACCTGGCCAACAGCGACTCCAAGATGGCCTACACGCTGGGCACCGGAATAAACATGCTCTACATGCACTTCGACCTGGCCGGCGTGGTTAGTTCCAACCGTGTTACTATAGAAGACAAGAAGTATCCCACAAAACTGGAACTAGCGGCCAGTTTCGGACTCTTGTTCTGATCCGAAAAGGCCGCCGCGAACCATAGCGGCGCCCCTTTCGGATCCACGATGCACGGATAATCCCCGCGCCTCAAGGGCGGGGATTATTTTTGATAGAATTTACCTATGGCCGCCATAAAGACAACCGACCTGGTAAAGCGTTACGCCGAAGTCGCCGCGGTAAACGGCGTCTCCCTGGAAATACCGAAAGGTGAAGTTTTCGGCCTGCTGGGCCCTAACGGAGCGGGCAAGACCACGCTCATAAGCATGCTGGCGACCCTGGTGAGACCCACCTCCGGCACGGCGCTTGTGGCGGGCAAAAACATAACGACCCAGTCGCTTGAGGTGCGCAGGAATATAGGCATAGTCTTCCAGGAACCCAGCGTCGACGACCTTCTGACGGCCCGCGAAAATCTTTATCTCCATTCCATGCTTTACGGCATGCCGCGCCGCGAAATAAGCCGCAAGATCGACAAGATGCTGGCCTTGGTCAACCTGAGCGACAGGGCCGACAGCTTCGTGAAAAATTTTTCGGGAGGGATGCGGCGGCGTCTTGAAATAGCGCGCGGCCTGATCCACGGCCCCGGGATACTTTTTTTAGACGAACCCACTCTCGGCCTCGACCCTTCCAGCCGCCAGGCCGTCTGGGCCCATATCCGCGAACTGAAAGAAGCGCATAACACCACTATAATCCTTACCACCCATTACCTGGAAGAAGCCGACAGCCTGGCCGACCGCATAGGGATCATCCACCACGGACGCATTATAGAACTGGGAACACCCGAAGCGCTCAAGAAAAAAGCGGGGCAGGATCTGGTATTTCTCAAGGGCGAGATAGATGTGGCGGGCATCCGCGCGCTTCCGTTCGTGGGGAATATAGAGCAGGAGAGCGGTAATTACAAGATAAGCATCACCGATCCCGCCCGCAACCTCCAGTCCCTTTTGAATACGGCGGGCAGGATCGAGGAAGTGGAAGTGAGGCGCGTCACGCTGGATGACGTTTTTCTTAAGTTCGCCGGCCGGCAGATAAGCGAAGAAGCCGAAAGCCGCGGGATCTTCGAACGGATCGCCACGATAAAAAGCTCTAGAAAATAGCGCGCCAGGGATACGGGACTTCCTATTGCGAAGGCCGCGAAAACAGCTTCTAACGCTCAATAACCCGAAACTTATGAACATAAACGCCATTTACGCGCTGCTGCTGAGAGAGGCCAAAATTTATTTCAGGGAAAAGGAACGCATCATTTCCATCCTCGTCTCCCCGCTCCTGTTCCTGTTCGTAATGGGTAAGGGAATGGGCTCAGGCATAAGCCCGGTCCGGGGTTACACCTATCAGCAGTTCATTTTCCCGGGCATCCTGACAATGGTCATCCTATTCACCTCGATCACCTACGGGCTTTACATCATCTGGGACAAGCGGCTGGATTTCCTGAAAGAAGTACTGGCGGCGCCCATTTCGCGGACCACCCTTTTCATAGGCAAAGCGCTGGGAGGAATGCTCGGGGCGATCATCGAAACCATATTGCTGCTTATTGTCGGGACCTTCTTCATCCTGCCGCTGGACGCGGTTAAGCTCGTGCTGTGCCTGGCGGCCTCATTCCCGATCTCGTACATGATAACCAACATAGGCCTTACCATAGGGGCGAAAATGAGATCGATGGAAGGGTTCGGCCTTGTGATGAGCTTTTTAACCTGGCCGCTTTTCTTTTTCAGCGGAGCGCTGTTCGACCTGGCCGCCGCGGAGCCCTACATAAAAGCCATCTCGCTTATCGACCCGGTCACCTATTCCGTAGACCTACTACGCATCATCATGCTGGGCAAAGGCGTCTATCCGGTCTGGACGGACCTGGGCGCCATAGCCGTATTCTGCCTGGCCACCACCATACTGGGCGTAACCTCCTTCGGCCGCCTCCAGCAGGAAAAATAACCCAAAAAGGCCCCTTTCAAAAGGAGCCAGGCTCCTTTTGAGGGGTTGCGGCCCAAAAACATCAAAAAGGAGCCTGGCTCCTTTTTGCTCGGCTCCTTTTTCAGACACTCCTATAGTCAACCAGAGCCCTGTCGGCGCACCTGGACACGACCCTTCTGGACAAGGTGTTTACGGACAAACCCGACCGCGAATACGACAAAACCGAGCTTCTGAAGCTCCTTGACGAAACGTTCCTCTCTCCGCCGCCCGCTCATTTCATCTACAACCTCAGAAGGCTGAATTACGCGACCGGGAAAGACGAGACCGTCACGCTTAAAACCCCGCTCTCGATCATGGAATTCCTGGGGATCAGCAAGAGCCGGTTCAACCTTGTCTTTAACAATGATTATAAATCGCCCCACTTCCCTAAACCGCCCGAAACGATCGTCGCGATCTTGGATTTTTTTACCCGGCAGGCGGCCCAATACGAAGTTCCGTACGAAAAGGCCTCCTCGGCCGCCATTTTCGAAAAAGTGGTGGAATCCCTCGACCGCCACATGGTCGTGGGACTTGCCATGGATGTATGGGTCGGCGACTGGGGTGGAACCCTGGTGCAGAAGGGCGGAGGCGGCCATGGAATGGTCATAGTCGGTTATCAAAAACGCGAGGACGATATTTATTTCAAGGTCAGGAACAGCTGGGGGACCGGCATAGGAATAGGCGGGTACAATTATGTATCTTCCAAGATACTCGGCCCGGATATTATGTGGGTAAAGATCTTTAAATAAAATGTCGTAAGACGACATTTTATCGTACCCGACACGGGGTTTTAGCCATCCCCGTGCCGGAGTTGAGAAGGTTACCAAAAGCGGGCGATCAAAGCGCCCGCTTTTTCTTTTTCTTCCGGCAGGAAGAACCCCAGGGCCAGAAGGCAGAAAGGGAAGGAGAGCAGGACCGACAGCCGGTATCCGAGCCACGCCCAGGTACCGGCGCCGAACCAGCCGGCGAAAGCGGGAACGGACAAGAACAGCGCGGTTGCGATTATCAACCCAAGGCGGCCCGATTCATAGGGCACGGGCCAATAGCGGCGCCCGGCGAAATATACCACAAGGGTCATAACGCAGTAAGCCGCGAAGGCGGCCCAGGGCGGGCCGAAAATACCCAGGACCGGGATCAGAGCGAAATTGGCGGCCACGCTTACTACCGCGCCGGAGAGGGTGGCGAACATTATGGCCTTCGTTTTTTTGGCGATAATAACGGGCGCCAGCAGGTTCACATAAACGCCGTTGACCAGGTAGGCGAGCAGCACCACCGGCACAATGCCGAGGCCGGACCAGTAACCGGGGTGAATAAGGGGTTTTCCGGCTATCCGCAAGCGGACGAGGTCGGGGATAAAAAAAGAAAGAGCCAGGCCAAGCCAGGTCAATACCAATACAAAATAGGTCAGCACGCGCGCGAAAACCCCGGCACTGCCGGGTTTCTCGGCCCGTTCAAGGAAGAAAGGCCGCCAGGCCTGGTCGAACATGCTGACCAGCAGCACCATAAAAATTCCCAGCCGGTAGTTGGCCTGATAGATCCCGACGGCTGCCGAACCGGACAAACGCAGCAATATGGGCCTGTCTATGACCTGGACCGCCATGGCGCCGAGGCCCGCAGGCAGGAGCGGCAGGGCGTAACTCAGAAGCTTGGCCAGCATGTCCCTATCCAGCGAAAATGTAAACCGCTTGGGAACGGCGGCCACGGAGAACAACGAAGAAGCGGCATTGGCGATAAAAATGCCTTCGATACCCATATGGAAACGCGTGAGGAGGACGATATTTAGGACGACATTCAGCGTGATCGACATCAGTCTGACGCCGGCGAAATAGAGCGGTCTATGGCCCATCCGCAGGTCGGCGAAAGGCAGGACATTGATGCCGTCCAGGAACAGGATGACCGCCGCATAGAGCACAAGTTCGGACCGCGCGGCGCCTATCCCGCCCAACCGCGCCCAGAAACCGGGGGCGGCGGCCAGGGCCAGCGAAAAAAGTCCGCAGGTTATCAGAACTGAGGAATAAGCCGCGGAAAAAGCCTTTTCCCTGTCGGCGTAATGCCGCATATAGGCCTGATCCATGCCGTACTGATAGAAAATATTCAGGAAGGCTATGTAGGAGAAAACCGTGGCAACCACGCCGTATTCCGCCGGCAAAAGGTAGTGGGTGTAGAACGGCGTCAGCAGAAAATTCAACAGCCTGGCTCCGACGGTGGAAAGACCGTAGATGACCGACTCTTTTCCAAGCGACCGGAGATCTTTGAACATTAAGGTATTTTATCAATTATCAAGCCGCCGGTATTTAAATGTTATAATAATAATACGGGGCCGGTATAACGGTATTTGGCGTATTAGCCGTATGGAAGTCCGGGCTGAAAGCCCGACGCGGCGACGGCCGGATACGACATCAACTCGGGTAGTGGGGGATATGACCAGTTACACAAAGAAGGTTGTGCCTAATTGCTTTTCCTGTCAATTCAAATCATCCTGTTTTTGCGATCACCTGGAACCGGCGGCCCAGAAAGTCTGGGATACTATCCGCCTGGCCGCTAATTTCACGGCCGGAGAGGAGATCTATGCGGAATCCCAGACGCCGGCGGGGCTTTTCGTCGTCTGCAGGGGGCGCGTAAAGATCTTTTCCACCGACGCCAGAGGCTCCCAGATGATAACCTGGATACGCCATCCCGGTGAGATCTTCGGCCACATAGCGCTTTTTTCGCGGAACAAATATCTGTGCTCGGGAAGGAGCATGGGATCGACCACGCTTTCCTTTATAGAGACCCGGACTCTGAACAGGTTCCTTAACGCCTTCCCCGGGACCTACCCGGCGCTGCTGCACGCGGTCGCCAATGAGGTGCGGACCCTGCAGCTCAAACTGAAAGAGACGGCTTACAAACCGGCCAAATCGAAAGTGGCGCTGGCCCTCATAAACGCCATCTCATATAAGTCAAGGAACACCGCCGCGCCGGCCATACACGGCCTGAAACGCACGGAGATCGCGGAGATAACGGGCCTCGCTCTGGAGACCGTGGTCCGCACGCTGGCCGAGCTTGAAAAGAAAAAACTCATCAAGCGCGAGATCAAGGCCATAAAGATCCTGGACTACGCCACCCTGCTGCGCATGACCGACCCTCACGCGAAAAAATAGTTATTGTATTCCGAACATCCTGTCGCCCGCGTCCCCAAGGCCGGGCACGATATAGCCGTCGTTATTCAGCTTTTCATCCACGGCGCCGAGATAAACGGGGACATCCGGGTGCGTGGAGGCCAGACGTTTTACGCCGTCTTTGGAGCCGATGAGCCCCATGAAACAAATTTTCTTCGCGCCGCGCGCCTTGAGCAGCTCCACTGCTTCCATCGCGGAACCGCCGGTGGCGAGCATGGGGTCGATCAGGACCACTAGGCTGCCGTCGATACGCTCCGGCAGGCGCACATAATACTTCACGGGCTTGAGCGTCTCTTCGTCGCGATAGATGCCGATATGGGCCAGGCGCGCTTCGGGATGGATCTTACTGAGTCCGTCCAGCAGGCCCAGGCCCGCGCGCAGAACGGCCGCAAAAATGATATCGTGCGAGAGCGTCATGGCTTTGCAGGGGCCAAGCGGCGTATCCACGCAGGAAGGCCCGACTTCGGCGTTCGCGAGCACATCGTGGGCGAGCAGCATGCCGATCTCGCTCATAACGCGCCTGAAATCGGCCGCCGGGGTCTTCTTGTCCCGCAGTTTGGCGATCTTGGCCAATACCAGCGGATGTTTGGAGATAAAGACATTCTTGTTCATCTGGGCTCCTGTATAGAGCGGACAACGGGAACGGACGGCGGCGCTACTCCATCACTTCGATTATCAACGGCTTTTTTTTGGGCGGCCTGGCCCCTATTTTAAGGGAGGTTTCGAACATTTTCCGGCCTTCCCTCAGTTTGCCTGCGTCCGAAGCGTAGAGCCTGGCTATCGGATCGCCCTTTGCCAGTTTGTCTCCGGTCTTCTTGTAAAGCTCCATGCCTGCGCCGGGATCGACGCGGTCTTCGGCGCGGGCGCGGCCCGCGCCCAGCACCACGCTGGCGTAGCCCACGGTGCGCGCATCCATCCCGGCCAGGTAACCGGCTTTGGAAGCATTGACCTCGACGGACAGCCCGGCTCGGGGAAGATATTTGCCGGGATCGTCCGCCACGCGCGGATCTCCGCCCTGCCGGCGGATCAACTGACGCATTTTGCCCAGCGCGGAGCCGTCGGAAATAACCGCCGCGGCCTTGCCCCTGCCCTCTTCAGGCGTCCGGGCTTTGCCTCCCAGATAGATCATCCAGCCGGACAGGACTTCCAGCACTTCCATAAAATCGGCCGGGCCTTTTTCTCCGCGCAGGATCCTGAGGGATTGTTCCATCTCTATGCCGTTGCCGACAGCCAGCCCCAGCGGCTCGTCCATGTCCGTCAGCACCGCCACGCAGCGGATGCCGAGCATTTTGGCCGTGTCCATTAGGGCCGCGGCCAGTTCGCGGCTTTTTTTGAAATCCCTGAGGAACGCGCCGGAACCGCATTTCACATCCATTACCAGGCCGGTGATATCCTCGGCGTATTTTTTGGAGAGAATGCTGGCCACTATCAGAGGAAGGGATTCCACGGTGCAGGTGGCGTCGCGCAAAGCGTAAAGCTTTTTATCGCTGGGCGCCAGCTCCGCCGTCTGTCCGAACATGCACACCCCGGCGGACTTGAGCTGCCTGTAAACCCGGCCGGCGCCCAGGCGCACCTTAAATCCCCTGACGGCTTCAAGTTTATCCAGCGTACCGCCCGTATGGCCCAAGCCCCTGCCGCTCATCATAGGCACGATAACGCCCGCAGCCGCGGCCACGGGCGCCAGCGCCAGGGAAATCCCGTCGCCGACGCCGCCGGTGGAATGCTTGTCCACCCGCCCGCCTTTCAGCGCCTTAAGGTTCAGTTTTTTACCGGAAAGGGCCATGGCCCTGGTAAAATCCGCCGTCTCCCGGCCGGAGAGGGGATTAAAAAATGCGGCCATCAGCCAGGCGGAAAGCTGATAATCCGGAATAGCGCCGGAAGCCGCGCCGTCGGCGATGAATTTCAGTTCCTTAAAATCATGTCCGCCGCCGGAGCGTTTCTTTAGGATCAGGTCGAGCATTCTCATATTAGTTCCTCGGATCTCTAAACATTATCGGACTTCATTACCGCGTCCAGCAGGGCTTTCATTTTAACGGACACCTTCCCGCCCAGCGCGAGCACATCGTCATGGGCGAGCGGCGTCCTTGAAATACCGCTGGTGAAATTGGAGATCCAGCAGACCCCCAGAACTTTCATTTTCAGCTGGCGGGCCGCGATGACCTCGGGCACCACCGACATACCGGCCACGGAGCCGCCGAACATCCGGTAAACCCGGACCTCGGCCGGGGTTTCGTAGGAGGGGCCGGTCACCGCTATATAGACGCCTTCGCGCGCGGGGATCTTCAGTTTGCGGGCGGCCGCAAGGGCGTCCTTGCGCAAGGCCGCGTCGTAGGGTTCATTCATGTCGGGGAACATCTCGCCGAACAGCCGGTCGTAGTTGCCCATAAGGGGATTGGCCCCCATAAAATTGATGTGGTCCTTCAGGATCAGCAGATCGCCGGGACGCAGCGAAGGCCTGAGCGAACCCACGGCCGCGGTAACGATGAGGGATTTGACGCCCAAAAACGCCAGTACGCGCACGGGGAAGGCGATAAAATTGAGGTGGCGGCCCTCATAATAATGAAAGCGGCCGCGCATAACGACCACATCCTTGCCGTGCAGGCGGCCGAAGATCAGCTCTCCCTTGTGGCCGACGACGGTGGTCCGGGGGAAGTTGGGAATGGCGGCATAGGGAATGGAAATTTTATCCGCCAGCTCCGGCAAGGAATCCGCCAGACCGCTGCCTGCAATGATGCCCGCCACGGGCCTGAATTTTCCGATCCGGGACTTAAGCCAGGCCGAGGTTTTTGCGACGTTAGTTACGGGGTTGTCCTGCTGCATAAAATCATCTCCGTTAAAAAGTATATCCGTCCGCCTGAAAGGCGTTGATTATATGTTCGGGCGCCGCGGTCCCTCCTTCAAAGACTATCACATCAAAGCGCACGGTTTCCGGCGCGAGAGCCTTCGCCTTGAGATAAGTCAGCGCGGCCTTGATCACTTTCTTCTGTTTGGCTTTCGTCACGGTCTCCGCCGGCGAGCCGTACGTGGAGGCGGAGCGGGACCTTACTTCCACAAAAACAAGCGTACCGGAATCAAAAGCCACGATATCCAGTTCGCCCAGCGGGCAGGCCCAGCGGCGGTCCAGCACTTTGTAGCCGCGGGACCTTAAATATCCGGCCGCCGCGTCCTCGGCCGGCAAACCCGGATCCGGACTCACGCGGCCTCCGTCAAAGCCTTTCTCACGGGAGCGAAGCTTCGCCGGTGTTCCGGACAGGGGCCCAGACTGCTGAGAAATTCCATATGGGCTTTGGTACCGTAACCCTTATGGCCGGCGAAACCGTAACCCGGCCAGCGGCGGTCCAACGCCAGCATCCAACGGTCCCTGATCACTTTGGCGAAGATGCTCGCCGCCGCGATGGAAAGTGATTTTGCGTCCCCGTCCACGACCGCCTCCTGAACGAAGGAAAGGCCGCGGATCTTATGCGGCCCGTCCACCAGGACCAGGATGTCCCGCTCCGCGGCGCCCAGTCCGCGGACCAGGCGGCCCGCGGCGGCGCGCATGGCGGAGAAAGAAGCGTTAAGGATGTTCAGTCCGTCTATCTCACCGGCCGAAGCGGAACCGAAACCGAACCGGACCCCGGCGGCGCGCATGACGGACAGCAGGGCCTCGCGCTTTTTTTCGCTCAGCTTCTTGCTGTCGTTCACTTCTTTAAGATACGGGTAGGCGGCGGGCGGGATATAGGCCGCGGCCGCGGCGACGGGACCCGCCAGAGGCCCCCTGCCGGCTTCATCGATGCCGATGAGATAAGCCGGGCCGCTCCGCTCCGCGATAGAAAGGTCGAATTTTAAAAGTGGCACACGATCGCTCAGGTGGCCTGGTTAAAACGAAAACAATAAGAATCCCCGGCCTACGGGCAACGGCCCGGCCGGCTTACTTGGCCGCCGGGGCCTGGGGCTGGGCCGGAACCTGGACGGGCGCCGGAACCGCGGGGGCGGCCGCGGTCTCCAGGGCCTCGGTTTTTTCTTCAAGCCTGGCCGACTTGCCCGACAGTTCGCGGAGATAATAGATCTTGGCGCGGCGGACTTTGCCGGTCTTCACCAGTTCTATTTTGTCTATGCGGGGGGAATGCACGGGGAAAACCCTCTCCACGCCCACGCCGTAGGAGATCTTGCGCACGGTGAAGGATTCGGAGATGCCGGAACCTCTCCTGCCCATGAGAACGCCGTCAAAAACCTGGACGCGCTCGCTGTCGCCTTCTACGACTTTCGTGAACACCTTTATGGTATCCCCGGTCCTGAAATCAAATTTTTCGTTCTTCATCCCAAGCTGCGCTTCTATGTTCTTCATACTTCCTCCAGTTTTTCTTTCTTAAGCAAATCAGGCCTTTTCCTGCCGGTCAGGTCCCTGGCGGCGGAAGCCCTCCATTCGGCGATCCGTTTGTGGTCGCCGCTCAGCAGGACTTCCGGCACCTTCATTCTGCGCCAGACTCCGGGCCTGGTGTAATGAGGAGCTTCAAGCAGCCCCTCCGTAAAAGTTTCATTGACCGTGGCGTCGTCTTTTTTCAACACGCCGGGCAGGAGCCGCGTAACGGCGTCTATTACCGCCACCGCGGCCGGCTCGCCGCCTGTCAGCACATAATCGCCTATCGACAGTTCCCGGTCCGCGCAGCTGTTCACGCGCTCGTCGAGGCCTTCATAATGCCCGCAGATGAACACCAGGTGTTTCTTCGCCGCCAGCTCAAGCGCCAGACGCTGGTCGAACCGTTCGCCTTTGGGCGTGAGCACTATCACATGCGAGCCCTTTTTCGACACTTTTTTAAGGGCTTTATAAACGGGCTCGGCCATCATGACCATGCCGGTCCCGCCGCCGTAAGGCTTGTCGTCCACCGTTCCGTGCCGGTCTCCGGCGAAATCCCTGGGATTGGAAAAACCCAGTTTCAGCCGGCCCGCCTCGCGGGCCCTTCCGACTATGCTCTCCGAAAGCGGAGCGTCCACCATAGAGGGGAACAGCGTTACGACGTCTATGCGCATTAAATTATGTCTAGGAACACTTTTTTATTTTCTCTGGCGGCGGAAGTCTGCAGGATGGTCCTGATGGATTTAACCACCCGGCCTTCCTTGCCGATTATCTTGCCGCGATCCGACGGCGCCACGGTAAGCTTAAAGCGCACGACATTACCGTCCACATTGGTGGACAGCCTGGCCGCGCCCGGCTCGTCGACCAGAGAATTTATCAGATAAACCAGGACCTCTTTCATAGTTCTTTTCCTGTCCTTATTTCGCGGCCTTTTCGGCCTTCCGCGCCCTGGTGATCAGCGACCCTAGGGTCTCGGAAGCCTTTGCGCCGGCTTTGACCCACCGGTCAAGCTTGATCATGTCGAAAGAAACTTTTTCCGCGTCCTTTTCCGCTTTCGGGTTATAATGCCCGATAATTTCAAGCGGAGCGCCATGCGGACCCCTGGTCTTTTCAATCGCCACGATCCGGTAATGCGGCTGCGTCCTTTTGCCTACTCTCTGAAGCCTTAAAACAACTGCCATACTCGTCCTCCTAAACTGACTGGAATCATCATTGAGATGAAATTAGCCGAAAGCATCCCTGCTCAGGAGAACAGGCCGCCGGCACCTGCGGCCCGCTGGAACGCCGGCGGCGGCCTGTGCAGCCTAAATAACCTGAGTAGTCAGGGATATTATACGATATTTCGGCGCTAGCCCAAAAGCTTTTTTATGTGGCCCAGGAGGCGCGGCCATTCGTAAGGTTTGGTCACATAGACCTCCGCCCCTGAATTGAAGGAGGTCTCCATGTCCCCGACCAGCTTCATGCCGGTAAGCATTATGATCTTGATATCTCCGGTGGCCGGGTCGTTCTTTATAAGTTCGCAAAGGGTGTTCCCGTCTATGCGCGGCAGGCCGATGTCCAGAATGGCCAGGTCGGGCCGTTCCTTCCTGGCCAGCTCGAGCCCTTCCTCTCCGTCGGCGGCGGTGACGACCTTATAACCGAGGCCTTCAAGACGCATCGAAAGCACCTTGGCTATAAGTTCCTCATCCTCAACGATCAGTATTTTTTTGCTCATGGCGTCTCAGCCTGATGTTCAGTTTTCGAACGAACCCGGCGGGGTCCGGGTTTGAAAAAACGGCGCTGCCCATTACAAGGGAATCCGCCCCGGCTCCGACTGCCGCGAACGCGGTGTCCTCGTTTATTCCGCCGTCCGCCTGCAGCCACACCGGCCGGCCCAGGTCCGAGATCGCGCGGCGCGCGGCGGAGATCTTGGGCAGGACCCCGCGCATGAAAGACTGGCCGCCGAAACCAGGTTCCACCGTCATCAGGAGGAGCAGGTCCAGCTCCCCTAAATATTTCAAAGCGCGGGAGAGGGGGGTTTTGGGCTTCAGCGCAAGCCCGGCTTTCAGGCCCAGGGATCTTATTTGTTTAAGGCAGGCGCCTATGTCGTCCCCGGCTTCCAGATGGACCGTAACGAGGCCCGCGCCTGCGTCGGCGAAAGGTTTTATGAACATACCCGGACGCTCCACCATGAGATGGGCGTCCAGCGCCAGCGGCGTCGCGGCCGCCAGCCCCCGCGCCACATGAGGCCCGAAACTTAAGTTGGGCACGAAATGTCCGTCCATCACATCCAGCTGCACCCAGCCGGCGTAACGGGCCAGCCCTCTCAGACTTTTTTTAAGGCACGCAAAATCGGCTGAAAGCACCGAAGGCACTATGCACGGGCGTCCGCCGGGGACCGGGAGAACGTTAGTTTTTATCGCCATTATCGAGCCCTGGTAAAAATCTTGCCGAAAAATTTTTATTTTACTTCGCGCTCTTCCACCAGGATGCCGTTGATGAAGATCCTGATCTTGTCCGCTCCGCCGTAGGGCACCGTTAAATCTATCCTGGAACCCGGGTCCCTGAGGCCGTTGAAGATCTCCCGGTCGCCCCGTTTGCTCACGGCCACGATCCGGACATGCCTCTGCGAACCGCTCTGGGACACCTCGTAACGGATGTGAAATTCTTTTTCTTCCTGCCCGCCGGCGGCCTTGCGGGAACTCACGGTGAACCTGACGGCCGATTCGGCCGAAATTACGGTATCCGCCGCGGGGGACTGATCTATGATCGTGCCGCCGGGGAAAAGGGAACCCGCGTCCTCCACGGTTTTCACCGCCAGCTTATTGTCGGAAGCCCACTGGGCGGTTTCGTCTATTTTCCTCTGCCTGAAATCCGGCATCAGAACTATGCCGGCCGGCGGTTCTCCGGCCGACACCGCCACCGCAACCATGGTATTCTTCGGGACGCTCATCTCGGACTTCGGTTCCTGCGAAAGGACGGCGCCTTTTTCGGCCTTAAGGGAATAGGACTCGCTGACCTCGCCCAACAGGAGGGACCGCTGGCGCAGGAGAAGCTCGGCGTTGCGAAGCGGCAGGCCTATGAGATTAGGAGTGAAAACAGATTCTCCTCCCTGGCTGAAAACGACCTTTACGATCTTTCCTTCCCGCACGGTGGTCCCGGCCGAAGGCGCCTGCCTGAGAACGGTGCCGATGGGCACGGATTCGTTGAATTCATAGCCTTCGATCTTCATAGCCAGGTCGCTCTCGCTGACAAGCTGGAGCGCGTTGGCGGCCGATTTGCCCTGGATGTCGGGCACGATGACTTCCTTCCGGTTGTGCACGACCGTGTCCATGGTCCAGGAGAATAAAAAATAAGTGAGGAAGAACAGGGCCAGGGCCACCGAGGCGATCTTAAGGATAAAGCTCGGATTGACAAAAGACTCTTCCGTATCGGAAAAATGTTTGTCGAAAAATTCTTTTATGCTCACAAAATATCTCCTGTACGGCACGCCCGTTATCGCGGATCCTCAAAGCTTGTTTGTCCGACGCATTCCCGCGCCGCTATTGCGCCGCGTCGCCGGGGCCGAGCCGGGCGCCGTTCAGAAAATCCAGCGCTTTCATCGGCTTTTTTCCCTCCGGCTGGACCTCTTCCACAAGCAGTTCTCCGTCGCTACATTGTATATAAAAGCCCCGTTCCCTTTCAATCGCGGTTATGACGCCCGGCCGGTCCGTCCGGGCGCCGCGGCCGCCGGGCAGCGAGCACCTCAGGACCTGGACCGAGATCGGACGCCCATTGACCGTCAGCTTGAACCTCGCGCGCGGCCCGGCTGCGAGTCCGCGGACCAGATTGCGGACGGCGGAGGCGGTCCGGGTAAAATCCAGCCGCGTATCGGCGGGCGTCAGCCTGGGCGCGAACGTGCCCGGGGAGGCCTGGGGGATCTTCGTCATCCGCCCGGCGGAGATCTCCGCGAGGCACCCGCTTAAAAGCTCCAGCCCCGCGGCTGAGGTTTTTTTAAAGAGGTCGGGCGCGTAATCCTCGTTCGCTACCGGGACCTCCTTTGAGGCCAGCACAGGCCCGGTATCCAGCCCTTCATCCAGCCAGAATACCGTTACGCCGGTCGACCGCTCGCCGTTGATCAGCGCCCACTGGACCGGCGCGGCGCCGCGATACGCGGGAAGCAGGGAAAAATGCACATTTATGAAACCGAGAGCCGGAATAGCGAGAGCCTCTTTTTTTATCAACCGCCCGTAGGCCACTACGACGCCGAGGTCGGGTTTAAGTTCGGACAGGACCAAGGAGAGTTCTTCGCCGGAACGCGGCTGAAAAACTTCCAGCGCCAGTTCTCCGCCCGTATTTTTGACGGGGGGGCAGCAGAGCCTCATTCCACGGCCCTGAAGCCGGTCCGGCTGGGAAATGACGCCGGCCACCGAATGGCCGAGCGCGGCTATATGGGTCAGGAAAGGACACGCGATCTCAGGCGTTCCCAGAAATACGATCTTAAGTCTGGACATCGTTCAAGCGCGGGACCGGGGAGCGGACATCCTGCTCTCGTCGATCTTCTTCCATTGGCGTCTGAGCTTCATCAAAAGGGGCTTAAGCTTCATGCGCGTGATAAAGGGCAGGCGGTCGATGAACACCACGCCGTCAAGATGGTCTATTTCGTGCTGAAGCGCCTTGGAGAACAAACCTTCGGCGTTGATCTCTATCGGCAGCCCTTTTTCGTTAAACGCGCGCACTTTGACCTTTGAAAACCGTTTCACCTTCGCGAACAGGCCGGGGAAGGAAAGACAGCCCTCCTCTTCCGCCATCGAGCCGGATTTCTCCGCGAGTTCCGGATTGACTAGCACGATGCGGAGATCCTCCTCTCCCTCTTTTTTTATCTTTATCACCGCCAGGGCCAGGTCCAGGCCTATCTGATTGGCCGCCAGGCCCAGGCCGCCCACGGCGTCCATGGTCTCGAACATGTCCTTTATGATGTCCGGCAGGTCTTTCTTAAACTCCCTCAACTCCACCCTGCGGGTCTTTTTTTCCAATACGCTCTCGCCGTATTTGCAGATCCTTTTTATAGCCATAAGATCAGCCCTCGAACTATAGTTTATACGACAGCTCCCGTCCTTCCCACACCACTTTGGCCAGCACCGAATGGGCGCTGTCTTTTTTCTCCAGCATACCCCAGGCCATGGCCAGGCGCTCCAGCTGTACTTCCGCTCCAGTGGTGCCCGACACACCCATGACCACTTCAGCCACGCCCGCCGCCTGCGCCACCTGCGCGATGGAATAGAACGGGTCATTGGAGAACACAAGCATCGGCTTCACCGTTTTACCGTACTTTTCGGCCAGCAGGACCACCGAAGTGAAGAGGTCTTTGTCTTCCGGGGTTATGTCGCCGGACTCGCCCTCAAGCTGTATACCCTTGGAGATCTTGGCGGCCAGCACTATGATATCGGTGGTTTCATCGTCCGCGGTCTCAAGGACGCTCTTCAAATGCACAAGATTGTTCGGGTTCCTTACCGGGACCAGGATTTTCCTGGCTTTATCCAGTTCGGGGAGTATGGTGGCGATATCCGCCTCTTTGCGCATGTTCAGTTTTTCTTCCGAATCGTCGTCCGGCATGTAAAGCTGCGCTTTTTTCCGGTTCATGCGCTCCGAGATCTGAAAGACGGCGAAGAACACGATGGTAAAGGCGACGCCGGAAACCGTGGCGATCCGCTTTGTCATCAGGTTCACCAGGCTGGCCGTGATCAGGATCAGAAAAACCACGCACATGCCGACCGGGAAATAGACCTTGCCTATCTTTATGTTGAAGGGGAACATCCAGTCCCTGGGAATATCGTCCCGGAACCTGAGAATTATCATCGACAGCGTCTTGAAGACCAGGCTCCACAGGACGCCGAAAGCGTAAGCTTCGCCCAGCAGGTAAATATCGCCTCCGGACAGGATTATCACGACGATCTGGATGACGGCCACCATATTTATCATGCGATAGGTGGTGCCGTACTTTTTATGCAGGTGGCGGAACCAGTCGTGCAGGATGCCGTCCTCGGCCACGCGGTTGAGCACGCCGTTGGACCCCACCATCGAAGTGTTGACCGCGCCCACCAGCATCAGGCTGCCGGAAACGACCACGAAACACTGAAGCGCAAGCCTGGCCCAGTAAGGGCCGTTAAGCTCAAGCGCCAGGCCGCTCAGGAGATTATCCAGGTATTTGCCGCCGATCAGGTCCGGCGGGATTATGGAAGAAGCCAGGAAGGTCAGGCCTCCGGTGAAAACAAGGCTGAAGAGAAAAACGGAGAACGCGGCCTTTTTAAGGTTTTTTATCTTCGGGTCCTCTATCTCCCGGTAAACCTGGGCCAGGGTCTCAAGGCCGCTGAGCGCCAGGATGGAATGCCCGAAGGCCATAAACACGCCGACCAGTCCTATAGTTTGAAGATACGGAAAATCGGCCATCCAGCCCAGCGAGGCCGGCGTGAACTTCAGGTCGAAAGGCGGCAGCTTGAAACCGCGGCTGAACACCGTGGCCAGCGACCAGATTATGAGCACCGCTCCCACCAGCGTCACAAACCCCATGATCTTAAAATTCTTCTCGGTGGATTCCTCCACGCCTTTGATGTTCTCGCGCCAGAAGAAGGCCGTCACGGTAACGGCGAAGAGCACGGCGAAAAGTTTATGAGGAACATGCCAACTGATATGCGCCAGCGGCAGGATGTTATAAAGGAGGCTCGAAACATATAAACCGGCCGACACGGAACTGACCGGGCCGGTCACCATGTAATCGAACATCAGCGCGGAAACCGAGACCTTGGCCATGGAATGTCCCATGGCCTCATTGACGACCTTATAAACCCCGCCCCGCACGAACATGGCGCAGGATTCCACATAGACCATCAGCATCAGGCCGGAAAAGATCATTACTGACAGCACATACCAGGGGAACGCCGGTCCGAAGGCGTTCATGGCTATACCGCCGGCGTAGTAGGCGCTGGACCCCATGTCGCACAGGACCACGGAAGCGGCTTTCCAGAATGAAATAAAACTGAGCATGGCGGTGCTGAGCACCAGCACATGTTTGAAGCGCGGAAAAGGGGCGGGAGGGTTCATATGCGTACCACAAATTATAACATAACGGCGGCGCGGTCCACGCCGATGAGCCGGTGCTTAAGCCGAAAAGGCGGAGATTATTCGTGCTTACCGATGGCCTCATGGACCCGTACGCGGTCTTTCATGGCCGCGATGGAATCCATAAATACCGGCTGGAAAAGCCTGGAAAGCTTGGAGAGCATGTTAAGGTGTTTCTGGAAAAAAACAGGCTTATTGGGGGTCAGAAGCAGGAGCGCCGCTCTTACGGTTATCCCGGATTTGGCGTCAGGCGAGCCCTCCGGGATCACGGCGAGAGCGGTATAAAAACGGTCGATCTCCGCCAATTTGGCGTGGGGGATATAAAACCCGGTCTCAAGCACATTATTAAGTTTTTCCACTTCGGTAACTTTGTCGTAAAGCGCCTTGGCGGTGATAAGGGCCCTGACCTGCGGATAAAGGCCGTCCGTAAGAAGCTTGACCACTTCTTCCCTGGAAGGTCTGCCCTTAAGAAAAAAAATAAAATCGCTTTTAAGAACGGAGGCTAGCGTAACTTCTTCGGACTGTCTTATCATAAAAGGCCGGTTCAAAATTCCGCCCTCATATGCTATCATTTATCCTGAGTTTCAGTCAATTCCCGTGATCCAGGGGGCGGCGGTCCGGCTTTCAGCCTTAAGCCTGTTATGTCCTCAAAAAAACATCGAATTACCCGCCGTCTGGCGGCTGGCGTGGACAGAGGCGGCACCCGCACAAGGATAGTGCTGATAAACGGCCGTGGCTCCGAGTTGAAAAAGATCGCGCACCCGACCGCCCATATAAAACACCTGCCCGCCCTGCTGATAAAGACCGCGGCCGACTGGAGGCTGGAACCCCATGTCCCGGTGGTCATAGCCACGCGCGGCGCGATGACCAAAAAATGGAAAAAACCGTTCCTGCTTAAAAAACTCAAGGGCAAGGTCAACCTGCTGGATGTGATCTCGGACGCCCAAGCCGCCTACCTGGCCGCCCACGGCGACGGACACGGCATCCTGCTCATAGCCGGCACCGGTTCGGTGGTCTTCATGAAACACCGGAACGGCCGCTTTAAAAAAATAGGCGGGCACGGTCCGGCCGGAGGGGACCCCGGTTCCGGCCTCTGGATCGGCACCAGGTTCCTTAAAAAGGCCAAAACGGATAAAAAAACCATGAGCCGCCGGGACAGGGCCGCTTATGCCGCGATGGTGATAAATAACGCTGAGAGCGGAGATACGGAGGCCGTCGAACTTGTCCACAAGGCCCATGTGCACCTTTCAAACCTGCTGGCCTGCGCTGTAAAAAAACACAATGCGGCGGAAAACCGGACGGCCGGCATGCCGCTCAAAGTGGCGTTGACCGGAGGGCTGATGCAGAATGCTTTTTTTAGGAGGAAGTTCATCGTCCGGGCGCGCGGGCGGTTCGCCTCCGTCAGGCTGGCGTTCACGGCTCTTAAGCGCACTGCGGAATACGCCGCCGCCAGGTTGGCCATGGAGAACTTTTATGGGACCAAAAGGTTGTAAAACGACTCTTGCCGTTCTTAAAAAAGCCCTGAAAGCCGGCGGTGACGTAATGAAACGCTATTTCGGGCGGGTAAGCTACGAACTGAAGGGCCGGGCCAACCTTCTAACCGAAGCGGACCTCAGATCCCAGAAAGCGGTCATTGCCGTCATAAAAAAGGCCTTCCCCGGCCACGCTTTCCTGGCGGAGGAAGAGGGTTTAGCCGGCGCTTTGTCCGCCCCGGAACAGCTCAAGGGTCCGCTCTGGATCATAGACCCGATCGACGGCACCACGAACTACGCCCACACTTTCCCGGTCGCGGCCGTTTCCATCGGCTTTCTCGCCGGCGGACAGGTCCTGGCCGGCGGAGTCTTCGATCCTTTCAGGAACGAACTTTTTCTGGCCGGGCGCGGAAGCGGCGCTTTTCTGAACGGCGTGCGGCTCAAAGTTTCCGCGACCCCGAAACTGGCCGACGCGCTCCTTGTGACCGGATTCCCGTACGATCGCGCCCAAAAAGCGGATTTCTACTGCGCGTTCTTCTCAAAGTTCATGCGGCTCGCCCATGATGTCAGAAGGATGGGTTCCGCCTCTCTTGACCTGGCCTGGCTGGCCGCGGGCCGTACGGACGGCTACTGGGAATTCGGCCTGAAGCCCTGGGATGTGGCCGCGGGCCGGCTGCTGGTGGAAGAAGCGGGGGGGAAAGTGACGGATTTTTCCGGAAAGCCGTGGGAAAAGCCGGAGGACTACGGAGCGCAGACGCTTGCGACCAACGGCAGGATCCACGCCGCCATGCTGAAGCGCATCCGCGCACGGATGCGCGCTGAGCGCGTGCAATTAGGTTGAACGTGTTTCTCCCTGAAATAACAGTCAAGGTATTATGTCACCGGATAGCGTTACGGCATTCACGACGGCGAGGGGGTGATCTTTACTTTGCGGCTGAAAGCTTTTTCAAAATCATCGGCGTAGATTTCCAGGCCGTAAGTGGACAGGAGGAGCTCATACCGCAGCCCGGATCCCTGCGCCTGCAGCACTATATTTTTGATCTTTGACGCCGTACCGGCCTCGTCGCTGATCTCACCGATGCGCCAACGCCCCGCTTTCCGGAGCTGCTCGACCAGATCGTCTTCCGAAGAGATCAAGGGCAGATAGGAACCCATGAACGGCCGCACATCCCGCATGGCAAGACCTTTATCCACGGTCAGGAACTGTCCCGCGGCCAGTGGAACGGAGTGTTTTTTAAAATCATCCTGAACGGTCCTCAATACCCGCGAAACATTCGCGCAGCGCCCGAACAGGAGATAATCGTTGCTGATCATGTAATTGCCGGAAAGAAGCATAGTGACTCCGGCCATTTCTGTCGCCTCACATTCATCATCGCCTGAAAGGGCGCCGAAATCGTGGGCCTGCGCCGCATGGACTTCTTCATGCAATATATAATTCACCAGCGCCGAATCGTCACGGGAATCAAAAGCCCTGTCGCAGACCACTGTTATGGTCCCGTCATAATAAGCCGACCCGCGTTGTCCATTCTCACAGTAGTTCGCACGGACGGGATCGGCCTCCGATTGCAGGACAAAATTCCAATTTGGGTTTTTAAGCCTGTCCTGTAGTATAGTATAGCGGATTATAGGAGACGACATTCCGGCCTCAAGGCCGTAATTTTCATCCAGATACCTGACCGCCGCGGCGATATAACTGTCGGCCCTTTTTTTGGCGTCCAGCACCAGGCGTCTCTTTTCAACTTCCGTAAAAGCGAATACCGCCGCGGATTGCTGCAGGATCAAAACAACGAATAAAAGAAAGCGCATAATTTCTTCCTCCGGTCAAAGGCCGCCGTTCTCACAGCTTACCTGAAGCCGGATGCGCGTACAAGTGCTTATGGGGCCGAAAGATCCGGGCCTTTCGGGTAGTTTTTCCTGAGCACTATGCCTTTCTTTTTTCAGCCCATCAGCCCTTGGTAGACCCGCGCCCTTGCGTTATACTTTAAATACGGTCCGACGGGCAGGAGACGAACATTATGAGAACCATGAACCTTGTTATAACCTCCGCGATCCTGGGTCTTTCCGTTTACCGGCCGTGCGCCGGCGCCGCCCAGGCCGTCCCGAGCTCGGACGAGGCGTTCTCGCAGTCGCTTCAATCTTTTCGCGCCCAGCAGCCCGCGGAGTATCCCGTTATCATCCGGCACGCCCAGGTTAAATTCAGCAAGGAAAGGGTCATCCAGCAGGCTATGCCCTCCGTGGTCCAGATCGTTACCCCGGCGGGTCCGGGAGGAGGCATGGGTTCGGGATTTATTATGCTGCCGTCCGGAATCGTGGCCACGAACGCGCATGTCGTGGAAAATGTTCAGGCGGGCGGATCGGTCGCCGTCGTTACCCCGGACGGAGAATCACGCCAGGGCATCCTGCTCGCGAAAGGCACACCGATGAAAAAGGATATCGCTTTTATCCAGCTCCCGCCCGTCAAGAGGGGGTGGAAAGCACTGCCGCTGCAGCCCAGCGCGAATATCGTACTGGGCACGGAAGTCATGGCTATGGGTTATCCTTTGGGGCTTCCATTCAGCGTGAGCAGGGGCATTGTCAGCGGCCTTGACCGTAAAAACGATTATGTAACGCTGCTGCAAACGGACGCGGCCGTCAATCCCGGCAACTCGGGAGGGCCGCTGATGACGCTCAATGGAACCGTAGTGGCGATGGACACCGAGATCTTAAGCCGGTCCGGCGGGTCCGAGGGCATGGCGCTCGGCATTATAGCTGAGGACATAATCCAGGCCTGGAAGCAATATCTTAAAATTAAAAATCTGGACGCTCCCTGGCTGGGGGTTTCAATAAACCCGAAACTGACCGTCCTGCAAATGTACCCGGGCTCGCCGGCTAAGAAAGCGGGCCTGGAACTTGACGACATCATCACGGGGATCGGCGCCGCGCCTGTAGACTCGGTGGAGGAATTCCTGCACCGGCTGCACGCGTTCATGCCGGGCGAAACCGTAACCTTCTCCATCCTGCGGGGCAAGACGCGCCGCGAGATCCCCGTTGTGCTGGAGTCCGAACAGGCCGTGGAGCCGCAGACCACCGCCGCCGCGGAAACCGACCGGCTCCCGGTTTAACCGCTCAATAGGCGGACAGCCTTTCCGCAAGGTCCCTGGCGGTCTGCTTGAAAAAATAAATATCTTCCGCGTTCCGGCTTTCAGCGGCCAGGATCTCTCCGGTCCGCGCGTCCGCCAGTTTGACGGCGATGAGATAGCCTTTTTTCTCCTTTGAGACCGAACCGTATAAAACGGCGCCGGCGCCCACCAGCTTCGCCAGTTCCCCGGACCGCTCCGGCTCCTTAAGCCCGGAGGAAATGAGCTTCTTCTCGGCCAGGATAAAATCCAGTTTGGTCCGCTCCACCAGGCTGAACCCGCCGGCCTTCAAAAGCTCGGCCTCAAGCATGTCGGAAAACTGCCGGGCCTCCATGTCCGTCGTCCCGCCTAGGGCGTCGAAAGTGGCCACGGCCGCGGACAGCTTTTCAGGACCGCGCGCCGCCGAAGAGAGGGGCCCGGCCGTCCCTGCGTCCGCAGGGCCGCTCTTCTCCGGGCCGAAACCCCAGCCGAGCGTCAGCCTGTGCGTAACGCCGAGATCGCCGTAAGGCGCGAAAGCGTAATCCAGGCCGGCGGCGCCGAGCTTGACGCCGAACCCGCCGGTAAAAGCTCCCATAAGTCCAAGGTCGCCGTAATTTTTAAAATTCAGCCCGGCGCGCAGGCACAACCCCGCGGCGGACGGGAAGCCGTATTCCCCGGCCAGGATAAGATAGGGGGAATGGTCTACGGGCGCGCGCCCGTCGATCAAAAGGCTGAACTGCCGCGTATAGCGGAAACTTAGAGCTCCGCCAAGCTCAAAAGGCAGCGGCCCGGCCGCGGAACCGAGCTTCAGGGGCAGCCCGAAATTGCGCGCGAAAAGGGCGAACTCGGCTGCGCCGTTGCCTCCGTCCTTGATCAGCGCTCCCAGGTCCAGCGCGGCGCTCCCGGCGGAGCGGTCATAAAGTTTTGAGCGGAGATATTTAACCGCAAGCCCGGCGGCGCCCCAGCCGAACCGCCTCCCGTAGGAACCTATAAAAGCCGCGTCGTACGCCTCCAGGCCGCCGGCCTCGTTGCCGAAATCGTCGTATTTTTTCAGGCCGGTCTCGTAACGATAAAGCGCTCCTATTCCAAGCGCGCCGTTCTTCAGGCCCGTAAGCCCCGCGAAAGCCGTACGGCCGGAGCCTTCCAGAAGGGTGTCGTAACCGAGCAGGAGGGCCGAAGAACCGCGAGGCAGATAGGCGGTCCCGGCCGGGTTGCAAAAAAAAGCGTCCGGCCCCCTGACGGCTCCTCCTCCCGAACCCAGCGCGGCAAGCCTCGCCGAGGCGGGTGATTTGAGGAAGGAGGCGGAGGTGACGCCGCGGGCGGAATCGGAGAAGGCGTTCGGAGGGAACAACTCCGCGCCGCAGACGCCGCCGCCTAAGAACGCCGGCGCCAGATATAAAAAAAGTTTTTGTATTTTCACTTGAACGAACTCAGGATTTTTTAAGGTCGGACAGCAGATATTCGATGCGGGACCTGATCTTGGTCTTATCCAGGGCGTCGAAATCCGAAACGATATCCTCCAGGAATTTCACGGTAAAATCCCGGTTGATCCTGGACCGGGAGAGATCGGCCTCGATATTCTTAACACGGCCGTCCAGGCTGGCAAGGCTGGCATAAAGGCCCTTCACGAATTCTTCGGCCCGGGAAGGGGCGCCTGACGGGGCCTCGCCGGCGGCGGACGCGGGCGCGTCCGGCTCTTTTGCCTCGTGCCCGGCGGGAGCCGGAGCGGCGGCCAGGGGCAGTTCGCCCTGGACTTCTACGGCTTCATTGCCCGCCTCTTCATAATCGGACCTGTTCTTTATGCCCAGATATTTTCTTATCGAAAACACCAGGAGGAACAAAGAGAACGCGAACACGGCCGCGGCTATGTAAAAGGAAGGATCGAGCCAAACCGTATAAATACCGAATTTCATACTCGTATGCACCTCGTAATTAACGCCCTTCGGGCGGATTCCTCATAAAACATTCCCGCCGTCCAAAGGATCAGGCGAGCCGTATCTCCTGGCCTTCTTTGACCGCGAAGCAGGCCAGCGCCGAGCCCAGAGCCTTGATCCGCTTGCGGCACAGGACCAGGATCCGCTCGATGTCCCTATCGGTCCGGTCTTGATTATGATGAAAAAATCCCAGCCTTTTCACCCCCGCTTTAAGGGCCAGGTCCAGCGCCTGGCGGTAAGTGGAGTGGCCCCAGGTCCTGCGCCTCGGATATTCGGCGTCGGTGTATTCGGCGTCGTGCACCAACAGGTCCGCGCCGCGGGAAAAGGCGGCATAATCGTCCACGGTCCTGCCGCCGGGGTGCTTAAAAGCGAGCTCATTATCGGTCAGGAAGACAAAGGTCCGGCCGCGCTCCCGGAACTTGTAGCCAAGGCCCTGATTGGGATGGCTCAATTCTATGGGCATTATGGTCATAGGGCCTATCTCCCAGCCGGTGGAGCAGACCGACGCGAATTCGAATTTGGCGGAGATCTCCGAAAACTTCACAGGAAAGCCCGGCGGCTGCATGGTTTTGGCGACTATCTCGCGGACGGGATCGGAAGAAAAAGAACACCCCAACATGCGGATCCTGGTTTTTTTGCGGTAAATCGGAGCGAAAAACGGAAAGCCTATCACATGGTCCCAGTGGGAGTGCGTAAAGAACATCGTAAACTTATTGTGCGGCTTTTTCAGCAGTTCTTTGCCGAGAGCCCGTATTCCGGTGCCGGCGTCTATGATTATAAGATCGTCGTTTTCGGAACGCACCTCCACGCAGGCGGTGCTGCCGCCGTAAATATTATACTGCCTGCCGGACACCGGGACGCTTCCCCTGGCGCCCCAGAATTTAATATTCATGGACCTCCGCTAGAAAGGTATATGTTAATATAAAACCCCGAAGCCGCACAACCCGCTTTGCGGCCGGCCCGGCGACTTCGCGCCGGCGCCTGCCGCAACGGGTCCGGATTTTTTGGCCCATAATGTTCGATATTGGAAGGATGGCGGCGGGGTAAAGCTGGAGGGGTGATGTTACGGTTTTACAGCGGGGTGCGAAGCTCTCAATAGTGCAGTCCGCTTTTTGCCAGCTCTTCGGCGGTCAACGGCGCCCGGAACAGGCGGTATACCCAAAACTGATAGGCTATGACCAAAGGCAGGAACGCCGCCGTCACCGCGGCCATGATCCTGAGAGTATAAGGACCGGACGCCGCGTTGTAAATGGTGACGCTGAAGGAAGGATCCGAACGAGAAGGCAGCAGCGCCGGATAAAGTCCTATGACGCCGAAAGCCGCCAGGGACGCGATGGAAACCATGGATGACAGGAACGCCCTGTCCGGCCGCTTACCGGACAGCAGCCGCGCAAAGATGAAAGCAACGACGCAAACCAGCGGGACCGCGAACAGGTATTTATTCTCCAGGTAGTTCTTGTAAAGCGCGGTGTCGAAAGCGGAGGCCGTAAAAAAAGCCGCGCATAGAACGCCGGCCGCCGCCCAAAGCTTTTTGGCCAGGGCAAAGGCCCGCGCCGCCGGCGCGCCCGGCGCCTTGAAAGAGAGCCAGAGCGAACCGTGCGCGGCGAAGAGCGCCGCGAACAACGCTCCCGTCAGCAGCCCGTAAGGATTAAACAGGCCCGAAAAACTTCCTTCATAACCGTCGGCGCTCAGCGGCAGCCCCCTGAAAAGGTTGCCGAAAAGCACGCCGAAGCACAACGCGGAAAGAAAGCTGCCGGCCGCCAGTCCGGCGTCCAGCAAAGTTTTCATGCAGGGCGCGGAAACCTTGCCCCTGAATTCCAGAGAAACGCCCCGCAGGATGAGGCCGAAAAGAGCCAGGAACATGGCGGAGTAAAACCAGCTGAACATGCCGGCATAGGCGCCGGGGAAAGCCGCAAAAGTGACACCGCCGGCGGCCACCAGCCAGACCTCGTTCCCGTCCCAGAAAGGGCCGATAGAGGAAAACACGCCGCGCTTTTCCGCCTCTCCCCGCGCGACAAAACCGCCCACCATGCCCACTCCCAGATCAAAGCCGTCCAGGGCGAAATATACCGCCCACAATACGCCCCATAAACCGAACCACAATTTTGCGTAATCCATAGGAATTCCCTTATAACATCCCGCGCCCGCGCGGCATAGCCGCAAAAAAGCTCCGCGCTATCAGGCCGCCGCCTCTGGGCCTTTGCGGGCGGTCTTCGCGAGCAGATAGACGTCCAGGGCGCCGAGTATCGAATAAAAGATCACAAGGCCGGCCAGACTGACGCGGACCTGTCCCGCCGAAACCGACTCGGAAACGCCTTCCGAGACGCGCATCAAACCGTAAACCAGCCAGGGCTGGCGGCCCATTTCCGTCACAAGCCAGCCAGCCTGTATGGCCAGGTAAGGCAGGGGGAGGACCCAGATCAGCAGCCTGAGGAACCGCGGCCGCGATTCAAGGATCTCTTTTTTTGAAAAATATAAAGCCAGGCCGGAAAGGAGGATGAACAGTATGCCGAGCGCTATCATGACCCTGAAACCCAGAAAGACCGGCAGGACCGGCGGCCTGTCCCCGGCCGGGAAGGCTTTAAGCCCCTTCACTTCGGCGCCGGGCCGGTGGAAAGCCATCAAACTGAGCAGATAAGGGACCTTGAACGCCTCGACGGAATTCCTTTCCGCGGCGGGCTCGGGCACGGTCAGCAGGACATACGGGGCGCCGGAACGGGTTTCCCAGACCGACTCCATAGCCGCAAATTTGGCCGGCTGGAGTTCGGCCACGGATCTTCCGCTAAGATCTCCCGCTACGAACAGCGCCAGCGAGCTTGCCAGAGAGAACAGGGCCGCGATCCGGAAAGATTTCCGGAAGAACGCCGTTTCGTTCTTTTTAACCAGGTGCCAGGCCGACACTCCCATGACAAAGAAACCAGCCGTCACATAGCCGGAAAGGACCGTGTGAAAGAACTGGAGCCAGGCATGGTAGTTCAGCGCGAGCGCCGCGAAATCCACCATCTCGGCGCGGCCGCCGGCCATGGCATAACCGACGGGATGCTGCATCCAGCCGTTGGCGAGGATGATCCAAAGGGCCGACATATTGACCCCGAGGGAAACCAGCCACATGGCCGCGGCGTGCGCCCGCCCCGTCAGCCGCTCCCAGCCGAAGAGCCAGACGGCTAGAAAGGTGGATTCCAGGAAAAAAGCCGTAGTGGCTTCTATGGCCAGCGGCGCGCCGAAAACATCTCCCACGAACCGGGCATAACGGGCCCAATTGGTGCCGAACTGGAATTCAAGCGTAAGGCCGGTGACGACGCCCAGGGTAAAATTTATCAGGAAGAGCTTGCCCCAGAACCTGGCCATCCTGAGGTGGTCGGCGTCCCCGGTCCTGACATAAACGGTCTCCATCCAGGCCGTCAGCAGACAAAGGCCCAGCGTCAAAGGAACGAACAGGAAATGGAACGCGGCCGTGGCCGCGAATTGCAGCCTGCTCAAGGTAAGCACATCCATCAGGACCATCCTCCCCGCTCCGGCTGAGATGCCTAAATTCTAGCAAATGGTAAAATTTTTTGCCGCAAAAATTTTCATTTTTTTTTACAAATTGCTAAAGTATTGCGGGGGTTACATTTGGGGAAACATACATATACCGCGCCGGTAATTTTCGTCGTTTTTGCCCTTACATTGGCGCCCTGGCTCTACAACTTTCCGCTGAACGACGACTGGGCTTACGCGATAGGGGTGCAGCGCCTGCTTTCCCAGGGCCGGCTGTCGCTTTGCGACTGGGGAGCCTCGACCCAGCTGCCGCATCTGCTGCTGGGAGCCTTGTGCGCCAGGCTCCTCGGCTTCAGTTTCATCGCCCTGAAAACTTACACGCTGGCCGCGGCGGCCGGGACCGTATTTGTCTTCGTAAAACTCCTTGAGGAATTGGAAATAAAACCTTTCGACATCACCCTAGCCGCGCTGGCCCTGGCCCTGAACCCTCTTTTCCTGATACTTGCCAACTCTTTCATGACCGACATGACCTACCTGTTCTGGATGAGCCTGTCGGTATATTTTTACACAAGGCACCTGAAAACCGACGGGCCCGGGCAACTGACCCTCGCCGGACTTTGCGCGGCGGCCGCCTACCTTACCAGACAGATCGGCCTGGCCGTGCCTCTTGCGTATACTTTTATGCTGGCCGCAGGACGCAGGCTGACCGTGCCCGATCTGCTGCGGACCTGGGGGTTCACCGCTGCCGCCGCCGCCGGCTACGCTTTATGGTTCAAGTATTCGAACGGGGCCACCTGGGCCTCCGAAAACTATGTTTTCTCGGCCACGCTGGGACATCTTTCGCACCCTATGACATTCCTCTCCGACGCCGCTTTCCGGGCGCCGGCGTCCATGATGCAGCTGGGGATGCTTCTGTTCCCGCCGGCCGCGGGTTATTTCCACGCCGCGCTACGGCGGCAGTCCGGGAACTCGCTGCGCAAACTCCAGGCCAAAAGCGCACGCCCGGCCGTCCCCGCCCGTTTACCGGGCAACCGCGGCATCCGCTGTTCCATGACCGGGCATAAAGATCTTGTCACGGCCAAAAGGGTCGGACTGGCTCTGGCCGTTTTGCTGGGTGTTTTTATCCTGCTCAACGGGCCCCTGCCCTATCTCGAAAACACTTTCAGCCGGGGCGGGATAGGAGTACTGACGCTGAACGGCGCAGGATCCAAAGTCTCGGGTTTCTTCTCAAGCACCCTGTTCTGGTACGCGATGACGGCGCTTGCGGCCTTATCCGCCGCGGTGCTGGCCGGAACTTCCAGTCTGACGCTCCAGGCCGGCGGACCGGCCGCCAGGTTCATCTTCCTGAGCGCAGCCGCTCATCTCTTCATCTCGCTTTTAGGCGCAAAGTTCTTTGACCGCTACCTGTTGACGCTTCTTCCCTGGTTCATACTGTCCGCGGTCTTTGCCGCCCGGAATCTCAGGTTCTCAAGGCCGGCGGCTGCCACGGCGCTGGCGCTCATGGCGGCCGTAAGCTGGGCGGGGGTAAAGGACTATATGCAGTGGAACCAGGCCAAATGGGACCTTGCCTCCAGGCCGAGGCCGGACCTGGCCGCCGACGAGATAGTGAACGGATTCGACTATGAAGCCTGGCTCAATTACGAAAAGAACATGGCTTATCTTAAAAGTATTAAGCCGCTCAGGCTTATAGGGGAATGGGAATGGCAGGCCATCCAGTCCCACAAAGCACGTATCTCGTTTGCGCCTCTACCCGGCCTGCGGACCATAGACAAAACGGAATATGAAACTCCGTTTTCCGCCCGTAAAGGCATACTTTACCTGGTGAAGCTGCAATAAAATGTCGTAAAACAACCGTCGCCTCTAATTATATATATACCTTAATAGCCCCGCAAGGCATAAAAACGACCTTTACGGGTTGTACGGTATGCCTATATTTTTATATAATCAAAAAATGAGGTAACCTGAGATGAACAATGAGAAAATAGCGATAATAGGTATCGGTATAATAGCCCCTGAAGCCGCCGATAAAGATCAATTTTGGAAGAATGTCGTTTCCGGGAAAAATTGCATCAGCGAGGTTCCCCTGGACCGCTGGGACTGGCGGCTCTACTACTCCGAAGACCATAAAGCCGCCGACAAAACCTATTCCAAGATAGGCGGTTTCATAAAGAATTTCACATTCGACCCCATAAAGTACAAGATCCCGCCCCAGACCGCGACGCAGATCTCGCGCCTGCAGCAGATCACGATAGAAGCCGTCCGCATGGCTTTTGAAGATTCCGGGTATGACAAGAAAGCTTTCGATCCCAGAATGACCGCCGCGGTCATAGGCAACGCCATGGGCGCCATGCGAAAAGAGCTGACCGACCTGCGCGTCTATAAATTCTACAATGAAGATCTGCTGAAGCAGACCCGCACCTATTCCGGGCTCACTTTGACCCAGCAGAAATCCCTCCTGGAGGAATACGAGGGACAAATAGACCGGAACATCCTTAAGATCACCGAGGATACCATGCCAGGAGAACTGGCCAATGTCACCGCGGGGCGGATAGCCAATGTTTTTAACCTCAACGGCCCCAATATGACCATGGACGCCGCCTGCGCCTCCTCGCTTGCGGCGCTGGATTACGCGGTAATGGGCCTGCGTTCCGGCAAATTCGACATGGCGGTCAGCGGCGGCGCGGACGAGATGATGTCCGCCCCCGCTTTCGTCAAATTCTGCAAAATAGGCGCCCTTTCAGCCGACGGCTCCTACTCGTTCGACGAACGGGCCAACGGGTTCGTCATGGCCGAAGCCGTGGCCGTCTATCTCCTCAAACGATATTCCGACGCGGTAAGGGACGGCGACAAGATCTACGCCCTGATAAATTCCGTGGGAGCCTCCTCGGACGGAAAGGGCAAGGGGATCACGGCGCCCAACCCCAGGGGCCAGAAAATGGCCGTTGAAAACGCCTTCGCGCAGGTGGATTACGGTCCGGGGGAAGTGGATTTCGTGGAAGCCCACGGCACGGCCACCAAGGTGGGGGATGCCGCGGAAGTGGAGGCCCTCAAGGAGATCTTCGGGCCCCACATAAAGAACGGCAGGAAGCTGGGACTGACCTCCATAAAATCCCAGATAGGCCACGCCAAAGCGGCGGCGGGAGCCGTAAGCCTGGTAAAAACGGCCCTGGCCCTGCACCATAAAACCCTTCCGACCTCGATAAACTGCGTCAAACCCAATCCCGCCATAGACCTGAACCTTTTTAAAGTGCTAACCAAGGCCGAACCCTGGGAAACAAACGGCATAAGAAGGGCCAATGTCTCCTCCTTCGGCTTCGGCGGGACCAACTTCCATGTCGCCATGGAAGAGTACACGGGGAAGAACCAGCCGCTCACGGTCCGCGGACTCGCGGACTCGCGGACCAGGAGCGATTCGCCGGCCGCAAGCCGCGGATCGATCGTAGAAAACCCCAAGGCGCCGTTCTCGGCGCTGCAGGGGGAGGCCGTCACCTTCACCGCTTCGACGCCGCAGGCCGTCATGGCCGAGGCCAAGGCCCTCTCAGGGTCCGTGATCGGCCGCTGGCCGGAAGCCTACCCGATGTCGCTTTTCGCCGCCGCGATGAACGCCAAACCGCAGCAGCAGTGGGGGGTTTCAATAGTCGCCAAAACCCCGGCCGACCTGCGCGAAAAAATAGAGTTCCTGAACGCCAACGCCAAACCCGAGACCTGGGACGCCCCGCCGCTGAACTTCAGACTTAAGGGCATCTATACTTTCAGGCGCGGGAAGCACGACGCAAAGATAGGCTTCCTGTTCCCCGGACAAGGCTCGCAGTATGTGGACATGATGCGCGACCTGGCCGCCAAATACGAGGTGGTTCAGGCCACCTTCGACGAAGCCGACCGCATCCTTGAAAAAATGATAGGCGTGAACCTAACCGGCACGCTCTGGTCGAAGCCCGGCGAATCCAGGGAAGAGCTTGAGAAACGCGAAAACGCCATTAAGCAGACCCAGATGACCCAGCCCGCCATGATGACGGCGGACATGGCGATGTTCCGCCTGTTGACCTCGTTCGGCATAAAGCCGGATATGGTAATGGGCCACAGCCTGGGAGAATACGCCGCCGCCACCGCGGCGGGAGTGTTCACGCTGGAGAACGGCCTGCGCGCCGTCACCAGCCGCGCGAAAGAAATGTCCAGCGTGAAGGTCAAGGACCCGGGCAAAATGGCCTCCATCGGCTGGCCCTCTGAAAAAGTGGCCGCCGAGCTTAAAAAAATAAACGGCTATGTCATCTGCGCCAATAAGAACTGCCCGCTGCAAACCGTCATAGCCGGCGAGAGGAAAGCCGTGGAAAAAGCCGTGGAACTTTTCGTCTCGCTGGGCGTGCAGGCCCAGGAGATCGCCGTTTCACACGCCTTCCACTCCGCCATCATAGAGCCCGCCATCGGACCCTACAGGAAATTCCTGGAAAGCATCCCCACCGAGCCGTGGACCATCCCGCTCCTGTCCAATGTGACCGCCGGCTATTTCCCGGCCGACAAACAGGGCACCTACGACCTGCTGCTCAAACAGATGACAAGCCCGGTGGAATTCATAAAACAGCTGGAGCGCATGTACGCCGACGGCGTGCGCACCTTCATCGAATGCGGCCCCAAACGGGTCTTAAGCGCCTTCGCCGCTTCAACCCTGAAGGACAAACCCGGCCTCACCCTCCTGTCCTCCAACCACCCCAAGCGCGGCGGCATCACCGAGTTCAACGACCTGCTGGCGAACCTGATGGCCCTGGGTTTCGACCTGGACTGGAAGGGGAAACACCCGGAACAGGACGGCGGTTTTTTCAATCCCTATTACGCCGCGTGGGCGGCGCAGCAAGGCCGGACGCCCGCGGCCGGAGACCCCGGAGATCCGGCGGCGGACAACGGCTCGCCGGCCGCGGGCGGCGCGCAGCGGACCGCTGGCCTTCAGCCTTCGGCCCTGTCCTTCGCCGAAAAATACGGTTTCAACTTCAACCCGCTCGCCGTTTCGGGCATCGCCGGCGGCGCGCCCGGCGCCTGCGACAAGCTTTTTCGCGAACACAATCTGGACGAGATCCTGGCCGGCAGGAACATGATAGAACCCATTCCCATGGACTGGCGCGAGAAACAGGTCGACAAGAACATCGTCCGCGTCATAAAATCCCCGACCGGCAACCACAGCATCGCCAGGATAGATTCCGCGGACCAGGCCATAAAACTCTCCGCGCGCAAGGGGCAGTTCGACCTGGAAAAAGAATTCGGCGTGCCCGGCAACATCGCCAAGGCGCTGGATACGACTTTTAAGATGGCGATGGCCGCGGGCGTGCTGGCGCTGAAAGACGCCGGCCTGCCTTTGATCCACTACTATAAAAAAACCTCCACCGGCGGCTATCTGCCGGAAAAATGGGCGCTGCCGGAGCCCCTGGCCGGGGAGACAGGCGTCATCTTCGCTTCCGCCTTCCCGGTCATGGAATCCCTGATAACGGAGATCACCGGCTATTTTAACCACAAATACCGCGGCAGAACGTCGGCCCAGATGTGGGAAGTTTACGACAACATCATAGGCAAACTGGAAAACCCAAAAGACCGGACCGCGCTCAGGGCCTGGATGGAACAACACTTCGACAAGAACCGCGCGGCGGATGAAAAAGACGCCTACACATTCAGCCAGAACTTCCTGATGAAAGTGATACCGATAGCGGACAGCCAGTTCGCGCAATGGGTCGGCGCGAAAGGTCCCGCGATGCACATAAGCGCCGCCTGCGCCTCCACCACCCAGGCCGTACATACCGCCGAATGCTGGTTAAGGGCCGGCAAGGCGAAAAGGGTGGTCATCATAGCCGCCGACGATATAACCAACGACATACTCCAGGAATGGACCATGCCGGGATTTTTAGCCTCCGGCACGGCCTCGACCAAAGAGAACATCGCGGAAGCCGCCCTGCCCTTCGACAGAAGACGGGACGGACTGATAGTGGGGTCCGCCGCGGTCGGGATGGTGATCGAAGATGAAACGCTGGTCCGGGCCAGAGGCATGAAGCCGCTCGCGCGCCTGCTGCTGACCGAATCGGCCAACAGCGCCTACCATGTAAGCAGGCTTGACACCGGCCATGTGGCCGAAGTGATGGCCGGTTTCGTCAAAAAAATAGAAGATGTCTACGGCCTGGACAAAAGCCAGTTCGCCAAAAAGACCTTCTTCATGTCGCACGAGACCTACACGCCAGCAAGGGGCGGCAGCGCCTCGGCCGAGGTCAAGGCGCTCAAAAAAGCTTTCGGCGCCAGCGTTCAGGATGTGATAATAAGCAATGTCAAAGGTTTTACGGGCCACACCATGGGCTCCTCGCTGGAGGAAGTGGTCGCGATCCGCGCCCTGAACACAGGCATTATACCGCCCATAGCCAATTACAAAGAACCGGACCCGGAACTGACCGGCATCACCCTCTCACAGGGAGGGAAATACGATCTTCAGTATGTGCTTCGCTTCGCGGCCGGCTTCGGCTCGCACATGGCGATGTCGTTCACCGAACGGGTATTCAAGGAGGGGGAAAACCGCATAGAGGACCGGACCAGACACAATGACTGGCTTAAAGCCATCTCCGGTGAAGAACATCCCGAACTGGAAGTTACATTCAATACTCTGAGGATCAAGGACAAGAAACGGACTGCGGAAAAACCGCAGGGCGCGGGGGAGAGGGCGGAGGGAAGGGTCAACAACATACCGGCATCGACAACAGGCCGCACATTCCCCGTCGGTACGGCGGGAGCGGCTGTCGCCGATCCGCCTTTATCCGCGGCCCGGCATTATACGGAACCCAAGGCCATTCCCGCACCCGCCCGCTCCACGGCCCTGAACGAAGAAGCCGTTAAAACGGAGATCCTCGCCATGATCGCCGAGAAGACCGGCTACCCCAAGGATATGCTGGAACTCGACCTCGACATGGAAGCGGACCTCGGCATCGACACCGTCAAGCAGGCCGAGCTGTTCGCCGCCATGCGC
>JBAYJD010000015.1:0-57866 GCA_041665305.1 Elusimicrobiales bacterium
AGTGAACGCCGTAACAGTGGGCGATGATACATCCGGCAGGGTTATCGTTATGGAACCATTGAGGCTCGCAGACACATTACCGGCGGCGTCCTTGGCCCAGGCATATAATGTCTTAGCGCCGGCTGATGCGAAGACATAGCTCGCAGGCGCACCAGCAGTCCAACCACCCGCGCCGGGCAGCGGCCGGGTGGCTGACTCGTTCACTAGGTAACCGGTCACACCGGTATCGTCGGTTGCCGTCAACGCCGTGATCGCTATATTAAGCGAACCTGAGGTTGCCGGGATAGTGAATGCCGTAACCGTGGGCGATGATACATCAGAGGCGCCGCCCGATATGGAAAAATTACACACACTATGGCTGCCGGTGAATGCCGTCATTGTCATATTATTCAGGCGCGCCAGGGAACTTTGTTCGGATCTGAAAGCATAGTTGGACGCCAACGACACCTCAGAGGCGCCCGGAGTGGTGACATGAACAGAATAAGTATGCGCGGCGGGATTGACCGTCATTCTGAAGTGATAATCCGCTCCAGCGATGTATGGCACGGACAAATCGGAAGCGTATGCCCCCGCGTTGCGCACTTCGATAACACCGGTATTGCTGAACCGGATAATTGCCGCCATATCGGCCACCACTGCCGCCGGGCCGGAGGAGAGCGCCGTCACGGCGTCGTCATTAGTGGCGTCAGGCGTGGCGTCGAACTGCGCGGTGAAGATGCCGGACTGCTCCGCGAAAGGATAATTCTGGAAAGCCGTGGTCGCCGTCGCGCAGGCGCCGGTATTGTCTACGGTTACGGACACTCCGGCGGAAACGGCGTTATTGCCTGCCGCGTCATAAGCCCGGGCAGTGATCGTGTGAGCGGCGTTGGACAGCGAAGTCGTATTTAAGCTGTAGGCATAGGGGCTGGAAGTATCGGAGCCCTGAAGCGAACCATCGACATAGAAATCGACCCTGGACACGCCGACATTATCGGAGGCGGACGCAGTCACGCCGATGGTTCCTGAGACCGTGGCTCCGGCCGTGGGAGCGGTGACCGAAACCGTGGGAGCGGCAGTGTCGGTGAAAACGGCGTTTACCGCGGCGTCGCTGTTCATGGTCACAGCGCAGTGTCCCATACCGGAACAGGCGCCGGACCAGCCGGTAAAAGTTGAACCGGCAGCGGCGGCGGTGCTTAAAGTCGCGACCTCGCCTGAAGAGAAAGAGGCCGAGCAGGCGGCGCCGCAATTAATGCCGCCGCCGGAAACCGTACCGGCTCCGGTGCCGGATTTGGTAACGGTAAGCGTATAGGACCCGGGGTCCGTCACCACTTCGCGCGTGAAGCCGTCGGTATACAGGATCCGCGTAAAAGTTTCGTAATTGCTGTATAAACCATGCTTCATATAGTGATTGCCGGTCGCGGAACCGTCATTATATTGAAGGGTTGGAACATTTGTCACGCTCAATACCTGCGTGTAGCTGGAATCCCCCTCATCTTTGCGTTGGACACTCACGGATCCCGTATTGTCTGTGGCGTATTTGACCGTGAGGATAAAGTCTATCCAGTGCCCTTTATTCAAGGAGCCGTTGGAAAGATCAAAATCCCTGCCCCGGTTTATCTCGCTCTCTCCCTGCACATCGCCGGCGCGCATACCGAAAACGATGGTATCATCCGGGGTGGCGCCGAAGCCCCACGCGGGATTAATGCCGTTATCGCCATGAAGCTGCAAAAAAATGCCCCAGGCGCCGTTACTATCGCCCACCAAAGTTTGCCAGGAAGGATCGAACTTCACGCTGAAAGAATATCGCACCGTACCGCTGGTTGCATTCTCATAAATGATGTTGTTACCCGCATCCTTCATGTGCACGACCTCGGACCGTTCGGTGTGGCCGGGACCGCCGCCGTCGCCGCTGCGCACCTCGAAGCGGGCGTAATAATTACCCTGGTGCCCGCCGCCGTCGCTTGCGGGCCTTACGGTAATGCGGCTGGGGTCGTTCGCGCTTATCTGGGTATGATTCCAGTTATGATCGCCGGAGCCTGTCACCAGGCCTGTCTCCCAGTCGCCGTAAAAAGAAACGGCCGCCTCCGCCGGAGACCCCGTTATGATAGACGACACCGCCAGCATAGAGACGACGAATATGAACTGTTTCATAAAGATTCTCCCCCTGACCTGAATCCTTCAACAGTACGGTACGCTACGGAATGTGGTTATTAAATAACTTACGGCATTTACGGTTTGCCTTTAAAGCTGCCGGCGACCTTTTCGAAAATGTTCAAACTCTTCTGAAAACCGGCGGCGGAAGCGGTAAAGTGCAGGACATAAAATCCATCTATGGCCGGAAGAACATACAGTTTTTCCTTAAGTTTTACGCTTTCTCCGGATTTGCTTTCCGGGTGCAGATAGGCGAGTTTTGCCCGCGACAGCTCGAACGCCGCACGGCCGTTAAGCTTTATTTGTTTGACCGGCGAGTAGGATTCTCTTTCATTTTTTGTCTCGCCCAGGATATTAGCCGAATTGCGCTCTATAAAATCCTTATAGCCGGAGAAGTCGGCGTTATCCTTGGCGTAATAGGAGACATAGATCGCGGTAGGCGAGCCGGCCGCCGCCTGGAGGCCCGCCTTCGGCGCGCTTTTCGGAGAAGCGGAAGCTGGGGACCGGACTACCGGGGCGATAAGCTCTATTTCGTATATCTTATATTTTTCGTCCCTGGCTTTTTCCCTCTCCAGCCGCCAGCCGGACGGGATGGCGCAGGAAAAATAATCCTTATCCATCGTGTAACCGGTGAATTGCGGGGCCGCGGGCTTGGCCGCCGCCCCCTTTTCGGTTCCCGCGGCATGGCAGGAACTGTGTAGGACTGCGAAAACCGTTACCGCAAAAATAAATGTTTTCATAAGATCGGCGGCGCTCCTTGTTTGACGAACGAACCGGTTTTGGCGCTCTTTGTCCCGGACCGGATCTCGCTGTCGAAGGCCTCGTAGCCGTTTTTATACGGTCCCAGATCGGTCATATCCTTGCGGAGCTTCTCCAGGGCCGGCGTACCGATCTCGCCCGCCGCGCCGTAGATCTCCTCCGGCGTCATCTCCAGCGCCTCCTCCTGGCTCAAGGCCGAAGATTCAAGTTCGGCTCTTGCTTCGGCTTTCATGGCGGACCTGCGGGACTGCTCCGCCGCAACAGCTTCCAGGATCTGCGCCGAGGCCGCGTCTATGGACGGCAATTCGGCGAAATACCGCTGACGCACCATGGAAGCGAATTTCTTGGAACCTGAAGCGGAAAATTCCGCGGCTATCTCCAGTCGCTTAACGGCATAGTTTGAAACCAGGCGCAGGTCTTTTAACAGTTTCGCGAACTCTGGATCCTTTTTCAGCTTTTCTCCGAGGTAGAGCGCTTCCAGCGACATGGCTTCTATCTCGCTTTCTTGCACCTGCGGGTTGTACAAGACCTTTTTTTTGGCCCAGGCGTCCCGCATCTGATGCCCGGCCTCATAAACCACCAGCGGAGAAAGATATTTTGCCGCGGCCCGCAGCTGTTCTTCATTCTTCATCAGGGAAGCGGCGGTACAGCCTTTCATCTGCATGAATCTCTGGATAGTGTCGGAATCAAGCGTAATGGTTCCAGATGCGCCGTCGTAACCGGAATAGGTCAGGTCTATCGGGAGCACGGAGAGTTTTAACTTCGCGCCGCCAGAGTAAAAAGCCAGCACCTTCTCTCCGGCCCGCGTGCCGGCCAGCTCTTTTGAGACCGCGGTGTTAAGCATTGCACCCAGCACCTCCCGCTCCCGGTACGGCAGGACTTCTTTCGGCAGGGGTTTTCTGTACGCGTTTATAACAAGCTTCAGGTCGGGGGCCACTGCGATACGGCTGCCGTCGAAAAATGAACCCAGCAGATAGCCCTGTTCCGTGAGGCTCTTGTCGTGAAGTTGCGCCGCCTGCTGCGGGGAAAGCGCCCCGGACCGCATTACCTTGGTTACAGCCAGCCGCAACAGGGCCTGCTTTTTTATTTCCGCCTTTCGGCCTGCGCCGCCGTATTCCTGAAACCGTCCGCCTTCCTCTACCAGCCGGTCTATTACCGCGTTGCGTTCCCTGAGCGTCCAGGTCAGCCAGTCGGCTTCGACGACTTTAACCCCTTCGTCTTTTTCCACATCGCCCCATGAGATGCTTCTGGGACCATGCATCCTTCCGAATATCACCTTCCATTGCCGGATGGCTCTTTTTACGATCTCAATTTTCTCAACCGGGTAATCGGGTCGGTATTTTTTAAGCCAGGAAAGGAGTTTTTCGGGTTCCGGCCCCACGCCCACCATCGACAGGGGCTTGCCCGCATCCATCCTTATGGTAAGCGCCAGGTTGAGGCTATTGGCATTCGAGTCATCCCAGGACATAGCCAGGAGCTCTTTAAGATCTTTCAGCGCTTCAGCCCGCGCCTTCAGCGACGCCTCTCTCTGCGGCTCGGTTTCCGACAGGGCGGAAATGACGGGTTTGTCCGCTAAAAATTCTTCGGCGGCGGCGGGATCGCCTTTGGAAATAGCGGTTTCGTAGGAGGCCAGCCGGGTCTCCTGCTCCGGGGTCAGGCAGAAACCCGGGCCCCGGAACCCGCAAAGCGCCAGCCAGGCCGCAGCGGCGGCGGGCAGTACTCTTCTAAAGAATCGTGTGCCTGACATAAGTTTTACGGTTTTTTAAGCCGCTCCTCTGAGATCTCGCGGATGAAATCGTCCCAGATAGAATCGCGCGCGAAAGTAAATTTCTCGTATTCATCCGACTTGTAGAATGCCTCCGGCAAATAGATGGACAGGCCGTGAGCCCGCTTGACAAAACCCGTGTCGCTTATTACAAGGGTGTTAGCGATGTAATTCTGAAGAGCGGCTCCCGCGTTTCTTACCGCCTGATTTTTCGCCGCCGCCTTGTCTACATTGCCGATGTAATCGTACAGGTCCTTGAAATCCTGTTCGGCAAAATGATGCGTGGCCTTCGCCACGGCTTTCGAAGCGGCGGCCGCAAAGACCTTCGGGTCGTTCCTGACCGCAGCGACCCAGCTGTCAAGCCTTTCCACAAAACCCGGCAAAGCGGAAGTACGCACGGCGGAAAGCGTCACGGAAGAACGCTGGACCGAGTCGCCGTAATAGGCCCCGTAAGCGCCCACCAGGATAACGCCGAAACCCTCGGCGTCCAGATCGGGGTTCTCATCGAGCATGCTCAGCAGATTGGCATAGGAATAACTGGTGCCCGGAATGGTTTCTTCGGAGCCGACCACCACTTCAACGGCATCTTTCAGTTCATAAGCAACCTCGGCCATCTGCATCAGGCAGGCGTCAGTGGCGAAAACATCCACTTTACGGCCCAAAGCTTGCTTTACCTGCGTCATAGCCCGGCCCAGTTGATCGACGGTTATTGTGTTGCCGCTGACATCATCGTATGAGACACCGTAAAATCCTTTGCCGTGATTCCACACTATCACGGCCACTTTTTTGGCCGGGAACCGGCGGATCCCGCGTTTTACGAACCGGACCAGATGGGCCGCGCTGCCCATATCCCGGTCATTAGAGGTATAGATCACGGGGGAGGTTATCTTCTCGGGAGAGTCGTCCCTTTGTACATAAATGGTCTTGGAACCGCGTTGAAATTGTATATTTCCGGAAGCAGGGTCCGCACCAACTATCCCGTATTCCGCCACCACGGAAACGTTATCGGAGGAGCCGACCGTTTCCATATCGTTTATACTCCTGGCGGCGGGGCCGCGCAAACCGAGGTCGTTGAGGCCGTTTAGAAATACCAGGACCAGCCACTCGCGCTGCGCAGCGGGTGCGACCACAGGCGCGGCCGCGGGCTTAGGAGCCACAGGGCTAGGGGGCTGGACCGCGTCCGCCGCCGCTTTCAGCCAGTCTTGGTCCGCCATGAGGCCGGAAAAAGCTGCGTTCTGCGCGTTCACATTGACTGTCAAAGCGGCGCAGGCCGTCATAAACATCAGCAGGATCTTCCGTTCCATATTTCAGTCCTTTACGCAAATTCGTCTCTCGATATAGTATCGCTCCGAAAAATCCAGTTCGCAAAGGTCGTTAGGCCCAACTCGGACAAGGCTTTGGGCCTATACACATCCGACTATCACGACGAAGCCCTCGAAGAAGGCGCGTCAATAGTATAGCAGACCCAATTGACTTGTCAATACCATAGCGAATACAGCCCTATTTTAAAAAATTGGACTATGCTCGTCGGGAGCTGAGGATTTGAGTTATTTGATTCCGGACTTCAGCTTGATAACGAGGCCTGATGCGCTTATATCGTTTTCAGCCGTTATAATAACGGCGTCGCCGCCGATGGCGGCCGCTTTCTCGCGAAGGAAATTGTATACTTTGTCTTTCGGACGGTTTGCCGCGAGAGCTGAATATTTGTCTACGCTGACTATTCCAATTTCCACATATGGGGCTACAGGGCGGCCTGTCTGGAGTATCTTGACCGTCGCGACTGAAGTCGGCGGATACCGCTTCCCCATAGCCATAACCCGCTCCGTGGCGCAACCCGGCATGAATAATGCTACCAGCTTTTCAAGCATTGTTCTGCTTGTTTTGGTTATCCTGTCCATAAGGCTTAACAAACGCATCAAACAGGGCGTCCGGGTTTGCAATGGATAAAAAACCCGTGTCGTGTACGATAAAATGTCGTCTTACGACATTTTATTCCCCCGCATTTTCATACTACAACAGTGCCGTAGGAACTGTCAACTGTTCTATTGGCATCTTCCGGCGTGACACAAATTGTCCTTTAATAGAGTAATGGACACTTTTTACGCGGAAATAGGCGGGCGCATGAGGTCTGTGCGGGAAGCCCTGCGGATGACGCAGGCCCAGGTGGCCGAGGGCGCCGGGATAGACGCCTCTTTTTACGGGCAGATAGAACGCGGCGTCAACACTCCTAGCCTTAAAACTTTTGCCGACATCGCCGGCGCCCTGAAAACGGACCCGGCCGATCTGCTTCCAAAACGCGCGCCGGGGCGGGAGCGCCTTTATGAAACCGCAGTCGAAAAGCTGCTTTACGGCCTGGACCCCAAACGAAAAGCCCTTGTCCTAGGCCTGGTAAAAGATATAGTAGCCCGCTACAAATCCGAATAAACTCAAAAGGAGCCAGCCTCCTTTTTGATGCTTTAGGCATTAAAAGCCACAAAAGGAGCCAGGCTCCTTTTGTGGGCTCCTTTTGTGGCTCCTTTTGGGGTTGGTCCTTTTTGGGGCTACTTTTTGGGGATAGTTATCGTATCGCGAAACTATCGGCGGTGGTGGTAGCGGATTTTTGCTGCGATAGTATTTCCGGGGCTATCAGCACATCGATGTTGCGGCCCTGGAATAGATTCGAGGTAACGGCCAATTCAAGGTTAAAACTGCCTTCCTTGACGAATGAACCGGCCGGGTCGGCGGGGTTAAAGGTCGTATCCATTATCTTTCCGTCGTTCAGGACAAGCAGTTTACGCGAGGAAAGGGTGGAACCGTCCTCATATGTGCTAGTGACCATAAAATCCGCTTTTCCCGGGCCGCTAGGGTACACCTCGGTTGTCACGGGGTTGATCGTGGCGGAGTAATCGGGGTCGGACGGGTAAGGGCCTCCCCAAAGACCCGCGTTATCCGTGATATTCGTGCCGCCGGCGCTCACATCAGCGAGGTCCGCGGGGTTCAGGGTCGTTTTTTCAAGGACGGCAAGCGCGCCTGAAGCGTTTACCACCTTCTGCGTAAAGGTAAATTGACCGGCTGTGCTGGAATTATAATCCTGCGTCTGCTGGAACTGGGCGCGCTCATCGGCGTTCAGGCCGCCCGTACCCGCTCCGACAGCCAGGGCCACGCCGGGCCCGGATAGTATCTGCTTGTAATCAATGGAGGAAGGATAGTACCGCGAGCCCACGCCCGCGCCGTAACCGGAGAAATCGATCGACACGGGATTGCCGAAATCTATGGTCTCTTTCACGCTGTCTATCGTATTGGTCAGGTACACCTCGAAATACTTCATCCAGTTGACGGGCGCGGTCTTTGAAAAATACATGCCGTTTATTATTCCGCCAACCTGGCTGATATCATCCGGGATCTTATTTTGAAACCTCTCTATCAGATGGCCCCAGTCCAGGCGGCCTTCTTCAGCCCGGCGGCTGAGGAACAACAGCTTGAATTCTTTGTTGGAAGGCCTCAGCAGGTATTCTTCTATGCGCACGCGCTTGCCGAATGCGTCTATGGAATCCTTGCCCAGCTGCGCCTCGTTGGCCTTCAATTCGCGGTTGCGCAGTTCCTCAAGCATGGTGCGGGTGCGTTCCCTGGCGGTCTCCTGGCGCACGGCCATCGGCCGCGCGGCCAACCCCGCGCTTTCGTCCTTCAGCGAAACCGTTTCCGGCGGGGTCATGCCGTCCATGCCTACCTTTATCCTTTCTTCGGAAGAAACGACCGCCATGGCGCCTTTGGAATCGTTAACCTCCACCAGGCCTTCGGAGACGTTCATCTCGGTGCCGCCGTCCTTGGCGACATCGAGATCGAACTCGGTGCCGCGCACGGCGCAGACGGCCGACGGGGTGCGAACTTCGAAACGGCTGGAAAAATAACCGGCCACCGCCGCTTTAAGCCTGCCGAATTTCAGCTGGAAGCCGGCTTTCTTTTTACCCGTGGCATCGACCGAAAAAAGTGTGTTGTTCCCCAGCATAAATCTGGAGCCGTCCGGGAAAAAGACCCCCGCCTTTGAATCGTTCCCGGTACGGATCTCGGCGCCTGCCGCTATGCGCACCTTATTTTCCACCGGGACCCACGCCGCCGCGGGTCCCGTGCGGGCCTCCACTTTTCCTTCCGGCGCCATTATTATATCCTGCGTCACGGCTCCCAGGCAGGGCTGCGCCGCCAAAAGCGGCAGAAGAACGAGATGTAGGGCTTTCATAATTAGTCTCCTGACGACCAAAGTCACAAGACACGGACCGCAAGTAACTCAGAAATCCTCAACCGGCGGCTTATAGCATTAAGCCTGCGACGGCTAAAATCTCCATTCAAGGCCCGCGAAATACATCGAGCTTTCGTAGTTGTAGCGGTAAACCTGTTCGTAACGGTTATTGGAATACGACGCCGCCCAATTGCCTTGCAGCTTCAGGTCTAGAGAATGGGCCAGCGGGTAGGCCGCCTCAAGGCTGGCGCTGCTGGAATACTGGGAAAGCCTGCTTTGAGTATAGGTCCCGTCCGCCTTCTGCGCCAGCCTGTCGGTATATCTGCGCACGGCGAACTCGTAGCCGAGCCGCAGGACCAGGCCCGAGGAAATGAACGAAAACTGCGCGTTCGGAGCCAGGCGCGTTTCCAGGTAGTCGTAATACGACCCTATGTACTTTAAATGCTTCGGGTCGGTATCCAGATGATTCTGGTTGGAGAACAAATTCGCCAGTCCCGCGGTCAGGCCAAGCACGGGGCGGATGCGGCCCAGCGCGTCGAGATCGTTAAGGCGTTTCGACAGCCCCAGGTTCAGCGCCTGATAGGAATCCGACCGTTTGGAGGACAGGTAAGCGCCGGCCGAATTTATAACTCTCTGGTCCGGATAATCCACCAGCGAAACCGCCGCGAAAATCTCGGCCTTCATAAAACCGGGCAGGTCCAATTCGCTGTCGTATGAAAACTGGTTGGTAAAAGTGTCGAGGACCCTGCTGCCCGGGTTGGGGGCGGCAAGTTCCTGCCCGTACTGGCTGGCCAGCGACTTGAACCTGGTATAACGGGTGTCGTAAAAATCCCACGAGAACTGATAGGTCCAGGGAGTGGACAGCCCCAGCCGGGTCTTGCGTTCAAGAGTAAGTCCGGCCTCGTAACGGTTGAAATCGTAAAGGCCTTCGCCCCATTTCTCGTCCTTGGTTTCCCGGAAAAGCTCGTTCTTGACGCCTATGCGGGGTTTGAGGGAATAACCGCCTTCATAGCGTTTTATCCATTTAGCCCCGATGGAATCATCCAGGCTCTGCTGGAACAGGGTGCCACCGCCGGAGAGTTCGTTCACCTGCTTGAAGCCGGTGTAGACGGAACGGGCGCTGACGATCAGACCGGAACTGGTAGAATAACTTTTGGCCAGCTGGGCGTCCAGGATCCCATAGCCGTTAAAAGCCCCGGACCGGCTGCCGAAAAAATACTGTCCCCCGTAAAGGTCCAGCTTCCCGGTCACCTCAACACCTTTTGCGTCCGCTATCCACGGCGCGCAAAGCAGAGAAACAATTATTAGCCGTTTCAAAACATTCTCCTTTTATCCCGCCCTGAACGGATTTTTATTTTCCGCACACCAATCGCCCCGCTTTTAAGGGCGGGGCGCGGTAAAAATTTTTGCGGCGGAAATTTTATTAAAAATTAAACCCTATCGTCATTCTGTGAGTGTCGCCCAGGTCGCCGAACGGCACATAGGCGTAATCCAGGTTAAAGCGGTCCAGCTTAAGCCCCAGACCGGCCGAAAAGCCCGTCAGGCCTCCCAGTTTGTCGTTGCTGCGCCCCGCCTGGTAACCGGCCCTGAAAGCCAGGTAACCGTTAAGCGCGTACTCAGCGCCGAGGTCCGCGTAGATCCTGTCGTCGTATACCAGCATCTCCAGGTCCGCGGCTGCCGTCAGCTTGTCGTTGAAGAAGCGGGTAGCCGCCCCTCCCTTTAAGGTAAGGGGCAGTTTGTCCGGACCGATGCTGCTGCCGAGGTTCTTCACCGCGAAGGCCGCGGTCCAGGCGGAGTTCACTTTATAAGCAGCGCCCAGGTCCACGGCCAGGGCCTTGTCGTTCTGGGTATCCAGTTTCTGGGAGATATACTTAAGGCTGGCGCCGAGATCAAGCCCCGGCCGCACTTCCGCCCGCGCGTAAGAGAGGTTTACGGCGGTGTTGTTATTGCTGAACTTCGAATCCGGGTCTTCGGTGTCCGCCGCCCGCTTTTCTATGTTGGAAACGGTCAGGTAGTTCACGCCGACGCCTATGACGCCCGACTTATCGCCGAGCGGGGAAGCGTAACCGATAAATCCCTGGGACTCGTCTATGAACAGCATGTTGTAGCTGGCGCTCACATTCTTCTGCGTCAGCCCGGCAAGCCTGCCGGGGTTCCAGTTGACCGCATTGGCGCCTTCGGTAAGCGCGCTTGCGGCGGAGCCCATCGCCAACTCCCTGGCGCCGACGCCCACCTTCAGGAATTGCGCGCCCGTGGTCCCCACACCCGAGGCCTGGGCCGCGGATGCAGCCAGCATTAAAGCCGCCGAAAGCCATATTTTTAATTTCATAGTCTCTCCTTCACTGTTCAGCACTGTTCGCGTTATTGTGTCCATGAGTGGCGCAAAACTGCGGCTAAGTCCACCCCTCAGTTTTAATTCCGCCGGCTTACTTTATCACGGCCATTTTGAAGGTGGCGTTTTTGCGGCTGGGCGACTTGCCGGACAGCTCTATCACGCCGTAATACACGCCGTTGGCGACTTTCTTGCCGCCCTTGTTCCGGCCGTCCCAATTGACATAATTATGCGTGCCGGCGGTGAAGTCCGTGCTTATATCCATCACAAGCTCACCGGAGAGCGTGTAGATGCGCACATGGCCGGGGCCGCCGTTGCCCGCGGGCACTTCCACATGGATGGTCGTGCCGTTCGTCGTCTGGGCGGCAGCGCCCTGGGACGGGAGGGTGGTCTTGGAATCAAGGCTGAAAGGATTCGGAAAGTTGAACACTTTCAGTTTGGCTCCGGCATAAGCGTTGCCCGCCACGGACGGTTTTACGACCGCCAGCATGGCCGACCAGTTCCCCGAGCCGAAGGCCTGCGGCCTGACAGCGTACTCCCGTCCGTTGTACGAAGAGAAGGTGGCGCGGGCGTTGTTGTTTTTAAGCGCCAGGACGGAGGCAAGTTTTTTAAGCTTGACCTTGACGGTGCCCTTGATAGGATTTACGGTCGCGACGGCGTCGAGCGGCGACCACTTATTCGTCGCGGTATCGTAACTGGCCACGCCCAGGTCGCTAAGGCTAGAGTTGCTCTTATCGTAGGCGAGCGTGACATCAAACCCCTTGTCCTCATTGATGGCGACGCTTGAGATGGCCAGCGTATAAATATTGCCGGCGAAAGCGTCCTTGCCCAGAGCGTCGACCTTGGCGGCCAAGGCCGGGTCGGTGCTGTTCTTATCCTCTCCCTTGAAGGTACAGGACGGAACGGCGGCGGTCGAGATCGGCGTTATGACGCCGGGAGGCACCACCAGGGCGGACGGATCGCCGCCGCTCTGGTCTATTCCCGCTTCATTGTTCTTTCCGCCCTTGCCGTTATCGGAATCGTCTCCGATGATCACTCCGTCTATGGCCTGCTGCGCGTTGCCCTTGTAATCCAGGCCGAACAGCAGTTCCTTGACGACGGTTTTGTTGGAGTAAGAGACGGCTTCCGCATGCAGGACATAGGTATGGCCGGCCAGGATATTCCCCGCCACCGGGATATATCCGCGCATGATGCCGCTGAGCTCCTGGTTAAGCGTCAGGGTCGCGGCTGTGGCGGAATTATACGGGTATTCGCTCCATTTCGCGAAACCGTCCTTGAAGTCCTTCGGATTAAGCATCGTGAACTCGTATGTCGTCTGGCCGTTCCTGGCGAATATTTCTATGTCCAGGGGCTTGGCCAGCATCGTGAAGTCCACGCCGGAAACAACCCCGTTCGTGGCCGCGGTGGTCTGGTTCAGCGTATATTTGCCCGGCACTTTAAGGAAAACCCTGTAGGTGTGGGTGTTCACAAGGCCGGTCAATTTATAACTGCCGTCCGAACCGGTGAGCGTTTTCAGCAGCGGCAGCGGCAGCGTGGGATTATCGTGGCTGTACTGTTCGTCGTAGGCGTAGATCTCCGCGCCGGGCTGAACTTTGGCGAACGGCAGCTTCTGGGAATATACGGTGCCGGTTATGGAACCGGAGGCCGCCGTCATGCTGGAAACCAGCGTTACGATCTTGGTTCCGCTAAGCTCTACTTCCGCATCCTCGGGAGCGTAGCCTTCGGCGGTAAGCTTTACCTTCACCTCTCCGGGAGGCAGTCCCTCGAACTTGTAAAGTCCGTCGGGATCCGTCACCGCCGATTTGGTCTCCAGGCCCTCGCCGGAAACTTCGACCGACACATTGGCCAGCGGCGTAGCGACGGCGGCGGTGGTCCTTACCACGCCCTGGATCGTGGCGCCGGCGCCCACGGCCGTATCCAGATTTACATCTATCTGTTTGGCCGTCCCTTTGGCGCCCGTACAGGCTATCGTCTGGTAGGACGGATAGTTGGGGGTCGTTATCACCTCGGTATAGCAGGTGTTGGGGGCCAGGCTCCGGATCTCATAGGAATACGGGGACCCGCCGTCCAGCAGCGCTTTGAACGCGTCATACCCCGCGGCATAATCCCGGTCGAAGTCGTTGGTCTTGTCGTGAGCGGCTATATACGCGGGCGAGGGGATGACTATGCCGGCGGCCGCGAAAAGGCCGTTGGCGTCGTACAGAATGACGATCGGCAGGTAGTCGGTGAATTTATTGAAATCACCGCCGGTGCCGATATAATCCGCCAGTCTGAAGAAGTTGGAGGCTGTGACGGAACCGAAGAGCTTGGTATTGCCCCTCTCGTGCTGGTCCGCGGCAGGGGTCATATCCACCAGCACTCCGGCCGACGGCGTGGACATGGGCGAATCGTACGGGGTGCGCATTACCGTCTTGGCATGGGCGGAGTCGACTATCACATTTTTGCTGGAGCTGATAAGGGTGAAGTGCGGATACGGCATATCCTGCGGCGCTACGGCCGAGGCGGAGAACAGCCGCCGGATATTGAAGCGGCTGGCGGTCCGCAGACCTCCCGGCGAGACGGCGGCGGCGGAAGATTTGCCGCTGTCGTCGAAGTTGCCGCTGTGCATCATGTAGAGGTCGTAAACCGCGGGAGAAGGCACCCGCCCCGCGCAGAAACCTCCGGGCCAGGCGTTGCCGCCGCCGCAGGGGCCTTCCTGCCCCTGGGCGGTGGGACTGGAATAGCGGATCTGATCCTGGTCGTCGCCCCCGCCGTTGATCAGTTTGGTGATGGTCGCGCTGTTAAGAGCGGAGCCGGACGGCATGGTGATGACCTTATATCCCAGCAGATAATTATAGCCCTGGGCTATTACGGAATTGTCCGGTATTTTAGTCAGGTCAAGGCCGGTATTAATGTAAGTGGCGTTGACCAGGTTCAGGTTTATAGCGGCTGTGCTGCCCGCTACCACGGTGACCTGGGGAGCCGGGGCCGGCAGCGTGTAACCGAAACCGGACATGCCTCCGCCTTGGACGCTGATCCTGTTTATGCCCGGCAGCACATCGCGCATGACGAAGGTCCCGTCCTTCTGCACCTGCGCGTTGGTCCAGCCGCTGTTGCTGTTTATATTCACATATACCCACTCATTGTTACCGGGGGTCAGGACCGAGCCGTCCGGTTTATAAACCGTTCCGGACACGGTGCCCGCCGGCATGAAACTCATGTTGACCACGCTGAAGGTCGAGGCGGTAAGATTTATCTGATTATTGCCTCCGCCCATGTTGACGCGGCCCCAGCCATTGGCGGCCACATTCATATAGTAAGCCGCCGCGCTGGCGACGGGAATGGAATAGGCATATTCGCTCGAACCGGAGCCGTTAGCGGCATAGAAATTACCCTGGCCGCGGCAGCCGCCCATATCGCACTGCGGCTGCAGCGTGATCATTATGGGGGCGGCGGACAGGTCGACAATGGTCGGGAATTTAAGGACGCCGCGGACCACTCCTGTGTTCGTGGTGCTGATAGCGACCGTAACGGTTATGGAGGAAACCGGCAGGAGCGCACCGTACTGATACATTTTAAGGGATGTCGGAGACATGGTATCAACGGAGATGCGATAATCGTCGCTCCAGGTATCGGCGGTACCGGAGGAGCAGTGGGCCTCCATATAGTTCCAGCTGAACACGCCGTCAGGGCCGCCGTTGAATGAAGAAGGGCCGCTGTTGCTGGTATTCTGTGTAAAAGGCGTCCAGACATTAAGCATGTAGTTGCCGCTGGGCAGGCCGTCCAGCACCGCGCAGCCGTCGGCGGAAACGTTCACATTGGCATTGGCCATGCCGGGTTTCGAATCTATAGTGGAACCGCCGGGCCCGCCGGGGCTCTGGGTGCCCACACAATTATTATTGCTCCAACCCGAACCGTCCGGATTCAGATTGACATTGCCGTTGGGGATAGGGACGCCTGAAGCGGACTGGATACAAACCTGTATGGTTCCGGTGCTCCTGGCCACACGGTTCAACTTGATCGCGACGGAAGTTGTCGCGCTTGAATAAACAAAATCATTCATGCCTTTGGCGGCGGAGCCGGAACACAGATCCTGCACGCCGCCTGAAAGGGCCGGGCTCTTATACGCCTCAAAGCAGGCGCCGGGGCCCTGCGGGGTATTGGCGCAACCGCCGTAAGCCTCCACATAATATGTTACGCCGGCCATGAGGTTATAGAGCTGGAACGCGCCGTTCTCGTCGACCTGCGCCCAGTTCCCGCCGCGGCAGGACTGAAAACTTATGCCGTTGTACGGTATGGCGGTCCAGTTGGCCGTTTCGGTGCTCCTGACCACGCCCTGAACGCTCGAATTCGTTCCGCCGTCGTTATTATTGGAAGCCGTATTTTCAACACGGGGCGGGGCCATGGACTCGTCAAAATCAACTCCGCTCACTCCCGTGTAGGAAACGGTCGGAGTCGTGGAGGACAAGGCGGTCATAACGCTCCGGCCCACTCCCTTGTTCTTTTCCGAATCGTAAAGGCCTATGTTGTAGGTATTGGCGGGGGCGTACGGGACATTATCCACCACCAGAGTTCCGTCGTCAAGGGTGCCGTCCGCGTCAAGATCGGTGTTCACCTCGACAACTCCGAAAGCGCTCGGTTCCCGCAATCTGTTATCGTTAACTCCGCCGAAAAGCACCTTGCCTGGCGTGGCGTTGATAAACGACAGCGCCACACTGCCCACATCGGTCAGCGCCGCCGTAAAAGTCACGGTAGAATATATCGCGGTGGTATCCATCGGATAGAAATTGCGGCGCACGCCGGGGTCCGGACTGTTGAACTGATCCTGGGTCGTGGGAGAAAAACCGTGAGAACTGTACATGATATCGTAACCCATGCCCACGACCAGATTGAGCGTGACATTGCCGTCGGCGCCCGTTTGGCCTATAACGGTATAAGTGGAAGGCCCGTTCATGCCGAAATTGATGGCGGCGATATGCGCGCCGGGCATAAGCTGCCCCTGCGGCCCTCTGGCGGTCACGGTAAGAGGGGCGGTGGCCGGCGGCACCGCCGAAGCAAAATTGAAAGGCACGGAGACGAGCACCGCTGCTACAAGGTTTCCAAGAATTCTGCGCATAAGTTTCTTCCTCCAGGTTAAATGACCACGGTCCTACGCGGAAGCCGCGCTTCCGTGAACAGCCGCACTATATCCTCTGGTAAAATTCAAGGGCCGCATCGTGCATAGTATAGAAAATGCCCCTAAACAAAAGCTCAACCCAAGTTCAAGGTTTGCTCAAATACTTCCATAGTATAGTGTCCTCCGCGCGCCCTGTCAATGTTTTTTTAGTCACATTATGAATTTCCTTCAAAAGTTCATAGACAGCCGTACTCCATCGGTTCGCAGAAACCGCCGGGCGGGCCGATTACGCCTTGTCATAATTCAGGGCGGGAACGGCCCCGCCGTTTCCTCCGATCTTTGCCGGCCGGCCGGGCGCGCGCGGAACGCGGCGGATGAATTTGTTATAATTCCCTATGGGCATACCGATCTTTCAGGTGGACGCCTTTACCGACAAAGCTTTCGCCGGCAACCCTGCCGCCGTGGTTTTTCTTGAAAAAATGCCGGCCGACGACTGGCTGCTGGCCGTCGCGCGGGAAATGAACCTTTCGGAAACCGCCTTCCTTGTCCCGGAAAAGGACGGCTGGCGCCTGCGCTGGTTCACTCCCGCCGTGGAGGTGGAGTTGTGCGGCCACGCCACCCTGGCAAGCGCGCATGTTATCTACGCCAACGGCATGCCGGACGGGTTCACCGTCCGCTTTTACACTAAAAGCGGCCCGCTCTCCGCAAAAAAAGAAGGCGGCCTCATAGAACTGGATCTGCCCCTCATCCCGCTGGAAAAGGCCCCTGCGCCGGCCGGACTGACGGAAGCTCTGGGGCTCAGGCCCAAAGAACTCGCCCGCAACGGCGGGCACTATGTGGCGGAACTTTCCGAAACCGAGGTTCGCGGTCTGGAACCGGATTTCGCCAAGATCAAAGCCCTGCCTGTTTCGGACCTCACCGTGACCGCGCGCACGGCCGGGACCTACGATTTTATTTCAAGGGTCTTCGCCCCGGCGGAAGGGATAAATGAGGACCCGGTCACGGGCTCAGCCCATTGCGCTCTGGCCTGGTACTGGAGGGAAAAGCTGGGCAAGGCCGAATTCAGCGCGTATCAGGCGTCCTCCCGGGGCGGGGTCATAAAAATAAAACTGGCAGGAAACCGCGTGACGATTTCCGGCGCGGCCGTTACGGTGTTCAAGGGAGAACTGGTATAGCGGGGCAGCCCTATATATATAAGGTATATTATGAAAAGCGTATGCGTTTTCGCCGGTTCCGGGACCGGACACAGGCCGGAATATCTCCTGGCGGCGGCCGGACTCGGCCGCCTGCTGGCTGAAAACAGAATAACCCTGGTATACGGTGGGTCCGCGGCGGGACTTATGGGCGCGGCCGCGGACGGAGCGCTTAAAGCCGGCGGCAGGGTCATAGGCGTCATGCCGGCGGACCTTACCGGCATAGAACTGGAACATAAAACCCTCACCGAACTTATAGTCACAACGGATATGCACAGCCGTAAGGCAAAAATGCACCAGCTCTCGGATGCTTTCATAGCGCTGCCGGGCGGAATAGGCACCTTTGACGAACTTTTTGAGGCGCTTTGATGGGCCCAGCTTGGATTTCACGACAAACCATGCGGCCTGTTGAACATCAAGGGTTATTATGATCCTTTTTTAAAACTGGTCAGGAACGCCGTAGATGAAGGTTTTGCCGGAGAGCGGACACCCGACCTGATCCTGACCCGCGAAACGCCGCAGGAACTCCTGTCCGCATTCCTTAACCGCAAACCGCGCGATAAAATGCCGTAAGACCGCGTTTTTCGGATCCCAGATCGGGTTTTATTTATGCTTACAAGAACAAGACGGATAATTCCGGTCGTATTTTTTCTGTGCTGTTCCTCCCGGGCGGCCTCCTTCGACGCCCCGGCGGTCCGCGCCCTCAAGCAGGCTGCCCCTGCTTTTCATCCGGCCATACCGGCGGCCGTCCGGCCGGCGAAACCGCGGTGATAAAAGCCGCCAAGCGTTCCGCATACCAACGCGGACAATAAAGACCTGGCGAGCTTTATCCTCCCGGCCTCCGAAAATTCTAAAGCCGCGGCGGTGGCTGAAAAAGGGAAAACGCTGGTAAATTTTATCGACCAGGAACTGGTGGCCGGCATCAGCCGCACGGCCGGACTGGGGCCGAAAACGCACGGCATCTCTATTTATCTGCCGGAAGGCGCTTTTTTCAACGATTCCTACGACGCCCTGTCCTGGGCGAAAGCCACCCGTTGGGCCTCCTTCGCCCGCTGGGCCCAGCCGCTGTAGCGCGCCGAACGGCACGGCCGTGCCGGAGAATTGGCCTTTCCGATGCCTTATAGCACCAGTCAACCCGGGGCCGGGTCGGCCAGCGCGGGCCCGGCTCTGAGCCGGGCCCAATGCCCATGACGGGTGGGCCTTTGGACCCAACCTTCCGCGCTTGAACCGCCATATACTATGAGTAAGGCGGAATCATGATAGCACGATATGAAAACAACGATACCTGCGACCGGACCGGGAGAGCGTCATGAACTATACACTGCGAGCCTGTTTTACGGCCATACTTGTTTTTTTGTTCCTGGCGGACGGCATAGCGGACTGCTAGGGTTTTCTTAGAGCCGAGGGTAAAAAGATAGTGAACGAAAAAGGGCGGCCCGTGCTCCTGCGCGGGATCGGGCTGGGCGGCTGGATGCTGCAGGAGCCCTATATGTTCAAGTTTGCGGAAGCCGCACGCACGCAAACGGAGTTCAAGGCCAAGATCACGAAATTAATAGGCAGAGAGAACTGCGAAGAATTCTACGAAACTTTCCTGGCCAACATGATAACCCGCAAAGATGTCGAAGCCCTTAAGTCCTGGGGCTTCAATTCCATCCGGCTGCCGATGCATTACGATCTTTTTACGCCGCCTTCCGGCAAAGAGCCCGTCCCAGGAAAGAACACCTGGCTGGAACCGGGGTTTAAACTGACCGATAAACTGCTTTCCTGGTGCAAGGATAATCACATGTATCTTATCCTGGACCTCCATGCCGCGCCGGGAGGGCAGGGCCATGAAAGGCCTATCGCCGATGTGGACCCTCTTAAGCCGCTGTTATGGGAGAGCCCGGCCGATCTGGAAAAAACCATAGCCCTATGGAAAAAACTCGCGGAAAGATATGCCGAAGAAGAATGGATCGGCGGTTATGATCTGCTGAACGAACCTAATTATCTTATGCTTGGGAATCTGCCGTTGAGAAATTTTTTCCTGGAAGCCACGCGGGAGATCCGGACCGTCGATAAAAACCACATCCTATTCATCGAAGGGAACGCTTACGCGCAGGATTTTACCGGACTCACGCCTCCCTGGGACGGCAATATGGCCTACAGTTTCCACAAATACTGGAGCCCTAATACGCTTAAAAGTATCCAGCCCTATCTAGACCTCAGGGACAAATACGCCGTGCCGCTGTGGCTGGGAGAATCCGGCGAGAACACGGATGTCTGGTTCAGGGACGCCGTCAACCTGGTGGAAGCGCACGAGATCGGCTGGTCCTGGTGGACGATCAAAAAACTCGAAGGCGAGAGCAGTTTAATGTCCGTCTCCACGCCCGCCGGCTATCAGGCGCTCATCGACTATTGGTCGGGCAAGGGGCCTAAACCCTCCGCGGAGTCGGCCAGGGCGACGCTCATGGAACTGGCGGAAAATGTAAAATTCAAACATTGCAGGATAAATTACGGCGCGATAGAAGCGTTACTGGGGAAAAGATAGGACCGCCCGGCCCTTTACCCTCTGATACGAAGTTCGGAACAGCAAAGTTCCGGACGCCTTCCGCGGCCGCTTGGTGCGCTTCGTGGTTATTAGGTATACTTTCCTAAATAACGGGCCGGCACGCACTTTCGACCCGGGGGAGAAACCACAGATGGAAGGGATGAAAGAAAAAATATTAAAAAAAATAGACGGTTACGAGGCCTACGCCGTTGAGCTGCAGAAAGGCCTTACAGCCATACCTGCCATCTCCCCCTTAAGCGGCGGAACAGGCGAATACGACAAAGCCGTCTACCTTGAGAAAGAACTGAAAAAACTTAAATTCGACTCCATAGAATGGATCAACGCGCCGCATAAAGAGGCCGGGAACGGCATCAGGCCCAACCTGATCGCGCGCTATAACGGCAAAAAAAAAGGCAGGACCCTGTGGCTGATGTCGCACCTGGACATCGTGCCGCCCGGCGAATTAAAACTCTGGAATTCGGACCCTTATAAACTGAAGATCGAAGGCCGCAACCTGATCGGCCGAGGAGTGGAAGATAACCAGCAGGCCGTGGTCTCAAGCCTCCTGGTAGTAAAGTCGATGATGGAACTGGAGTTTAGGCCGGAGTTCGACATCGCCCTTTTATTCTGCGCGGATGAAGAGACCGGCTCCGGTTTCGGCGCGGATTATCTTGTGGAAAAGCATCCGGACATTTTCGGCAAGGACGACATGTTCTTCGTACCCGACTCCGGCAACGAGGACGGCTCCGCCATAGAAGTGGCGGAAAAATCCATCCTGTGGCTTAAGATCACCACGCACGGCAGACAGTGCCACGCCTCCCGGCCCGCGCTAGGCGTCAACGCCTTCAGGGCCGCCAGCGACCTGGTGGGCAAATTCGAATCGCTTTACAAAAAATTCCCCCACAAGGACGAACTTTACGACCCGCCTATCAGCACTTTCGAACCGACCAAAAAAGAGGCCAATGTGCCCAATGTCAACACCCTGCCCGGGGAGGACATCTTCTATATGGACTGCCGCGTCATGCCGGAATACCGGCTCTCGGAAGTTAAAGCCGAAATGCGCCGCCTGGCCGACGAAGTGGAAAAAACGCGCGGCGTTAAGATCTCTTTTGAACCCCAGCAGGAAGCCCAGGCCGCCCCGCCCACCGACCCGCGGGCGCCTATCGTCATAGCCGTCAAAAAAGCCATAAAAGAGATCTACAAAGTCGAACCGAAGGTACAGGGCATAGGCGGCGGAACCGTAGCCGCCTGCTTCAGGCGGCTTAATCTGCCGGCGGTGGTCTATTCGCGCCTTAACGAGAGCGCCCATCAGCCTAACGAATACTGTATCCTGGACAACCTGATCGGCGACGCCAAGGTCTTCGCCGTCTCCGCCCTGCTCCTGGGCGAAAATAAAATGTCGTAAAACGACATTTTATCGTATCCGACACGGGGTTTTTTCCATCCCCGTGTGGGATGAAGACATTTCACGCCATTTATGGAGGAACTGATGAAACCGACGATCCTGCTGCCTTTGATGGTCATGATGTGCGCCCCTGTGTACGGGGCCGAAAGCTCCGCTCCGGGCGGATCCGGGACTTCCTCCTCTCCGGCCGAAAAACTGGGAGCGGCGGTTGAAAAGGACCCAGGATTACCGCCCGTCGTCTCCTACACCCTGAAAAACGGGCTGCGGCTCCTCATCCTTGAAAAAAAATTCGTCCCCACCGTCTCTTTCACGATGATCTTCAAAGTCGGGAATGTGGACGGAGCGCCGGGCAAAACCGGCCTGGCCCATTTGTTCGAGCACATGGCTTTCAAAGGCACCAAGACCATCAATTCGGCGAATTATGAGAAAGAGAAACCGTTGCTGGAAAAAGTGGAGCTGGCGGCCGAAGCCCTGATAGCCGAGGAATCAAAACAAACCCCGGAACCGGCGAAGCTGGAAACACTGCGTAAAAAGCTGTCCGAAGCCGAAAAAGAGGCGGATTCGCTGACGGTAAAGGATGAATACTGGAAACTTTATAACGAGCTCGGCGAATCCGGGATGAACGCCATGACCTCAACGGATTATACCGGTTATGTAGTGTCGCTGCCTTCCAACCGGCTTGAAGCCTGGATGATAATAGAATCGGACAGGTTCAAGAACGCCGTGCTGCGGGAATTCTACCGCGAACGCAGCGTGGTCATGGAAGAGCGCCGCATGGGAGAATCCGACCCGAACCGGCTGCTGTGGGAAACGCTTTTCACCAACGCCTTCGCGGCGCATCCCTACCATAATCCCACCATCGGCTGGATGGACGACCTGAAGCGGCTGACCCGCACCGACGCCGACCGGTTCTTTAAAACCTTTTACGCCCCGAACAACGCCACGCTTTCCGTGGTCGGGGACGTCAAGCCCGAGGAAGTCATAAAACTGGCGGAGAAATACTTTTCGTCCTGGGAAAAACGCCCCCTGCCCGAAACGAATTACACCAAAGAGCCGCCCCAGAAGTCTGAAAAGATCGTGACCGTGTTCTTCAACGCCAAACCGGCGCTCCGGATGGGCTTCCACAACCCGGGCTTTGAGGACCCGGATATTTACGGGCTGCTCATGCTCAGCGAGATCCTGTCCGGAGGTAAAACCTCCCGCTTTTACCGGAACCTGGTGGAAGGAAGACAACTGGCCCTTTACGCCAATTCCGGCCATTCCACCCCCGGCGACCGCTATCCGTCCCTCTTCGTTATCCTGGCGGCGCCGAAGGAACCGCATACCGTCGAAAAGCTGGAAACCGGCCTCATGGAAGAAATAGACAAACTTAAAAAAGAGCCTCCGACACAATGGGAAATGGAGAAGGTCGTGAACAATTACGAGGCGGGGCTTGTGAGGCAGCTGGAATCCAACCCGGGCCTGGGCATGAGCCTGGCCAGCAACCAGCAGATACTCGGGGACTGGAAATTCGACTGGAAAGTGGCGGAAAAACTCCGCAAGCTCAAGCCGGAGGATATTTCCAGGGTCGCGGCCAAATACTTCACCAGGGACAACAAGACCGTGGTCTTCCTGCGCGAGCCCGAAAACGACGGGGCCGGTCCGTCTTCAACGGAAAAGTGAGAGCTCGCGAGGGAGGCCTCCCCGCCCGGAAGGACGGGGAATGGTAAAAATTATGCCGCTAAAATTTTCAGTGAAAAACACGGCCTTAAAAATAAAATGCCGTAAGACGGCGTTTTATCCTACCCGGCACGGGGTTTTAACCGTCTCCGTGCCGGAATTGAGGGATAAATTTTTGCGGCAAAAATTTATAATAATCTTACTAGGAGCCATCATGTCCTTAAGCGCGCACTCATTGTGGGCTTTTCCGCCCGTCCTGCCCAAAATAGGCGGACTGGATTTCAAACCTCCTAAAGGATCCCGCTATGTGCTGGACAACGGCCTGGTAGTGTACCTGCTTAAGGACGCCACCCTGCCGGTGGTGAACATCACCGCCCTCACCAGAACAGGCAAGATCTACGATACAAAGAAGAAGATCGGGCTGGGAGACTTGACCGTTTCGCTCCTGAAGGACGGCGGCACTAGGAAGTATGGCTCGGACGAAATAGACCGCACGCTGGAATTCCTCGGCGCGACCATAGAGCCCTCCCTCGCCTCGGAAGAAGCGCGGCTGGACCTGTTCGTCCTGAAGAAAGACCTGGACAAAGTGCTTGATATCTATGCTTCGGTCCTTATGGAACCGGCCTTCGAAGACGACAAAACGGCCCTCAAGAAAGCCGAGACGCTGGAGCTTATCCGGCGCAGGAACGACGACCCCGCGCGCGAAGCGCAGCGCGAAGCCGTCCGCTCTTTTTACGGCGCGGACCATCCTTACGGCTGGCGTTCGGAAATTTCCACTATCGAACCGCTGACCAGGGAGGACCTCAAAGCCTACCACGCCGATTATTACAAGCCGAACAACACCATCCTGGCGGTCGCAGGCGATTTTGACGGCGACGAGGCCATGCTGTCGAAACTGAAAGAGAGATTCGGAGGCTGGGCCGGGGGAGAGGTCAAATTCCCGGTCATCCCGCCGGTGAAGATCCGCGGGACGCGCCAGGTTTATTTTATAGAAAAAGACATCTCCCAGACATATATCGCGGTCCTGCAGAAGGGCATAAAGCGCCACGACCCCATGGAATTCCCCCTTACCGTCGCCAATGAAATGCTGGGCGGAGGCCTCTCCGGACGCCTGGCGGCCGAGATCCGGTCCCGCAAAGGGCTGGCTTACAGCGTCTACAGTTACTTCTCAAAAAAACCCGACTACGGATTCATCAACGCTTCGTGCGGGACCAAACCCGAAACCTACTCGCAGGCGCTTTCGGAAATGCTGCGCCAGTTCGAACTTATAAAAACCGGAGCCGCGCCCGCCGACGAGGTCAAAAGGGCGAAAGACTCCATAATCAATTCTTTTGTGTTCCGGTTCGCCACGCCTTTCGACCTCATAAGCGAACGGGCGCTGTACGAGTACTACGCCTACCCGGCGGATTACCTGGACACTTATGTCGATAAGACGGCCGCGGTGGACGCCGAAGCCGTTCTTGACGCCTCAAACAAGCTCTTCGAACCCAAAAACGCCCTGATCTTCGTTATAGGGGACTCAAAAAAGTTCGACAAGCCGCTTTCCACCTTCGGCGAGGTCGTGGAAATAAAAGAAAATTGACGGCGGGGTCGGCGGGATCTTCAGCGCCTGTTTGCGGCTATTCCCCTATGATCTTGACCAGGATCCTTTTATCCCTGCGGCCGTCGAACTCTCCTTTTACAACTTCTTGCTTTGCCGGCAGGCAGGGATTTGCTATAATAATGGACATGTCATACAAATGCAAAATTTGCGGAAAAGGGCCGGTCACCGGCAATTCCTACAGCCACTCGCATAAGGCTACCAAGCGGATCTTCAAGCCCAACCTTCAGAAACAGAAGCTGCTCCTGAAGGGTTCGTCCCGGTCCGTCCTGGTCTGCACCAACTGCATCAAGAGCGGCAAAGCCCACAGACCCATGAAATAAAAACGGCGCCTCCGGCCGTTTTTATTTCGTCATGCCGCCGAACTCCGGCGGCGTGGGTTTTTCTCAAAAATGTGCCCGCCGGCCCGGCGGGTATTTTTTTGCCCGCAATGCACAAAAGTTCCGGCAAGCGGCCTCGCCCCGCAGAAATGTTCCCGGTCCCAAAGAATAAGTCCCGATCTTCTGGGAGCAACAATAATTCAACATCTTTTAAACACACCTTTTGTATAATTTCAAATGGCGGGCTCACGGCGAACCGTGAGCCCGTTACCGGAGGCTTGAAATGGATTTCGACCATCAGCTGGACCCGTCCACCATCACGGACGTGGAAACCGCCAAACTTGCCCTGCGCTGGGCCGTGGAAAAAATACACGCCCTTTCGGACGACAACGCGCGACTTAAAGAAGACAACCGCACCAAGACGAACCTCTCCCGCTCGCTGACCCAGCAGGCCGAACAGAAGGACGAGGTTTTAAAAAAATGGCAGTCCACCATCAAGACCTGGGAAGAGAACTGGAAGACGCAGACCGCCATGGAAGCGGACCTGAAGGGCAAGCTGCGGGAACAGATCCTCAATGAGGAAACCTCCAACTGGCGCCAGGCCAGGGCGCAGCTGGAAAACGAGATTCGCGCCGTTAAGGAAGAACTGTCCGCCAAAGAGGCGGAAATAGGCAGGCTTAAGCTCCTCACGATCACGGAGCTCCGCAAAGCCTCCGAACTCAAGGAAGCCGAAGCCCAGGCGTTCATGCGCGCCCGCCAGGACGCGCTGGCGGAGCAGGAAAACGCCATGCGCTCCCGGTTCGAACTGCTGGAAAAAGAGCTCATAGAAAGCCATCGCGTCAAGGCCGAACAGGACGACCTGGCCCTAAAAGAACGTTACGAGATCAAGATGCGGGAGTTTTCCAGACTTTACCAGGCCAAGGAAAACCAGCTGGAGGAGTTCCGTAACGCGCTCGAAAAAGAATATCTGAAAAAAACCTCGGACCTTTCCGCCCTGCGCGCGGCAAAACTTGAAGAGGACCGGCGCGAACTGGCCGCCGGGCAGAACGCCGCCCTGGCCGAAGCGGACCGAGCCGCCGAGAAGCGCCTGTCGGACCTGAAAGAGGACTTCGACGGCCGATGCGCCGCCCTGCGCGCGGCTTTTGAAGAAAAAGAAAAAAAACTGGCGGCGGAAAAAGAGCTTGAAGTTTCCGCCCTGAAGGAACTGCACCAGAATGAAATTTCCGGGATCCGGGACCGCCTGCGCCAGCACACGCAGCAGCGCGAGAAGGATTATGTCGAGCTGCGCGCGCAGCTGGAAAACCAGATGCTGGAACTGGTCAGGAAGCACGACGAGGACCACGCGGCCGCCTACAATTGCGCGGCCATGGAAACCCGAGAAAAATGGAACCGCCTGGCCCTGGAAAGCGGGAAGAAGCTGAACGACACGGTCTCGGAACTCAACGCCCGCTGGGAAAAAGAATGGGGCAGGCGCGAACAGGAACTGGCCGCGGGCGGCGCGGCGCGGCTCGCGGAGGAAAAAGAGCGCCTGGCCGCCGAATTTGCGGCCAAAGAGGACGCTCTCAGGGAATCTCTCCAGCGCGAGCAGAACGAGCTGGCCGCCCGCACCGCCGCCGAGCTTGAAGAAACCAGGCTGGAACTGGAAAACGCCCACGAAGAGCGCCTGGCCATGGTCAAACGCTCGCTTGAGAACGCCTATCGCGTGAAAGAAAAGGCCCTGGACGAGCGCCTGGCCGCGCGCGAGAACGCGCTGGCCGCCGCCTGGACCGCCAAGGAAGAAGAATGGACCGTGGAAAAGGAGCAAGCCCTCCTCGAACAGCGCGGAAAACTTAAGGACGAGTTCGCCGGCTACCGGTCCGTCCTGAAGGAAAAGCTCCTGCAGCTCGAAGACGAGCTCAAACTTAAATACGCCCACAAAGAGCTGGAATCGGCCGACAAAGCCAGGGAAGAGGCCGCCGCGCTGGAAAAAGAGCTCGGAAAGCGCTTTGCCGCGGAAAAGCAGCGTCTGTCCGCCGAGCTGGAGGGAAAAAAGAAAACTCTGGTCCGCAGGGAAGCCGAGCTTGAACAAACCCTCGCGGCCGCCAAAGAACGCCTCGAAACCGAAAAGGCGGAATTTGAGAACCGCGCCGCCGAGCGCGGACGCGAGCTTCTGGCCGTGGAAAAACAGGCCCTGCAAGAGGACTTCGCTCGCCGAGAGGCCGACCTTGCCGGACAATACCGGGCCGCCGCTGACCGCGCCGCGCAGGAGAGGGCCGCGCTTAAAAAAGCGCTCTCGGACAAGGAGACCGCCTCTGAAACAGCGGCCGAGGAACTGCGCCTGGCGTTTGAAACCCGGCTTAAGGAAGAAAAACTGAAGATAGAAGAAGCCAACCGCACGCACGAACTGCATGTCCGGGCGCAGGAAGACGAGCTGGAAAAACTAAAGAACTCCCTCCAGCAGCAGCACAGCGAGCTGAAAGTGAAACTTTACCAGGAACTGCAGGCAAAGGAGCAGGAGCAGTTCTCCCGGCTGGCCGGAGCCAAGGAAGAAATGTACAAGGCCCTCAACGAGCACCGCGCCGTGATGGACCGGGAATACGAGGAACGCTTCGCGCAGCTGCAAAACAAAGAGGCGGAACTGGAGGCCCGTTTCGAGGAAAAGCTCAAGGAACGCCTGGAAACCCTTAAGAACCGAAAAAACGACGAGATAGACAAACTGGCCATTGAATTTGAGAACAGGAAAACCGACCTGGAACGCCAGTACCAGAACAAGGAAAAAGCCCTGCACGCCGCCGCCGCGGAAAAAACGGCGCGCATCGAGGCCGAAGCCGCCAGGCGCGAGAAGGACCGCGCGGCGCTGGAGGAAAAAAGCCTGGCCAAGCGGCGCGAAGAACTTGAAAACCTTATGCGCCAGAAGGAGCTTGAACTGGAGAAACGCTACCTCCAGCTTTCGACCGGCCTTGCCGCCGAACTGGACCAGGAACGCGCCCACTGGGAAACCCACAAGCTTGAGATCCTTAACCAGGAACGGCAGGGAATGCGGGCCGAATTCGAGAAAAAGGAAGCCGTACTCGCCCAGAAACTGGAGGACGAACTCTCCAGAAGCAAACAGCAGCGCCTCCGCCTGGAAGAAGAGTTCACCTCCAAAAAGAACGACCTGGAAAAGGTCTATTACGGCGAAGTGGAAAGGTCCCGGGCCACGCTGGACAAGCTCCGCCTGGAGTTCGAGAACAAGATAAAGTCCAAATTCCACGAACTGGAAGAGGAAAAGACCAGTCTCACCATGCAGATAGCCCAGAGAGAAGAGGATTATGTGGCCCAGTACCAGAAGAAGGAAGAGGAACTGCTCGCCTACTGGGAGAACAAGCAGCGCGAACTCCAGCTTAAATATGAAAAGGCGCTGCAAACGGAAAGAGACCGGCGCCAGTGAGCCCCGGCGTTGGAACTCGCCGTTCACGTCCGGCAGGCCGCGCGCGGAAGTCCCGACTTTACTGATATGCGAACCGACGATTTCGACGAAATTTTAAAGGAGACCGAACTGGATTCGGCCAAGATGATCCTGCGCCTAACCTCCGAACTCAAGGAGAAAGGGCTGGAACTTACGGCCCTGCGCTCCAGTAGTTTCGAGGAAATACAGCGGAACAACAAGGCCAAGGAAGCCGAATTCGAGGCCCTGAGCCGGGCCCAGGAAGAACGCATCAAAAAGCGCGAAACCGAGATCACCCGGTTGATGGTGGAAAAAGAGGGCCAGCTCTGGCAAAAGCACCAGGCGATGCTGAAAGAGGCCATCGACAGGCACCGCGCCGAACTGGAAGAAGAGCGCGCGCGCTTAAACGAGGACGTGGCGGAAAAAGAAGCCGAGATCCTGGAGCAGAAAAAGAACCTGTACGCCGAAATGGAGACCCTGTTCAAAAAATGGGAGACCGAACGGGAAGAAGATTTCAAGAACGAGCGCCGGACCTTCATAGAAGAACTTAAACTGGGACGCGCGACGGCCCGCAAAGAAGCGGAGGACAGGGCCAGGCAGATGGAGACGCTTTGGAAGGAGAAGCTGGCGCAGACCGCGGCTGAAACGTCCGCCCGGCACGAACTGGAACTGGAAGAGGCGGGGCGCAGGGTCCGGCAGGAATGCCTCGCGCAGACAAAAGCGCTGACCGACCGCCAGGCCGCGGAATTTACCCTGAAGGAACAGCAGCTGCACGCGGATTATGTCCGCTGGCTCGCCGATAACAAGAGATCGCTTGAGGAGAGCTTTTCCAAACATCTGGTCCAGACCGAAGCCGATTATTCCTCGCGGGTGGCGGCCCTGGAAGCCTCTCTCAGGGAAGCCGAGGAAGAACTCGCGCACCGCCGCTCCCAGTGGGAAGACAAATACGCCGAACTGAAACAGGTTTACGCCGCTAAAGAAGCCGCCCTTGAAACCGCCCGGAAAGCCGACGAAACGGCCCTGTCGGCCGCGGAACAGGCGCTTTCGGAAAAATACGCCAGGCTTGAAAAAGAACTGGCGGCCAAAATGGAAAAGCTGAAAAGCGAACTGGCCCGCAAGGAGCGGCTGTCCGAGGCCGAATCCGCCGAGAACGCCGCCGCGCTCGAAGAGCGGCTTAACGCCGGCACGAAGGTCCTGGAAGAGCGGGAAGCCAAGCTCTCGGCCGAACGGGAAGAGCTGAACCGCCTCAGGAACCAGGTGGCGGACACGATCCGCCAGCGCGAAACGGAATTGGCCGGGGCCTTTGAGAACCGTTATGCCCTGCTCAAAGAATCCATGGAGGAATCCGCGCGGATCAAGGAACTCGGCCTGGCGCACAAATACGAGGACGCCCAGAACCAATTATCTATAATTGCCGCGCAGAAGGACGCGGCCCTGGTGCGCGTCACCGAACTCACGCAAGATAATAAAGAGCTTAAGCGCCTGCTGGACGATAAGGACGCCTATCTGCATACCATGGGCGAGCAGGAACACGCCCGCGCCGCCGAACTGCGCAAAGAGCTGGAAAAAGAATTCTCCCTGAAAGGCCTGGCCCTGCGCGACCAGCTGGCCGCGGGCGAGGCGGACGCGCGCAAAACCCTGGCGGAAAATCTTAAGACCGAAACAGCCCGGTTCGCGGAGCAATACAGGATAAAGGAAGCCGGGCTCGACGCCCAGCGGGACCTTATGAACGCCCAGGCGCGGGAACTTGAGGCGAAATTTCTCCAGGCGCTCAGGGACAAAGAGGCCGAAAACGCCGAGAATATCAAAAAAGCCCTGGCCTCGCTTAACTCCCAGCTGGAAGACTCCAGGGCCGCCGCCGCTTCGGAGCTGGCGGAAGTCCGGCGCGCCGCGGAAGAAACGATTTCCGTGCTGCGCGCCAATTTCGAGGCCCGCCTGAAGGAAAATGAGGCGAAGAACAACAGCCTTGTCCTGGCCCGTGAAAAGCAGGCTTTCGAGGCCGCCCGGAACGAACTGGAACTGGAAAACAAAAAGATCGAGGAAACCTGGCAGTTGAAACTGCGCGACATGGAAACCCTGCGGCATGCGTTGGAGCAGAACCTGAAGTTCGCGCTGCAGGGCAAGGACGCCGCCTTGGCGCAGACGGCCAAACTTAAAGAGGACCTGGAAGCGCTCAGCGCAAAACTGAACGAAACCGAACGGGAAAAGCAGGACCTTATCCAGGAGAACCTCTCCAAGGAGAAGGATCTGCGCCAGACGATAGAAAAAGAATTCCTGGACAGACTGGATAAAATAGAAAAGAACTATCTGGGCCAGATGGCGGACACCATACGCCGCGGCGAAGAAAAAGAAAAAACCCGGCAGGGAGAATATTTTAAAAAACTGGAATTCATAAAAGAGGAATACGCCTCCAAATTCACCAAACAGGTCAAGGACCTGGAGGACGCCTATCTGGAAAGGGAGACCCGGCTGCTCGCGACGCTGGAAGACAGTTATAAGCTGAAGGGAAAGGCCCTGGCCGCCCGGTTCGAACAGATGGAGCGCAATTACGCCGCAGCGCTGTCGGACAAGGCCATGCAGCTCGACAACGACCGCGCCGCGGCGGAAAGCGTCAGCCGTCTCAAATCGGAACTTGAGATCCGCAACGGCGAGCTCAACGCCAGGATCCGCGAGTACGACAAGCAGCTGGAAGAAGCCAGGCGGACGCTGGAAAACTCTCATGCAGCCGCCAAAAAAGAGCTGGAGAACGAGCATCGCATGAAAACCGCCCAGCTGGATAACGAACGCGCCAAACTTAAGGGCCTGCTTGAGCAGGAGCAGCGCCTGGTCGCGGATCTGCAGAAACGCGAGGCCGCCCTGCAGGGAAGCTACGCGGCAAAGGAAACCGCACTGATAAAAGAGTTCGGCCTTTCCAAAGAAAGGCTTGAAGCCGATTATCAGGCCAGACTTAAAGCCCTTAAACCGGAATGACGCGGGGAACGCGCTCGGTTTTACCTGATTTTTTGGGGCATCTCTTTCACTGGAATAAAATGTCGTATGACGACATTTTATCGCACCCTCTTACCGCAAGGCGGCCCCGCCCTTTAGGGCGGGGCATGGGATGAATTTTTGCGGCAAAAATTTATAATCGGTCAATATTTATTATAATAATAACACTATGTCAATATATGTCGCCAAGGAAATATTTCTCACCAAAGGTATCGGGCGCCACAAAGAGAAACTCGCGAGTTTCGAGGAAGCCCTCAGAGATGCCAAGATCGCCAGGTACAATCTTGTGCATGTCTCCAGCATTTTCCCTCCCAACTGCAAAGTGATCCCAAGGCAGAAAGGCGTGGAGCGGCTTAAAACCGGACAGATCCTGCACTGCGTCCTCAGCCGGAACACCGTGAACGAAAATCACCGCCTGATAGCCTCGTCGGTGGGCCTCGCGATCCCGAAGGACCGCAGCCAGTACGGCTACATCTCGGAACACCACACTTTCGGAGAAACGGACGAACAAACCGGAGAATACGCCGAAGACCTCGCCGCGCTGATGCTTTCCACCATCCAGGGGATAGAGTTCGGCAGCGAAACCACCTGGGACCAGAAGGAAGAGATCTGGAAAGTCAGCGGCAAGATCGTTAAATCCACCAATGTGACCCAGTCGGCCATCGGCGTAGAAGGCGCCTGGACCACCGTGGTCGCCGCGGCGGTATTCGTATTTTGACAGGAACCCGCATGTACGGGTTCCTGTCGCCTTGACGACTAAAAGCGGCAAAATCCGGATCTTATTTAAGGGTCCGGATTTTTTGCATAAAATGTCGTAAGACGACATTTTATAGTACCCGACACGGGGGTTTAGCCGTCCCCGTGCGGGAGTTGAGGGTAAAAAAAATTTATGAAGATCAAATCAAACAGGACGCCGTTTCTTACGGAGGAACAGGCCCCTTTCAAAGAGGCCAGATTTCTTATACTGCCCGTCCCCTATGAGAAGACCACCTCCTACGGCAAGGGCACGGGAAAAGGCCCCGCAGCCGTCCTGGACTCTTCGTGGCAGCTGGAATTCTGGGATGAGGAAGCTAAAAGGGAGATCTGGAAAGAAGGCATAGCGACGCTGGCGCCGTTCAACTGCGGCCGGCGGGAAAAAGATTTTTTCAGGGACCTGGAACACGGCGTCACCCTACTCCTGAAAGAGTTCAAAGGCATACCGATATTTATAGGAGGGGAGCACAGCATAACCCAGGGGCTCCTGCCGCCTTTCCAGAGAAAGTATAAAGACCTGTCCATCCTTCATTTTGACGCGCACGCCGACCTGCGGCCGGAATACGAAGGCACGCCTCACAGCCACGCCTCGGCGCTTTACCCCGCCACGCGGACCACAAAAACGGTGCAGATCGGCATCCGCAGCGTTTCGCACGACGAGAGGCGATACATCAACACGGGCAACATAAGGACTTACCTTATGCATGAAAATCTGGACTTCGCCCGGCTTGAAAAAAATATCCTGAAAGATCTTTCCGGCACGGTCTACCTGACCATAGATGTGGACGGTTTTGACCCCTCGGTGATGCCCGGCACCGGCACCCCGCAGCCGGGCGGTTTCATGTGGTACGACGCGCTGAAACTTTTTAAGGCGGTCTGCCGCGCAAAGAAGGTGGTGGGCATGGATGTGGTAGAGGTCGCCCCCATCAAGGGTTCCCCCATGACCGAATTCAACGCCGCCAAGCTGATCTACCGCCTGATGGGCTATCTCAGCGCTTCGCGCTGAGACTTGCCTTGCAAAAGGCGGCCGCCGCCTTTTGCATAATCCCCCACCGACCCGAAAGGCCCAACAGCATGTAGGTCTCAATAACAGCCAAATTGGAACTATCGGCTCTGACGGATCGCCGAAATTTGCATTAAACTATAAGCGTCGAAAAAATGAACGGATTTGGACAAGTAAGGGCGCGCCGCCGGTATCGGAAGGGCGCAAAATGCGGCGTGAAACTAGATTAGGGGAGAATTGCATGAAAAGAATACTCATGATGGCTGTTCTTATAGGGCTGACGGGCGGAGCTTACGCCGAAGAATGGTGCGCCCAGCCCGCGATTGGAACTATCGGTTTGCTCAAGGAGAAACTTACGCCCAGGGGGTCGGCCTACGACATTCTGCCTCAGGTCGATTCCATCATTACCCTGGCCGACGATTGCAAAGACGCTAAAGTGCGTTTGGCGGTCGTAGACGCGCTCGGCGCGGTGGTTAACGAGTATACCTGGGATGCGCAGATAGCGTCGGCGGTGGCTGAAAAAACGGCGGGGTTGTGCGGCTCGGACTCCGCGTGCGCGCTGAAACTGATAGGAACCCTTGCAAACGGCCTGGACCCCGCCCGCAGGACCGAATGCCTCACTACGGCGGCGGCGATCGTAAAAATAGCCGACGCGGCCCCCACAGCGGATGTGAAGGAGACCGCGGTAACGGCGCTTAACAAGGGCTTAACCGGCGATGACATCGACCTTGAGAAAACGCTGATGTCCTACCAAAACCAGATCTTCAAAATGGATTAAACCGGTCCGCCAAGACCGGTGTTTTGCTCAATAGGAATCCAGCTTCTCGAACTCGGAAACCTGTTTTTTTACGAAGAGGTTTCCCAGTTCGCGGCTGTAGGCGAAAGGGCCTTTGGGCCAGCCCATGGCCAGCTTCATGGCGGTCTCGATGTCATACTCCGAAACCATGATCTCGGAAGCCAGGATCCTGGCCTCCTCTATCACAGGCCTCAGCAGTTCGGCGAAGATCTCTTCTTTGGAAACTTTCTTCAGACCCAGGTATTTCACGACATTGGAGAGTATCGGATTTTCCCCCACCATCCTGCCGTCCTCATAAATATAAAAGCCTATCGTGGATTTCCTGCCAAGCTGTCCGTATTGTATCAGGCGCAGCTCCATGGGCGAGGGGAGCAGGCGCGCGGGTTTGCCCAGCGCCTCGTAAATATCCTGGGTGGCTTTATAATCGATGTCCAGGCCCATAAAATCCACGGCCTCGAACGGGCCGACGGGCAGCTGGCCGACTTCTTTGAACGCTAGGTCTATCTCATGAGGATAACCCTTGCCGGCCTCAAGCAATTTAAAAGCGCTGAGGATGAACGGCCTGAACAGGCGCTCGACTATCTGGCCGGGATTGTCTTTTACCAGGACCGGCACTTTCTCTATCTTTCTTAAAAGATTGACGGCGGCGTCCAGGTATTCGTCCTTGGTGGCGTCCATCCGCACCAGTTCCACCAGCGCATTGACGCGCACCGGCCGGACAAAGTGGAAGCCGATCGTCCTCTCTTTGGGAAGCTCCGTGTTCTCTATCAGGGTTTTCAGCGACTGAACGGCGCAGGAGGCGGCGATGATACAGCCGGGCTCTATAAAATCCTTAAGCTTGAAGAAGGCCAGCTTCCGCTCCTCCAGATCCTTGACCGGAGTTTCTATGACGATATCGGCGCCTTTGAACTTGGAGATGTCCTGAATGCCTTCGATGCTTGACATCAGGTCCTCCCTGCCGGCCTGATGCATGGACCACCTTATCTTCGCCAGGGCGATGTTCAGGCTGTCCTTGAAATTATCGTAGATCCGCACCTGATATCCGTGCTTCAGGAAGATCTCCGCAAGCCCCGTGCCCACGGAATTGGCGCCCATGATGCCTACAGCTTTGATTTCCATAAGTTAAGCTCCTTAAAAAGACCTCGGCCCGTTTTGCACCGCCGACTAGTCCGGCGGCCAGCCGCGCTATATTTCCGTCAGGCCAGCTTCACTTCCTCCAGGCGGACCAGGCCCTCCTTGTTCAGAACTATACGGATGCGGTCAAAATGCACTTTTCCGACCCCCTGAGCGTCGGTGTAGGAGTATTTCACCACCATATTCATGTGGTAGACCCGGGAACAGACGGCGGTCAGGATCCGGCCGGTCGCCTGGTCGACGAACGGGTAATCCACGCGGGGATCGTCGGCCTGGGTGACGAAATCCTTGATGTTGAACCGCATGATATCGTTAAGGTCCTTGCGCCGGTCGTGAGCCATGCGGATCTTTTCCGGATAGAGGGCTATTTCCTTTTTATATTTGAAAACGCGTTCCGGTTTGCCGTCCTCGTCTATCGAGGTAATATCGTCTATCCTGCGCAGGCGGGAGATCTCCGGCGGCACGGCGTCCTCCGAAATAAAGGTAAAAGCCTCTTTAAGCAGGCCTATCTGCCTGGAGTTGTACGGGTCCAGGATCTTGATTTCCCTGTCCGAGAGCCAGCGCGTAAGGTTCCTGGAAAACAGGAGCTTCAGCCAGTCCTTGATGCGGTCCTTGAAGATATAGCTGGTGACTATCACCAGCACGAACGGCACGCTGTTGATAGTGTACCGGTTCTGGGCGTAAATGGTGGCCGCGACCGCGAACAGCATCGCCAGGCCGGCGGCCAGGCCGAAGAGCAGTTGGGTAAGCGTCTGCCATTCATCCAGCTCGGGTTTAAGGTATAGCACGCTCGAAATGAATTTTTTAAGCACGCCGCGCCTGTATATTATCACTTCATTGTTCTCCCCCTCCCTGAGGACGGAGGGGTAGTTCATGACGGCGCGGTAGCGGCTTTGCGACAGAACAAAGGCGGCCAGTTCCTGTTCGATATTCCCGAACACGGCCAGCGCCGCCGGGTTCCGGCGCAGCGCGGCCAGCAGGGAAGTGAGGTATTCCTCAAGGATCAGGCTCAAATACTCGTCGAAGAACTTGAAGGTCTCCCTCAGTTTCACAGGCACGGCCGGCGCCAGCGCTTCCGCTTTAAGGGCGTCTATCCGGCCGCACAGATATTTGAGGTCGACGAGGAAATTTTCAAGCCCCTCGCCTACGAACAGCTTCCCGCCCCGCTCCGGAGGCTGCGGGACATAGGTCTCCAGGTCGGCGGAGAACATCTTCACATGGTCCCGGATCTCGCCCCTGATAACGCAGCCCAGGAGCTTGAACTCATCGTAGACCATTTTCACCAGGGCCGGATCATTGGAACCCGAAAGGATCCTGGACAGATTTGCCTTCACCCTGTTCAAAGGCGAGGTCTCTAGTCCGGGATCGCAAAGTTTAGACAGGCTGATCTTTGGCGTCTTGAACCGGATATAGCGCTGGTTGGTGTTGTAAAAATCTTCCTTGGTGTAGGTGCTGGGGCCGATGTTCAGGGCGCGCGGCACGAAGAAATAACTTTCAAGCTCATAGACCGTGCGGGAGGACCTCGGCAGGTCCATATCCAGTTTTATCTCGAACCGGTGCCGGTCGTGCAGCGTTATCTTGGAATCGAAAATATCGTTATGCTCGTCTATCATTTTATTTATCCGGGTGGAATTTTTCGTGGGCCGCCTTGACGCCGGATTTTTCCACATGAGCGTAGATCTGCGTATTGTTAAGGCTCGCGTGCCCCAGCATTTCCTGCACCGACCGCAGATCCGCGCCCGCCTGCACCAGATGCGAGGCGAAGGTGTGCCGGAAAAGATGGGGATGCACCGGCATCCGGACCTCGGCCTCCCTGCCCAGTTTTAAAATATCCTTCCAGAGCTGGACCCGGCTTATTTTTTTGCCCGAACGGTTCACGAAGATCTCCGCGGCCGCCGGCCTCCCGCCGAATACCGCCTGGCGCAGTTCCATATATTTTTTGAGGGTCTCCAAAGCCGCCTGGTGCACCGGCACGATGCGCTCTTTGGCCCCCTTGCCGAAAACGCGCAGCCAGCCCTGTTGGAGATTCACGGCCTCCAGGCGCAGGCTCAGCAATTCGGAGATGCGCAAACCGGCCGCATACAGCAGTTCTATGGCCGCCACGGTCCGCATCCGCGCGAAATTATCCCTAGCCGGGCAGGCGAGCAATTTTTCCATCTCGCGCTCGGAAAGGAACTTCGGCACGCGGGACGGCATCTTGGGCGCCTTAAAGTTCCGCGTCGGGTCCGCGGCGAGCTTTCCTTCCAGCATCAGGAACCTGTAAAACGACCGCAAAGCCTCCGTCTTCCTGAAGATGGAGGAACTTTTAAGGTTCTTATCCGCCTTCAACGACCAGAGATATTCCTCGACGGACTGCGCATCCGCCTTCAGCGGGTCGCGCTTCAAAGCCTCGCAATACTCCAGAAAAGCGCCGAGGTCCCCGGCGTAGGCCAGGCAGGTGTTCCTGCTCAGGCCCCGCTCCAGGGACAAATACCGGTAGAACTCCGCCGCCCACGGCGCTAATTTCTTCACTTATCTCTTTCCGACTTTTTCCCTTTTTTCGGACCTGTCGGATCTTTTGCCCGCAGGATTTTCTTCCTGGCCCGGCGCAACCGCCCCCGCGGTTTTCTCCTCCGCCTGGGCCGCCGGAGAGGTCATGCCCGGGTTCAGGAAGCGGAAGCGCAGTTCGGCTTCTATTTCCTTATATTTGTCGGGGTTGGTCTTAAGATACATCTTGGCGTTTTCCCTGCCCTGCCCCATGCGTTCGGTCTTGTATATGAACCAGGTCCCGGTTTTCTCTATAAGGCCGGTCTCAACGCCCATGTCCAGGACGCAGCCCTCAGCCGAAATACCCACGCCGTTGACCATCTCAAATTCCGCCTGCCGGTAGGGAGGGGCGACCTTGTTCTTCACCACTTTTACGCGGATGCGCGCGCCGGTGACCACATCGCCCTGTTTTATGGTCTCGATCTTGCGGATATCCAGCCGGACCGAGGAATAGAACTTAAGCGCCAGGCCGCCGGGGGTGGTCTCCGGGCTGCCGAACATGACTCCGATCTTGTGCCTGAGCTGGTTGATGAAGATGACCGTGGTCTTGGTGGTGGCCATGATCGAAGTGAGCTTGCGCAGGGCCTGGCTCATCAGCCGGGCCTGGAGGCCCATATGCTGGTCCCCCATCTCGCCTTCTATCTCGGCCTTGGGGACCAGGGCGGCCACTGAATCTATCACGATAAGGTCCACGGCGCCGGAACGGACCAGTTTCTCGGTTATCTCAAGGGCCTGCTCGCCCGAATCGGGCTGGGAAATAAGGAGGTTGTCGATATTCACTCCCAGGCGCTTGGCGTACATCGGGTCAAGCGCGTGCTCGGCGTCTATAAAAGCCGCCATGCCCCCGCGTTTCTGGACTTCCGCCAGGATATGCAGGGTCAGAGTCGTTTTTCCGCCGGCTTCCGGCCCGTAGACCTCTATCACACGGCCGCGGGGAAGCCCGCCTATGCCCAGCGCCAGGTCCAGCGACAGCGCGCCGGTGGGCAGCGCCTCTATTTTGATCCTTGACGATTTCTCGCCGAGCAGCATGATGGCTTCTTTACCGAAACTTTTCTCTATCTGCGAAAGCGCCATTTCAAGCGCTTTATCTTTTTCTTCTTTACCCATATCAATATCCTCCAGTAAGGTTTTTCGCCGGTCCGCCCCGGGCGGAGACGCGCCAAATTCACGGTTTGACTGCTTATAGTATACAAACGGCGCCCGACAGCGTACTGTCGTTTCGTTTTCACCCGAAAACAACTATTTTCGGGTCCGCGGGACATAACTACCCCGGTTACCAGGCGTCCATAGGGAACAGTATACATTATACAAAAGGCGGCCGGGCCGCAGGGGATGGAGGACAAAGAAACGGCGGCCCGGCCGCGGGCCGCTGTTTATCGGCTGGAAGAGGAAAGGTCAGCGTCTTCGTTTTTTACGGCGCGGAACGCTCCAACGATTCCCGGCTTTTGCCGTTTGCCGCCCGGCTGGTCTTGAATCCGTACGGATGCGGGGAGCGTTCAGCTGCTGCGCGGCGGGCTGCCGCGGCCCGGCGGGACCCGCGAGGGAAAGGTCTATTTTGCCTTCCACCGTGTCCACGGCGTCCACCCTGACCTTGATTTTATCTCCGGGCTTGAACCGGACGGCGCGCAGCAGACCCTCGGCTCCTGTATCTCCGAGCATAACAAAGGCGCCGGATTCTATCACGGAAGTTACTCTGCCGTCCATTATAGAGCCGACCTGATCTTTAAGGAGCTCCGCCCGCAGGATATCCACGGCCTTATGCTCGGCCTCGGCGGCCGCCCGCTCCCGTTCCGAACAATGCGCTCCTGCCGCGGTCAGCGGGAGGGCGGCATGGTTTTCTTTTTTCCCGGCCAGCAGGGCTTCCACCGCGCGATGGGCCATCAGGTCCGGATACCGGCGGATAGGCGAGGTGAAATGAGCGTAGGCCCTCGCGGCGATGCCGAAATGTCCGGCGGACTCAGGCGAGTAAACGGCCTGCCTCATGCTGCGCACGATCAGAGAATTTATAATGTCGGCCAGCGGGTGAGCCTGCGCGCGCGCCAGCACGTCCTGCAAACCTTTATGAGGGTCCACGCCCAGCAATCCCCCGGCGGACAGGCCGAGTTCGCCGAGCGTTTTTGCCAGCGCCTTCAGCTTCAGCGGGTCCGGGACATCATGACGACGGTGCAGGAAGGGCATCTTCGCCGCCATAAGTTCGGTCGCTATGGCTTCGTTGGCAAGCAACATGAATTCTTCTATGAGGCGGTGGCTTTGCAGCCTGGGGCGCAGCGCCACCCGCACCGGCCTGCCCCCGGCGTCCGTAACCACCTTGTATTCCGGGAGATCGAAATCCAGCGCGCCCCTGTCCACACGGCGCTTATACAAAACCGCGGCCAAGGCTCCCATGCGCAGAACGGCCTCGGCCGCGGCCTTCGGCACGGCGGGCACTTTCCCCCCCTCAAGCAGGGTCTGCACTTCTTCATAAGTGAAGCGGCGGCAGGAACGGATGACGGTGGCGGCCATGCGCCGCCCGGCCACCCTGCCCGCTGAATTCACATCCATGAATACGGAAAGCGTCAGCCGTTCCTGGTCCGGGACCAGGCTGCACAGATTATTGGAAAGAGAAGGCGGCAGCATGGGCACCACCCTGTCGGGGAGGTAAACGCTGGTGGCGCGCGCATAGGCCTCTTTGTCCAGCGGGGTGCCCGTTTTCACATAATGGCTCACGGCGGCGATATGCACACCCAGGCGGATAAGCCCGCCCGCGAGCGCTTCAATGGAAACCGCGTCGTCGAAATCTTTGGCGTCCGCGCCGTCAATGGTCACGATGGGCAGGTGGAACAATTCTTCGCGGCCTTTCCAATCCGCGGGCTGGAGCCTGGCAGGAAGCGCGGAGCTTTGCTCAAGCGCCTCCCTGGGGAACGATTCCACGATGCCCCGGGCCCTCAGGAGCGAAGTAATGCGCGCGCGCGTATCATCCGGCCCCCCCAGAACTTCTATAACGCGGCCGGACGCTCCGACGCCTGTGGTGGGCCAGCGGGTAATTTCAAGCACCGCAAAAAAACCTTCTTTGGGCGTTATTTTAGGCGCAAAGCCGGTGACCTGCGCCGGCGGCGCCGAACCCTTTTCGGGACACACTGTCCAGCCGCGCGGCACAGGCTTCAGAATGCCGACAATGGAGGTGCGGGCGCGCTTCACCACCTTTATTATTTCTCCGGAAAACCGGCCGCCGGGTTCGCGGCGCACGCGCGCCTGCACCCGGTCTCCGTCCATAGCCAGATCAAGCCCGCGCCCGCGAAGAAAAGCGTCGGAACCGCCCTCGGTTTCCGCAAGTAAAAATGCGAACCGCCCATGATGCTGGATCACGCCTTCTATTACGGAGGCCTGGCCGCCGGCGGACGGCCTGCACTGCCTTCTTTTCCAATGCTGTTTCATAATTTGTCCCTCTTACCCCGGGGTATGGTAAAAATTTTTGCCGCAAAGATTTTTAATTATTTCAAAATTTAACAAAGGCTCCGCGCATATGACCCCGCAATTATGATACAAAAACCGGCCCTGGCCCGATAGTCCCACTGATAAGGCGGCCTTTATACCCATGACGTCCGGCAAAACCCGCTGTAAACTATACGCATGAACCTATCGGTGATAACGGCGGCGCTCCTGTTTATTTTTACCGGCGGTCTTTTTGCCGTGGAACCGGTAAACGAGCCGAAAACCCGCGGACAAATGCTGAACGAAGCCCTGGCCGAAGCCGGGAAGATCCTCGCTCTGGCCGAAAAAAACGGCGACGCGCTTTCGCAAAAACGCCCCATGCTTTCCGCAAACTTTAGAACCTACGGCGGCCTGATAACCGCGTTAAAAGCCGTGCTCGGCCGCACAAACGGCTCTTCGGAGATCTTTTCATATTTTGACGACTACCGGCTAATGGGGAACGCTGGACTTGGCTTATATAAAGCCGCTTGCTATAAACAGAACGCCGACGGCTCTCCGACCGTGGCGTCAAGGGCGGGGAACAACATTTTCCTTTGCACCCCGTTTTTTGAAGAACAATTCAAGGCGCATATTCTTATCCATGAATTCGCCCACCTGCTGGGAGAACACGAGGAATGCGCCGCGGAGGAAGCGGCCCAGACCTGCATTGTAATGGCCGGACGGTTCCCCCTGGCCACCCGGTATCTCGGAGGCTGCGGCAGCCTGCGGAAATTACTCCACGATGAATTTGTTTCAAAGGGAAATTACCTGAAGGATTATTCGCCCATGCAGAATGATTATGGAGCGGGCCGGATCGTTAAGATCAAAAGGGCCGCTCTTTTAAATGCCCGAGGGTTCCAGCCCATATCGCTGGAGCATGGCGCGTTCACCTGTATAGCTCAGGTCACGGGATCCCGGAAATTAACCCCGGACAGCGCTTTTACGATCAGCAGGATCTCCTATCTTGCATCTTTTTTCGGGGGCCAAGGCTCCATGTCTACGATCATCAGCCTTAAAAACGCAGCCGGAAATGTGATCGGAATAGAATGTCCGGTGACGGCGGATATCCCCCTTTCATCCGGCCAATTCAGGGAACTTATCGGCGGAGATTGAGTTGTAAATTTCTTTCTCCCTTAATACTTGCGACGGCAAAACTCTCTCTTACCGCAAGGCAACTCCGGACTAAAGGGCGTGGTATGGTAAAAATTTTTGCCGCAAAAATTTTTATTTTTTTAAATTACGCGGCGGACGGCTGGGAGCGCAGGAGTTTATAGACCAGCTCTTTGATCCGCGCGTCCTGGACCGAGGATTCTATGATCTCCCTGGCCAGTTCGCCGGTCTCTCCCCGCCCCATCAGTTTCGCCCTGACCTCTTCCCCGGTTTTCCAGCCAAGGACATAATTCAACACCAGGGAAAAAAGTTTCTCCGTTTTTTCCTTCTCCTTCCTTCCGCCAGGACCGCTCTCCAGAAAAGCGGAAAGATCGGCATAGACCTCCTGCCGCGGACAATGCGCGGCCAGGTCGTCAAAAATATTATGCATAGTCGCCGCGACGGGCCGGGAACCGACGGAGGCCGCTATCACAGGCTCCAGCGAAAACCGTTTATCCGCCATACAGGCGCGCAAAACCGCCAACACCCTGCTGTTCCCGCCATGGTCCCTGAGGACTTTTAAAACTATCACCGCCAGCGGAGGGTCAAGCCGGGTCAGCGCCCGTACCGCGAGGGAAAAAGGCCCCTCGCCGCTGATAAACAGAAGTATGTGCCTGGCCCTGGCCCGGTATTTATCCGGCAGTTTCTCAAGGGAGGCGAGCAGGCGGCTGTCGAAGCCTCTGGCGCGGGATAAAGCGCGCGCCAGCAGCGGCCGCAGGGAGACATTCTCAGCCTTTAGCTCCATGCGTTTAAAAACCGGGATAAGCGACGGGGTTTCAAGCCGCGCCGCCGCCACCAGCGCGCCCCTTCTCACCTCAAGATCCTCGTCGTCCAGGAAAGTTTCCAGATACGGGTCGAACATTTTCAATTCCAGCTTTTTCCCGGTCGAAGCCGCCAGCGCCCTGGTGAAACTTCCGGCGGAGGCGGCCATCTCCGAAAGAGCTTCCCGCGCCCTGGAGGCCTGCGCCGGTTCCCGCGCGAGCCTGAGAACGGCCAGGATCGCGGCGCTTTTTACCCAGGCATTCGGATGCCTCATAAAAGGAGCTATACTGGCGACGGAATCGGCCGAGTCCAGGTTCGAGAGCGTTTTAAGGGCGTTGACAAGAGCCAGGGGCGCCCCCCCGGTTTTCAGGGTTTCAAGAGCGTTAAGGATATAGAGGCGCCTGTTCCTGGTTTTCCACGCGCCGCGGCGGCTTGTCAGGCCGGAGAACAAATTAAGCCCGCCGGAGCGGATCAGAAAATCGGGGCTGATGCTTCTTAACAGCATGTGGATATACGCTTTGTTAAGTCTGGCGCTTACCAGGACCAGCAGGACCGACAGGAGGAACGCTATGATAAAAAAAGCCCTGAGCCTGAAACCGAAATGATTTAAAAATAATATCAGCAGGCCGGCGGCCGCCACGGAAACGGACTGCGCAATACCGCCCAGCAGAAAATTGGCCCGCGACCTGGCCCCGGCCGGGACCGCCTTTAAAAAAACGACCTGCGCCTGGCTCTTAAGCGTTTTAGTGAAAAATATCGCGGAATAATTAAACGCCGCGAGCAGCGCGAACTCGGGCCGGACGGAAACCGAGGCTGAAAGGACCAGACAGACCGCGGCTATCACCCAATATGAAACAGCCGCCGGCCAGACGCCGAAAAATCTGCCGGCAAAAACCGTCTGCCAGAGCAGGATCGCGCAGCTTGTGACAGCGTGCAACTCTCCCAAAAAACCGGAAAGTTCGCGCGCGCCCAAGAAACGCTGCGCGGCGCCGAGCGAGAATTGGTACTCCGCAAGATACCGGATAACGCAAAAACCGAATGTAAAAAAGCCGAGCAGGCCCGGCAGATCCGCGCCGAGCAGTTCGCGCAGAGCCGGTTTCCGCATCGGAGGGGCCTCCCTCTCTTTTTTTAGCCCGAACCCCGCCGACAGCGCCTCCAGCGTAAACGTAAAAAGCAGGATCAGCGCAGCCCCCAGCAGAAAGATCTCTCTTTCGGAAAAGATATACATCGCCGGCTTTACCGCAAACCCGGCTATTATGGAACCCAGCATGATCCATACCGTTATGCCGCCCGTAAACCTTTTTATTTCGGACATGCTCAGACTGTGGCAGATAAGGTTCCAGTAAAAGATCAGCGAATAGATCTGAAAAAGCATGACGGCCAGATACGCCGTAAAGATGAGAGGCTTATTACCGGGAGAATATACGCAACCGGCCGCCAGGCAAAATGCCGCCAATAAAGCGTTTGAGATCCGGAGTCCGGCCACCCCGGAAGAATCCCTTGCAAAAAGACAGGCCCCCAGAAACGCCGACAAAAGGTTTAAGACGATATAATACCCTGGAAGCGCCGTCGCGCCCAGAGTTTTTAAAAAAAGCGAGCAAGAAAACACTATAAAAAAGCTGGAAATAAAACTAAGCAAAAAACCGCCGGCCCCTATAAGGGCCAGGCGCCTTGTATTCCCTGAACGGACCTGCGGATAAATTCCCTGCATAAAATTTCAACTATACAAAATTCCAGAGGGACGATGTGGAAGACGGTTTATAAAAATATCGGCAAAACGGCGGAGAATTTGGTAGTATCTAACTAGCTGCTTATGGGGACAGGCTGCGGCAAGTACCGTCGCGGCTGAAGGCTCGGGACCCGGTAACGAGCCGCGAGCCCTTAACCTGCAGCCAGACGACCTATAGCAGCTATAAAGGAGACTAAAATGGCAAATCCTAAATTCATGAAACCTCTTCAGCCCGACGCCGAGCTTGCCGCCGTGGTGGGGAACGACCCCCTTCCGAGGACGGAAGTGATAAAGAAACTGTGGGACTACATAAAGGCGAACGGCCTGCAAGACAAGACAAACAAGAGGAATATCAACGCAGACGAGAAGCTGCTGAAACTTTTCGGCAAACCGCAGGTGAACATGTTCGAGCTGGCCGGTATTATTTCAAAGCACCTGAAATAACGATCGATAAACAGCAAGGGCTTCCCGTGATCATCGGGAAGCCCTTTTCGTTTTCTCCATTCAGGAAGCCGAGTTACTGCATCTTCCGGATGCAAACACCCTCCGCGTCGGCTTCTTTGGCGTACATACTGAGACACGCTTTAAAGTTGACATAGTAATCGAATTCCTTGGTCTTTATGGCGCAAAGACTTGCCGCGCTGCCGAAGGAACCGCTATACTGGGAGTTGATCTTCATACATGTCTTCATATTTCTCACCGTTTCGGCGGCCTCGCTCTTTGCTATACAAGCATCCGCTGCGGCGCCGGGGCTGCTGAGCCTGGAGCCGCTCTTTTTGTAGCACGATTTGAACTCTTTGGCGGTGAAGTCGAAATTCATCGTCTTCTCGCCGCAAACAGCCGCCACATCACTGACAGTGGAATCGGCGGAATAGATCTCGATACATGCTTTCAGGTTGGGATCCGCCAGTTCGATCTTATCCGCTTCAGGCAGGGTCTTTGCCGGAACCAGCGCTTCCAATGTTTTGGCATTCACAGCGGCCGCATCGTTGAGGTCATACGCATATGCTCCGCCTGTCACCCCTATAAGAACAGCCATCATAAGTATTTTTTTCATAAGTTCTCCTCTCCATACTGGTTTAACACCGCATTTTCCGCCCTTCCGACGCCGGCGGCGACACGCCGCGCTCCTCCAAATTCACACATTTCGCCGACGCTTATAGTTTAAGGCAAACCACGGTGATCCGACAGGGCTGATAGTTCCAATTTGGCTGATATTTAGACCTATATATTTTTGGGCCTTTCGGGTCAGATATGGCTAAAAGCCTAATGCCAGACAAGCTCCCAACCGCTTATCGAGGCCGGATAAAGAATGTTCCAACTGGCCGGGGAATCTCCGGCGACTTTACCACAAAGCAAAGACCGGGCAAATCCTCGCTGACCCCGTTCGCGAAGACAAAAGCGGCGGTTGAAGCGACCGCCTGTTTGGCAAGCTCTTCCGGCACTCCCGCATACTTGCCTTTAAATGATTCGCTGGAGACCGAAACCTTGATGGAATCCACCGCCGGCTCGGCGACTGTGAAAGCGTACAGTTGTCTCGCCGTGGGCTGGTGCGATACGATAGACACCTGCGTTTCGGTATGATTATCAAAATCCAGCACGCTTAATCCCGAATCCGACAGGAGTTCCGTCCCGGCCTTGAAAGGCACTTCCACCCGGAAAACGCCCAGAAGTATTTCGGGATCCGACTCATTTAAACCTGGTATGCCGTAAGCGCAGGTCAGGCCTTTTTCATCCACCGCAGCCGCGTTCACGGCCAGTGCCAGAGAAAGTCCCGCCAGCGCGGTGAAGATTCTTTTTGTTAACTGTTTCGTCATAAGTATTTCTCCTTATGCATCTATTTTCGTAACGAATAGAGTTTAGCGCAAACCACCGGTTCCGCAAAGAGTCTAAAGGGCATAACCCGATAGTTATTGGACCCATACTGTTTCGGGTATTATGATCCACGGCAGGCCGCCGCCGGAACAGCAACTGAGTAGTGAGGAGACCGAGCCGGCGACTTCGAATCATAGTCTGCCGAAGGTGGGCGAACCTCAACAGCCAAACTCCCTCATACCGCAAGGCAACCCCGCCCTTCAGGGGGGGACATGGTAAAAATTTTTGCCGCAAAAATTTTATAGGCCCAAAGACCGGATCGTTCAACCCTTTGTACCCATGCCTGTTCCATGAGCTCCGGGTACACTATACGCGGAGGACACGGCTTTAAATCGCGGCCTATGCCGTATCGTGCCGGAGCTCTCCATGAATTTTTCAGGATTGGTGAAACCCGTATGACCAGGGTAATAGGAACACTTTTAACCATCATTTCACTCTCGTCCATGCCCCCTCTTCTATACGCGGGGACCGCTTTCGAACAGGGCCTAGTCTCCGCCCCAGGAACGGAGCTTGCCGTCCCCCTGCCCCCGGTCGAAACAAGAAGCGGCATAACCGCATCCACGGACCCTATCCTGGAAAAGCTTAAACTCTTTGACTACCGGAAGTCGGACATGCTTTATGTCACAAGGAATCACGCCGCCGCCCACCATGGCTACTCCGTAGAACCGATCGAGCTCCTTATCAGGGACCCCCTGCGCCAGATCGGGGTGTTCAAGCAGCGCTACACCTACTACAAAACCTATCTGCCGGGCCCCCGCCCGACGGTCATAATATCGATGCACTTCACCGGTGACAGGTCGATAAGCGACTGGGCCGCCAGGCATTTCGCCAAAAAGGGCTATAACGCGGCGATCATTAATACGCGCGAATCGCTCACCGATGAGAACCGCCCGCTGGACAAACTAAGCGACCTTTTTATAAGGGAAGCCATAACCGGAAGAATGTGCGTGGATCTGCTTGAAACATTCCCGGAGGTCGATAAAGAAAAACTCTACGCTTTCGGGATAAGCATGGGCGGGATAAGGACGGCCCTTCTGTTCGGGGTCGAACTGCGGATCAAAAAAGCCGGGGAGATCTCGGGAGGCGGAGACATCCCCGGAATAATAACCGACACGCATTTTTTTCCGCCCGAACGCACAAGAAATGAAAGGATGAAGGCCGAGGGGATCTCCAGCCTGGAGGAGTTCAGGGCCTATATGGAAAAAGCGATGACCGTAGACCCCCTGGATTTCGGGCGCCTGAGAAACCCCGAAGATTTCATAATGGTGATAAGCCACGACGACCAGTTCGTCCCCGATGCCTATCAGGAAAAACTTTACAACGCCTTCTCAAAGCCCAAGGAAGGAAGGTACGGCAGATACCCCGCGGTGATCCACTCGACCCTCGGGCATCTGCATACGGCCATGCATTACGCCAGATACATCGACCGGTTCATCGTTTTTTTCGAAGGCGAATAAACTGCCGTGAGACGATGTTTTATTACCCGCCGATCACATAAGTCCCGGCGGAGCCGCCAGGAAGGGTTACGGCCGCGGTTTTATTCTGATACCGGATCTTAAATTCGGCGGGAACGGAAGCTTCGTTCACAACGATAAGGACTATCGCTCCCGAAGGCGTTTTGAAAGCGGCGTTGGGCAGGGACGGCAGCAGGTTGGACGCGATCCTTACCGACCCCGGCCTTACGAATTTGGCGGTGTGCGCAAGGACATAATAGGCCACATCGCGTTTTAAAATGCCGGGGCCTATCGTCAGAGCTCCCTGGCATTTGTCGCACCCGCCTTCGGTATGGGGTTTGTACTCCGGGTCCGAGGCCAGATTCCATTCCAGGACGGTTTTGCTCCAGTTCCTTACCGCGCCCACGACAAGCGTCCCCAGATGCCATTTCAGATCCGCCGCGAAATTACTGGGCCCGCCCACCCATTGCTCGGTAAAATAAATATTTTTATCGGGATACGCTTTATGCACTTCGGACATTGCCTCCAGTTTCCCTCCGTATAAATGAAAAGCGGAGCCGTCTATGTAGCCCCTGGCCCGCCTGTCGGCCAGGATCTCCAGCGGGTATTCCGGCCGGTCGCAGTTGTGATCATAAAGCACTATTTTTGTTTTTATGCCTTCCTTCTTGAACGCGGGGCCCAGGTATTTTTTAATAAGAAGCGCCTGGGTCTCCGCCGGCATGAACATGCTGGGGGTGTTATCGGGATTCAGCGGCTCATTTTGTATGGTGAGAGCGTCTATCTCGATCCCTTCCAGCCGCATCGCCTTTATGTATTCGGCCAGGTATCGCGCATAAACCCCGTAATATTCGGTCTTTAGCGAGCCGCCCTTGGCCTGCCTGTTGGTTTTCATCCATGCCGGCGCGGACCAGGGAGAGGCTAGAAGTTTAATTTCAGGGTTGATCGCGAGGATCCGCTTAAGTATCGGGATAAGGGCCTGTTTATCGGGGGCGATACTGAAACCCGCCAGCGAGGGATCATCCTTACCAGACAAGGGGTCATCGTATGAGAACACTTTTTCGTCCAGGTCCGAGGCTCCTACGCTGATCCTGAGATAACTGATTCCTATCGCCTCCTCCCCGGTCGAAAACAGCTCCTGGAGCAGTTTCGCTTTTTCCGCCTCAGGCATACTGTTGAGCAGCTGCGCGCTGCCGCCGGTAAGGGCGCAGCCGAAACCGTCCATTTTCTGATAGGTCGTCAGCGGCTCTATCTTTATGGTCGCCGATGAGAGCTCGGCGGAAGGCAGGAACCGGATCAAATCCGGCTGTTTGCGGAACAATACGGAGCCGTCGGTCTTCGTCAGCCATAATTGCGCCGAAACGGCCGGAGCGGCCGCGCGCTCACCGGCGGCCTGACAGTTGAAACTCATGCCCGATAAAAGAACCGCACATGCAGCGCTCCAAAAAATATTAACGCAGCCTGTCTTCATTCTTCCTCCCGCCGGTTTTATGGTTGCGACACGACCTTTCAACCCGCATCATTAAAGCAATTAACTAAACTTCACCGCAAATTTCGCGTTTGACAAATTTCGCGGCGGCAGGTACACTATAATAGTCGCAGCATGACGCTTTATAGCGCTTACTGCAAGGTGCCCCTGCCCTTCAGAGCGGGGTGTTGTAAAAATTTTTGTCGCAAAAATTTTTAATGATGAAACCCGACCGACCGGAACCCCAGGGGCCGCAGGAAACTCCGAAGCCCCATAAACGCCGCGTCCGCTACTCCGGCAGGAACCCCCGCCGGTTCGAAGAGAAATATAAAGAGCTGAACCCCGAAAAATACGCCCGTGAGGTGGCGCACATCATAGCTAAAGGCCGCACGCCGGCCGGAATGCATCTCCCCATCTGCGTAAAAGAAGTCCTTGAGGTCCTGGACCCGAAGCCCGGCGAGACCGGCCTGGACGCCACGCTGGGGTTCGGCGGACACGCGCTTGAGCTCCTGGCGCGCCTAAGCCCGGGGGGCAGGCTGTTCGCCCTGGATGTGGACCCGCTGGAACTCCCGCGCGCGGAAGCGCGCCTGCGCGGCCTCGGTTTTTCCGAAAAAGTTTTTATCCCCCGGAAAATGAACTTCGCCGGCATCCTGGGCCTTCTGCCGGAGGCGGGCGGCGGGTTCGATTTTATCCTGGCGGACCTAGGCGTTTCCTCCATGCAGCTGGACAATCCCCAGCGGGGCTTTTCGTTCAAGCTGGACGGGCCGCTGGACCTGCGCCTGAACCCGGCGCGTGGAGCGCCCGCCTCGGAACTGCTTAAGTCGATAAATGTCAAAGCGCTTACGAAGCTGCTTGAAGAGAACGCCGATGAGCCTCACTCCGAGGCCATAGCGCGCGCCGTTAAAAGCGGCCCGGCCGCGGTCGCGACCACCACGCAGCTCTCGAACCTCGTGCGCTCCGCCCTGGAGAAACTCCCTTCAAAAGAAACGGATAATTCCATAAAACGGTCGCTCCAGCGCGTCTTTATGGCGCTGCGGATAGAAGTGAACGAGGAGTTGAATGTCTTGGACCGTTTTTTAGAGGCTCTTCCCTGGTGCCTGAAACCCGGCGGAAGAGCCGCGATCCTGTCCTTCCATTCGGGAGAGGACCGCAGAGTGAAAAAATCTTTCGCCAGAGGAGAAGCCGGGGGGATCTACTCAGGCGTGGCCCCCACCTGTCTGCGCCCTTCGCCGGAGGAACAGAATAAAAACCCCCGCGCTTCCTGCGCCAAACTCCGCTGGGCGGTAAGAAGCGCGGTATAACGGCGCGGCGGCGGCCCGCGGACGGGCCCCGCGCAAAAAAAAGCGCGGCGTACGGAAGATCCCGTACGCCGCGCTTTTTTTGATCATCGCCTTTTAAAAGTCGAAGTAGGCGGCTTCCTGCGCCGCATTATTGCAGCGGTTGCCTGAAGGATCGGTCATTTTGGTGGTAATGTAGCCGTTATCGCCCCAATACCGTCCCCAGCTGTTGCGTATGATCCACACGCCCTGGCCGGGGGGCAGATTGCCGTTCGCGTCGAACGCGGCGCCCTCGTTGTCCCAGCCCACTATGTTCACCATGTGGTCCATCTCGGCGGTCACACAGGCGTTGTAAACGCCGCCTGAATAACTCTGCCAATCACCGGCGCCGCCGGCCACTCCGATGGAGATGGACTTGCCGGTACTGGTCATATACGCCTCGATCTCGCGCACGGTCGGACCCTTGCCCGGCTCGCCGAGCATATGCCAGCCTTTTATCTTTGCGGCCAACGGAAGGTCCCTGACGCACTTTCCGGATCCGGACTTGTAAGGACACGCCGACCAGAGCGGCTGTCCGCCGGGCTGTACAAAGTCGTTCGCCGAATCGAAGTAGCCGCCCTGGCAGCCGGCGGCATAAGTGGAGTTATCCACCAGCCATTCCTGGGAAAGGCGGCCCGGATCGGTCCCGGCCAGCGCATGGCCGTCGCGGTGCGTGGCGGTAAGGCTGAAAGCCCAGCAGCTTCCGCAGGAACCCTGATTCTCGACCTGGGTCAGTTTCGGGCGCAGGTCCAGCGCATTGGGGATCTTGACATCGCTGTATTTGAAATGGCTCCAGTATTTACCGGGAAGATCCTTCTTGATAAACCCCTTGGCGTACACCCTGGGCTCCGCCGCCATGGTGAAGGTCCTGGCCGCAGGGACCTGGGCTACCTTGGTCGCGTTAAGCTTTCCCTGAAGAGTATCAACCGCGCCGCCGACTCCCGTTCCGTCGAAGTCCGTCCTTTCCGCAGAGAACGCCGCCGTGCCTGACATGGACGCGCATACCGCGAGCCCGATGATCAATTTTTTAAGCATTGTTGCCTCCTGGAATTTCCGTCGAACGAATACCATCTTCACCCACGCCGTTGTGATTCTCCGGCATATCCTACCAAATAAAACGCGAAAGCTGTCAAGACTTTTTTTAACGCGGGTTTTATTGACAGGAAACTTCTAAAATCCTAGTGTATGGGCTTGGGCGGCCGTCATAAATTCCGCCGCACGCGCTCTTGCATCTTTCCGAAGAGAGAGAACATGGATTTTGCTGCTTTCTCCGTTGTCACCGCCGCCGTCGCCGCTTTCGGCCTTATCGCCTTCTGGCAGCACCGCCTGGAGCGGGAACGCGACGCCGAAGCCGAGATAAAGCTCCGCGCCGGTCTTAAGGAGGCCAAAGAACTCGGGGCCGATAAGGCCGTGGCCCAGCATTCCCATATCCATGCGGACAAATGCATCGGCTGCGGCAGCTGCGTCCTCGCCTGCCACGAGGGCGATGTCCTGTGCGTGGTCTCCGGTCTCGCCCGCGTGGTCCACGCCTCCCACTGCATCGGCTGCGCCAAATGCGAAGCCGCCTGCCCGGTCTGCGCCATAACCGTGGGGTTGGGAGATGTTTCACAGCGCCCCGACATCCCGGTGCTGGGCCCCAACCTGGAATCCAGCGTGCCGGGCTTATACATAGCGGGAGAGCTGGGCGGCATGGCCCTGGTCAAGAACGCCATAATACAGGGTAAATCGGCCGTAGACGACATCGCCCGCCGCCTGAAAGCGGAACCCGCGCCGAAGCTCCCGGGCGTGCGCGACCTCCTCATAGTCGGCGCCGGCCCCGCCGGCCTCTCGGCCGTTTTCCGGGCGGTGGAACTGGGGCTTGATTATGCCGCCGTAAGCCTGGACGATGTGGGCGGCACGGTGCGTAAATATCCGCGCCGCAAGCTCACCCTGGTGCAGGCCGTGGAAATGCCGCTTTACGGCCGGATCAGGGAAAACGAATATCTCAAGGAAGACCTGCTTAAAATGTGGGATTCGGTGGTAAGCGGACACGGGATCAGGATCCGGATAAACGAGGCCGTCGAAATGATAACGCCTGTGGACGGCATCCTTGAAACCAAAACCACCGCAGGCGTATATGCCAGCCGTTTCGTGGTCCTGGCCCTGGGCCGCAGGGGGATGCCGCGCAAGCTGGGCGTGCCGGGGGAAGAATCCGAGCGCGTACTGTATGAGCTGGCCGACGCCGCGGCCCTGCGGGGCCAGAAAGCGCTGGTGGTCGGCGGCGGCAATTCCGCCGTGGAAGCGGCCCTTGGTTTATGCGCGCAGCCCGGGACTTATGTGGTGCTGTCCCACCGCAGGAACGAATTTTCGCGCCTGACCGGCCGCAACAAGGAGCGCCTTGAAAAAGCCGTGGCGGAGAACCGCCTGCACCTTATCCTGTCCTCCCAGGTCAAATGTATCGAAACCGACAAGGTGACGATGCTCGCCTGCGGACCCGGCGGCGAGGGGAAAGCCGTACTCTGCGTGGATTGGGTCTTCGTCTGCGCCGGAGGAGACCCGCCTTTTCCGCTGCTGCAAAAAATCGGCGTAAAATTCGGCAAAGCGCCGGAACCGGCGGCGGTAGAGAACAAAATGCCGGCAAAAAAGGAAAAACCGTGAATTCTTCCGAGCGCGGCGCCGCTTCCACCGTCTTCATGATTCTCGGTCCGCTCTGCGCGGCGGGACTGGCTCTGGCGGCGTGGCTTGGCCGGTCCTATTATCTTCTCCCTGCGGCCCAAAGGCCGCTGAGCGAATTACATTCCCGGCTGCGCCCCTCCGGCACTCTCGGCCTGGCGTACGGCATCGCCGGTTTCGCCCTTATTATCCTCAGCCTGTCCTACCTGGTGCGAAGTTCGCTGGTGCGCTGGGACTGGCCCGGCAGCCTCAGATCCTGGATGTCCCTGCATGTCTTCACCGGGATCACAGGAACTCTTTTCGTGCTGCTCCACAGTTCCTTCCTGCTGCGCAACCCCATGGCCGCCCTGGCGCTTATCTCGCTTGTGGTAGTGGCGCTCAGCGGCATAGCGGGGCGCTATATTTACACGCGCGTACCCCGCTCCCCCCAAGGCCGGGAACTTGAACTGGGCGAGCTGGAAAAAGCCATAGAGGAGCACCGGCGGGCGCTGAGCGAGCAAGGCGTAGACCTGCCCGGAGCGCCCCCCGAAGGGCCGGACGCCGCGGCGCAGAGCGGCGTGATCTCGGCTCTGACAGCGGTGCTGAACTCGGACCGCGAGGAAGCGCTGGAATTCGAGAACCTGCGCCGGACCGTCCTGGCCGCGCCCCGGATGGCGGCTTCGACGGCCGTGACGCTGCTGCTGGCCCATCGCTTCCTGCGCGAAAAACGATGGCTGGCCCGCTACCACGAATTGCGGGAACTTATGCGGGTCTGGCGCTTCTTACATCGCTGGTTCTCCATAGTGATGATAATTTTCGCCGTCTTCCATGTGCTGGTGGCCGTCAGCCTGGGCGGTTTGGGACTTCCCCCGCCATGATCCTGAAGCACCGCTACGCGCCTCTTGTGTTCGGGACCGTCCTAGCAGCGGCCCTCGGCGCGTCGCTGCTTTTATTCCGTTCCTCCCCCGGCGAACTTTCCGCCCCGCACGAGGCCGCGGCCGGCTCTTCTTTTATAGGCAACTGCCGCAAATGCCATTCCGCCGCGGGACTGACGGCGGGCTGCCTGTCCTGCCATTCCGAGATAGGCGCCGAGCTCTCGGAACTCAAAGGCTACCACGGCCGGACCATAGCGGACAGGGTCCGCAACTGCGCCGCCTGCCACTCGGATCACAACGGCAGGGAGTTCGCCATGATAAACAAGGTTTCCTGGGGCGGCGCCGTGCCCGGCGCCTTAGCCCGCGGCCCGGAAACCTTCAAACACTCCCATACCGTATTTTCATTGAAAGGAAGCCACTCCGAGCTGGCCTGCGCCGAATGCCATGTAAAACATGCCCCGCCGTTCTCGCTGCCGCGCTTCCGGAAAACTAACCGTTCCATGACCTTCCTGGGCCTGAGCCAGGCCTGCGTGTTCTGCCACAAGGACCCGCACGCGGGAGGCAGGGCTTCCGATTGCGCCAAATGCCACACCCAGGACAAATTCAAGCCGGCACGGAACTTCGATCATGACAAGTTCTTCCCGCTGAGCGGCGCCCACGCCGGCGTATCCTGCGCCGAATGCCACAAACAGCGCGACACGGCGCAGGCTTCCGGAAAGATCTTCGGCGCCGTGGCGGGGAAATCCTGCCATGACTGCCATGCCTCTCCGCATAGGACGGACTGGCGCGCGCAATGCCGGACCTGCCACACGGACCGCGCGGCGCCCTGGACCAAAGCCAGGGCGCGCATGACGAAAGCCTTTCACCTGGAGACCGGCTTCCGGCTGGAGAAACCCCATGAACTGACCCCCTGCCGCGGCTGCCACGACCCCGCCAGGCCTTATGCCGAACGGCATTCGGCCGGCGGCCGCCCGCGCGCGCAGAAGAACTGCGCAGCCTGCCATAAAGACCCGTACGCCGGACAATTCCCCAGGCGCGGCTGCCTGGACTGCCATAATGAAACGGCTTTTAAACCCGCCCATTTTACGGCCGCGGAACACGCGGCCGCCTATCCGCTGCTGGGCGCGCATGCCAAAGCCGGCTGCGCGGACTGCCATATCCGCGATTCCGGGTTAAAGGCCGTGCGCTACGCCGGGACCCGCAAGGACTGCGCTTTCTGCCATAAAGACCCGCACGCCGGACAATTCCGCCGCGCGGGCAGGACGACCTGCGAGAACTGCCACCGCGACAGCGCCTCGTGGAAAAGGACCGTCTTCAACCACAACACGATGTCCGGCTTCAAATTAAGCGCGGCCCACTCCCGCGTCGCCTGCAAAGAATGCCACCCGCCGGCGCTTACCCCGGACGGCCGCCGCGTAACCCTCTACAAACCGCTCAAGCATTCCTGCGAAGACTGCCACGCCGCGCCGCGCTGAACCGCGCATTCCGGCCGGGCTCCGCATCCGGCACCGGGCCGCCGCCTGATATTGAACCTGTTTATTAAATATTATACAGTTGTGTCTCCCGTCCGGAGCCGGACGTCTACGAGGTGAAAATTTTGCCGCTGGATTTTTTGATCAAAACCGCGTCGAATAAAAACAACCCGCGCTATGCGGCGGCCCGGTTTTTTCTTATTTTACCGGCCATAGCGATGCTCGCGGCGGCCCCGGCGCAGCGGCAGGCCTCGGCCGCCGGACTTAAAAATAAAAATGTCGTCCCCGCCGACTCCGGTCAGGCCTGGACGTTCGATAAAGCCGGCGCAGGCGCAGGCGCGGCGATGGAGGAAGAACGCCGCAAAAAGCCTCCCTCCCCGAAAATGGGGACCGCCGGTAAAAAAGAGTCGCTCAGCCCCCTGCGCTGGAACAAGGACTGGGGCTCGCTGGTGCCGCACACGACTTTTCCGCGCAAATGCTCGCTCTGCCATGTGGCCCGACGCTGGGATGTCCTGCGTCCTGATTTTAAATTCGACCACTTCAAAGAAACCGGATACGCCCTGGAGGGCGCGCATACCGAAGCGGCCTGTCTGCGCTGCCACAACGACCGCGGCCCGGTAAAGATCTTCGCGGCGCGCGGCTGCGCCGGCTGCCATATAGATCCTCACAAAGGAGCCATGGGCCGCGACTGCAAGCGCTGCCACGGCCAGGATTCCTGGGAATTGCGCACCACACAGGGCCGCCAGGTGGCGGACCACGCCCGCACCCGCTTCCCCCTTACGGGCATGCACTCGGTCCTGAGCTGCAACCAATGCCATATCCGCGCGGAATCCGGGGATTTCCGGGGCGTCCCGCGGGAATGCTACCAATGCCACCGGAGCGAATACGCCGCGGCGCCCAATCACGCCGCTTCCGGTTTTTCCCGCGATTGCGCCGCCTGCCACAGGACCGCTTCCTGGACGGGAGCCCTCTTCAGGCACTCTCCAGGCATGACCGACTGCGTTTCCTGCCACCTGGCGGATTACCAGGCCGCGCCCAAACACGCCGCCGGCGGCTATCCGCGAACCTGCGGAAAATGCCATGATCAGAACAAGTGGCAGGGAGCGGTTTTTAAACATGACGCGGGCACGGAAAACTGCGTCTCCTGCCACCTGGCGGATTATCAGGCGGCGCCGAACCATGCCGCAAGGAACTACACGCAGGTTTGCTCGGTGTGTCACACCCAGGCCGGCTGGACGCCGGCGGTCTTTAAACACTCCGACTCCATGACCGACTGCGTTTCCTGCCACCTGGCGGACTATCAGGCCGCGCCGAACCATGTCTCGCGGAACTATCCCCGGATCTGTTCACAGTGCCACGCCACGACCGGCTGGACGGGAGCCGTCTTCAAGCATTCGGCTTCCATGACCGACTGCGTCTCCTGCCACCTGGCCAATTACCAGGCCGCGCTTAACCACCTTGCCAGGAACTACCCGAGAACCTGCGCCGACTGCCACACCCAGACCGGCTGGCTTGGCGCCGTCTTCAAGCATTCGGCTTCCATGACCGACTGCGTTTCCTGCCACCTGGCGGATTATCAGAAAGCGCCCAACCATGTTTCACAGAACTATTCGCAAAACTGCATCCAATGCCACACCCAGACCAAATGGACCGGAGCGACCTTTACGCACCCCCCGGCAGGGACGAACTGCGTCTCCTGCCATCTGGCGGATTATCAGACTGCGCCCGGCCATGCCGCCAGGAATTATCCGCAGACCTGCGCCCAGTGCCACAATATGACCTCCTGGCTCGGAGCGGTCTTCCAGCACTCGGCTTCCATGACCAACTGCGTCTCCTGCCACCTGGCCGATTACCAGGCCGCGCCTAATCATGCCTCGCGAAGCTATCCGCAAACATGTTCCCAGTGCCATAACCAGACCAACTGGCAAAGCGCCGTCTTCAAACATTCGGCCTCCATGACGAACTGCGTCTCCTGCCACCTGGCCAATTACCAGAGCGCGCCCAACCATGTCTCGCGAAGCTATCCGCAAACATGTTCACAATGCCACACCCAGGCCGGCTGGCTCGGCGCCGTCTTCAAACAT